>CAUTDS010000017.1:0-40083 GCA_963537175.1 uncultured Actinomycetes bacterium
TACGCGTGTTCGTCTGCTTCTTCTCGCGGCAGATGTTCACGTCCATGTCCTCGCCACGCGGGTTTTCGCCCACGACCTGGCCCTCGTAGACCTCGGAGGAGGGCTCGACGATGAAGGAGCCGCGCTCCTGCAGGTTCGTCATCGCATACGGGGTGGCCTGGCCTGCGCGGTCGGCGACGAGGGAGCCGGTGAGGCGCTGCTCGATGGAGCCCTGCCAGGGGGCGTAGCCCTCGGAGATGGACGAGGCGATGCCGGTGCCGCGCGTTTCGGTGAGGAAGCGCGTACGGAAGCCGATGAGGCCTCGGGCGGGGACCACGAACTCCAGGCGGATCCAGCCCGAACCGTGGTTCGCCATGGTCTCCATGCGGCCCTTGCGGGCGGCCATGAGCTGCGTGACGGCGCCGAGGTACTCCTCGGGAATGTCGATCGTCATGCGCTCCATGGGCTCGCTGAGGACACCGTCAATCTCCTTGGTGACGACCTGCGGCTTGCCGACGGTGAGCTCGAAGCCCTCACGGCGCATCTGCTCCACCAGGATCGCCAGGGCGAGCTCGCCACGGCCCTGGACCTCCCACGCGTCAGGGCGCTCGGTGGGCAGAACCTTCAGGGACACGTTGCCGATAAGCTCGCGGTCGAGGCGGTCCTTGACCTGGCGGGCCGTGACCTTCGCGCCCTTGACGCGGCCAGCCATGGGCGAGGTATTGATGCCGATGGTCATGGAGATGGCCGGGTCGTCCACCGTGATGAGCGGGAGGGGACGCGGGTCCTCGAGATCGACGAGAGACTCGCCGATCATGATGTCCTCGATGCCGGCGACGGCGACGATGTCACCGGGGGCGGCGGAGTCGGTGGACACGCGCTCGAGGCCCTCGGTGGCCAGCAGCTCGGAGATGTGGACGCGCTGGATGGTGCCGTCGTGGCGCGCCAGGCCCACGTCAGCGCCCTTCTTCAGGGTGCCGTTGTGGATGCGCAGCAGGGCGAGACGGCCCAGGAACGGCGAAGCGTCGAGGTTCGTGACGTGGGCCTGCAGCGGCATGTCCTCGTCGTAGGTGGGGCCAGGGATACGGTTCAGGATGGTCTCAAACAGGGGCTCGAGGTTCTCGGTGGGCAGCTGGCCGTCACCGGGGTTCTCCAGCGAGCACTTGCCGGCCTTGGCGGAGGCGTAGACGACGGGAACGTCCATGAGGGAGTCCACGTCGATGTCGATGCCCTCGTTCATGAGGTCCTCGCCCAGCGACAGGAGCAGGTCGGTCGTCTCGGAGACGACCTCCTCGATACGCGAGTCGGGGCGGTCAACCTTGTTGACGACGACGATGACGGGCAGGTGGGCCTGGAGGGCCTTACGCAGCACGAAGCGGGTCTGCGGGAGCGGGCCCTCGGAGGCATCGACCATGAGGACAACGCCGTCGACCATCGACAGGCCTCGCTCGACCTCGCCACCGAAGTCGGCGTGGCCGGGGGTGTCGATGACGTTGATGATGACGCCATCCTCGAGGCCCAGGGCCTGGGCGGCCGGGCCGGTGTAGTGGACGGCGGTGTTCTTGGCGAGAATGGTGATGCCCTTCTCGCGCTCGAGGTCGCCGGAGTCCATGACGCGCTCACCGGTCTTTTCAACCGTGTCGCGCTCGGAGAATGCTCCGGACTGCCAGAGCATTGCGTCAACCAGCGTGGTCTTGCCATGATCGACGTGTGCGACGATGGCGACATTTCGCAGGTCGGGACGCGTGGACATATGTGGACTCCTCAAATGTGGATACAGATTTATGCGTGTGAGGGGGCGAAGACGCCGCAAACACGACCGGTTCGAACCGATTTCACGCACATACGTCCTCAAGAATATCGGCTAAACAAGGGGCAATGCGATCCTCGTGTTGCGAATTCCACCACGTCGTGGACACGTGGCGGAGATATGAGGGGCTATCGGCCGGTCTATTTGCTCGTTCACAAGCAATGGCGTTAACTGGCTTGTATGACTGACATCGCCACGCTCAGCGCAGACGTTTCCACGGCCTCGGCCCTTGTCACCCCCTTCGGCGCGCACCTGCTGTCGTGGCGTCCCACGGGCCATTCGGATGTCCTGTGGCTTTCCTCCCGCGCGGTGCTGGACGGCACGAAGGCGATCCGTGGCGGCATCCCCCTGTGCTTGCCCTGGTTCGGCAGCCCCACCGATTCCCCGACGAGGCCTGGCCAAGGAGCGGGTGCCCACGGTTTCGCCCGCACGAGCCCCTGGACGCTGCTGGGAAGCACCCAGCCCGCGAACGATGCCCCGGCCTCGTTCTCCTTCGAGCTGCACCACACGGGCGAAACCTCCGCCCTCTACCCACACTCCTTCTGCGCGCGTCTGGACATCACCGCCGGGGCCGAGCTGAACGTGACCCTGACCCTCACGAACGCGGACGACCACCCCTTCGCCATCGAGGCTGCCCTGCACACCTACCTGCACGTCGGCGACGTTAAGGACGTGACGGTGGAGGGCCTGGACGGCGAGCGCTACTACGACAAGGTCCGCGAGCGCTACGCCACCCAGACCGGCGACGTCACGTTCATCGGGCCGACCGACCGCGTCTACACCTCCACCCAGCAGGTCCAGGTCATCGACCCGAAGCTGGGCCGACGCATCATCGTGGACAAGAACGGCTCGGGCTCGACGATCGTGTGGAACCCCTGGTCACAGGGCGCGGCCACGATGAGCGACATCGGCGAGGGCGAGTGGCAGAACTTCGTGTGCGTGGAAACCGCGGCGGTGCGCGAGCGGGCACTGACGCTGTGGCCGGGGCACCCCCACATCATGACGCAGACCCTTGCCGTGGAGACGCTGGACTAACCGCCCACGAGTAGGATTGGCTCCAGCTACGACCAGAAAGGCCCTCATGGCTCTCACTTCCGCGATCGCGTCCGCGTATCTGTCCGTTTCCCGTTGGAAGCTGTCCACGCAGCCCCTGCCGGACAAGGTCATCGTCATCGGCGCCCCGCACACCTCGAACTGGGACGGTGTATTCATGGCGATTTCCATGTGGAAGTCCGGGCGCTCGTTCTCGTTCCTGGTGAAGGATTCCGTCGTCAAGGCTCCGCTGCTGGGTTGGTTCGTCAAGAAGATCGGCGCGGTTCCCGTGGAACGCAGCGCCGCTCATGGACTGGTCGAGCAGGTTGCCCAGCGCATCCGCGAGGCGGACACGTTCACGCTGTGCATCACGCCGAAGGGCACGCGCTCGCCGCGCGATTTCTGGAAGTCCGGCTTCTATCGCATCGCGATGGAGGCGGGCGTGCCGATCCAGCTGGGCTTCATCGACCGCAACACCCGCACGTTCGGCTGGGGCCCGACGTACCAGCTGACGGGTGACGTGCACGCCGACATGGAAGTCATCCGCGCGTTTTACGCCGACAAGGTGGGTATTCGCCCCGAGAAGACGTCTGTGCCGCGGCTGCGCGCTGAGGACGAGGCCGAATGAGGCTCGCGCGGGCGCTGCTCGGCACCGCTGGGGCGCTCACCCTGGCGGCGGGCGGCGCAGCAGCGTATGCGGACGAGCCGACGCAGATTCGCCTCGTCGAGGTCTACGAGATGACGCCGGGCGTGAGCGCGACCCATCAGGTAACCCTGTCGACGGATCACGCACTGATCGGTGAGCAGTGTCAGTCGATGGGCACGGCCGCGCAGGCGACTTCTTCGCTGCTGGTGGATGCGGGCGGGGTCATGGGATGCCGTTTCACCTGGAACCTCGAGGACGCGGGTGCCGAGGTCGTTTCGGTCGATGACGGCGGGGTTTTCCATTTCGAGTCGACGTCTGCCCGACTGCTGGAGGGTTTTTCCTCGCCCGAGGCATCGGCCTCGATCGAGTCGGTGACCCTCATCGCTCACGCATCGACCGTCATCGAAGCCTCTGACGACGGGGAGATTTCCACCCCTTCGTCGTCCACGAAGAACGACGCGAGCACCGTCGTGTGGCACGGCGTGACGGGCAACGTGAGCGCGTCGGGCTCGGTTGCCCCGGATGCCTCCGCGCCGACGCCGTCACCTTCCCCTTCTTCGACCGCGGCCCGCACGTCTTCCTCTGCGCAACGAGGAGGGAGCTCGCTCGGGCACTCTCTGTTGCCCGTCCTCGCACTGACTGGGTCGGTATTGGCTCTGGTGATCATCGGAGCACTCGTGCGGGGTCGCGCCGCGTCGCAACGGCGTGCAGCAGACGCTCAGTTCGATCGCGACGCCTCGCTGAAGAATGCGCGCCGCGCTCAGGCGGATGCGCGTAAGACCTCCGCGCTCCCCTACGCGCGCCGCGCGGCCGACTCGAGCGGCTCCGAGCCTTCTTCGGACGAGGAGCGTTTCACCCCGCCCGAGTGACCTTATTCGTCTGCGACAACGACGTGCCCCGGCCTGTGCGAGGCCGGGGCACGCGTCGTTAGCCGATGTGGAAGTAGCGTTCGACGAGTTCTTCCACCGAAATACGCGAGTCGGCAAGGTCGTCGCGCAGGTGCATGTCGCCGAGTGCGACCAGGTGAGACGCCCACGAATCGATGAGGCCCGCGGGGAACACTCCCTTCGCCTCGTAGTCCTCGCGCTGGGCGAGAAGCCTGCCAGCGGCCTCGAAGCAGGAGCCGGGCAGCTGATCGAGGTTGGGGGTCTGCGAGGCATCGCCATCGACCTTTCGCTCGCGCGCATAGTCGGCCATGCCAGGTTCGGTCAGGCCGATGCGTGCCGCGACAGCGATACCGGCCAGCAGCAGGTGAACGGCCGCAGAACCGTCGGGGCTGCGCAGCTCGACCGTTTGAGAGTCGTTCGGCAGCTCGTCAATGGCAGGCTCGGCGGGGTTCGCATCACGGAACATCGAGTCGTCGATGTTCTGCCATCCCAGGGGCACGCGCACGAGGACGGAGCGGTTACGGTCGCCCCAGCAAATCGCCGTGGGCGCCTCCTGATGCGGCACGAGGCGCAGGAAGGAGGTGGGGACCGTGTTGCCAAAGGCGGTGAGGGAAGCTGCATGCGACAGATAACCGCCGATGACCTTCAGGGCCGTCTCTGTCAGGCCCGACCCGGTCGAGAACTGGTTGACACCGTCCTTAACGAGGCGGGTGTGGAAGTGCATGCCCGACCCGGCCTGACCGACCGCGATCTTCGGCGAGAAAGAGACGTGAATGCCGTAGGAGTGGGCGACTTCGCGCAGCACCCACTTGGCGAGCACCATCTGGTCGGCGGCATCCAGGGCGTCCACCGGCAGGAATTCGATCTCCTGTTGGACCATCTGGCGACCGTCGGACACGAAGTTACCGACCTCCGAGTGGGCGTACTTGACCGCGCATCCCATGGACACCAGGTGCAGCAGGGTTTCCGTGCGCACGCTCTCCCACTTCGAGAAAGGGCCCGATTCGTGGTAGCCGCGCTGCGGTTCGACGGGGAACAGGTCCTCCTCGTCGGAGAAGAGGTAGTACTCAAGTTCGCCGAGGGCCTGCAGCTCGCAGCCCGTCTCTTCCTTCAGGGCGCGCTGGGCCTTGCGCAAAACCTCCTGCGGTGCCGAGGCCAGGGGCTTGCCGTCGACGTCGTAGAAGCCGCACAGGATATCCAGGGTCGGAATGTGCGAGAAGGGGTTGAGGAAGGACGTGGCCAGGCGGGGCACGACGTACAGGTCCGAGGAGGTCGCCTCGACGAAGGCGAAGAGCGAGGAACCGTCGACGCGCTCCCCCAGCGTCAGCACACGATCGAGGTGTGCCTTGGACTGGATCGCGAAGTTCAGCGTCTTCAGGCGACCATCCCCTCCGATATAGCGCAGGTTGAGCATCCTGATGCCGTTGTCCTCGATATAGCCGATGATGTCGGCTTTCGTAAATTCCTTCGCCGGCTTTCCGAGGGCAGCCACGAGGGGGTTTGGACTGAGGGAAACGGTGTCGGTCGACAGCATGAAGCACTCCTCTTTGAGCATGACTAGATTCACATCAGCATGACCATTGTAGACCAGTCCAGCAAAGCTGACAGATGGGAGAGAGTCGCAGACTTTCAATAGTTACGCAGATTGACGAACGAAAACACTCCACAACATTAGTGACGCTTGTTACACTTTTTGTAGCCAAGTCCAAGGAGCCACCATGGCGACCACTCCCCCCAGCCTTCCCCACGACACGACCAGACCACCCACGTGCTCGTGGCGCGGCCTCCTTATCGATTCCGCGCGCACATTCTGGCCGGTTCCAACCATGGAACTACTCCTGACCGTCATGGCTCGCTACCGCTTCAACGTCTTGCACTGGCACCTCACCGACAACACCGGGTGGCGCATACGCGTGCCCGAATACCCCATGCTGACGGCAATCGGCGGCAACATCCCCCGACAGCCCAGCGACTGGTACGACACCGACTGCGCCCCCGGCAGGAAAGGTTCATGGCGCCTCACACCGGCCCACTCGACCCAAGGTTTCTACTCGGACGCCAACATTCGCCACCTCGTCAACTTTGCAGCGGCGCTCGATATCCGCATTGTCCCCGAAATTTCCATCCCCTCCCACGCCGGAGCCGCGATCCGCGCGTATCCCCACCTGGGAAACCCCGCCCTCGTCGGTAAGGCTGCCCACGGAACCAACCAGACGCTCTGGCCCAGCGCCGCCTCTCTCAGCTTCGTCGAAGCCGCATTCCATCACGCCTGTTCCCTCTTCCCCTCCCCGACCATCCATATCGGGGGAGCATCGACCGACTGGGGGCCATGGGAGTCCGATTCCTCCCTGATGCGCGCAGGACTCACCTCCGGCGCAGTGATCGAGCGGCTTTTTGTCGACCGGGCACTGCGCACCCTCCACTTTCACGGCAGACGCGCTGCCGCCTGGGACACCCTCACGAGGGCCTATCCGACACCTCCTCCGGGAACCATTCTCCTCGCCCACCGTCCCGGGGACGCTGGACGCCAGGCCGCCGAATCTTCCGGAGCGCCGTGGGTCCTGGCGGACGCGGATGTCCTCGCCCTCAGCCACCCGGGGCGCGCCAACAGCGCCCTCAAACCGGCCCACACCCTGTCCGACCACCTCACCCACGCGTTGCACGGGGAGCGACTCAAAGGGGTCGAGGCCGTGGCGTGGTCCTCGACCATCACCACCCCGGACCTCCTCTTCTACCACCTCCTCCCCCGGCTCCTCGTCGTCGCAGAAGCAGCGTGGCACGGGGAGGACTCCCTCTCCTGGGAGAAGCTGGCACCTCTCGTCGAGCACGAGATGGCACACCTGCGACGCACAGTCCCCTACTGGAACCCACAGCGGCCATAGTGAAGGGCCGCGCACCCACATCGAATGCGCGGCCCCGTGCCCCCTAGCGGGGCAGGATTCGGAGCAGGCATGAACCCGCCCCACTAGGACTATGAAGGTGCTACGACCAGGCTTTCAGGCGCTCGGCGAGAGCACGTGCCGCAGCGTCCAGGCGCTCAGCTTCCTGGACGTCCCCACCCTTGACCGCACGCCAGTAGGAAACCTTCGTTCGCAAGAACTCACGCCGCAGCTCGAGAATCTGCGCCTCTTCCCGCAAGCGTTCGTCCTGCTGCTCCAGCAAAGTAATGAACTCGGAAATATCACGCTCGCCACCAAGGCCCGAGCGAACATACTCGCGCATATCAGCAATCGACATGCCGGACGCCGACAGACACGACACCCACGTCAACAGCTCAAGGTCGTCTTCCTGATAGATACGGTGCCCGCTCGAGGGGTCACGCGCGATGGCGGGAATGACGCTGACATCCTCGTAGTAACGCAGAGTGGACGCGGGCAGCCCAACGAGCGCCGCTACCTCCTTGATGGAGTACGTGCGCCCGGAGCGAGTCCCTACCATGACTTCACCCTAAAAGACCTCAAGTCCTTGAAGTCAAGCGGAAGTGCGGGACGTGCATCACGCGCTGCGACCTGCGCAAAGACGCAATGCCTCGTTCATCGCCACTCAGGGCCGAGAATCGGCACAAAACGCCACTGCGCACCCGCGTTAGAGAAGCTCTGCGCGCCTCTGGAAAGCCCAGATCGGACAGGTCTCCTCACGCATATGAACATCGACGCGGTCGAGAAGCTCACAGCCGCCATTGAGATAGAAACGCGCATTCTTTTCCGTCGAGGTCACGAAGCCGTAGGCACGCCCACCGCGCTTTGCCACATAATCCGGCAGGACCTTGGAAACCAGCCAGCGCCCCACACCGCGGCCGCGCATGCTCGCATCAACGGAGAGCACCTCGAGATACCAGTCGAAATCGCCATTATCAATGGCGATCTGATCAGATCGGTCGGTGACATCGAGGAAATCAGCCACGAGGCGCGGGGAGGCATAGCGGAAGAGCTCGTAGCCTCCACTGACGAAGCTACGCACCACACCAACCTTGCGATCATGCATGAGCGCCGTTGCGACAACGCGCCCCTCATGCTCCACGACAAGCGCGTGACGCACCCATTGATAGGAGGAAGCAAGCATCCGATTGATCGCGGCCAGACATTGCGGGTAACGGTCCGCCCGGTAGAGGTAGGGCTTGAGCATGATGTGCAGCGGATAGTCGAGGAACCCCTCGGTGATAATACGCGTCATTTCAGGAATATCATCGCGCGTAGCAGGTCGACACTTCACGGGCCACCCCCTTCATCAACATGGACGTATGAGCAATGTGCTATCGAAAACCTAACTGCAGGTAGACACCTGTCATCCTACGGGATGGGCGCCGATCTAGCCTTGTCAACGAGGTGTGTTTTTCTTTGTCACCGGACGATCCTTCACTTGACGATCGGTCAGGTAATGCCGCGCATATTCCCCCTCGTTGCTTTGTATCCACGAACGGACGATAATCGAGTGGTTCATATCAGGAGGACTGCATGCGACTCTTTCGCGCCCTGTGCGCCACGCTCGGGGCACTGCTCATCGTGTCAACGCTACCGGCGGGGGCATACGCCGCCGACGCGCCGACGTTGTCAGAGACATTCGTCCTGACCAAGGATGGCCAGCTCGTCGACACGCTGACGATCATCGATCCGTCACGGACGATGAGCGAGTCGGCGTGCCAGCCCTACGCCGGCAAATCGTCGGACCAGCACGTCGAGTTCGTGACGCGCGACGACGCGACCGTGTGCCACATGCAGCTCATGTACACGGATGCGGTGAACGAATCCGAGTTCTCCCTCGACGACTCCTCGGGCGAATTCGTCATGACCGCTCACGCCGAGCGCACACTCACCGAGTCGCGCAAGCTGTTCCACCCGGACCTGACCCTTGCGTCCCTATCGCTGACCGTCGAGGGCGAGGTCAAGTCCTCCACCGCAGGCGCTTCCACGTCTGCAACGACGTACGAGGGCCGCACGTTCTCCGTCATTTCCTGGACCGACCCCGTGCCCCAGATGATCGCCGTGCGAGGGTATCTGAGCCCTGGCGGAGACCGCAGCGCCGCGGCGACGACGAATGCGCTGAAGGATCCGTGGGGCGCGACCCCGATGCCCGGCTCGGCCTCGGCGAGCCCGAGCGCAGCACCGACGGCTGACGAAGGCGCGACCAAGTCTGCAGATCCGCCGATCGCTCTTCTTATCGGCCTCATTGTTGGCCTCATCCTTCTCGTTATCGGCATCGTCATTGTCGTCTACGTTGTGCGGGCCAAGCGCGGAAAGAAAGCCGCTTCCGGCACGCAGGGCGCTGCCCCGGCATCTCACGTACGCCGTCCTGCTCCTCCTCATGGGAACGAGGACGTGGCTCCTTACGCTCCCACGGCACCTACTGCGACCGCCCCCATGGCCGCTCCTTCTTCAGCTGGTCCTTCCGCTCCGGCTGCCACCGAACGTCCCACGGCCTCGCTGAATCCTCCGCAGCCGACGCCGCGTGACACCGGTTTCACGTGGGAGCACAAGTCGCACCCGAAGCCCACCGTGGCTCCCACAGCTGCGAGTGCGGAGGCTCCCAAGAGGCGACGCTCACGCAGGGACCACAGGCCCGCGGTCTTCCCCGAGCGCCCTGCCCAGCCGATGGCCGGTCAGCCGATGCCTGCCGCTGGCGTGCCCAGCGGCTCCTTCCGGGCGCCGATGGCTGGCGCTCCTCAGCGCGCCGCTGCCCCGGTCGTACCCCCTGTTTCCCCGCAGGCTCCTACCGTTGCGCATACCTCAACCGTCACTCCGACACCCACGCAAGCACCCCAGCCCGTCGCGGCGGCACCGCAGGCCGAAGCATCGGCACCTTCGCGAGAGACTCACACGGAGTCCACCTCTGATTCCTCGCTTCGTCGTCGTTCGCACCAGGCCTCGGAGGCCCAGCCAGCAGCTGCCGATCAGCCGGCGTTCCCAAGCAGACGTTCGCAGCGTCAGGCGGTCCGCGACGCGCATGTTCCTCAGCCTATTCCGGCCCCCGAGGAAGCACCTGCGGCACAGCAGAGGCCGATTCCCGTGCCCGAACCTCCCGTCCCGGCCGTCCCGCCGCCTCCCATGAGCTCCGTCGACGCTCCCGAGACGATGTTGATCCCGAAGGTGCGTCAGGCCGCCATCCCGATGCCCGAACCGGTCGTCGAACCCGAGCCCGTCGTGGAACCCGAGCCCATCGCGGTGGTTGAGCCCGAGCCGGTCACGATGGTTGAGCCCGAACCCATCGTGGTGGTAGAGCCCGAGCCCGTCGTCAAGCCCGAGCCCGTCGCGGAGCCTGAGCCCGTCGCAGTGGTTGAACCCGAACCGGTGATCGAGCCTGAACCCATCGTGGAACCCGAACCCATCGCGGTGGCTGAGCCCGAACCGGTGATCGAGCCTGAACCCATCGTGGAACCCGAGCCCATCACGGTGGCTGAGCCCGAACCGGTGATCGAGCCTGAACCCGTGGTGGAACCCGAACCCATCGTGGTGGTAGAACCCGAGCCCATCACGGTGGCTGAGCCCGAACCGGTGATCGAGCCTGAACCCATCGTGGAGCCCGAACCCGTCGTGGAACCCGCCCCGGCCTCGTCCACGTCGTTTATTGATGACGCGGAGATGCCGACCGCACAGATTCGTCGTGTCCGTCGAGTAAGGCCCGCGGACTGGGGGACGCCCGAACCGGCCACGCCGGCACAACAGCCCGAGCCCGCCCCTCAGGTGTCCGCGCCCCCGATGACGCCGGCTCCGTTCGAGCAGAGTGCGCCCGCCATGCCTTCGGTCGTCGAGCAGCCGCAGGCACCCGCGTCCCCGCAGATGCCCGCCCCCCTCCAGACGCCGACAGCTCCGGCCCCCTTCCAAGAGGACTGGAACGCGGAGATCTCGCAGAAGAAGGAAGCCCCACGCGAGCAGGAAGGCGACAAGAAGCGCCGCAGGCTGTGGGGCTGGGGCAAGCGCCGCAAGAAGCGCAACGAGGCCGCCGTCTCGCCCGAACCCGAGATCGACGAGCCGATTGAGTCCTCGCACGCGCCGATGATTTCGGTCGACGCGCAGGACGAGGATGACTGGAACGACTGGCAGAACTGGAACTCGCGCAGCTAAGCGAGCGCCGGGGTGCGCCTACAGGCGACTCTCGGCCTCAGCAAGCTCGACGTAGCGCGCGAGCTCCTCGTCCAGATCGTCCAGATCATCCGTCCCGTCGGACGGAGCCTCAGCCTCCGCGTCTGATTCCTCCTGCCCGTAGCGCTCCAACAGGAGGCGCTCTCGGTAGAGATTGTCCGCCGTCATGCCGATGTTCCGCATGAGGGACGCGTTGAGGACCATACCCACGACAATGCCGATAATCGGCAGGATCTGCGCCATCTTCATGCCGACGAGGCGCGCTCCGAGGGCCGCGAACAAGGAGTTCACGGATGCGGTCAGCGCGTTGTTTCCGACGCTCCCCATCGATCCGCGCTTGGTCATCTTGCGCACCACCTTGTTAAACATGCGCATCGAGGTCTCCTTCTCGACGGCATGGTCATCAACCGTGCTACGCGGGGCGATCGCCTGGGATAAAACCATCGCGGAGAACAGCTTTTCCGCTGGATCCTTCGTGTCATACCCGTAGTACGCAGCCGTATGCGACACGAGGCGCGCAGAGGAGGCCAAGAACGTCGCGATATCGAGGCCGATTGCCCCCATGATCACGCCGATACCGGGTGCCGAAGCGATGCCCAGGCCAAGGAGAGCCGCAACCGCCCCTCCCGTGGCGAATATGCTACTCACCGCTCCTGCCGTCGCGGTAACGACGGCATATCCCACCTTCAGGTGGGGCCTGACCAATTGGATCTCTGTCAGGTTCAGGTTTCGGATGTCCTCGAGACACTCCACGTCGTTGCCGGCCCTGCGATACGCCTTCACAATTCGTTCGCGTCGGACCGATGATTCGGCGGCTGATGTCGCCTTCTCGACGAGCCCCAAAACAGCCGATGAGATCCAGCCCGCAATCGCAGCCACACCGGGGATTTTGCGCGCGAGGCCAACCACTGTTTTCAAAGGGGTGAGCACATACGAACGGATGCGCTGAGTGATGACTCGAGGACTATGAGGGCTGACCTGAGCGGCCTTCCATTCCTGGATCGCATCCCACTGAGCACGATCGCCGTCGGTCATGCGCTGCCGAATATCGTCGCGTGTACTGTTCTCTTCCTCCGGCTGATCTGTCATACCCCAAGCCTACCCGACCAAGATAAAGCGGCTCACGCCACAGAGCTAGCGGGATTGCCGCTCTCCTACGGGCGACTCTCGGCCTCGGCGATCGCCGTCGATATCACGACCTTCCTGGCCGCTGCGACGCGCCTCGTTGCACACACGGCCGCTTACTACGGCTACGACTCGGAGGACCCCACGCGACCGTAGCGTTCGGCGAGGAAGCGCTCGCGATACAGGTGATCGGCGGTCTCGCCGATGGTGCGCATGAGGGCGGCATTGAGCCCGGCACTCACGACGACTCCCGCGACAGGGACGATCTGCGCGAGCTTGCGAGACGCCAGACGCACGCCCATTGCGCTGAAGAGAGAGTTCATCGCACTCACGACCACGTTGCCGCCGAGGCCGTCGAGCGAACCGCGCCGGGCGAGGTCACGCATCACCTTGTTGAAGGCCAGCATCGTCGTCTGCTTTTCAACGACGAAATCGTGGCCGCTGCCCGTCGGGTCGATCGCCTGCGAGAGCACCATCGTGGAGAAGAGTCGCTCCGTGGGGTCCTCCGAGTCGTAGCCGTAGTAAGCGGCCGTGTGTGCAACGAGGCGCGTCGCAGCGGCCAGGAAGGTCGTGATATCGACGGCGATCGCCGAGGCCGTGACCCCCACTCCCGGGGCGGAGGCCACGCCCATGCCGAGCACGGCAGCAACGGATCCACCCGAGGCGAACACGCCACTGACCGCTCCCTCGGCGGCCGCGGTCGTCGCATAGGCCAGGCCCAGGCGGGGCTTGACGGCGAGGACGTCGTCGAGCGACAGCGAGCGGATGTCCTGCAGGGACCGCACGTCAAAGCCCGCGGAACGGTAGGCCTTGAGGATGCGCTTGCGGCGCACCGAGGCCTCGGATGCGGAGGCTGCCAGCTCGACGAGGCCGAGGGCAGCGGAGGACACGGTTCGGGTGAGTGCCTCACCGCCGGGCACCTTGCGCGCGATAGACACCGCCTTACCCAGGGGTGCGAGGGCCGCCGAGCGGACGCGCTGCGAGATGACGCGGGGGCGCATCGGGCGCATCTGAGTGTCCTTCCACCGCTGGATTTCATCCCACTGGGCGGCATCGGACTCGCTCATGCGTGCGCGCAGATCGTCAGACATGCTCTCCCCGTTTCTCTCGCTGGAGCTAACTCACCAACACTACACAGTGAGGGCCGAGATCGGCGCTATGGCACGTCCGCGTCCCCTGTTATGCTTGTGACCTGGTAGTCAGATTCGGCCTCGATACGAAGGAGCTTCCGTGGAATCTCGTGAGTCGCTCATCAACCAGATTGCTCTTCTCCATGAGGAGAAGGAACACCAGAAGATCATCGCGCTCATCGAGGGACAGCCCCCGGCCGCGATGGACTACGAGCTGACCAGCCTGCTGGCACGCGCCTACATCAACTACGCCCAGCCCTACATGGATTCCTTCCAGGAACACATCAAGCACGCGGTGGAGCTGCTGCGCAGCGTTGAGGCCGAGGGCATGGCGGACCCGCAGTGGTACTACCGCATCGGCACTGCCCTCTACTGGCAGGACGAGGAAGAAAGCGCCATGACGTACCTGGAGCAGTGCCTCGCGATGGATCCGACCCACGAGGACGCTCCGCAGGTCATCGAGGAGTGCAAGCGCGCCCTCGAGCGTCGCACAGTCGTGCGTCCCCTCGACATGCGTGCGCTTGTCGACTTCTTCGAGCGCAACGACTACAGGTACGAGGTCGAGGACAATCGCCTGCGCACAGGCTTCACGAACGGCTACTACGTGTTCTCCGTGATCGACGACGGCGCGGACCTGAGCATGTGGGGCGGCATCCGCGAGGATGTGTCGATGGAGCTGCGCCCGCGTCTCATCCAGGCGTGCAACGACTGGAACGCGGCCACCAAGTGGCCCAAGGTCTACGTCGCGACGCTGGACGACGGCACGCAGCGCGTGTGCGCCGAGCAGTTCGTCTCGTCTCGCTACGGCATGACTGACGCGCAGGTGTCGATCAACATTGACCGTTTCATCTCCGCGTCCGAGGCCTTCTTCAAGGAGCAGATCGAGCGCATCCCCGCACTGGGTGGCGCGAGCGAGTAACGCTCGCACAGAAACGTTCCCCGGCCTCGTCTTTTCGGACGAGGCCGGGGTTCGTTATACGGTCGGCGTTCTACTCGCTGCGGCGGGGCACGTAGACGCTAAGGCCGCCGTCGCTGACAACGCCCGTAAGTGTCCCGTCATCCGCGACGCGCACAGACGGGTGGCCTCCGAGGATACACTCCCACTCCTGGCCCGCGTGACGATGGCCCACGTAGAGGGTCTTCTCGGCGCCCATACGGTCGGAGAGGATGACGGCGCAACCGGAGCCGGGGATCTCGGCCTTGCCTTCGCGAGCAAAGCCCACGACGTCAGGGTTGTCGAAAGCGTTGTGCTGCGGGCCGACAGCCGCGCGGGCGCGAATCGACATGAGGATCGGCAGCTCACGCACAGCAGGCAGATCGTCGGACTCGGGGGAACCGAGGAGGTCACCCCAGAACACGCAGGGAACCCCGGCCTCGTTGAAGAGGATGAGGGCGTAGGCGGCCGCCTTGAACCAGGGGGCGACCGTGGATGCCAGGGACTGGCCTGGCTGGGTGTCGTGATTTTCGACGAAGGTGACGGACTTGTCGGGGCGGGATGCCGTCAGCGTGTTCTCCCACAGGCGCGCGAGGTCCACGTTGCCGTCCGACACCGACGCATCGTGCAGGTGGTAGTGCAGGGGGACGTCGAAGAGCATGACGTTGGGGACCCGCTCAAGGTAGCCCTCGAGCTCGCGCACGTCGCCGCTCCAGTACTCGCCGACGGCGGGCAGGGGGCGGCCCGTCGAGGCGCGCAGGTCGTTCAGCCAGCGGGCGTAGAAGTCCGATCCCACGTGCTTGACGGCGTCCAGGCGCAGCCCGTCCACGCCGGTCGTCTCGACGTACCACTTGCCCCAGCGGTCCAGCTCCTCGCTGACGCGGGGCTCGGTGACGTGCACGTCGCAGCCCATCAGGTAGTCGAAGTTGCCGAACTCGGTATCGACGGACTCGTTCCACTGCTTGCCTTCGAAGAGCCACAGGCCGTTGCGTTTCGTCGCTTCATCCCAGTCGATGCCGTGGAAGCACGTCCAGTCCCACGTGAAGTCCGAGTAGACGCCCGCGCGCCCCGGGAACGTGAAGCGTGTCCACGCCTCGATCGTCTCGGGCTCCCCGATGGCCTCATGGCGGTTCTGGGGGTTGATCGGGGTGGCTCGCACGGTCTCGGACGCGTCGGCGCCCATGCGGTGGTTGAGGACGATGTCGGCACACACGGCGATGCCCGCCGCGTGCAGAGCCTCGATGGCTGCCAGGTACTCGTCCTTCGTCCCGTACTTCGTGGGCACGGAGCCCCTCTGGTCGAACTCGCCCAGGTCGTACAGGTCGTAGACGCCGTAGCCGACGTCATTGATGCCCTCGTGGCCCTTGTAGGCGGGCGGCAGCCAGATAATGGTGACACCCAAGTCAGCGATCTCCTGGGCGCGGGCGGCGAGGTAGCGCCAGTGGCTGGCGTCCGGGGCCATGTCCCAGGCGAAGGCCTGCAGGATCAGGGGTCCCGCCTCCGTCATGGACGAGGCCAGGGCCGGGTCAGTCGTCTCATTCACCCGCTTATCGTGGCAGGTTTCCCCACCCACAGGCGCGCGAGGAGGGCAAACAGTGGCGGGGTATACACGGTAACGAGGCCCGGGCTGAGCGCCACGGTTGAGCGCAGCCCCGGCCCGGGCCTCGTCGGTGATGTCGTTACTTGCGGCGCCCCAGACGCCCCTTGACGCCGGATAGGCTGGAGGCGACGCTCGACGCGCCGTCAGCAATGCCGGAGGCCGCGCTCTTGGCACCGACCATCACGACCTTCGCTTTGCCGCGCAGGCCCTTCTTGATTGTCGTCGCCGTCTCAGGTGTCCGCCCATTTGTGGACGTGCCCAGGCGAAGCTGATCCCACTCCTCGACGCTGACGCCGGGAGGCGGGATCTCGCGCAGGTGTTCTTTGAGGAGCGCGGATTGGGACTGGAGCGCCATGAAAGTCAGGCCGCTCGAGACGAATCCGCCGATGACGGGGACGATCTTCGAGAATCCCTTGGCGGCGGTGCTCTTCGTGATGTTGATGCCAATGAGACGCAGGCTGTGTTTGACGACCGGGTACCAGGTGATGCTCATGAGGGCGCGTTTGGTCGCGTGGTTCTGGTAGGCGGTCTTGGCGGCCACGCGCGCGAAAGCCGTCAGGGACTGGGCGGCGCCCCCAACCCCCAGCATGACGCCGAAAAACACAGCGAGCACGCCGAGCGTATCATCGTCAGCGTCTGTGCCGTCCGGGAGGAGCTCGCCCCAACCGTACAGGTAGGCGAGCTTTTGCATGATCCTCAGCGCGTGCACGTAATACTGCATCAGGTCCGCGGGGATCGTCCCGAGCATCGCAAACCCACCGGGGATACCCGCGACGAAGGAGATGGCCGCCGACTTGTTCGTCTCGTAGGAGATTGCCTCCTCCGCAAGCCTGTCGATCTGGGCCAGACTCACACCCGCCATCATGGGGTTTGAGCTGAGGGCTCGCGCAATCGCATCGTCACTCATGTGGAGTTTGCGCAGCTCCTGGCGCAGGAACTCATCACGGTTGACGCGCACGCCGGGCACACGCACAACCTTCGCCAGGAAGTCGAGCGCTCGCTGTTCCACCTCGGGTTGCTGCCCCGCAGCGACTCTGGTCGGCTGGCCGCTGTGGGCGCGGACGTTCGTCGTGTCGGGCACCGACTTCCTCCTTGTCGGACGACGCGCTGACAGCGCGCGGGTGGCCCCAACTTTAGCGGGTTCCCGCTCCCCTCAGCCCGGGATTGACGAGGCCGGGGCTGTTTCTGCTGCCACGCACACCGCGCTCCGGCCTCGTGACCGACGATCGTTACTTGCGCCGGCCGAAGAGGCCCTTGACACCATCCGCAATGCCGGAGGCCGCGGTCATCGCACCATCGGCAATGCCGGTAGCCGCAGTCTTTGCGCCACTCGTGACGGCCTTGGTCGTGCTCTCGAGCACTTGCTGGGCGTTGTCCAGCACGCCCGGCTCCTCGTCGTCGGGAGTCGCGTCGCTGACAGCCTGCTTCCAGACTTCGGCGTCCACTCCGGGAGCCGGCAGCTCACGCAGGTGTTTCTTGAGGCGGTGGGACTGGGACTGGAGCGACACGAAGGTCATGCCCCCTGACAGGAAGCCACCGACCAGGGGGATAACCTTGGAGGCACCCGAAGCGACCCCATCCTTGGTTACCTTGATCCCGATGTACTTCAGGGTTTGTTTCATGACCGGATACCACGAGGTCTTCGTGAGAGCCTGCTTTGCAAACTGCTTCTGGAATGCAGGCATGGCAACCGAACGCGCAAACGTCGTCAGTGACTGGGCCGCGCCGCCCACTCCGAGCATGACTCCAAAGAACAGAGCGAGGAGACCAATCGTCTCGTCGTCGACCTCATCCATATCGCTGAGAAGATCCCTCCACCCGTAGAGGTAGGCGAGCTTCTGCATGATTCTCAACGCATGCACGTAGTACTGCATCAAATCGGCTGGGATCGTGCCCACCATCAGGAGGCCGCCGGGGATACCAGCCGCGAAGGACATAGCCGCGGACTTGTTCGTCTCGAAGGAGATGATGCTATCCGCGAGCTTGTCGAGATCAGTCAGGGAGACGCCAGCGAGCACAGGGTTCGAGTCAACGGCACTCGCGATCGCATCGTCACTCATGTGGAGTTTGCGCAGCTCCTGACGGAGGAACTCATCGCGGGTGATGCGTACGCCGCGGATGCGCACGACCTTCTTAAGGAACTCGATCGCGTATTTTTCGGCATCCACATTCTGTTCTGCGATCTTCTCTTTCAGGTCTTCGACGCCTTCTGCCGTTTCGTGTGTCGACTCAGATTCACCACTCGTGTCGAAGGCGAATTCTCGACCATCTTCTTCGAGTTCCCCGTTGGCTCCAAGCTCGTCGAGGTTGTCGCTCATCTCGTTCCTTTACACTCCGTTGTCGCCTCACCACGAGGCCTGGATACGCGACAACTATAACCTAGTTTTCCTCCGTGATGACGCTCGTGACACACCGTCATTTTGCTCGGATGCAAGAACGTCAGGAACGGCCCTACGCTGGTCTCATGTGGATCCTCGCCGCCACCCTGTCAGCCCTGTTCGCAGGGCTGACCGCCGTCCTGGCGAAGGCGGGCGTCGCATCGACGAGTTCGACAGTTGCGACGGCGCTGCGCACGGTTGTCGTGGCCGCGGGGGCGTGGGGTATGGCCGCGCTGACGGGAACGGCTTCCGGCACCGCGTCTATCGACGGGACTTCTGCGCTGTTCCTGGTGTTGTCCGGGTTGGCGACGGGCGCCTCGTGGCTGTGCTACTTCGCGGCACTGTCTCGAGGGGACGTGTCCCGCGTGGCACCGATCGACAAGCTGTCGACGGTCCTGGCGATCATCCTCGCGCTCATCCTGCTGGGCGAGCCGGTGAGTGTGTGGGGCGCGGCCGGGATTGTCGCGATCACGGCGGGGACACTCCTGATGGTGGAACCCTCTGAGTTATCGGGCCTTCCTCGAGCGCTGCGCGGGTGCGGGAGCTGGCTGACGTTCGCGCTTGCGTCCGCTCTGTTTGCCGCGCTGACGTCGATCCTCGGGAAGGTCGGCATTTCGGGGGTTGATCCAACGCTGGGGACGGCGGTGCGCACGCTGGTAGTGCTGGCGATGGCGTGGGTGATCGTGGGCACGCAGGGTCGCCTGGGCGAGGTGCGGTCGATTCCTAGCCGCGAGCTCGCGTTTATCGTCGCGTCGGGCGCTGCGACGTGCGCGTCGTGGCTGGCGTACTATCACGCGCTGAAGGACGGGCCCGCCTCGGTCGTGGTGCCCATCGATAAACTGTCGATCCTCGTGACCGTCGCTGTGTCAGCCGCGGTGTTTCACGAGCGTTTCACGCCGCGCTACCTGCTCGGCCTCGCCCTCATGTGCGCGGGCGCGGTGGCCATGGTGGTGGCGTAGATTCGTACCTGCTCGGCGTTTTAGTGGCCTTGTTTTTCTTCTGAGGTGTCGGTGTTGTTGACGATGAGTTGACCGAGCGGGAACGGTCCGGTCGTTTCGGTGGTGGTGACCAGGCCGTTGATGGTCTCGGTGTCGCCCGTGAAGGGGTTGGTGGCCGTGCCTGCCCAGGTGGTGGTGAGCGTGATGGTGCGCGTGGCGGAGGGGTATGGTCCGTCGAGGAAGGACTTCCACCCGTTGGGCGCCTTGTAGTAGTGGCGAATCAGGGCGGGGTCGGTGTCGGGGTCCATGCCTTCTTGCCAGGGCATTCCCGGCGAGGTCGTGGTCAGGTCCGGTGTTCCGTCTCCCCAACTCCACGTGTAGGACGTGGCCGTCAAAGTGATGGTGATGTCGTGGCCCAGCAGCGTGACAGTGTGGGTCTGCGTGGGATGGGTGGCTGCGACGAGCGTGGGAATGAACTTGTTCGTGTACGACACCCCCTCGGGCCGCTTGTGCAGGCCAGCGCCGTCGGCATGGATCGTCGTGGCTGCCATGTAGAGGATGTCGCGCGTCGTAGGGATCCGGCCCGGATTCTGATTAGAACCTCCATCAGGGTCTGATGGGAGCGGGCAGTTGTCGACGGTGTTGTCGTCGGAGACCGTGGGACTGTTGGGGGCCTTGTTGACGTACACGTTCATGCAACGCGCAGGCTCATTGTAGGGGGCAGCAGCGGGATCAAACGCCCCTTCAGCAGTCTTGAGGGGCCGCTGATCGCCAACAGTCGAGTTGTTGTCGCCTTGCTGAGAAGAATCCTGGTCATGGTCTTCACGCCAGGCTCCGGCCTTTATTCCACCAGGTGTAGAAGATGCACAAAATCCAGATGGAGCGCCTGATTCAATATCACAGGATGTCGGTATACCATCAGCGAACGAAGCAGATGCTTGTCCAAGCATTAGCAGGGACCCCAAGGTCAAACCGATCAAGCACCGCGTTCTACTTATCGTTGCCATGAGGAATGTTCCCATCGGTTACAAGCCAGCGGTCGCCCTGCCATGTCATGAAGAGCGCAAGGCTCACGGTGTATTCGTTATCGCTGACGAAGATCCGCTGCCCTTGACAAGACGTTCCATTGATAGTTGTCACGTGGAATAGAACGCCGATAGTGTTGGGCGGCGCACCCATTTCTGCCGTAACGGGCTCGACTTCCACAATGCTCGTAATGGTTGCAGTATTCCCATATGCCCAGCCGTTTGAGTAAAGCGAATTGATGGCGTTGATATGCCCATCGGCAAACGGAACCTGCTCCGCAGACAAAGCTGCCAAAGTCTGTGTATCTCCCGTGTTCCACGCATAGCTGAGAGTAGCGACGTAGTGCTCCGCCGCGGCCTCGGCACCTCGTTCAGTGTTTTCCTTGGCCGCCTCGGGTAGTTCCGGCTTGGCGTAGGTATCTGCCGCGAACTCGGAGGGGCGTACGAGGACTCCGTCGGGGCCAATCGCGTAGCCACCAGACATGGCGGCCTCGCTCGAGGCCGACGGCATGGGCGCGGGGTGCACGGTGGGTGTTGCGGCGGCGCTGGGGTGTTCGTTCCACCAGTCAATGCCCGCGGCCAGCCTGTAGGCACCAACAGATGCCACAGCCACCAGCACGGCGAGTCCGATACCGATTGCCCATGTGCGCAGCGCTGCGCGCGTGGCTGCTAGGGAGCGCTTCTTGCTGCGCGACGGCGAGGCAAAGAAGGCTTGCTCTTCTTCCTCGGCGACAGATCGATCAGACAGGGGTGAGATCTCCATGGCGTGTGCCCTCCACGGTGACGAACTACCGGCGCTCCCCCACCATCGGAGGCACGCCCTTCCCCATCAGGGTACGCGCAGAACCGACACGAAACACCAACAATGCCGCGCAACCATCACGCAAATCCTCCCACCCGCATTCCCGTAACCGCACGGATGTGCATGCTCAGCCCCGGCCTCGTCGATTCCTGTGGTCGTTCACCAGCTAAGCCCCAAGACAGTTGTCGGTCGCACCCACCGGTTGCCTAGGCCGTCCCCTACAGGAGCCGATCCAACGCCTCGCGAATCTGCTCGCCCTCCCCGGACCCAATCGTCGGCAGGCGCAAAACGTGGATCCCATAGAGATCCATAATCGAGTCTTTGAGCGCGTCGCGCCTCTGCTGCTCCTCGCTCATGCCATGGAATTCCCAACCATCCACCTCGATGGCGAGGAAGACCCTCCTCGATCCCTTCACACGAATCAAGAAGTCCAGCGAGCTATCTGAGAACACGAAGTCGTACTGCTCCTCACTCAATCCGCGCACGTGGGGCAGAGCATCCTTGAGTGGAACCTGCTTCCAATACTCGACGTGCGAATATTTATCCTCCGCGAGGATCTCCTGCAGGCACAGTTCCGCGACGTTCTCCGCGGCAGAATACTTCGGATTGGAATTCTTGACGCGAGAGTATCGCTCGAGCGATGCGCTATAGGCTCCATACAGGACATCGAAGATCGACACGATGTTCGACTGGACGAGGCTGCGCGGATCGTACATCTCGATGTAATCGAGCAGTTGCCTCGTATTGCGACTAAGCCGCACCCCGCCGTTGGTAGTCACGACAATCAAGCGATCCTTCGCGCGCGAAACGGCCACATTCGTCAACGCGTTATTGTCGTAGAAAGCCTTTGCAGCCTCCATGTCATTCGCGTTCAGGACGGTCGACAGGACGACCGTGCCCGCGCCTCGTCCCTGGAACTTGTGCACAGTCTCCGCAAGCCAGCGAGCATGTTCCCCATCGCCAAGCTCTGATTGGATACGTTTGGTCGCTCGCATTGCCTGCGCCCGATATGGGGTCACGACGCCCAGGACGAAATCACCGGACTTCGGATCTATATTGGTGCCCTCGCCGATCCCCTCACGGAGCACCTGCATCTCCTGAAGCTGAGCGATGATATCGATTTCTCGCTGCGAAAAGCGCCCACGCCCATGGAGCGGATGGCGCGCATGGTTGCCAGGCGCAGCGTAGACAACCCTAAGCGGATCGGGGGCGTCCGTTCCGGGGTCACGCATCGGGATGAGCTGACCATCGTAGTAGGTGCGGTTACAGAACTCGATGATGGCCGGGTGACAACGGTAGTGCTCCTTGAGTAGCGTGTTCGGCACCCGCGCCGACTTCGGCATCATCTTCACAGAGTCAAGCAAGGACAGTGACCGCACGTCGAAGCGAGCCTCAGGAGGTTCCCGTTTGCTCTCGTCCCACCCTCGGAAGACCGGGCTGAGCTGCTTATCATCTCCAACAATCACAGCGTTTCGAGCCTTGCTCAGCGCTGCCATCCCCTGGGGCAGCAGCACCTGGGAGGATTCGTCAATAATAATCCAGTCAAGCAGGGTGCCTGCAGGCAGATTTTTACGGATCGAGAAGCAAGTGGAAGCGATAACAGGAAAAGCACTCAGCAGTTTATCGGTCTGATTAAGCAATTCCTTTTCTTTGATGCACATCGGAGCCAGATGGGCGAGCCGGCGCAGGAGAGCTGCATCGAAACAGTTTCGCGAATGTTGCCGATACTCCGCAGCCACCTCGACGAGGCCGCGGCTGGCCGTGTGCTCTTCCGCTCTCTCGAGTCTCTCGACGAGTTCCCGTTCACGAGCACAGTAGAAGGCTGCATGGATCGCCGTTTGGACGTCCGCGTCCCCCAGGTCGAGACCTTTGAGGGGACCGAATTTGTAGTACCGGCACACTCTCTCAATGAGTCCCCGGATGCCACGCCCGGGGCTCGGAATACAGCGCGCAAGAGCGAGGAGGTCAGCGAGAATCTCAGAATCCTTGTCCACGATGGACAGGTGCGATATGTCGGGGATTGTACGCCCACTCTCCCGGACCTTTTCCTCAAGCACGGAGTGCTCGCGCTGGGTATCCGTCAGGAGTGAGCGAATCTTCGGGATCTCACGCGAATCTTGCCACAGGGATACGAGGTGTTCTTCTTCGGCGCGCAGAGCCTCTGATGTCATCACCTCAGGCGTTTCCTTGAGCCCCTGTTCTGCCGCTTGTTGCCACTCAGCCCGGTTCTTATCCTTAACAGTTTGGGATGCACAGAACTTAGTGACCCGATCTGAGCTGCCGAGGGTGGCAACCAGGAAGTCGTATCCCTCTTCCATCAGCTTGTCGACGACGTTCTGTACAGCCGAGTTTGCACCCGCTACGATGCCAATCGTCTTACCCTGCGCGACCAGCGTGGCGATGAGATTCAGGATCGTCTGTGTCTTACCCGTACCGGGCGGACCGTCAATCACGGATATCTGATTCTCTAGTGCGGCGCGAATCGCGTTTCGTTGATCGATGTTGGAGTAGAAGGGCATGACGATCCGGTCGCTCGCACCGGTCTGCACACTATTCGTTCCTAGCAAATAGGCTTCGAGTACTGAACCTCTGGGGGCCTTCGGCAGCTCCTCCCACTGACTCGCGAGAAGCGCGTCCGGCTCGACATTTTCCTCCGTCGTCCACCAGGTCTTGCGCCCACTGCTCTGCCGAGTCGCGCCGATACGACGAGCCTGATCACACACTTCGTCATGGACGTACTCCATGATCAATCTGGATCTCATCGCTTCTGGATCCTCAGGAACAACACACACATCTCTGTCGCTGCGATGATAGAAACGGAACTCGCCCGACACTAAACGCGCACCTAATGTGTAACGGAAAGACTGCGGATTATCGCGCTTCCTCACTTCCCACAGCGTCTCAACGCGCGGCCATAGATCTCCATTGACATAAACCGCATCATGCTTGACGTCCTGCCCCTTCGACACTTGATCATAGATCTGAACCTGGTCTGCAAACAGCTCTTCATGTCGGCCGTCATCGTAGTCAAAGGAGTATATACTGCCATCGAAGCAGCAGCTCACGATTTGCTTAGAGCAGTCCTTCCATCTGCCGTGATCACCCCACTTGATCAGCACGTGCATCATCCTCGGATCGACAGACTCCATGTCACTCCCCCTCGAGTTTTACGTCCAGGATAGGTGAGTTATCAGACCGGCGGTAGGTTGTTGAACACCCACCTCTCGGGGCACGCACAACACACACCAGAACAGCAAAGCCGGGCCACGTTCTCGCGCGACCCGGCTATTGCCTCGTCAGACTGAGTTAATTCAGGCGACTTCCACCGTCGCAAGGGGAACGATTCCACTCAACGTATCTCCCAGCGCGTCTTCGGCGCGATCAAGCTCGTATCGCATCTGCAGGTTCATCCAGAATCCCGGGGTCGTACCGAAGTAGCGGGACAGACGCATTGCAGTGTCCGCCGTGATTCCCTTCTTCCCATGGACGATTTCATTGATACGACGGGGCGGAACGCCGATAGCGACGGCGAGCTTGTGCTGCGTAATTCCAAAGCTCTCGATGAAGTCTTCCATGAGGACTTCGCCCGGGTGAATCGGAGCAATTTTTACAACAGACATCGGTTCCCTCCCGTTCCTACAGCAAGCCTATACGCCCCCAAGCGCAGGTCTCAGGAATCCCGCCAGGCTCATGCCCACAAGCATCACACACGCTGCCGTGGAGCAGGCACAGCATCTCGGTCACTTCCACCAAGAGCACACAGCTGCCGCCCGCTTTCAATGCGTACCAGAAGCTCGAGAGCGCGCTGAATCAGCGCTACATGGTCATCCATTCCAGTGAGGGCAGCAGCGCACGTAAGCGACTCGTCGTCAACGTCAATTACCAATCGCATAGAACCCTCCAGCACCAGGATAGAGCCGATCTTCACAATCAGGCGTTGTACCGACCAGAACCCGTCCACGCTCATGCATTGCTCACAACAGAAAAGCCGGGCCACGTTCTCGCACGACCCGACCACGGCCTCGTCACCACGGACACTCCCGTCACCTGATATCACCATGTGTCAAACCTCAGTGATGTATCCCATTAATAGAGGTTTCAAAGCACTTTCAACCGACTGCACCCATCACCTAGCGCAAGAATGGTCTCGGGAAGCAATGCAGGGCGACCGCTGGGGCACACCCGGCGCGGTGCCTACGACGGCACTTCACTGATTCGTTGCTTAGCCGCGCATCACTGCACGGCTCCCACATTCGATTTAACGAAAGAGGCTCACATGAGTGACAACAACGAGAACGTCGACCAGGACAAGACCCCCGAGGGTCCCCTCCAGACCGACCACGGAACGACCACCATCGAGGAAAACGTCGTCGCTAAGATCGCCGGCATGGCCGCGCGTCAGGTGCCCGGCGTGCACGGCATGGGCAACGCTGTGCGCCGAGCCTTCAGCGCCGTGACCGACCGCATCCCCACCACCCAGACCAACGTCACCGGCGGCATCACCGTGCACAAGGGCGACACCCAGGCCGCCATTGACGTCACCGTCGTCGTCGAGTACGGCTACTCCATCATCAACGTCTGCAACGACATTCGCAGCAACATCATCGACCAGATCGAGGGCACCACCGGCCTGGAGGTCGTCGAGGTCAATATCGACGTCACCGACGTCCACCTGCCCGAGGAGGAAGCAACCACCTCCACCTCAACCGATCTGAAGTAGCCGACGTCGACGCCTGGATCTGAGGAATTCTCATGAAGACAACGCACCTGGCCCTCCTCGTGGGCCTGTTCATGGGAGCCGTTCTCGCGTTCGGTTCCTTCGCTAACTTCATCCTCGTCGCCCTGTGCGGTGTCGTCGGATGGGCAGTGGGCCTCTATCTGGAGGGCCGGGTCGATGTCCAACGTATCCTCGATTGGCGAAAGAGGTGACGAGCGTGACCGCGTCTGACTCCGCAGTCACGCAGTCGAGGCCGTCGCACGAGAAGGGTTCCTCCTTGACGCAGCGCGGCACCACGACTATCCCGGCCACTGTAGTTGCCCAAATCGCCGCTCAAGCAGCGTTTGAGTTTGCCGCCGTAGGCTCGAACGCAGGCGGAGTTCTCGGGATTGGCTCCCATCGAAACTTCGGGTCTCGTCCCGAGGCTACGTGCCAACTCTATGGGCAGCGCGCGATCCTCCATCTGGACCTCGGCCTCGTCTTCCCCACCCCCTTGTCCTCCACTCTCGAGGACCTGCGTGCGCACGTGAGCGGTCGCGTTGAGAAGCTGTGCGGGATGAACGTTGGCAAGATAACCATCGACATATCCTGGCTCAACCCGAGCAATCGCGTCAGGAAGCCCCTGAGATGAGAACACCCGTACCGGCAATCGTTTATCGCCCGACCCGGAGCGCACCTGCCACCCTGTTGGCGTTGCTGCTCCTCATTGTGGGAGGCCTCGGCACGTGGCTGACGGCGTACCGCTTCCTCACGGGGGCCTGGCCACAGCGCGCCGTAACCACGCTTGACGCGGTTGGCGCGGCATCCCTCGGTTCCATCGCCGTGCTTGTCGCAGCCGGAGTCGCCGCCGCCTTTGGTCTCTTCCTCCTGATCGCAGCACTGTGGCCTGGCCGCCCCAAGCACGTCGCTTTTCTTCCCGACGATATCCCCGGGCAGACGGCGCTTCGTCGCTCCGACCTGGCAACCCTCGTGAAGAGACAGGTCGAACAGATCGCCGCAATTCGATCCGCTTCCGCCACCGTGCGCAGGTCGCGAGTCGACGTGGTCGTCTTCAGCGACGCGGATGATTTAGACGCAGTGCGCGAAGCAGCGTCCAAGAAGACCAACGAGGCGCTGGAAATTTTCCAGCCAGTGGGCATCACTCACGGTCGCGTCCGCGCCAAGCGCGTGAGCTGAAAGAGAGCCACTTATGCGTTCAGTTTCTGCCGCTCTTAACAGAGTTTTCCTGGCCTTCTTCGGCTTGTTGATCGTCTGCGCAGCCGCCTGGTTCCTTGCCTCCGGCCTTGACGCCGGCCACTACTCGGTACCCAGCATCGCTGCTTACCTTGCAGCGGCGCAGGACGAGATCGGAGCATTACTCTCACCCCGGGCCCACTGGCTTCTACCGCTCGGCGTTCTGACGTCTGTCATCACCTTCGTGGTCGGCTTGTTCCTGCTTCTCATGCAGGTGCCGCGCAGGCCTGCGAATTCTCCGCTCAGGATCAGCGGCTCCGACGATACGCTGCTGGCTACTCTCTCCCCCGATGTTCTGTCGCAGGCACTCTCCGAGCGGGCACAGGGTGTTCCAGGGATCGAAGGATGCACCGTCTTCGCCACCGGTTCGCCGACCAAGCTCTGGGTTCAGGCAGATGCGAGTGTAGCGCCGGACTGCGAGGTCGAATGGACTATCACCGAAGTGCGCAAGCAGCTGAGCGAGGACGTGGCCACGTCTCTTGGGACACCTCCCAAGCAGCTCGACGTCCTCGTACGGCTAGCACGCTCGGTGAGTTCGACATCAACATCGAAGGCCGTCACAGGCCAGCAGTCGCCAGCAATCACAGGGACGGGAACAGGCGCATGAGACGTGGGGCAGGGCGGATGATGCCTTGCCCCACGTTTATGTACACCATGCGACCATATTCACGAGGCCGGGGCGAAGTTCGGAGAAGAGATCCGCGAGGCGCGTCCGAGACACGAGCGGCCCTAACAACAGCTTACTGCCCCTCACCTCGGCCAGAGCCTACGCTGTGCAGTTCGCGCCCGCGCACGAGCTCCCATTTCCGCGACGCGGCATCGACGAATGACACGCGGGTGATCATTTCTCCCGCTTTTCCCTTTGTCATCATATTCAGTTTCATGTGAGCAACGTCCTGGTCAATGACCGAGCCCCAGTTATACGTGGGGTGAGCAGGGATGACAAACTTCCCCGGCGGAAGTACGGCCAGGTCTAACGGTGGGTTCTCGCAGCTCTTATCGGCTTTCTGACTCTCCACGCGAATGTCGTAAATGGGCGCATCCGAACCATTCACCACCAAGATCGCGTACCGTTCCTCCTGTGGAGCATCAGGACATTGAACGCCGACAACTGTCACATGCTCAGCCTGTCGACGCTCCGCCGCAGACTCACGCTCCCTGTCACGCTTCTCTTCGAGCTTCACGACTTTCTCACTCGTCTGCCACGAAACGACCGCAGCAAAAACTGCTAGGAGGCCGCCGACGGCTCCCACCCAGTCCGCAACCGACCCCACGTCCATCTACTGTCCTCCTTGACATCTATTCCAAACCCGACGAGGTCGCCATCGATCCCGTTAGACGGCACGCGCCGCAGGCTACCGAAACCGGGGCACAGTGTCAGGCCATTCATGAAGGGTTTACAGGGATGCCATCATTGTTGTCAAACAGGCACATCTGAGGGCGATGACTGGACACTTCTCTTCCCGCCCCAAACACACCAGAACAGCAAAGCCGGGCCGCGCCCTAGCGCGACCCGGCCAATGCCTCGTAGAAGAAAACTCAGACGTTGAAGCGGAACTCCACGACGTCGCCGTCCTCCATGACGTAGTCCTTGCCTTCCATGCGGACCTTGCCGGCAGCCTTCGCGGCGGCCATGGAGCCGGCCTCGACCAGGTCGTCGTAGGAGACGACCTCGGCCTTGATGAAGCCCTTTTCGAAGTCCGTGTGGATGACGCCGGCGGCCTTGGGGGCGGTGTCGCCCTTGTGGATCGTCCAGGCGCGCGCTTCCTTCTCACCGGCGGTGAGGTAGGTCTGCAGGCCGAGGGTGTCGAAGCCGACGCGGGCCAGCTTGTCCAGGCCGGACTCGTCCTGGCCGGATTCGGCGAGCATTTCGCGGGCATCCTCGTCGTCGAGCTCGACCAGCTCGGCCTCGAACTGGGCGTCCAGGAAGATGGCCTCGGCAGGCGCGACGAGGGAGCGCAGTTCGTCCTTCATCTCCTCGTTGTCCATCTCGGCGGCGTCCATGTTGAACACGAAGATGAACGGCTTGGAGGTCATGAGCTGGAAGGAGCGCAGCGCGTCCTGGTCCAGCTTGGCGCCCTCGGGGCCGGACAGCAGCTCGCCGCGCTCGAGGAGCTCGAGGGCCGCTCGGGCGGTTTCGAGGACGATCGGCTCGGTCTTCTTGCCGCGCACCTCCTTCTCGAGGCGCGGGATCTGCTTCTCAATCGTCTGCATGTCGGCGAGGATCAGCTCGGTCTTGATGGTCTCGATGTCCGAGGCCGGGTCCACCTTGCCGTCGACGTGCACGACGTCGGGGTCGGAGAAGGCGCGCGTGACCTGGCAGATCGCGTCGGCCTCGCGGATGTTGGCGAGGAACTGGTTGCCCAGGCCCTCACCCTCGGAGGCGCCGCGCACGATGCCAGCGATGTCCACGAAGGACACGGTGGCGGGCAGGATGCGCTGGGAGCCGAAGATCTCCGCGAGCTTGTTCAGGCGCGGGTCAGGCAGGGGGACGACGCCGACGTTGGGCTCGATGGTCGCGAAGGGATAGTTCGCGGCGAGCACGGTCGCGCGGGTCAGGGCGTTGAACAGGGTGGACTTGCCGACGTTGGGCAGTCCAGCGATACCGATAGTAAGAGACACGCCCCCATCCTATCGGAGCAGGCCCGGTGGTGTTGCCCTACTTCGTGTGGTTTGGCCCGGCGACGCGGGGCGCGTGGGGGCGCGCGGGCGCCATGCCGGCCTTCTTGAGGTCGGCGCGCAGGTCGCGGGGCAGCGCGAAGGTCGTCGATTCGGTTTCGGTGCGGGCCACCTCGACGGTGGGGAATCCGCGCTCCTGCAGCCATTCGATGACCTCGCGCACGAGGATCTCGGGCACGGACGCGCCGGAGGTGAGACCCACGGTATGGGCGCCCTCGAACCAGGCCTCGTCGAGCTCGTCGGCCTTGTCGACGCGGTAGGCTGCGCCCGCCCCGGCCTCGAGCGCGACCTCGACGAGGCGCACGGAGTTCGAGGAGTTCGCCGAGCCGACGACGACCATGACGTCCACCTGGGGCGCGATGTGTTTGACGGCGCCCTGGCGGTTCTGGGTGGCGTAGCAGATGTCGTCCGACGGCGGGTCGATGAGCTGGGGGAAGCGCTGGCGCAGGCGGTCCACCGTCTCGCGGGTCTCATCGACGGAGAGCGTGGTCTGGGAGATCCACACGACGCGCGAGGGGTCGCGCACGACGACGTTATCGACCTCGTCGGGGGTGCCGACGACCTGGATGTGATCGGGGGCCTCGCCGAAGGTACCCTCGACCTCCTCGTGGCCCTGATGCCCCACCAGGATGATGTCGTAGTCTTCCTTCGCAAAGCGCACGGCCTCGCGGTGCACCTTGGTCACGAGCGGGCAGGTCGCGTCGATCGTGGCGAGGTGGCGGGTGGCGGCGGCCTCGTGGACGGCCGGGGAGACGCCGTGGGCGGAGAAGACGACGCGGGCGCCCTCGGGCACCTCGTCGGTCTCCTGGACGAAGATCGCGCCGCGCTTGGTCAGCGACTCGACGACGAACTTGTTGTGGACGATCTCCTTGCGCACGTAGACGGGCGCGCCGTAGAGCTCGAGAGCCTTTTCGACGACGTCGACGGCACGGTCCACTCCGGCGCAGTATCCGCGGGGGGCAGCCAAGAGGATGCGGCCGTTGCCCTCGCCGTGGGAGGAGGGCAGGGGGGACTCGGCACTGGCGCGCAGGTCGACGTTTTCATTCATGCGTCCACCCTAGCGCCCACGGCCCGGGGCGTGCTCGCGCTCGTGGCAATCCCACACGCCCATCATCGACGAGGCCGGGGCCATCCACAGGTGTGAGGCGCGGCAGCGCGGCGGGGGCGCTCCTGTGGCATGCTGAGTGGCGTGACATTGCCTCTTCCCCCTGCTGCGCCGCCTCCGGGCGGCTCGCCCCAGCCTCGTCCGCCCGCCGCGAAGGCGGCTGATACGACGCGGGATAATCCGTGGCCGCTGCGCAGGCTGACGGAGAACATCAAGGTGTACGTGGACCGCATGAGCCCCCTGTGGGTGGAGGGCCAGGTCGTCGAGTACAAGGTGCGCCCAGGCGCGAAGATGCACTTTTTGACGCTGCGCGACCTTGAGACGGACACGTCGATGACGGTGACCGCGTGGGCGGGCGTCATGGATTCCACTCCACTGACCGAGGGCGCGCGCGTGGTGACGCGCGTGAAGCCGGTGTTCTGGGAGCGCTCGGGCCGCCTCAACCTGCAGGCTGCGGAGATTCACCTGCAGGGCGTGGGCGACCTGCTGGCCCAGATTGAGGCGCTGCGCGCCCGCCTGGCCGCCGAGGGTCTGTTCTCGGACGGGCGCAAGAAGCCGCTGCCGTTCCTGCCGCGCACGATCGGCCTGATCTGCGGCCGCAATGCGAAGGCGAAGGACGACGTGGTCGTCAACGCGTCGGATCGCTGGCCGAGCGCGCGCTTTGAGATCCGCGAGGTCGCCGTGCAGGGCGATCACTGCGTGCCCGAGGTGGGCCGCGCCCTCCTCGAGCTGGACGCCATGGACGACGTCGACGTCATCGTGATCGCGCGCGGCGGAGGCGCGGTCGAAGACCTCCTCCCCTTCTCCGACGAACGCCTCGTGCGTGCCGTCGCGGACGCCCGCACGCCCATCGTGTCCGCGATCGGCCACGAGGGCGACTCTCCCCTGCTGGACCTGGTCGCCGACTACCGCGCCTCGACCCCCACGGATGCGGCTCGCCGCATCGTCCCGGACCGTGCCCGCGAGCGCGATGGCATCTCCCAGGCGCTGACCCGCATGCGCGGGGCGCTGGGTGCACGCCTGGCGACGGAGCGCTCGAACCTGACGCTCATCGCGTCGCGCCCGGTGCTCCAGGGCCCCGACGCCATCGTTGAGGGGCACCGCGCGGCTCTGGCGCAACGGGTCACCGCAATGCGATCGGCGATCGAGCGCCGGCTCGCCTCGGAGCGCCAGCAGCTGACGCGTTCGCGCGCGACGCTGACCGCCCTGTCACCGCAGGCGACGCTGGACCGCGGCTACGCGCTCCTGAAGACCCCGTCGGGCGCGCTCATCACGTCCTCGGCGCAGATCAAGAAGGGCGACCTCATCGAAGGCATCCTCGCTTCCGGCCGCATGGTCGCCCAGGTCGTGGGTGCCACGAACCCGACGCCCCCAGCGGACGCAGCGTCCCAGGACGCGTAATCCCGCGAGGCAACCCCGGCCTCGTCCCACGAACCCCAGACTCAAAGGAACACAGATATGACCACGAACGACCAGCTCCCCGATCCCCAGTCCCTCGGCTACGAGGAGGCGCGCGACGAACTCGTGCGCATCGTCCAGACCCTCGAGGGCGGTCAGGCCCCACTCGAGGACACTCTCACGATGTGGGAGCGCGGCGAGGCCTTGGCCGCCCGCTGTTCCCAGATCCTGGATGGAGCCCAGGAGCGTCTTTCTGGACGCACCTCCACACCCTCCCCCGAAGCGCGCTAATCTACCTTCCATAGATTCGCCCACGCCCCCCAGGTGAGGAGACGCCATGACGGTGCAATCTCAGCCCCACGTGCTCGCGATCGGCGAGGCGCTCATCGATATCGTCATCACGTACGAGCAGCCCGAATGGCCCTTCGAGATCCCCGGCGGCTCTCCCGCGAACGTCGCCCTGACGTTGGGGCGCCTCGGCCGGCCTGTGGCGCTGGCGACCTGGTTCGGCGCGGATACGCTCGGCCGCCTCATCGACTTCCACATGAACGATTCGGGCGTGTACATCACCCCGGCTTCGCGCGGCGCCTCACACACGTCGACGGCCCTGGCGCGCTTGGATGAAAACGGCGCCGCCTCCTACACCTTCGATCTCGAGTGGGCCCCGGCTGCCCCGATCGAGGTTCCAGAGACCGCGCAGATCCTCGAGGCCGGGTCTATCTCCGCGATCATTGAGCCCGGCGCCTCCGCCGTCCTCGACGCACTGGCGCGGGGTCGCGCACGCGCGCTCGTCTTCTTCGACCCGAACGCGCGCCCCTCGATCATGGGCGAACCCGCGGTTGCACTCGTCTCCCTCGAGCGTTTTATTGCCCTGGCGGACGTCGTCAAGGTCTCAGACGAGGACATCGAGTGGCTGACGGGCGGCGCGCCGATCGACAAGGTCGTGGATCGTTGGCTCAGCTTGGGCCCCTCCCTCGTGGTCGTCACGCGCGGCAAGCACGGCAGCGACGTCGCAACCGCCTCGGGCGTGCGCTTCACGAAGACCCCGAGCGACGTCAAGGTCGTCGACACGGTTGGCGCGGGCGACTCCTTCATGGGCGGCATGATCGACGCCATGTGGGGCATGGGCCTGCGCGGCGCCAACGCACGTGAGGCCCTGCGCCGCCTCCCCGAGGAGCAGGTCCGCGCCATCATCGACCGCGCCAGCGCCGTCTCCGACGTGACCGTCTCGCGCAAGGGCGCGAACCCGCCCTGGGCGCACGAGCTGTCCTGAGCACACCACACACGTGACGAGGCCGGTCCCCACATCGGGGTCCGGCCTCGTTCATCGAACGCTCGACACGATTGGCGCGCGGTTACTTGCCCATGCGGCGCTCGCGCTGCGCGTAGGAGCGCAGGGCTCGCAGGAAGTCGACGCGGCGGAAGTCAGGCCAGTAGACCTCGCAGAAGTAGTACTCCGAGTGCACGGACTGCCACAGCATGAAGCCCGACAGGCGCTGCTCGCCCGACGTTCGGATGACGAGGTCGGGGTCGGGCTGGTCCTTCGTGTACAGGTGCGCGGTGATATCCGCGTCGGTGAAGGAGTCGGCGAGCTCGTCGAGGGTGCGCCCCTGGGCCGACGCCTCGCGCATCATGGAGCGCACGGCCTCGGTGATCTCGTGTCGGCCGCCGTAGCCGACCGCGATATTGACGGTCATTCCCTGCACGTCGGCGGTGCGCGCGACGGACGCACGCAGGTCCTCGGCCACCTTCTCGGGCAGCAGGGACAGGTCGCCGACGACGGCCAGCTTCCAGCGTCCCTGATCCGCCAGGAGGGAGACGGCCTCGCAGATGATGCGCAGCAGCTCACCCAGTTCGCTTGCATCACGCGAGAGATTGTCGGTGGAGAGGAGCCACAGCGTCACGATCGACACACCCGCGTCGTCGGACCACTGGAGGAACTCGCTGATCTTTCCTGCGCCAGCGCGGTGTCCCTGCGAGGCGGTCGCGCCCAGCGACTTCGCCCAGCGGCGGTTACCGTCCAGGATGACACCAATGTGTGCGGGAACGGCGGCGTCAGACAGCTCGGCTTTGAGGCGACGCTCGTACATGTCGTAGAGCATGTTCCACTGGGCCATGATGTCCCTCCCTACTGTCGCACCCTGCGGCGCGGCGTACTCTTATGTCATTAAGGGTATCGCGCCGTGGGTCACAGGGAAACACAAGCACTCTCGAAGTGCGAGAAGACGCCTATCGCAACAAGTTACGACATAGTAACCTACGGAATCGTAAGAAATATTGACAGGTTAACAGGGGGAACGGATGAAGATCGCATCACTCACGCCCAAGGAGTGGTTCTCGGGCCAGCTCGTGCAGATCAAGCCCAAGCTGCGCGGGTGGCTGCACCTCGCCGCCGCCCCGCTGTCTCTGGCCGCCTCCATCGTCCTCGTGTGCCTAGCGCCCACAACTCCAACGAAGATTGGATCCGCCGTTTACCTGGCGTGCTCCCTCGTCCTCTTCGGCGTCTCCGCAGCCTACCACCGCTTCTACTGGGCCCCGCGCTGGGAGATCATGTGGAAGCGCCTGGATCACTCCAACATCTTCCTGCTCATCGCAGGCACCTACACGCCGATCACGATCGCGCTCCTGGACCGATCCGACGCGACAGTCCTCCTGTCGGTTGTCTGGGGCGGAGCAGCCGTCGGCATCCTCCTCAACCTCTTCTGGCCCACTGCCCCGCGCTGGCTGACCACCCTCGTCTACGTCGCGCTCGGCTGGGTCGCGGTCTGGTACCTGCCGCAGCTGTGGGCGGGCGGCGGACCCATCGTCGTGTGGCTGATCGTCGCCGGAGGCGTCCTGTACACGCTGGGAGCGGTCGTCTACGGCATGAAGAAGCCCGACCCCTCCCCCACCTGGTTCGGCTTCCACGAAATCTTCCACGCCTTCACCGTCGCCGCGTGGGCCTGCCACTGCGTCGCCGTCTACCTGGCAGTCCTGAATTCCTGACGCGCCGCCCGGGCTATCTGCGCCCGTGGCCTGGCGCAATGTTGCTACACTCGACACCATGCGCGCCGGCACCCGTGTGTCGGCGCTCGATTACTGACACGTCATTGGAGGAACCATGGCTGACACACAGTGGCTCACGCAGGCCCAGTACGACCTGCTCGCAAACGAGCTCAAGGAGCGCGTCGAGGTCAAGCGCGTCGAGATCGCGCGCCTCATCGATGCCGCCCGCCAGGAGGGCGACCTGCGCGAGAACGGCGGCTATCACGCCGCGCGCAACGAGCAGTCCATGAACGAGACCCGCATCCAGGCCCTCCAGGAAATGCTCGAGCACGCGGAGGTCGGCGAGACCCCCGCCGACGACGGCATCGTCGAGCCCGGCATGGTCGTCACCGCCCTGGTTGCGGGCCGCGAGCAGAAGTTCCTGCTCGGTTCGCGCGATGCCGGCGGCGACCTGGGCATCCAGGTCTTCTCCGCGCAGGCTCCCCTGGGCGCCGCGGTTATCGGCCACAAGGCCGGCGACAAGCTCTCCTTCGAGGCCCCCACCGGCCGCATGATCGACGTCGAGATCCTCGACGCTAAGCCCTTCGAAGGCTGATTTCAGAGGCGAGCAGGCCGACCCGGCCTCGCCCCCCCGTTATCAATGCGAAGCGGGTCCCACCGAGTGGTGGGACCCGCTTCGCGTCGCGCATGCGTGTGAAGAAACCTTACGCCTCCACATGGGGCGTCGGAGGCTCCCCCGGCTTCTGCTTCTCATCAGCCGACGCTTCCTCCCGGTCCGCCTCTCCCTCGGACTCAACACGGGCCTCAACGTGTAGTTCCGCAGACACCACAACCTCGTCCTCGTTTGACTCCGCGCGAGCCACGTAGGGACGCGTATCGGGCTTGCCCGCGTAGGAGGCGGCGATCTTCTCCTCGAGGATGCCGGGAGGGCCACCCGGGCGGTCCTGAGCGGTCGCCAGCTCGGGCATCGGGTCGTAGCCGTGCAGGTACATGACGGTCGCGTTGATGAAGGCCGCGATCGGCACCGAGAAGATCGCACCAGCGATGCCTGCGATCGCGGATCCGGCGGTGATGACGAGCATGACGGCGACGGGGTGCAGGGAGACGGCGTTCGACATCATGAAGGGTTGCAGGATGTTGGATTCGACCTGCTGGACGACCAGGATGATAACGAGCATGATGACCGCCTTCGTCAGGCCACCGTGCACGGCCGCCACCAGCACCGCGATAACGCCGGACGTCAGGGCGCCCAGAATCGGCACAAACGCCGCGAAGAACGTGATGACGCCGATCGGAATGGCCAGGGGCACGCCCAGGAAGAATGCGCCCAGCGCGATGCCGGTCGCGTCGATGGCCGCCACCTGGATCTGCGTGCGGACGTAGGAGCCGAAGGTCGCCCAACCGCGGATCGCGCTCTCGTGGACGGGAACGCGGGCGGGGGCGGGCAGCAGGCGCACGCACCACAGCCAGATCGAGCGGCCCTCTTTCAGGAAGAAGAACAGACAGAAGAGCATCGTCAGGCCGGAGGTGGCCAGCGTGCCCACCGACGAGGTGATGCTCAGGGCGCCGGTCGCCAACGTTTGTTTGTTGGTATTGAGCCAGTTCACCAGCTCGGAACGCAGCTGCTCGGCCGCGGCCGTCAGGACGGTCGTGTCGATCTTCAACGGGCCGTCCTGCAGGAACTCGTTGTGCACAATCGCATCGAGCAGGGCGTGGAAACCGTCCGCGGCCTGCGAGGCCAGCTGCGGGACCTGCTGGATGAGTTCGGCGGCGGCCTGGCTCAGCGCACCGGCGACGGCCGCAAAGAAGACGAGGAGGCCGACGGTTGCGGCCAGCGAGGAGGGAAAGTGCAGGCGGCGGCGCATCCAGGAAACGAGGGGCTCCAGGAGCACCGCCACCGTCAGCGCAATCGCGACCGGCATGATCACGATCGTCAGGCGGGCGATACCCCACAGGACAGCCATGACCAGGCCTGCGACGACGAGGGTGCGCCACGAGATCGCCGCGGCCACGCGGAGGGTGCGTGGGACGGCGGCTGCCACGTCGCGCTCGTCCTCGTGTTCTTCGCGCACCGACACCATGACGGGTGCCGGCGCTGGCTCATCTGCGCGCTTCGCCGGTAGGGCTGCCGAGAGTCTGCCCATCAGGTCGGATAGCTTCCAGCGCGGCTGTTCCTGAGTGTCGGCCACGGTCCCTCCTTTTCATTCACCCCTAAGCGTACTCGCCTGCGACCCCATTTCCGCTCGCGCAGCGCGCTCACCTGCCACGAGGGGCGCATACTGGGACCCATGACATCGTTTTTCAAACAGGCACGCACGAACGTTCACATCTCCACGCACGCGGTCCTCGGCTCGAACATGAGGGACGAGGCCGGGGCGGGCCAGGAGGTCATCTACCTTGCCGCTGGCTGTTTCTGGGGCGTCGAGAAGGCCCTGTGGAATGCTCGCGGGGTCGTGACCACGGCGACCGGCTACATGGGCGGACATTCGCCCAGCCCGACGTACGAGCAGGTGTGTTCTCATTCGACGGGGCATGCGGAGACCGTGCGCGTCGTCTTCGATACCGCGCTCACGAGCGCCGCTGATCTGGTTCGGCTGTTCTTTGAGATCCACGATCCGACGCAGGTGGGCGGACAGGGCAACGACATCGGCGACCAGTATCGCTCGCAGATCTGGACGACCACACCCGAGCAGCTGCGCGACGCAACCGCCCTGCGAGCGGCCTACCAGGAGGTGCTCACTGAGCGCGGTTTTGGCCCAATTCAGACGGTTATCTCCCCCGCCCCTGACGCCGCCTCCAACGCGCGTTTCTGGTACGCGGAGGACTACCACCAGCAGTACCTGTTCAAGAACCCTGGCGGCTACGAGTGCCACGCCCGTACGGGCATCGCCTGCCCGGCACTCCCCCACGAGTAGCCCACGCGTGACACAGATGTGGGGCGGGTCGGCACAAATGTGCCGGCCCGCCCCACATCGCGTGAGATCAGTTCACGCCCAGGATGTCGGTGACGAACACGAGGGTCGCGCCGCCAGGGATGCCGGCCTGCGGGACGCCACGCGCGCCGTAGCCGAGCTCAGCGGGAATGGACAGCAGGACGCGGTCGCCCACGCGCTTGCCCACGAGGCCCTCGTCCCAGCCGGGGATGACCATTCCGACGCCGATCTGGAAGGACAGGGCGCCGCCGCGGTCGAAGGAGTTATCGAAGTCCACGTCGGAGCCGAAGACCGCGCCGTAGTAGTGGCACGTGATCGTATCGCCGGCCTCGACGATCTGGCCGTCACCAGCGTGCAGGACCTCGACGACGAGCTCGTTGGAGGGGATGCCCTCGAAGGACAGGGCGGGCTTGCGGCCGAATTCGCCGGCAACAGAGATGTTTTCCATGGGGTCTTTCCTTAGGGTCGGTGAAGCGGTGCGTCAGTCGCGGCGCATGAAGTAGGACAGGATCCTGAGGATCTCGAGGTAGATCCAGATGACGTCGGTCATGATGGCGAAAGTGCACAGCCACGAGTACTTCTCAGGCACGTTGTTGGCGACGCCGACCTTGACGGCATCGAAGTCGCGCACGAGGCACAGCACGCCGATGAAAACCGCGAGGACGCCGATGATGACGCCGAGCGGAATACCGAAGACGGTGATGTTGCGCACCGCCGTCATGTCCACAAGGCCGGTTGCCGAGAGGAACAAGCTGGCCAGGTAGTAGAAGAAGAAGGCGACAGAGCCAATGCCCGCGACGCGGGTCAGCGTCGAGGAGTTGCGCACGAAGCCCATCGTGAAGGCCCCCAGGGTCACGCCGATGACGACGAGGGTCGCGACCACCGCGGTGGCGACGATGCCCGGGTACATCAATTCAAAGGCGAAGGACAACGCGCCGAGAACGAAGCCCTCGATCAGCGAGTATGCGATGATCGCGGCCGGGCGAACCTTCTTCGAGAATCGGATGAACAGACCCAGACCCAGCGTCACCGCACACGCGCCAAGAGCGACGAGCATAGCTGCACCGAGCGTCACGATGCCCGTCAGCCATCCCGCGGTCGCACCCATGAGCAGCAGACCGAAGCAGATGAGGGACTTGACCACGACGTCGTCGTACGTCATCGTTCCGCGATCCACCGCGTCGGCTGCGGGAGCGTTCATCATCGCCTCGTACGAGGCCATCTGCTCCTCAGAGCTGGACGACACCGGGTAGCCCTGGGTGCCAACCTGCGAGGTACCGTAGACCGGCTGCCCCGAATAGTCGACGCCCTGCTGGGCACTGTACGGGTTGGTCCCGCCCGCGTAGGGGTTCTGCGCCTGCTGTGAGGCGGGCTGGTATCCCGGCATCTCGGGGTAACCGGCGGGAGTCGTCTGCTGGGTCGCCCAGTCTTTGACGATCGAGTTCATCACCGGGTTGGCCATATTTCCTCCTTGGTCAGTGATGTGCTGCCTCTAGTGTCGCACGAGGCATCCACGGGTGGGAAACGTACCATTATGCGCGCAGCGCAACGCGGCGTCCACGCGCGCAAGGAGTTCCACGAACTGGCCACGGCCTCGTCGATGACACCAACGGCCTGTACCCCCGGTGGGACTCGAACCCACAACACACCGATTTTAAGTCGGTTGCCTCT
>CAUTDS010000018.1:0-39455 GCA_963537175.1 uncultured Actinomycetes bacterium
GTCCTTCGCGGAACACGGTCGCACGAATGGGGAAAGGCTCGCCTTCGGTCGCCTTGGCGGGAAGCGTGCCGTCTTCGATGACGGGGAACACTTCAATGATCGGGATACGGGGCAACAGTTTCTCGCTCACGAGACCCACACTAGCCTATGGACGCGCGCGCGTGAAAGTCAGGCCCAAGCCTCGGCGGTGGAACCGATGTCCATATGATCTGTCAAGATTTGAAATGTCGTCCGAAAGACCGGAATTGCAACAGAAGCAACGGAGGGTAGCCCCTGGATGTCCAGGAACTACCCTCCGTCGATGAACGATATGCTCAGCTGCCGCTGTTCTGCAGTCCGGCGAACATTGCGCTGCCGAACAGTACGAAGATCAAGATCGTCGCGACGATGCCGATGATCTGCCAGATAAACAGGGCGCGTGCGAAGTTACGCTTTGCAGGCGAGCCGCCCGAACCGAGGGCGAGCACCAGCAGATAGATGAAACCGACCACCGGAATGCCGGCGACGAAGAGAGTGAGCATCCACGCGCCGACGGAGTCGTCGGGGTGCTCCGGGAACTGGTTGTATGCCATGAGTATCTCCAAGAAGGTGTGCGATCAGTAGTCCATCTGCATGGCCGTGCGGACCTCGGACAGGGTCTGATCGGCCTGTTCGTTCGCGCGCTCGTTGCCGGCGTGCAGGATGGACAGCAGATAGTCCTCGTTCGCGATGAGCTCGGCGCGGCGCTCGCGCAGGGGAGCGAGCATCTCGTTGAGGGACTCGGTGACGAGGGACTTGAGCATGCCGGCGCCCGCATCGCCGATGCGGTCCGCGATCGCCTCGGGGGCCTCGCCGGTGGCCAGGGAGGCCAGCATGAGGAGGTTGGAGACCTCGGGGCGACCCTCGGGATCGAAGGTGATGCGGCGCTCGGCGTCCGTCTTTGCCTTCTTGAGGATCTTCGCGGTCTCGTCGGCGCTCATGCGCAGCTCGATCGTGTTGCCGCGCGACTTCGACATCTTCTGGCCGTCCGTGCCCAGCAGCAGCGGGACCTCGGAGAGGAGGGCCTCGGGGCGGGGGAACACGGGGCGCTCGGGGGTTGCGCGGCCGTAGCGCTTGTCGAAGCGCTGGGCAATGAGGCGGGCCTGCTCGAGGTGGGGGAGCTGGTCCTGGCCCACGGGCACGATGTTCGCCTTGCAGAAGAGGATGTCGGCGGCCTGGTGGACCGGGTAGGTCAGCATGAGGCCCGTCATCGCACGGCCCTCGGTCGCCTCCAGCTCGGCCTTCACGGTCGGGTTGCGGTGCAGCTCCGACTCGGTGACCAGGGAGAGGAAGGGCAGCATCAGCTGGTTGAGGGCCGGAACCGCCGAGTGGTTGAAGATCGTGGAACGCTCGGGGTCGATGCCCGCGGCCAGGTAGTCGGCGACGAGGCCGAGGACACGCTCACGGATCGGGCCCACGCCGTCGCGGTCGGTGATCACCTGGTAGTCGGCGACCAGAACCCAGGTATCAACCCCGCGGTTCTGCAGCAGCACGCGGTTACGCAGCGTGCCGAAGTAGTGGCCCAGGTGCAGGTGGCCGGTCGGGCGGTCACCCGTGAGGATGCGGAAACGCGAGGGGTCCTGGTCGATCGCCAGGTCGATCTCGGCGCTGCGGGCCTTCGAGCGGGCCAGCGAGGCATCGGAGGTTGCGGTTTCCAGGGCATCTTCACTGCGAGTCATGCGTGAATCCTATCCAATGTGTGAGTGACGGGGGAATGGAAGAGGGGTCAGCTCTCGGGCTGGAACGCCACGTCGGAGAGCAGGATGGTGACGGAGAGCGGCTCGATCGTCAGCGTCGAACGCGGGGTTACGTGCTCGACCTCGAGGGAGAGCTCGGCAGGGTCGAGGGTGGAGCCGACGCCGCCCTCGGCAGGCGTGGCCCACACGGTCGAGTAGGCGACGAGCCAGTCCAGGTCATGGCCTGCGGGCAGGGTGACCTCGGCGCTGTCCAGGTTGGCGTTGATGATGATGAGCGCGTCGCGGTCGCCCCACGTCACGCCCGAGCGCAGCATCTGGAACGTGCGGTGGTGCCAGTCCGTCCAGCCGTAGTCCGGCATGGGCGTGCCCTGGGCTGTGTACCAGGACAGGTCGGCGATCGTGTCACCGTTGCGAGGGGTGCCCGTCGCGAAGTGGTCGGGACGCAGAACAGGGTGGGCCTTGCGCAGCGCGATCAGCCAGGAAACGGCGTCAATCTGCGCATGCTGACTCTCGGCCAGGTCCCAGTCCACCCAGGAGATCGGGTCGTCCTGGCAGTAGGCGTTGTTGTTGCCGTACTGGGTGCGGCCGAACTCGTCGCCGCCCGTGAGCATCGGCGTACCCGAAGAGACGAACATGGTGGCCAGGATGTTGCGCTGCGAGCGGGCCCGCAGGTCGGCGATCGTCATGTCGGAGAGAATCGCATAGGGGGTGTCGGCGTTCGGGTGCGTGCCGTTCGAAGCAAGCGTGCCCTCCACGCCGTGGTTCCACGAGCGGTTGTCGTCCGAGCCGTCGCGGTTGTTCTCCAGGTTTGCCGTGTTGTGCTTGCGGTCGTAGGCGGTCAGGTCCGCGAGGGTGAAGCCGTCGTGTGCGGTCACGAAGTTGATCGAGGCGCGGGGTCCGCGCAGACGGCCCAGGCCGTGTTCGAAGACGTCCTGGGAGCCGGACAGGCGGGTCGCCAGATCGTTCGGACCGGAGACGACATGGCCCGAGGCCTGGGCGCGCACGTCCGCCAGCCAGAAGTTGCGCAGGGCACCACGGTAGTGGTCGTTCCACTCGGAGAAGGGGACGGGGAAGTTACCCGTCTGCCAGCCGCCCGGGCCCACGTCCCACGGCTCGGCGATGAGCTTCGCATGGGCCAGGAGCTCGTCCGTCGCCATCGCGATGAGGAGCGGGTGCATGGGGCTGAAGCCCGTCGAGAAACGGCCGAGCGTGGCCGCCAGGTCGAAGCGGAAGCCATCCACGCCCATCTCGCGCACCCAGTAGCGCAACGAGTCCATCACCATCTGGATGGACTTCGGATGATCCATGTTGACGGTGTTGCCCGTGCCGGTCACATCGATCATCTGGACCGGACGCGAGGAGGTGTGACGGTAGTACATGTCGGAGTCGAGGCCGCGCCAGGACAGGGACGGACCGGCGTCGCCGCCCTCACACGTGTGGTTGTAGACGACGTCGAGGATGACCTCGATACCCGCCTGGTGCAGGAGCGAGACCATGCCGCGGAACTCGTCGACGACCGCCTGGGCGCCGCGCTCGCGCGATGCCTCGGTGGCGTAGGAGGGCTCGGGGGCGAAGAAAGAGAGGGTCGAGTACCCCCAGTAGTTCGTCAGGCCGCGTTCGGTGAGGAACGGCTCGTCGCACTTTGCGTGCACGGGCAGCAACTCGACGGCGGTGACTCCCAGATCCTTCAGGTAGGACACCGAGGCCGGGTGAGCCAGGCCCGCGTAGGTGCCGCGCAGCTCCGGGGGTACGCCGGGCATGTTCTTCGTGAAGCCCTTGACGTGGATCTCGTAGATGACGGTGGTCTCCCACGGGACGTGCGGCTGCGGTGCGATCGGGAAGGAAGGCTCCACGACGACCGAGCGCGGCATATATGGTGCGGAGTCAAGGGGGGAGCGGCGCAGCGGGTACTCCGAGGGGTAGAGGTCCTCATCCACACAGTGCGCGTAGACCGCAGGCTTCATGTCCACGACACCGTCCACGCCTCGACCGTAGGGGTCGAGGAGGAGCTTATGCGAGTTGTAGAACTGGCCGCCGTCCGGATCCCAGGTGCCGTGCACGCGGAAACCGTAGCGGGTGCCCGCACCGTATCCGGGGATGTGGCCGTGCCAGATGCCCGTCTTCGGGCCGAGCAGTGCGAAGCGGGTCTCAGCCCCGGCCTCGTCGAAGATGCACATGTCCACGCCGGAGGCGGCCCTGGCGACCACGGCGACATCGAGACCGTCGCCCGACGGGAAAACCCCCAGACGGGTGGGAACGGGATTAGGTTCGGTGACGCGCACGGTGGGGACGCTGGACGAGCCGGAACGCTCGGACATATAGAAGTGCCTCTTTCTTAGAGTTTATTGGCAGCACCATAGCCTGATAGATGCAGCCATCATCCATCATACGTGACCGTTAATTAAGCGGTCGGATTAGGGGGCGGGCTACGAGTATGAACAGCGGCACGCACTGGTGAGGCAACCCTCATATATATGGGCGTGCTGCGCAGAATGTGGCACGCTAGAAGGCATGAGAATTGTCGTGTGTGTGAAGCATGTCCCCGACATGCAGTCCGAACGCCGTTTTGAGGGCGGCCGCCTGGTGCGCGGTGAGGACGATGTGCTCAACGAACTGGACGAGAACGCCATCGAGGCTGCCGTCCAGCTCAAGGAATCCGAAGAGGACGCGGGCCGCGAGGCCGAGGTCGTCGCGCTGACGATGGGCCCCGAGGACGCCGAGGACTCCCTCATGCGCGCCCTGCAGATGGGTGCAGACCGCGCCTACATCGTCTCCGACGAGTTCCTCGAGGGCTCCGACGTCATCACGACCGCCTCCGTGCTCTCCGTCGCGATCGCGAAGATTGCGCAGGAGTGCGGCCCCGTCGACCTGGTGCTCACCGGTATGGCCTCGCTCGACGCGATGACCTCCATGCTGCCCGCCGCCCTGGCCGCTAAGGCCCACTTGCCGCTGCTGGGCCTGGCCCGCTCCCTGAGCGTTGAAGGTGGCGCTGTGACTATCGAGCGTGCCGTCGACGGCTATACCGAGACCGTGCGCGCCGCGCTGCCCGCCGTCGTCTCCGTGACCGATCAGATCAACGAGCCGCGTTACCCGGCCTTCGCCGCCATGAAGGCAGCCCGCAAGAAGCCGCTGGACCAGTGGGGCATCGACGACCTCGTCGAGGTTCCCGGTGGCGAGGCGCTTGTTATGCGCCGCGCGCTCACCGCCGTCACCCACGGCGAGGAGAAGACTCGCGACGGTTCCGGCACGATCATTCAGGACGCCGGCGAGGGCGGGCGCGCTCTGGCCGACTACATCCTTTCGGTGGTGAAGTGACATGACGCAGCAGATGAGTTCCCCGATCCTCGTCCTGGCCGATCAGGCGGGCGATCACCTGACGCCCCTGGCCCGACAGGCCGTGACGCTGGCCGCGTCCCTGACCTCCGCCGACGTCGTCGCGCTGTCCCTGGCCGCCACCCCCGACGTGGCTGCGCTGTCCGAGCTGGGCGCGACGCAGCTGCTGCACGCCGACCTGGGTGACGCGGCGCGTTCCTCGGTGGTTGCCTCCGACGCGCTTATCTCCGCGCTGGCGACCGGCAGCTTTGGCCTCGTGCTCCTGTGCTCGGACTACCGCGGGCGCGAGATCGCCGGCCGTGTCGGCGCTCTCACCGAGGCCGGCGTGGTCTCCGGCGCGTCCTCCGTCGGCTTCGACGGCGGCGTCCTCCAGATCGGCAAGACCGCCCTGGGCGGCTCCTGGTCGATGCGCATCGTTCTCGAGGGACAGACCCCGATCGTCGGCATTGCCTCCGGCGTCATCGACGAGGCCCCGGTGGCCTCTCCCGTCGCCCTGACTCCGCAGGCCCTGGCCGTCGAGCTGAGCCCCGAGGCTAGCGTGATTCAGGTCGTCTCTTGCGTGCCCGACGAGGAGGAAGGCGTGTCCCTGACCGACGCTTCCACGGTCGTGTGCGGTGGCCGCGGCGTGGACGGCGACTTTAAGCTGGTGCGCTCCGTTGCTCAGGCGCTCGGTGGCGCCGTGGGCGCGACCCGCGTCGCGTGCGACGAGGGATGGGCCCCGCGATCCGAGCAGATCGGCCAGACCGGTCTGACCGTCACCCCGAACCTCTACATCGGCCTGGGTGTCTCCGGCGCGATCCACCACACGGTGGGTATGCAGTCCTCCGCCCACATCGTCGCCGTGTGTGACGACCCGGACGCCCCGATCTTCGAGATCGCGGACTTCGGTGTCGTCGGCGACGTGACCGAGGTCGTGCCCGCGGCCCTGGCCGCCATCGAGGAGGCGCGCTCCCAGGCGTGAGCGTCTACCTCGACCACGCGGCCACCACGCCGCTGCGCGAGTGCGCCCTCGAGGCGTGGACTCGCGCCCAGCGTGACCTGTCCGCAAACCCCGGCAATCCCGCCGCCCTCCACTTCGGAGGGCGGCGGGCCCGTCGCATGCTCGATGACGCACGCGAGCAGGTCGCAGCCGCCCTCGGCGCAGACATCCACGAGGTCATCTTCACGTCCGGCGCCACCGAATCCGACGCCCTCGGCGTGATGGCTGCGGCCCGAGGCATGCGCGGCCGCGACGGCGCGCGCGACCTCATCGTCGTCTCGGGCCTCGAGCACGACGCGGTCGCCCATCAGCGCGAGGTTGCCTCGTGCGAGGGCTTCTCCTGGGAGGTTCTTCCCGTGGATGCGGGCGGCGTTTCCATCCTGCCCGGCGTTTCCGGTGAGGATGCGGCCCCCTCGTGGGATGCTCGCCTCGCGCTTGGATCCATGACCCTCGTGTCCTCCGAGATCGGCACCATCCAGCCGGTCGCAGACTTCGCTGGGCTCGTGCATGCCAGCGGAGGCCTCGCCCATTCGGATGCCGCCCAAGCCATCCCCACTCTGGACGTGTCTTTCGCGGAACTCGGCCTGGACCTCATGAGCGTCGGCGGACACAAGGTCGGGGCGCCCGCCGGCATTGGCGTTCTCCTCGCTCGGCGCGGGATCCCCATGACGACCGACCGGCCTGGCGGCGGTCACGAGCGATCGATCCGGTCGGGCACGCCCGACGTCGCGGGTGCCTGCGCTCTCGCTGCCGCACTCACCGAGGTTGTCGCCGAGCGCTCCGCTTTCGCCGCCCGCGCGGCCGACCTGCGCGCGCACCTGCTGTCCCATCTGCCGGAGGGAACTTCTCTGACGGTGGGGGAGTCGGCCTCGTCGAGCGCGATCATCCACCTGTCCTTGCCCACCGCCCGCCCCGAGGCTGTCCTCATGGCCTTCGACATGGCTGGGATCGCCGTGTCCGCCGGCTCCGCCTGTCACGCGGGGGTGACGCGCCCTTCCGAGATCGTCATGGCGATGGGACGCAGCGAGCAGCAGGCGCTCGGCGTCCTGCGTGTCACCCTCGGCCACGAGACGACCCGCGACGATATCGACGCCTTCCTGGCTGCCCTGCCCGTGGCTATCCGCGCGGGTGCCGCCCTGGACGGCGTCGCCCACGTGCGCAACGAACGAAACGAGGAACGCTAGATGCGAGTTCTGGCAGCACTGTCGGGCGGCGTTGACTCCGCCGTCGCCGCCGCGAAGGCCGTGGAGGCTGGGCACGACGTCGTCGGCGTCCACATGGCCCTGTCCTCCCAGCCCCAGGAGTGCCGTATCGGCTCGCGCGGCTGCTGCTCGATCGAGGACGCCGGGGACGCGGCGCGCGCCGCTGAGATCATCGGCATCCCGTTCTACGTGTGGGACCTCGCCCAGGAATTCGAGCAGACCGTCATCACGGACTTCGTCGCCCAGTACAAGGCCGGGCGCACCCCCAACCCCTGCGTGCGCTGCAATGAGTTCGTGAAGTTCCGCGAGCTCGCCAGCCGCGCACGCGCCCTCGGTTTCGACGCGGTGTGCACCGGCCACTACGCGGCCATCGTCGACGGGGAGGCTGGGCCCGAGCTGCACCGCGGTGCCGACAATCTCAAGGATCAGTCCTACGTTCTGGCCGTCATGGGCCCCGAGGAGCTTCGCCGCGTCGTGCTGCCGCTGGGGGATGCCCCCAACAAGGCGTGGGTGCGTTCCGAGGCCGAGCGCCTCGGCCTGGGCGTGTCCAACAAGCCCGACTCCTACGACATCTGCTTCATCCCCGACGGCGATACGCAGGGCTTCCTGCGCTCTCACCTGGGCGCCTCCGAGGGTGAGATCGTCACCCCCGACGGCGAGGTGTTGGGCCGCCACGAGGGTTACTGGAACTACACGGTCGGCCAGCGTAAGGGTCTGGGCATCGGCGCGCCCGCACCCGACGGTCGTCCCCGCTACGTCCTCGAGACGAGGCCGGAGACCAACCAGGTTGTCGTGGGAGCCTCCGAGCTCCTGTCCATCTCGCGCATCACGGCAACGGACGCCGTTTGGCTCGCCTCCGACGACGACGGTTCCGATGCCACCGATCTCTTCGTCCAGCTGCGCGCGCACGGCACCCCCGTGCCCGTGGCCTCGCTGACGCGTGACGAGTCGGCCGGAACCATCAGCGTCGTGCTCGAGGGCAGTGCGCGTGGCGTCGCGCGTGGCCAGTCGATGGTCGTGTACCGCGGAACCCGCGTCCTCGGCGAGGGGACCATCGACGAAACCGGGAGCTGAATGCCTCGGGCGCGCGTGCCGCCCAGAGACGTGGGCGAGGGCATGCAGACGCTCCGGGACACATCGGTTAGACTGGGGTGCGCGCGCGAGTGGCGGAATTGGCAGACGCGCTGGATTTAGGTTCCAGTGTCTTTGACGTGTGGGTTCGAGTCCCATCTCGCGCACAGTTGCCCGTGCCCGGTCGCCCCGGGGAGGCGGCGGTCGATAGACTGAGGTCATGAGCGCTTTGGAAATTGGCTGCAAGGCCCCTGAATTCACCGCCGAGACCACCCAGGGAACCCTGTCCCTGTCCGATCTACTCGCCGCCTCGTCGCGCGGCGTCGTCGTCTACTTCTACCCGAAGGCCTCCACGCCCGGCTGCACGAAGGAGGCCTGTGACTTCCGCGATTCCCTGGCGTCGCTTCAGGGGGCCGGTTACTCGGTGATCGGTGTGTCCGCCGACTCGATGGCCGCCCTCGAGCGCTTCACCGAGAAGCAGTCTCTCACCTTCCCGCTGGCCTCCGACCCGGATCACGAGATTCTCGAGGCGTACGGCGCGTGGGGTGAAAAGAAGAACTACGGCCGCACCTACGTGGGCATCATCCGCTCGACCATCGTCGTTAACACCGATGGCACCGTGGCTCTGGCCCAGTACAACGTGAAGGCGACTGGTCACGTGGCCCGCCTGCGTCAGGCTCTCGGCATCGACTAATCCCGTTGCTTTCTCAGTAACTAGCGCATATGATTGTCAAGAAACTGACAGCTAGTTACTTATGGAGGAGTTATGGGGGCCAGGACGCCTGACGCGTATCGAATCGGTGCGGGACAGGTGACGCAGGATTATCCGGCCGATGCTGTGCCCGCGCGTCTGCGCAAGCAGCCCAGCCTGCCGACGATGTCACGCGCGCCCGAATCCTCTCCCGTCGAGCAAGCCGTCACCGCCGAGGTCGCGGTGGTTCGGCGCAAGGCCTCGGTTCCGCCTCGTGAGTCGAAGGAAGCTCGTCCGTCGAAAGAACCTGCTGCGGCGGCGCAGCGCAATAGCGTCGTGCGGGACGCCGTGCCCGTGCAGGCTATGCCCGCCACGGAATCTCCTGCGCCCGCGCGTGAATACGCGCATCTGGACGAGGCGGGGGTGGCCTTCGAGGGGGATCAGCGCCCGGGCGTTCCCATCCATCACGACTGGCGCCGCACGATGATGCGCGTCGTGAACCCGGCAGGGGAGCAGGTGGGTCGCAAGCGGGGCGTGTCCGTGCCGGCATTGCCTGTGCCGACGCAGGGCGAGGAGGTCTCTGGTGTCGGCGGCGCATCCCGTGCTCAGCGGGCGACCCGGCGCTCGGGTGTCGGCACCTCGCGCATGGAGCGTCGCGAGCGTCCTGCTCGTCGTGGCCAGCATTATCGCGGCCTCCTCATGTTCCTCCTCGGCTTCATCTCGGCGCTCCTGCTTGTCGCAGCCGTCGTCGGTGGCCTGTATATTGCGCGCTCCACGGCAGCTTCCGGCTTTGCGAACGCCGTCGACTCCTGTCACGCGCAGGGTCTACATGCCCGCTTGGCCAGCGATGAGACCTCGCTGACCCTCGAAGCCTTCTCTGACAGTGGGGATAGCCTGACGACACCGATCTTCCAGTGCGTGCTTGGCAAGCTCGGCACCCCCGCGGCGGTGCGCGAGCGGATGTACGCGACCCGCGCGATCGATGGCACCCAGTCGGAGGAGTGGGGCTCCTACAAGGCGACCTGGACGTATGAGCCGGACCAAGGCTTGATCGTCATCATCAGCTCGCGCTGACGGTGCTATCGGCCCGGGGGAGGGTCGTTATCTGAGAGCTTCCCGGCATTGCCCTGTACCTCTCGTAAAATGGAGGGGTATTTCAATGCGTGAAGGAGTATCTCGTGTCCGATTCGCAGCCTGCCGTTCCCGCGGCACCCGTCGCTCCCGTCGGGGAAGATGTCGCACTGGCGATCCGAGGCCTCGTCAAGATTTATGGCAACCTCATCGCCGTCGCGGACCTGTCCCTCGATATCCCCACCGGATCCTTCTACGGGATTGTCGGTCCTAACGGCGCCGGAAAGACCACGACGCTGACCATGGCCACCGGCCTGCTGACCCCGGACCGTGGCACCGCCTACGTGCACGGTGTCGACGTGTGGGGCGACACGCAGCGGGCGCGCGGCCTGCTCGGCGTCATGCCCGACGGGATGCGCCTCCTTGACCGGCTCTCCGGCCCGGACTTCCTCGTCCACGTGGGCATGCTCCACGGCCTGGACGCATCCGTCGCCCGCGAGCGTGCTCACGAGCTCCTTGCGGCCCTCGACCTGGCTGAGGCCGGCAAGAAGCTGATCAGCGACTACTCGGCGGGCATGACGAAGAAGGTCGCCCTGGCCGCCGCCCTCATTCACTCCCCTCGAGTCCTGGTCCTCGACGAGCCTTTTGAGGCCGTCGACCCCGTGTCTGCGACCAACATCCGCCAGATCCTCACCGACTACACAAAGCGTGGCGGCACCGTCATCCTGTCCTCGCACGTGATGGCGACCGTCCAGCAGCTGTGCACGCACGTGGCCATCATCGACAAGGGGCGCGTGCTCGTCGCCGGAACGACCGACGAGGTCGCCCAGGGTGGCGATCTGGGGGAGCGCTTCACCTCCCTGGTTGGCGGCGTCCACTCCGAGGAAGGCCTGTCGTGGTTGGGCAACTGATTCGCCTCAAGCTCCGCATCACCTGGAACACCGTCCGCAAGCAGACGGTCGTCCTTGTCCTCGCAGTCCTCGGCGTCCTGTACTTTGGTGGCATCTACGCCTCCGCGCTCGTGGGCACCGCCTTCCTCGCTCGCTCCGACAAGTCCTACCTGGCCACGCCGGTGATGCCGATCGCCGGGCCCATCATTTTCTTGCTCTGGCTGGTCCTGCCGATCATTTTCGCCTCGATGGACAACTCGCTCGATCCTGTGCGTTTGGCGCCCTACGTGGGGCCCAGCAGGCGCCTTGGAGCGGGGCTTGCGGCAGCGACGCTGGTCGGCCCCGGCGGACTCCTGTCCGCCATGATCCTCTTCCTGCCCGTCTGGTTCGCGCTGTGGCGCGCCCAGTGGCTTGAGGCGCTCGGCTGGTTTGTTGCCGGCGTCGTGACGCTTCCTCTTGCCGTGCTGTGGGCGCGCGCGGTTGGGACCTGGTTCGCTGTGCGTCTTGATAGCTCGAGCAAGAAGGATGCTGTCACCGCTCTGGGTGCCGTCGTGTTCATGCTGGTGCTCACCCCCATGGGCTACTGGATGTCTGTGCTGGCCCAGAACTTTTCTGTTGAGGCCTTCCAGGCGGGTGTGAACGTCGCGCTGTGGACGCCCTTCGGAGCGCCTTTCGGCGTTGTTGCCTCTCTGCTCGAGGGGGCGTGGGTGGCCGCGGCGATCCGCGTCCTCATCACGGTCGTGACCGGAGTCGTCGGTTGGCGCGCCTGGCTGGCGGTCCTGCGCCCCGTGATGAGCGGCTACGCGGGTGAGATCAGCGCCGACGCGCAGCGGGCCATCGACGAGGGGCGTCACCTCATCGACGAATCTCTCGAAGAGGAAGCGCGAGGCCTGCGCTCCGCGCAGTCACGAGCCGCCGGCCTGCGCAGCGTTGACATGTTCACGCGCCTCGGCCTCGGCGTGCGCAGCGCGTCGCTGGCCGCGCGGACGCTGCGCTACTGGATCGTGGATCCGCGCCTGAACATGAACATGGTGCTTGCGGCGCTGTTCCCGATCATTGCGATCTTCATGGAGCGCTTGGTGTCGCAGGGGCAGTCGTTTGCGTTCTCGGCGGGCATCTTCCTCTACTTGGTGCCTGTCACGACGGGCCTGACGACCGGCTCGCTCATGCAATACGACTCGACGGGCGCCTGGATCGTGGTCTCGTCGGGTATGAGCGGTCGCGAGGAACGTCGTGGGCGCCTCGTCGGGTCCCTCGTGGTTCTTGTTCCCCAGATCATCGGGTACCTCATTCACGATGCCGCCACCGGCGCGAGCGCCTTGGATTTCGTGTTCCATCAGGTGATGGGTGTCGTGCTCTTCGCGGGCGCGGCCGGCACGACCCTCGTTGTGAACTCAAGGTGGGTGTACCCGGTGCAGCCTCCGGGCACGTCACCGCTCGCGACGAAGGGCACCGGTTCCTTCCTGATGACGATGCTGCTGCAGCTCGTCGGCTTCGCAGGTACCGCGGTCCTGCAGATCCCGTCCTACGTCTTGCTCGTGCTGGCGTCCTTCGGCTTCGTTCCGGACTGGGTCGCCTACGTCGTGGCCCTTGCGTGGTCGGTGCTCGTCCTCGAGGCAGCCGTGCGTATTGGCGGGCGAGTGTGGGACCGCTACTCGGTCGCCGCGCTCACGTCGATCCGCAGCTGGCCGGGACACTGATCTCGGCTGCACTGCACGCGCGAGGCCGGGGTTGCCCACTGGGGTGCCCCGGCCTCGTCGTCGGAGACTATCGAATGTGGGGTGTTGTGAGCGTGCTGGACGAGTTTTGTGCCGTTCGTGCACCGGGCACTTGGGAGAGGCCAAACCACGACGATGAAACGCCCACCGTCGATACCGGCTTTGGTTCACCAGCAAGGCGAAAACTCCCTACAAGGCAAAGGCGTTTTGTCCTGTCACCCAAATGAGGCGGGGTGCCGGTGATTCACCGGCACCCCGCCTATGACTACGACACGCGAATTAAGAGCACTTCCTCCGCATTGCGGCGGCGCCAATAGTGCCCGTCACCGCAGCAAGTACCAGCACATCGCCGGTGAGAGCACCGGTCTTGGCAAGCTGCGTTGCAGGCGTAGGAGGAACCGAGGGCGTAACCGTCGTCGGTGTAGCCGTCGGACCAGGCCTCAAGGACAGTCGCGTCACGTCGTGATGTGCCTCGCTGGTTGTGTACTTCAGGGGGTGCTTCATGAGCGGAGCATCATCCCATCCCGCAGACGGGCCGGTCATGGGGAGCCGCCATCCGGCGGAAAACGGGGTGTCTGTAGGGGGACATGCAGGCGGTGGGGGATCAAACACTGTTCCAAGAACAGAGCGAGGCTCGGCCGGTTCTACAGCGTCGTAGTCTCCCATAGTCGGAGGGCATGCGGGTGAAGGTGTCCCGGGCCTGACGATGACACCGAGTTGTTTCTCGACGTCAACCGAGACGACGCCCTGCGTGAGGTGATCGATCTGGTAATCCACGTCGGCAGTTGCGGATTCAGTGAAGGCAATCTTCGAAATGGTGATCACCGCGTCGCCGTCAAGCGTGGCCATCGCGTCCTTGAGGGCTTCGATGGTGGTGATCTGATCGGGGTTGTCGAAGTCGACGGTAACCGTTGCGGTCTGTCCGTTAATTGTCACTGTCTTTGCCGAGAAGCCCTGGGGAAGCCCAGTCACCGAAATCGCCGAGGGGTCAGAAAACTTCAGCTGCGCAGGAAGAGTGATCTGGGTTGTGAAGCCCAAGTGAGCATTCTTCAGTGCAATATCGTCGAAAGCGTTGGGCGTCTCGTCGTATTTCTTCAGGACATCAGCAATGCGTCCACCTCGAAGGTTGCTCAAGTGAACGACGTTCTCAATGGTCAGAAGAGAATCCTTGCTCTCGGCGTAGATCTTTTCCGTCTGAGTCAGGGCGTTCCCATCCAGGCCGACTTTAAAAGCGGTGTCGATTGTTGGGTCGTCGCCATTGACCGGAAGGGAGCCAAACACCTTCTTGTACTTGTAAATGCCGGTCAAGCCATCCGCAGACAACTCCTGAGTGGAGAATTCGTAGTCGGGAATTCCTGCGGCTTGAAAGAAGTTAGGCCCGGTTTTCGGGGGCTGTAAGTCGTGGCCGTCTTCTTCATCAACCCAGCGCGTTGTCCGTGTTGGTGCGGATGCGAAGCAGTCGGTAGGTGACTGCGCGACTGCCAGGGTCTTTGTATCGAAGTGGAAGACTTGGGCGGGGGTGGTCGATGATGCGAAGAAGTTGAACGTACCTGTAACGGTAACCTGTTCGCTGGCCAGTCGAGTCGCTTCCGTGGGGTCAGTTGTGCCAACGGCGTAGGGGACCTGGACCTTGATCGTGTGCTGATCGGGGCTGGCTTTCTCTGCATCGTAGATATCGAGCAGCTGGCGCCAGTTCAGATCCCTGAGCTGGATGTTCGCAGTGACCTGTGTGCGTTCAGTGTTGGGGGAGAACGAGGTGTAGGCGAGCATTGACGAGGTAGATCTCGCGCGAGACGTTCCCAACGTGACTGCCTCAGGGACGCTCACGGTCAGTGTGATATCGGGGTTGTCGTTGCTGCCGGAGTCATGCGGGGAGAGTCCCTGTGCAGCCGCAGCGCGGATTTCGGCCTCGTGGCCCGCCAGAAGCGTAGTGATCGGAATGTCCAGCACGACGGTACCGTGATAGGTCGTGATCACAGGGTTGGCATTGCACACCGTCGTGCTTGTCGATGAGACGTATTGTGAGAGCGAGAAGGGCTGGGCTTCGGCTTGTGCACTGCGTGGTGCAAACATTGATACCGTACCTGCAGCGACAAGAGCCAAACCAGCACCCGTCGCCAGAACTCTCCGGCTTTTCCTCATGATGTTCCCCAGTCGTAGGTGTGCGAATTGCACGCAATGAGTCATGATTGTTCAGTATACACATTGCCGAAAAGTGCATCGTCTATTGTGGGCTTAGCAATGGAAAGGCGCGCCATGAGCTGCCCGATCGGAGGCCGTCACGAGGCCTGCTGGGCCTGGCCGGGCTTCGAGCCGACGCGCCGAGTGAAGCTCGCGGCGCGGGCGGCGAGCGGGCGGGCAGGCCTCGCGGTGGCTGGAGATCTGGCGGGGCTGTGGGCATCGTAGATACGAAAAACCGGCGACCCGAAGGCCGCCGGCTGTCTGTGCGTCATGGGGGACTTGAACCCTCAACCCGCTGATTAAGAGTCAGCTGCTCTGCCAATTGAGCTAATGACGCGGGGAACTTTCACCGGCGAAGCCAGGAAAGCTGTGCGTCATGGGGGACTTGAACCCTCAACCCGCTGATTAAGAGTCAGCTGCTCTGCCAATTGAGCTAATGACGCGGGGGTTTTGCAACCGAGAGATAAATATACAGGCGCGCTTCCCCACGCGCAAGTCAATATGGGGCGTCGTGGCCTATGTCGCACGCTCGATGGGCGTGCGACACTGGCACCTACAATGGGGCCTCAGACGAAAGGGGAACGCCATGTCGGACGCGTCGAGCACCTATTCCGCGGTCGTGGAGGACATCCTCAAGCTCGTATGGGGCGCCGAGGAGGCCGGCCGCGACGGTGTTAAACCCAAGGACGTCTCCGATCACATGGGCGTCGTCCCTTCGACGGCAACGGAGAACATTCAGCGCCTGGCCCGTCAGGGCCTCGTCACGCACGAGCGCTACGGACGCGTGAGACTGACCCCGCAGGGCCGAGCGATCGCGCTCGGAATGGTGCGCCGCCACCGCCTGCTTGAAACCTACCTGCATGAAGCCCTCGGTTTTTCCTGGGATGAGGTGCACGAAGAGGCCGAGATACTCGAACACGCGGTCTCCGATCGGCTTCTTGACCGTCTTGACCGGGTCCTCGGCTACCCGAGCCGTGACCCGCACGGTGATCCGATCCCGCGGGCCGACGGAACTAGTGACGACTTTGCAGGAAGCCCGCTCGACGCGCTCGACGTGACCGCGGGGGGAGTCGTCGAGCGGCTGCCCGACCGTGACCCCGAAGCGTTGCGCGCGTGGGAGGAGGCCGGTCTCGTGCCCGGCGCCCATATCACCGTCGTCGCATCCGCCCCTTCAGGAGTCACGGTTCTGCTCGATGATGGGCAGATGCTCCTCCTTGACCCCGCCCAGGCCTCGGGCATCGTCGTCCGTGACTGAGCCGCGCCAACGCGCGTTCGGCTCCCGTCGACGAGGTCCTGAAACGATCCAGCCCACCTGGCCGAGGTGGCCGGGCGGGCTGGGACGCGCGTCTGTGGGCGCGCGGGTGGGGGAGCGCAGGCCTCAGGCGAGGTCAGCGGATCCCATTGACGGGGGCACGTGGCGGCCGTGTCCGGCGGCCAGAAGTGCCTCGCGCAGGGCTGTGATCGCGGTATCGAGCTCCTCGTCGCTGGCGGGGGCCGCCTTGGATAGGAGGATGTCGGTCTCGTCGCGCAGTGGGATCACGTGCAGGTGGGTGTGGGGCACCTCGAATCCGGCGATTGCGAGGCCGGCGCGCGGCACGCCGAATGCGGCCTTCTGCGCCAGGCCGATCGTGCGTGCCACGGTCATGAGGTGGGCGGCGACGTCCGAGGGAGCGTCCGTCCACGCCTCGTACGCGGTGCGCGGAACCACGAGGACGTGGCCCGGGGAGGTCGGCTCGATGGTCGCGAAGGCGACGCACAGGTCGTCGGCCCACACGAAGCGGCCGGGCCACACACCCGTGATGATGTTGTCGAAGATAGTGCTCATGCGACTATTGTCACCTATTAGCGCTCACTTCGGTAGGTGGGCGCGTCCGGCGGGGCGGGCGGGCGTGAACTACCCTGGTGGGGAGTATTGTTACGCGACCCATCGTTAAGCGAGGAACGCACAGATGAGCGAAAATCCGCAGAGTGCCCCGGCCCAGCGCTATACCGCTGAGCTCGCAGGTCAGATCGAGACGAAGTGGCAGGACCGCTGGGAGGAGCTGGGCACGTTCTACGCGGACAACCCCACGGGCGACCTGGCTGGCCCGCTGGCCTCCCGCAATCCCTTCTTCATCCTCGACATGTTCCCCTACCCCTCGGGTAAGGGCCTGCACGTGGGTCACCCGCTGGGCTACATCGCGACCGACACGCTCGCGCGCTACCGTCGCATGAAGGGCGACAACGTTCTGTACACGATGGGCTACGACGCCTTCGGCCTGCCCGCCGAGCAGTACGCCGTCCAGACCGGCCAGCACCCGGCCATCACCACGAACCAGAACATCGCGAACATGCGCCGCCAGCTGCGCCGCATGGGCCTGTCCCACGACTCGCGCCGTTCCTTCGCCACGACCGACATCGAGTACGTGCACTGGACCCAGTGGATTTTCCTGCAGGTCTTTAACTCGTGGTTCGATCCCGAGGCGACGGCCCCCGACGGCTCCCAGGGCGCGGCCCGCCCGATCACCGAGCTGATCGCCAAGCTCGAGTCCGGCGAGATTCGCCCTGAGGACGGATCCGACTACTCCTCGCTCGATCGCGCCGCGCAGGCGAAGATCGTCGACTCCTACCGCCTCGCCTACGTCTCCGAGGCCCCCGTCAACTGGTGCCCGGGCCTGGGCACGGTCCTCGCCAACGAAGAGGTCACCGCGGATGGTCGCTCCGAGCGCGGCAACTTCCCGGTCTTCAAGCGCAACCTGCGCCAGTGGATGATGCGCATCACCGCCTATGGTAAGCGCCTGTCCGACGACCTCGACACGATCGACTGGCCGGAGAAGGTGCGCACCATGCAGCGCAACTGGATCGGTCGCTCCGAGGGCGCGACCGTGCGCTTCGACGTGCCCGGCGCGCGCGAGGCCGGCGCCTCCCTCGACTCGCTTGAGGTCTACACGACGCGCCCCGACACGCTGTTCGGCGCGACCTTCATGGTCGTGGCCCCCGAGCACCCGATCCTCGGTGGAACCGTCGGTGGCGACGCCGGCGACGAGGCCGCTCTCACTCTGCCCGCCTCCTGGCCCGAGGGGACGAAGGATGCGTGGACGGGCGGCGCCGCCACCCCCGCGGCCGCCGTTGCCGCCTACCGCGCCCAGGCCGCCGCGAAGTCCGAGGCCGAGCGCGCCGACGAGGAGCGCACCAAGACCGGCGTGTTCACCGGCCTGTTCGGCATTGACCCGGTGAACGGTCGGCCGGTCCCGATCTTCGTCGCCGACTACGTCCTGTGGGGCTACGGCACCGGCGCCATCATGGCCGTGCCCGCCCACGACGACCGCGACTGGGCCTTCGCCCGCGCCTACGACCTCGACATTGTGCGCACGATCGGCCCCGCCGACGACCCCTACGGCCCCGACCTCGAGGCCGGCGCGTACACGGGTGACGGCGTGGCCGTCGACTCCGCGAACGACGAGATCGACCTGAACGGCCTGGCCAAGGACGAGGCAAAGGCTGCCATGATCGAGTGGCTGGTCGCCAAGGGGCTGGGCCACGCCACCGTCACCTACCGTCTGCGCGACTGGCTCTTCAGTCGCCAGCGCTACTGGGGCGAGCCCTTCCCGATCGTGTGGGACGAGGACGGTGTCGCGCACGCCCTGCCCGAGGATATGCTCCCCGTCGAGCTGCCCGAGGTCAGCGACTACAGCCCGCGTACCTTTGACGCGGACGACGCCGACTCCTCGCCGGAGGCCCCGCTAGGCCGCGCCGAGGACTGGGTGAACGTCACGCTCGACCTGGGCGATGGCCCCAAGACCTACCGCCGCGAGACCAACACGATGCCCCAGTGGGCGGGCTCGTGCTGGTACGAGATGCGCTACACCGACCCGACGAACTCCGAGCGTTTCGCCGGCGAGGAGAACGTGGCCTACTGGATGGGCCCGCGCGAGGGCAAGGTTAGCGGCGGCACCGATATGTACGTCGGCGGCGTCGAGCACGCGGTCCTGCACCTGCTCTACGCCCGCTTCTGGCAGAAGGTCCTCTTCGACCTGGGCCACGTGCCGGGCTCCGAGCCCTACCACAAGCTCTTCAACCAGGGCTACGTCCAGGCCTACGCCTACACCGATGCGCGCGGCCAGTACGTGCCCGCCGACGAGGTCGAGGGCGACGAGACGACCGGCTTCACCTACAAGGGCGAGCCCGTTAACCGCGAGTACGGCAAGATGGGCAAGTCCCTGAAGAACATCGTCACGCCCGACGAGATGTACGACGCCTATGGTGCCGACGTCTTCCGCGTGTACGAGATGAGCATGGGCCCCCTCGACCTGTCGCGCCCGTGGGAGACCCGCGCCGTCGTCGGCTCCCAGCGATTCCTGCAGCGCCTGTGGCGTAACGTGGTCGACGAGGAGACCGGCGAGCTCACGGTCACCGACGAGCCCGCGGACGACAAGACACGCCGTCTCGTGGCCCGCACGATCGCCGAGGTCACCGAAGAGTACGAGAACCTGCGCATCAACACCGCAATCTCCAAGCTCATCGTCCTCAACAACCACCTGACCAGCCTGGACGCCGCGCCGCGCGATGCCATCGAGCCCCTGATCCTCATGCTCGCCCCGGTCGCCCCGCACCTGTGCGAGGAGCTGTGGGCACGCCTGGGCCACGAGGCCTCCCTGGCCCGCGAGCCCTTCCCGGTCGTCGAGGATCCCTCGCTGCTGGTCGAGGACACGGTCACTGCGATCGTCCAGATCAACGGCAAGGTCAAGGCCCGAATCGAGGTCGCTCCCTCGATCTCCGAGGAAGACCTCATCGCGGCCGCCCTGGCCGAAGCTCCGATCGTCAAGGCTCTCGACGGTAACGACCCGCTCAAGGTCATTGCCCGTGCGCCCAAGCTGGTCAACGTCGTCGTCAAGAAGTGAGGTCGCATGCCTGAAGGCGATGCAGTCCGTCGCCTAGCCGGTACCCTCGACGAGCTCTTCGTCGGGGGTACCGTCTCGGCCTCGTCCCCGCAGGGGCGCTTTGCGTCCTCCGCCGCCCTTCTCGACGGGTGGGTCATGCAGCGGGTGCGCGTGCACGGCAAGCACATGTTCATCGGTTTCGTCCCGCCTATCGAAGGTGAGACGTACGAGGCCGGGGTGGCCCTCCTAGAGGGTGCCGCCGCGGGCAGCGGGGAACCGATCCTACCAGAGGATGCTCCCTGGCCGGACCGGTGGGTGCACATCCACCTGGGCCTGTACGGCTGGTGGCGCTTCAACGGCGACGAGACCGTCGTCGACGAGGGCCACGGTGTCGCTCACCGCATCCCCAACGTCCCGAAGGGGGAGTGGAACGGCCACTCTGAGACCCGCTGGGGCGAGGGCTTTGGCGAGGCCAAGGCAGGGGAGTGGGAGCCGCCCGAGCCCGTGGGTGCTGTGCGCCTGCGCCTATTCAACGATCACGCCGTCGCTGACCTGGTGGGCCCCAACCGCTGCGACCTCATCACGGATGAGGAGCGCATCAAGGCGGAGTTGAAGCTGGGGCCGGATCCCTTGGATGCCGGGGCACGCTCCGACGCCGAGGCCATGGAGCGTTTCGCCCAGGTCGCGCACTCCAAGAAGCGCGCGATCGGCGAGATCGTTATGGATCAGTCGATCATTGCGGGCGTGGGCAACATCTACCGCGCCGACGCCCTGTTCCTCGCGGGAATCTCGCCGCACCGCAAGGGCGCCAACATCTCCGTCAAGCGCCTGCGCGAGCTGTGGGTCCTTATCTGCGACCTCATGAACCGCGGCCTGGCCGCCGGTCGACTGGACACGATGGACCCGGACGAAGCCCCCAACCCGCCGATCGAAGGCGACGAGGAGGCCTCGCGCTGGTACGTGTACCACCGCACGGACCGGCCGTGCCTGCGCTGCTCCACGCCGATCCGTGAGGCGCTCATGCAGAACCGACGCCTGTTCTGGTGTCCATCCTGCCAGCGCTGAGCGCGCGAATAACCGCCAGGGGAGTGCGGGCCGTCAGGCTCGCACTCCTCGCCCTTTGTCAGGCGATCTCTTCGAATCCGAGCACCGAGTAGAGTTCGCGGGCCCCGCCGTGGCGCCTATCCAGGCGCAGCGCGAGGGTATCGAATCCCCACTGTGAGCAGCGCGCGGCGACCTCGGAAACGAGGGCCGTCGCAATGCCGCGCCTGCGGTAGTCGGGGGCGACGATCAGGTCCACCACGAAGGGGCCGTCCGGCGCGTCATCCCACGGGGATTCGCGCACGACGAGGATCGCCCCGACGAGCGTTCCCCCGTCCCACGCGCCGATGAACGAGTCTTCCGTGGTCGCCCCGAAAGCGCCCTCAAACGTCAGGCGGAGTTCTTCGGAGGTTTCCAAGAGCGCCTCGGGCGTGACGTCGTCGTCGTACGCCTCGAGGGTGAGCACCGCGAGCGCGGGGATGTCGAATGTTGTGAGCGTGGCGATCTCAATACCCTGAGGCCGATTCGCCGCTGACAACGCGTCCAGTGGGGCATGTAGAGTTCGAGCTTCCATAAACCAACTATAGGTGAGGGTGCTCACTTTGTCACGGCTCTTGAACGTTTTCTCACGAGCGCGGTCTGATCGGCCGATTTGTGCCTCAGATGTAGAGGGCCGGCTCCTCAAAGAAGCAGTTGGGATCGACGATCAGGTCGCGGTCTCGCGTGTCCTTTTCGGGCTTGGGAAGCAGGCGCGCAGGCACGCCGATAGCCACGTTGCCGCAGGGCACGTCCTTGACGACGACGGCGTTCGCGCCGATCTTGACACCCGCGCCCACGGTGATGGGGCCCAGGACCTTCGCGCCGGCACCGATCATGACGTGGTCACCGACGGTGGGGTGGCGCTTGCCGGGAATCATGGCGACGCCGCCGAGAGTGACGCCGTGGAAGATGACGACGTCGTTGCCGACCTCGGCCGTCTGGCCGATGACGACGCCCGTCGCGTGGTCGATGAAGACGCGGCGGCCGATCGTGGCCTCGGGGTGAATGTCCACGCCGGTGACAGCGCGGGCCATGGAGGATAGGACGCGCGCGGGAGTGCGGGCGCCGTGGGACCACAGAGCGTGGGACACTCGGTGCGTCCACAGGGCGTGCACGCCCGGGTACGTCAGTGCGATCTCCAGGGCGGAGGTGGCCGCGGGGTCGCGGCGCTGCGCCGTCACGAGATCCTCGCGGAAGAGCCCGAGTGCCTTGGTGGGCAGGGCGCGCGACAGGGTCTTCGACAGGGCGCGTACGGTCAGCTTCACGAGTTCCTCCTGGATGGTCGACTGAGACGGAAACGCACAGGTGGCCCCGGACATTCCATCCGGGGCCACCTTAGCGCGTCACGTGGGAAAGATCAGTCCTCGAGGCCCGCGAACAGCGCGGTCGAGAGGTAACGCTCACCCGTGTCGGGCAGGAGCGTGACGATCTTCTTGCCAGCCAGCTCGGGGCGGGCGGCGACGGCGGCCGTTCCCGCCAGGGCAGCACCCGAGGAGATGCCCACGAGCAGCCCCTCTTCGGCGGCAGCGCGGCGAGCGAACTCGAGGGCCTGCGCGGTCTCGACAGAGATAACCTCGTCGACAATGTCCGCGTCGAAGGTCTCGGGCACGAAGTTGGGCATGAGGCCCTGGATGCCGTGCGGGCCGGGGGTGCCGCCGGTCAGCAGGGGAGACTCGGCGGGCTGAACGGCAATGATGCGCACGTCCGGGTTCTTCTCCTTGAGGACCTTCGCGACGCCCGAGATGGTGCCGCCCGTGCCCACGCCGGCGACGAAGACGTCGACCTGGCCGTCGGTGTCCGCCCAGATCTCCTCGCCCGTGTGCGCCACGTGGGCGGCAGGGTTGGCGGGGTTGGTGAACTGGGAGGCGATGATGGCGCCGGGGCGCTCGGAGGCGATGCGCTCGGCCTCGGCGACGGCGGCGGAGACGCCACCCTTCGGGTCGGTGAGGACCAGCTCGGCACCGAAGGCGCGCACGATCGCGCGGCGCTCGACGGACATCGAGGCGGGCATGACGATGACGACCTTGTAGCCGCGGGCCGCGCCCACCATCGACAGAGCGATACCCGTGTTACCGGAGGTGGCCTCGACGATCGTGCCGCCGGGAGCCAGGGCGCCCGAGGCCTCGGCTGCGTCGATGATCGAGCGGGCGATACGATCCTTCACAGAAGAGGCGGGGTTGAAGGCCTCGACCTTGGCGACCACGTCAACGCCGTCACCGGCAACGTGGTTAATTCGGACGAGGGGGGTGCCGCCGATCAGATCGGCGACGGTGGAGGCGATGCGAGCCATGAGGGGTCCTTCCTAAGCAGGTGTACCCCTGAATTGTCATCCCACGCTCGGAGCCTCGTCTAGTTCAATCCGCCGTGTTTCCACGTAGCGAAACTTTGCAACACCGGACGAGGCCTGGGCCAGGCATGCGTCAATCGAGTCTCGGTCGCTCGGATCGATCGCAATGCGCAGCGTGACGTCCGTGCCCCATATCGTGTCGACGATGGCTGCTCCTCGCGCGCGCAGCTCCGCCTCGATGCGGCCCGCGTCCCCGGGGCTGAGCTGCGTTTCGAGGACGTCGCGCCCGACCAGGTAGGCGATGGGGGCGCGGGCGATGGCCTCGGACACGGAGGTGGAGTAGGCCCGCACGAGGCCACCCCCGCCCAGGAGGATTCCGCCGAAGTAGCGGGTGACGACCGCCGTGGCGTTCCACGTGTCGGAAGCGCGCAGAGCCTCCAGCATTGGTGTGCCCGCCGTGCCCGAGGGCTCTCCGTCGTCCGAGGAATGTTGCAGTGGCGCGGCGTCCGGAGGGTCGATCAGGTACGCCGAGCAGTTATGGCGGGCTTGCGGGTGCTCGGATTTGACGGCATCGATGAGCTCGCGCGCCTCCTCGGGCGTGTCCGTCCTGGCGAGCGTCGTGATAAAACGGGAACGCTTGATCTCAATCTCGTGGGTGAGGAGCGTGCCAGAGACGAGTGTGCGAAGAGCGGACATGCGCTCAGTCTAAGGGAGCGTGCCCGCCGTCAGTCTGTAACCAGGATCGCAGGCGCGTAGGCGCTCGCGATGTGCTTCAGGAGCTGGTCCGTGGTAGTCTTGTCGGGTTGTCGCCGTGCGCCCGCGTGGCGCACCGATCAGAATAGTCGTCGAGAAAGAAGAGGAGCGGTAAGACATGGCAGTTCCCAAGCGCAAGATGTCCCGTGCGAACACCCGCACCCGCCGGTCTACCTGGAAGGCTGATCTTACCGAGCTGAACACCGTCAAGGTTGCCGGCCGTGAGATCCGCGTGCCCCGCCGCCTGGCCAAGGCCTACAAGAACGGCCTCCTGGACGTCGAGGGCTGACCTCGCATCCGCGCACGGGCCCGGGACTTGTCGTCCCGGGCCTTTGTCATGCCCGCAAGCCCTGAATGCGTGCCCGCGGCCCCTCCGGCTGTCGGCGCGCACCTGACACCAGTACCCGAAAAGGAACGCACATGAGCCTGCCACTGTCTTTGCCCGCCGCGAGCGGGGGAGTAGGTCACGGCCTCGTCGCCGCGTCGACAACGAGCGATACTGAAGGGGCCATCGTCTCCCTCTTCCTGATCGCCGCCGCCGCGGCCATCGCACCCCTGCTGTCCTCGCTCACGCACAAGCGCGTACCCGATGTCGTCTGGCTGCTCATCCTCGGCGTCATCATCGGGCCGAACGTTGCGGGGCTCGCATCCCTTACCGAGCCGATCTCCGTGTTCCGCGAGGTCGGCATGGGCATGCTCTTCCTTATTGCGGGCACCGAGATCGATGTCGAAGAGGTGCACGGCCAGGCGGGCAGGCGCTCGCTGCTGACGTGGCTCGCATGTTTCGGTATCGGCCTGGCTGTGTCCTGGGTGGCGGTCGCCGCGTCGGGTACGACGGGGGTCGCCACCGCCACCTACATCGCGCTGGCCATCGCGCTGACCTCGACGGCACTGGGTACCCTGCTGCCCATCCTCATGGAGGCAGGCGTCATGGGCACGACGATCGGCAAGGCCGTCCTTGTTCACGGCGCCGTCGGCGAGCTCGCGCCCATCATCGCCATGTCGCTGCTGCTGTCGGCGCGTAGCCCCTGGGCCGCGGCGATCGTTCTTTTGCTCTTCGCGCTCGCCACGGTCCTTGCGGTTGCCATTCCGACGCGCTTCATCCTCGAGCATCCCGCGATCGGGCGGACGATTCTGCACGGGGCGCAGACCTCGCAAAAGACGCTCATGCGCGTCGTCATGCTGATCCTCACCGGCCTCATGGCGCTGTCCGCCGTCATGGAACTGGACATGGTGCTCGGCGCGTTCGCGGCCGGCATCATCGTGCACGCGATGGCGCCCGGCAACTTCACGATGGTCGAGGGCGAGCTGCGCACCCTCGGCTTCTCCTTCCTCATCCCGCTGTTCTTCGTCACCTCGGGTATGAACATCTCGCTGAGCGCCGTCGCGGCCTACCCGTTCTTGCTCGTCGCCTTCGTCGGCGCGATCCTCGTGGTGCGCGGCGTGCCCATCGTCCTTCTGGAACGCTTCCACGGCTCGATCGAACGCGTTGGATGGAGGGATGCGACGCGCATCGGCCTGTACGGCGCGACCGGCCTGCCGATCATCGTCGCCGTCACCGAGCTCGGCGTCTCGACGGGTGTCCTGCCCTCGTGGCTCGCCTCCCTGCTCGTCGTCGCCGGCGCGATGTCCGTGCTGCTGTTCCCGCTGCTCGCCTTCCTGCTGGGGCGCGCTGGTGGAAAGGCGCGCTAACCTCCGCTAGTCTTACAGGCGGCGCACAGCGCCACGCCTCCGTAGCTCAATGGATAGAGCAAGGGCCTTCTAATCCCGAGGTTGCAGGTTCGAGTCCTGTCGGAGGCGCCGACGAATGTGTCTGGGCTCGAATGTGCGTGAGTAGCTTACTCACCACCAAGCACGACGTGCCAGCGCCTCTTCGCCTTCCAATAGAATAGTTTTCCAATCGTTTCGATAGAACCATGTTCCAGGTACTTTTGCATGGTGATGGAGTATTTGGCTAAATTGCCAATAAATGTATCGCTGATAAAAACATGCAGTGAGGGTGTGATTACGAGTCGGATCTGTTGGCTGCGGCCAGGGCTCACCCCACATGCTTCAGCTACTAGTTCTAAAGCTGACTGGGATTTATCAGTGCCTTGCACCCAGAGTTCCGGGAAATTGTGTGCGTTTACGAAGTTGGTCGGCTGCATGTCCGAGGCGTTTGATTTTGCTGAGCAGCCATCAGACTGAGTTTCAACTGCGTCGGATAGTATTCCTAACCTCTGCTCCAGTTCGCAAATTGCTTGAGTGAATGCCGTAGTGAGGTCAGAGAGAAATGCATCGTCATCGTAGGAGTGGTCCGCAAGGAGTGAACTGATACGTTCCTTGAGTGCTGCGGTGATTGGATATTGCGTCATTGGAATTCTCCAGGTATCGGGTCTGTGGTTTAGTGAGAGTGCGGGCAAGCGTGAACAGTTGAAATCTAAGAACTCACCTTGCCGTTGCTGTCAAGTATCTCATGCGTTGGTAATAAAAGGCAAATGTCTATATGTGTACAGTTTCTGTCTAGGGGTATACAGTTCGGCGTAAGAGAATTGATGACGTTCGGTGAAACGTATGTCCATGGCAAGGCGTGCGACATTATGAACCGCGGTCTTTGTGCCATGAATAGGCGCTACAGGTCCGCAAGTAGCGCGTCAGTGTGGCATAATGGGGGGAGCCGAACAGTTGCCGCTGTTCGACTCCCCGGCTTCCGGGATAGTCTTAGCTACCCATCAGGGTGCTCAGCAGGAATGCAATCGCCCAGATTAGCTGCGGCAGTGTCGTAATCACTGCTACAGCGATCTGGGCTTTCTGCTTCCTGTCAAGGCCTCGCCGCCGCCGAGGCGGACGATGGTCTTTCGCCATTGCCCAGTCACCTCCTCTCACCGGAACAGCTCCCCGGCAGGAATACAGGTGTCCCGGGGTGGTGCCGTGGAGGCATCCCCATCGTCCCACTGTGCACAGTCATCTCTGGTAGAGACCTGAGGTCGCGCGATAGAGACATATGCGTGCAACGGGCATCGTGCAAACAACGATGGTGACTGCTACTCGACTGCGCCCATTGACGCTGTCCGAGCGCATAAGAGGCGCATCGTGCTGCCGAGCCAGCGAGTCGCCGTTGTGACGGGTGTGCCTGGCGGGGCTGACTTGCCCATGTGGATAGGTTATGACGATGTGGATAGGTTAATAAGCTATCCGGATGTGCATAACCTATCCGGATGCGCATAACCTATCCGCGTATGTGCTGGACGAAGTGTTCGGCGGGGTGCAGCGAGAACTCAGGGCTGGAAGCCGCGCGGATCTGCGCGTGGGGAATGCAACGTGACCCGCGAGGTGCAGGTAGGGGGCGAGACTGCATCTCCGGCTCGGATATGAGACCGGCGCTGTCACAAACTCCCGTTACGTGGACCCCTCCTGCGCTACCCGTACGAAGGTGGACATACTGGGGTCATGAACGCACGAACGAACACCACCCGTCGCATGTGCGGGTCCATTCGTGCCCGAATGTGCAGCTGACGCCGACGTTCGCCATTCCTCAGGCTTGCGCTCCACTACACCACCCGCGCGCTCGCGCACCCACGTGGAGGCCGGCCACCACCCGAGAGTTACACCGTGCCCTTCTCAGACGACACCTACGCCTGTCCCTGCACCCACGACCACGAGCCCACGCTCCTGTCCTTCGAGGTCATGCCTCCGCGCAAGCCCTCCCTGGAAGAGCCCTTCTGGAACACGGTCGACCAGCTGCTGCGCGTGCGCCCCGACTTCATGTCCGTCACCTACGGCGCGGGCGGCAAAGACCGCTCCAACGCCCGCTCGACGGTCCGCCGCCTCGTGCGCGACACCCCGATCCAGCCGATCGCGCACCTCACCTGCGTGGGTAACTCGACCGAAGAGGTCGTCTCCACCGTCTACGACTACCTGGACTTGGGCGTGCGCACCTTCCTGGCGCTGCGCGGAGACCCGCCGGTCGGACGGGAAGATTGGGAACCCGGCCCGGGCGGGGTCGGCAGCGCCACCGAGCTCATCCACCTGATCCGCACCGTCGAAAAGCGCCGCTGCGACGCCCACCCCGGCGAGGCCCTGCGCTCCGCCTTCAAGCCGCTGACGATTGCCGTTGCTGCCTTCCCCGCGGGCAATCCGGCCGCCGGAACCACGCCCGCGCAGGAGGTCGAACGCCTCCTCGTCAAGCAGGCCGCCGGTGCCTCCTTCGCGATCACGCAGCTCTTCTGGGACGCCGAGGTCTACGCCTCCTTCGTCGAGCGCGCCCGCCGCGCCGGCGTCACCATCCCGATCGTGCCCGGCCTGCTGCCGGCCACTGACCCGGCCCGTCTGCGCCGTGTCCAGGACCTCACCGGCATCGAGGTCCCCGAATACCTGCTGACCACGCTCGCCGACTACCCTCACCAGGACGCGCGCGACGAGTTCGGTGCCGTCTTCGGCTCGCGCCTCATCCACTCCGTCCTGGAGGCGGGGGCACCCGGCGTCCACCTCTACACTTTTAATCGGTCCAAGCCCGTCCTGGATATCCTGGCCCTCATGGGAGTCAAGCCCGACCCGCTGAGGTCCGACGCCTCGGCCCCCGAAACCCGCGCCTGAGCGCATCACCATCCACCCTGCGGCAGGGTGCGGGGCCTCCCGCGCACGCCGAACGAGTAGCACACCCAAGGAGAAAACCATGTCCGCTGCGACCACGCAGTTCCCCACCGCCACGATCCTGGCCTATCCGCGTATCGGCCGTGGCCGCGAGCTCAAGCGCGCCCTCGAGGCCCGCTGGGCCGGCCGCATCACCGAGGCCGAGCTGGTCGAGGCCGCCAACGATCTGCGCAAGGAGAACCTCGCGCGCCTCGTCGAGCTTGGCCTGAACCCGTCCGACGCCTCCCTGGCCGACGCCCCCTCGCTCTACGATCACGTCCTGGACGCCACGATCCTTCTGGGTGCCATCCCGCCGCGCTTCGCCGGTCGGCAGGGTCTCGACCTCTACTTCGCGCTCGCCCGCGGTGATGACAAGGTCGGCCCCGAAGAGATGACGAAGTGGTTCGACACGAACTACCACTACCTCGTTCCCGAGATCGGCCCCGACACTCCGCTGCGCTTCGCCGACGACACGATCACCCGCCGCTTCACGGATGCCCGTGAGTGGGGCTACGTGACCCGCCCCGTCCTGGTCGGCCCCGTCACCTACCTGGCCCTGGCCAAGGCCGACCCGGCCACCCCCGACTTCGATCCGCTCACCCGCATCGACGAGGCCGTGGCCGCGTACGAGGAGGCGCTGGCCTCCCTGCACGCAGCGGGCGCCCCGTGGGTCCAGCTCGACGAGCCGGCCCTTACCTCCGACAACCTCTCGCGCACCCGCGTCGAGCTGGGCGAGCTGGCCACCCGCGTCTACGAGCGCCTGGCCGCCTCGCAGAACCGTCCCCAGATCCTGCTCACCACGCCCTACGGCGACGCCTCCCACGCGGTGGGCGCCCTGGCCAAGACGGGCGTCGAGGCCCTACACGTTGACACGCTGCGCGGCTCGCTGCCCGCAGGCGCGGACCTGTCCGGCGTCACCCTCGTTGTCGGCGCGGTCGATGGCCGCTACATCTGGCGCGCCGACCTGGCTCAGCTGCGTGAGACCCTGAAGGCCGCGCAGGGCCTGGGCGCCGAACGCGTCACCGTCGCCACCTCCAACTCCCTCCAGCACGTGCCTCACGACACCGCGCTGGAGACCTGGGACGACGCGACCCTCAACGAGAACCTGCACGCCTGGCTCGCCTTCGCCGACCAGAAGGTCGTCGAGGTCGTCACCCTGGCCCGCGGCCTGGACGAGGGCTGGGAAGCCATCGACGCCGAGGTCGCCGAGGCCACCCGCGTCCTCGAAGAGCGCGCCGCCGCCCCCGGCGTCGTGCGCCCCGAGGTCCGCGCCCGCACTGCCGCCCTGACCGACGCCGACCGCACCCGCGAACCCTACCTGGAGCGCGAGGCCGCCCAGACCGAACGCCTGCACCTGCCCCCGCTGCCCACGACGACGATCGGCTCGTTCCCGCAGACCACCGAGATCCGCAAGGCTCGCGCCGCCAACGCCCGCGGCGAGCTGTCCGACGCGGACTACGAGGCCCGCATGCGCGAGGAGATCGCCTCCGTCATCAAGCTGCAGGAGGAGCTGGGTCTGGACGTCCTGGTCCACGGCGAGGCCGAGCGTAACGACATGGTCCAGTACTTCGCCGAGCTGCTCGACGGCTTCGCGGCGACGCGCAACGGCTGGGTCCAGTCCTACGGCTCGCGCTGCACGCGTCCCTCCGTCCTGTGGGGCGACGTCTCGCGTCCCGCGCCCATGACCGTGGGCTGGACCAGCTACGCCCAGTCCCTGTCCGACAAGCCCGTCAAGGGCATGCTCACCGGCCCCGTCACGATCATCGCGTGGTCCTTCCCGCGCAACGACCTGCCGCTCGGCGAGATCGCCGACCAGATCGGCCTGGCCCTGCGTGACGAGGTCTCCGACCTCGAGGCCGCCGGCATCGCCGCGATCCAGGTCGACGAGCCCGCCCTGCGTGAGCTCCTGCCCCTGGACGCCGACCGCCACGCCGACTACCTGGACTGGTCCGTGGGATCCTTCCGCCTGGCTACCTCCTCGGTGCGTCCCGACACCCAGATCCACACGCACCTGTGCTACTCGGAGTTCGGCCAGATCATCGACGCCATCAAGGGCCTCGACGCGGACGTGACCTCGATCGAGGCGGCGCGCTCCAAGATGGAGGTCGTCCCCGAGCTCGCTGAGGCCGGCTTCGACCACGGCATCGGCCCCGGCGTGTGGGACATCCATGCACCCCGCGTCCCCAGCACCGAAGAGCTCGCCGAGCTCATCGGCCTGGCCGCCGACGCCGTGCCGGTCTCGCGCCTGTGGGTCAACCCCGACTGCGGCCTGAAGACCCGCGGCTACGAGGAAACGAAGGCGTCGCTGGACAACCTTGTCTCCGCTACTCGGCAAGTGCGTGCCCAGCGCGGCCTGGAGAGCTGAGCGTTCTTCTAGGCGATAGGTGAGGGGCGGGCCCGATGGGTCCCGCCCCTCACCGTTTGCGTCTTCGCGGGCGCACGAATGCGTCAGGGAAGAAGGAGCATCTGCGCCTACGAATGTGACAGCGTGAGAATGTGACAGTCGATAGGGGAGTTGGAGCGCAGTTCTCAGTCGCCTGACGTTATCGGCTTTATTGCAACGTTTAATGGTTGTTGGAAGTACGGTGAGCGGTGAACCCAGAGCGTCCGGCCCGCGCTCACACGCTGTTACACAGTCTCATTGTGTGGACACCGTGTTGCTCGGACGGAAACCGTCCGACAGACTTAATGCCATGACGACCTTCGCGAACCCCATGTGCTGCCCCTGCGGTGGCATGATGTCGCGAATGTGTATGTGATTGACGCCCCAGATACCCCTGTCAATCACCGCCGCAGTGATATACCCACGCCGATAGTGGGAGTGCGGCCCCGAAGAATCGGATACACCCATGACCCTCGTCAACACCCCTGCCGCCTCCGTCCGCGCCGCCAACGACACCCCCACCTCCTACGAGGAATTCCTCGACGTTCTGGCCGGACTGCGACTGAGCTCCTCCCGCATCGACATTGACATCGACCGCGGCCAGGTTACCCTCGACGGACGCGACGCCGGACTGTCCGCCAAGGAACACGACCTCCTGGCCCACCTCGCCGCCAACGCCGACCGCTCCGTCACCCGCGACGAACTCTTCGCCTCCGTGTGGGCCAACTCAGAGCTCGGCTCCGACTCCCGCACCGTGGATGCCCACATCCGCCGCCTGCGCAAGAAGCTCTCCATCCTGCCCGACCTCATCTCCACAGTCCGCGGCGAAGGCTACCGCTTCAACTCCACCCCCTCCGTGCGAGTGCGCCTCACCCGCCCCGTCACCCTCGCAGCCTGAGCCCCTCGAGGCGGCACCCCGCCGGTGCTCCCGGCCGCGCCACCGCGCGCATCAGCCCAGCGGCCACCCCGGGCGGCTCCCAGCCCAGCCACGAGCCCAGGTCAGACAAAAGGGGAGAGGGGCCACGGCCTCGTCTCCGAAACCGAGCCCCTCCCAGGCGTTTGTACCAACTCCCTTAGATCACGAGTCGCGTGATCTCCGAATCCAACGGCAGCTCCTCTACGTGTAGGGGCGAGGCCTCCATACGGTGCCGAAGCCCGTCGATGTCATCCGGGTTCGACAAGTCGATGCCGACCAAAGCTGGGCCGAGCTCGCGGTTGTTCTTCTTCGTGTACTCGAAGTGCACGATATCGTCCGCGGGGCCCAGCACATCCGACAGGAAGACGCGCAGCATGCCAGGCTGCTGCGGGAACGTCACGAGGAAGTAATGACGAAGGCCCTCGTGGCGCAGCGAGCGTTCCATGACTTCGGCGTAGCGTGTCAGGTCGTTGTTACCACCTGACACCACGCACACGATCGCGCCGTCGGAGCGTCCCAGCAGCGCCTTGCGATCCGCCGGATCGGTCAGGTACACGTGCGCGGCCGTGGAAGCGAGAGCACCCGCAGGCTCGGCGATGACGCCGTCGGACTGGTAGAGCTCCAGCATCTCCGTGCACACCGCGCCCTCGGGGACGACCAGCACGGAATCAACGAACTGCGAGGCGATGTGGAAGGGGAGCGAGCCCGCGCGACCCACCGCCGTGCCGTCCACGAAAGGATCGACCTTCGCCAGGGACATCGGCTGACCCGCCTCGAGCGCCGCGTGCATCGATGCAGCTCCCGCCGGCTCGACGCCGATGATCTTCACCTCCGGACGGTTCGCGCGCAGCCACGTTGCGATGCCCGCGATGAGGCCGCCACCGCCCACGGGGACCAGGACGGCCGCCGTGTCCTCCGGCATCTGCTCCTCGAGCTCGACACCAATCGTTCCCTGGCCGGCGATCGTAAACGGATCGTCGTAGGGGTGAACGTAGGTGCGGCCCGTGGCGCGCGCAGCCTCCTGGGCCAGTGCGTTCGCACGATCGAACGTGCCATCCACGATGACCTGCTCGACCCACTCGCCTCCGATTGTCGCGATACGGCGACGCTTCTGGCGGGGCGTATTCGAGGGAAGGTAGATCGTGCCGCGCACGCCCAGGTGAGCGCAGGCGTAGGCCAGGCCCTGCGCGTGGTTACCGGCCGACGCGCACACGACGCCGCGTTCGCGCTCGGCGGGGGACAGGAGCGACATGCGCGCGTATGCGCCACGCACCTTGAAGGAACGGCACTTCTGCTGGTCCTCACGCTTGAGCAGAATATCGACGCCGGCCTCGGCGGACAGACGCTCGGAACGCTCCAGGTTCGTGCGAACGGCAACCCCCTCCAGGGCAGTGGCGGCCTGACGGATGTCCTTCGGCGTGGTCACGTGAGAACTAGCGGTCATGGGAACTCCTTCCAATACCCTTCTAGTGTAGTAGTGGCCACCGCCCCCAAGTCCCACCCAACCGTATGACCCAGAGCGCACTAACATAGAAGGCGTGAAAACTCTGAAAGACCCCCTGGTCTGGATTGACTGCGAAATGACCGGCCTGGACGTCGAGCGCGACGCCCTCATCGAGGTGGCTGTGGTCGTGACCGACGGCGACCTCACGATTGTCGACCCCGGGATGGACGTGCTGATCACGCCGCCCGCGGGCGCCCTCGACAACATGAATGACTTCGTGCGTAACATGCACACCTCCTCCGGGCTGCTCGATGACCTGCAGACGTCGGCCGTGTCCATGGAAGAGGCAACCGAGCAGGTCCTGTCCTACATCAAGCGCTTCGTGCCCCAGCAGGGTAAGGCGCTCTTGGCGGGCAACTCGGTGGGCACCGACAAAATGTTCCTCGAGGCGAATATGCCCTCCGTCATCGACCACCTGCACTACCGCCTGGTGGACGTATCTTCCATCAAGGAGCTGGCCAAGCGCTGGTACCGCGCCGCCTTCGCCGAGTCGCCCGACAAGCACGGCGGCCACCGCGCGCTGGCAGACATCCTGGAGTCCATCCAGGAGCTCGAGTACTACCGTCGCGTGCTGTTCCCGGCCGAGCCGGTGACCACCGAGCGCGCGCGTGAGGTGGCTCGTGAGGTCGTCGCCCTGGGTATTCCCGCCATGGGCGAGGAAGCCGAGGCCTGATCAGTCTTCCTGACGCCAAGCGGCGGCATCCCTGCGGGGTGTCGCCGCTTCGCTGTGTGGGGCGGCGGGTGGGTGCAGCGTGTCGTCCACAGGGGCATGTGCGAGGCGCTAGATATCCACAGGGGCACGAGGCGAGCACGCGTCATCCACAGGGTTGGCCAGCGCGCTTGATGCGGTGCGGTGAGTAGGGCTTTCCTGGATGCATCCGGCCAACGCCGGCCAGAACGGACAAAGGATGCAACGATGCAGGACATATCGACGACCCTCAAGGGTCGTATCGGATCAGAACCGATGATGAAGCACGTCAAGGGCGACGTCTGCGTGACGACTTTCCGCCTCGCAATCACGAGGTGGCGCTTTGTCAGCGACGTGCGTACGGGCAACGCCTCCTACGTGGAGGACGGCGCCTACTGGTACACGGTGGAAACATGGGACACCTTGGCCTCCAACGTGTTTCGCAGCTGCCGCAAGGGCGACCCCGTCGTCGTGGTTGCCCGCCCCGTCCCGAACGGCTGGATTGATGGCAATGGGCAGATCAGGTCATCGATCGTCTACCGCGCCTCCTCGGTCGGCCACGACTTGGCGAGGGGGACCTCCCAGTTCACAAAGAATGGCGCGCACTCGACCGAAGAACCGGCGGGTGGGACGCAGGGGGATCCCTATTCGACGAGGCAGGGGCAGGTATTAGCGGAAGCGGCCCAGGGAGAGGGGAACCCGGGAGAGGCGACCTCCGATGTGCGCGCGCACGTGGTCACGCCGCATGAGGGAACGGACATCCTGCCCACTGACGTTGACACACAGCATGAAGAGCCGACGCTGCATGCGCCGACTGGCGCCGTGGGTGTCGAACTATCACCCCTTGCTGCGCCGGAAGAATGCAGCAGGTCCGAGGATGCATCCTCGGACCTGGGACAGGTCACGCGCTCGTGCTTCGACTATGACGCGGTGGACCATGGGCACACCGATGCGACGAAAAACGATGCGTTCGAGCCTATTGATGGCGACGCGGACGAGCCGCCCGATGCCGCCTAATCGGACGTGTCCACGATCGCGACCTGCGCGATGGCGCACTCCCCGTCGTGGCTGATGGAGACGAGCGCTCTCCACGTGGACGGCGCTCCGAGCGACTCCGCGCAGGCAGCCGCTACGTCTCCGTGCACAGTGAGAGCGGGGCGGTTCCACTCGTCGTGGATCACCTCGATCTCACGCCAGTCGACATCGTCGGCTCCGATGCGGGGAGGGGAACCGAAGAGGGCGCACGACCAGGCCTTGATGAAGGCTTCTTTCGCCGCCCACAGGCCGCCCGCGTGACGGGCCACGGCCTCGTCGTAGCGGGCGGAGCCGGGCTGCGCACCGGAGGTGGCGGCGGCGCGCGCGCGGACCCGGCGGGACTCCCTGGGCGTCAGAACGCCGTTCAGGAAGGCCGAACCCGGCTCCCTCACCTGAGCGGCAAACTCAGGGAGGGAGACCAGGTCAACGCCGAGTCCGCGCATCGCTCACTTGCCTTCCGGCAGGTGGTAGAAGCCGTCCTCGCCGAGGCGTGCGTTCGGATCCAGCAGGATCGCGGCCTCGACCTCGTGCGGGTCACCGGCAGCGCCGGCAGCCGGGTCGTCGGGCAGGCGACGGCCCTCCACCGAGGTGAACAGCGGGGCGTGGCCCAGCATGCCCATCTCGATGTGACGCTGGCCGTTGCGCAGGCGACGATCCGACGCGGCGCGCCACGCCTCGAGGCGCTCGCGTCCGGCCTCGCGCTCCACGATGGCCTCGAACGCGGCCGGGTTGACCAGCGCCAGGAAGCCGGAGACGTGACCGAAGCCGAGCGACGTTGCGAACGCCGCACGCACCGGTCCACGCGAGGACAGGTTGAGCGGGGAACGCAGCCACACGAGCGGGCTGTACTTCTCCATCGCGTCATCGACGCAGTCGAGTGCGACGTTGGCGGGGATCAGACCCGTGCGGAACACGTCGATGATGCCGCCCACCTGGAACACGCAGGCGCCACCCTTCGCGTGACCCGTCAGGGTCTTCTGCGAGATGACCAGCAGCGGGTTGCCGGGGGTACGGCCCAGCGCCATGCCGACGCGGGTGTGCAGATCCGACTCGTTCGGGTCGTTGGCGTTCGTGGACGTGTCGTGCTTGGACACGAAGGCCACGTCGTCGATGCCCACGCCGAGCTCGCCGAGGTTGCGGGCGATGACCGAGTCGCGTCCGCCGCGCGCCACCGCGAGGGCGCCCAGGCCGGGAGCCGGAATCGAGGTGTGCGCACCGTCGCTGAAGGTCTGCGCGTGCGCCACGACAGCCAGGACCGGCAGGTTCATGTCGAGCGCCACCGACGCGCGGGTCAGCAGCACGGTGCCGCCGCCCTGCGCCTCGACGAAGCCGCCGCGGCGGCGGTCGTTGGCGCGCGAGACGAATCGCGAGGAGATACCGCGAGCGAGCAGCTCGTTCGAGTTCGCCGTCGCGTTCATCGCGCCGAAGCCCACGATCGACTCGACCTGGATGTCGTCGATCGCGCCGGCCACGACGAAGTCAGCCTTGCCGGCCTTGATCTTGTCGAGCCCCTCCTCGATGGAGACCGCGGCGGTCGCACAAGCGCCGACCGGGTTGATCATCGAGCCGTAGCCGCCCACGTAGGACTGCATGGTGTGTGCAGCCACGACGTTGGGTAGGGTCTCCTGCAGGATGTCCTGCGGGTAATCCTCGCCCAGGAAGCGGTCGACGAACAGCTTGTGCATCGAGCGCATGCCGCCGAAGCCGGTGCCCTGCGTGGAGGCCACGGTCGCCGGGTGGACGACGCGCAGCAGCTCGGCGGGGCTGAAGCCGGCGGACACGAACGCGTCCACGGCGGAGACCAGGTTCCACACGGCGATCGGGTCGATCGAATCCAGCATCGAGGCCGGGATACCCCAGCGAGCCGGATCGAAGTCCGTCGGGAACAGGCCGCCGATGCGGCGGTTCAGCGTCGCGCGACGCGGCACTCGCACCTGAGCACCGGACTTGCGGGTCACCTGCCACTCGCCAAACGCGGTCTGCTCAATGACGGTGAACTGCGGGTCAGCCTCGGCGTAGGAGCGAGCCTCGGCCTCGTCCTCGACCGTGAACGTGATGTCGCGGTCCAGGAATACCATCGCGGACTCGGGCGTGTAGCCGTCGTGCAGCGGGCCGTCGTCGTGGAAGAATCGCACGCCGGAGCGGGCCACGACCTCGTCGCGGTAGCGATCGAAGATCTCCGACTCGGGGACCAGCTGGTCGTCCTTGTCGTACCAGCCGCCCACGGGGGTGTCCGACCAGGTCAGCAGGCCGGTCATCCACGCCAGCTCGAGCACGCCCGCGGGGGTGAGGTCGACGCTTCCGTCGGTGTGGATACCGAGCTCGGCCTGGACGCGGGTACGGGCGCTGCCCCAGGGGCCGACCTCGCCGTGACCGACGATGACGACCGTGTCGGCCAGCGACGCGGTGGTCTCACCCCACTGCGAGGGGTCGACGTGCGGCACGGCGACCTGCGAGGGCGAGGGCAGCGCGGAGACGGTCGCGACCGGCTGCTCGGCGGGCGGCGCGGGGATGGCGGCCTCGGCCTGGGCGCGCAGGGCGCGCAGGTCGATGGAGGAGTCCAGGCCGCCCGTCAGGTCGGCATCCACCGGGGCGGTGGCTGCCTGCGCGCGTACCTCAGTGCTCGACAGCTTCAGCAGCTGCTCGGCCATCTCCTCGGTCGACCAGGTGCGAACACCCGCGGACTCGACGGCGGCGACCATCGGGTCGTTGCCGCCCATGAGGCCGGTGCCGCGCACCCAACCGATACGCGGGTGAGCGATCGAGACGCGCGAACCCCAGATCGGCTCGGCCGCCCAGCGGGTCGCGATGGCATCGAAGGACGCCTTCGCCTCGGCGTACGCGCCGTCGCCGCCGAAGATGCCGCGGTTGGGGGAACCGGGCAGTACGACGTGCAGGCGGTGGTCGGCGTGCGTGTCGGAACCGATCGCGCACAGGCCGGCGATGGAACGCTCGACGCTCCACAGCAGCAGGCGCATCTGGTTCTCAGAGGCCGGGCCCGCGTCGGCCAGCGTGCCGGAGACGCGCGGAGCAGCGAAGGGGTAGAAGAGCGTCGGGACCAGGGCTTCCTTGGTCACCTTCACGTCGGCGCCCACGGACTTGGTCTGCTCGGTGCCGATCCACTCCACGAGCGCGTCCACGTCGCGGTAGGAGGCCAGGTTCGCGGGAACCAGCCACAGCTTCGCACCGCCCGCGGCGTGCGTGCGGTAGAGCTCCTTGGCGAAAGCCAGGCGCGAGGCGGAAATCGACGAGGAGGTAGCGATGACCGTCGCGCCACCGGCGAGCAGGCCGCCGACGACCGCGCCACCGATGGAGGCGGGGGTCATGCCGGTGACCACAGCGACGTCGTTCGCGTAGGGCAGATCCTCGGCGGAGGACAGCGCGTCGGACGCGATCTGCTCGAGGCGAGCTGCGCGATCGTGATCGCCCTCAGCGCGCAGGCGGTTCGCCCAGTACGAGGCCTGCTCGGCCACTGCGCGGCCGGTGCCCACGAAGGAAGCGCCCTCGGCAAGGGTACCTTCGGCGACGTAGCGGGCGACGTCCTCGCGGGCGGAGGCCCAGCGGTCGTCAAGCAGGACGGCGCGTGCGGCGTCGAAGCGAGGCTCGACCAGGTCAACCCAGCCCGAACCCAGCTCGGCGGCGACGGCGTCGATGACGCGCGCGTCGTCGGAGGAATCCTCGCCGGTGGGGGCGGGGGCGTTCAGACCCAGCTCGGACAGGATCGTGCGAGCGGTCTTGGCCAGGACGCCGTCCTCACCCGTCACGGACGCGGCGTAAGCGTCCAGCGCGGCGGAGTCAACGACGCCGCCACCGGACGCGCCACCGGCGCTGGGCAGGGACACAGCAATACCCTCACGGGCCGCGACGGCGGCCACGGCAGCGTCGATGAGCGCATCGACACCCGCGGCGTTCGTCGGGGCATCCAGGGGCAGAGTTGCCAGGTCGCCGTCACGGGTCGAGGCGCCCTCACGGGTGCCCAGGACGATCTCGGCGGTGACGTGCTGGGCCCAACCGGGTCCCAGCTGCCACGTGCCGGTCACGCGGTCGGCGATGTGACCGGCCTTGACGCCGGCGGCGCCGAACAGCTTGCGCGTACGCTCCTTGACGGCCTCGGACAGGACCGGGCCGAAGGGCTTGTAGCCCTTGGCGGCCTTGTCGACCGTGGCGGACAGCGTGGCCACGTCGGCCTCGCCGGCACCGTCGATCGAGTTCAGGCCCAGCTCGGAGGACATGTCCATGAGCAGCTGGTTACGGCGCGAGGACACGCCGTTGGTCAGTGACTCTGTCGTGTCGGTGGCCCCGACCTCGTCAATGCGAATCTTCGCGGACAGGGCGAGCAGGGCGATGATCGCGGAGGACGCCGTGAAGGGCAGATCCGCAACGTCGGCACCCGAAGGACCGCCGGTAGGAGCTACGGGGGCGGGGGCCGGAGCGGCCTCAGCGGCGGGGGCAGGCTCAGCGGGTGCCTCGGCGGGAGCCGCCTCAGCA
>CAUTDS010000019.1:0-34850 GCA_963537175.1 uncultured Actinomycetes bacterium
GTACCCCCGGTGGGACTCGAACCCACAACACACCGATTTTAAGTCGGTTGCCTCTGCCAATTGGGCCACGGGGGCGCGCACGCGCACGTCCAGCCTACGGGAGGCTGGCGCGCTCCTCAAGCTCCGCTCAGATCATCGCCTGTGCGATACCGTCGAGGATGTCGTGCTCGGAGGTGACGACCTGCTCGATCGGGTGCCCGGCGGCCTCGGCGCGCGCCAGAACGCGCGTGACGATGCGGCTCCAGATAAGCGCGCCCGCCGCGATGACGTCCTCGCGCCCCTCGGGCATGAAGCCCAGGGAGGCCTTCACGGAGGTCGGCTGATCGACCATGAAACGCACGGCCTCTTCGAACTGTGCCGCGCTCAGGCGAGCACCGTGAATGCGCTCGGGCTGGTACGACGTGAGCCCCAGCGCCTGGGCGGTCAGGGTGGTCACCGTGCCCGCAACGCCCACGAGGGAGCGCACGCGCGCCAAGTCCACGGACTTTTCCGCGCCGTCCAGCTGCTCATCGATCCACGCGATCGCGCGCTCTTGGTCCTGAAGCGGCACTCCGCCTGCCGGATCCACGTGGGAGAAGAACTTCTCGGTGACGCGCACGGCACCCATGTCGATCGAAATCGCCTGCTCAACGCGGGTCGAGCCGGCCACCAGCTCCGTCGACCCACCACCGATATCGACGACCAGCATCGGGGCGGTCACGGATTCGCCCAGGCCGCTCACCGCGCCGTTGAAGGACAGGGAGGCTTCCTCCGTGCCGACAACGACCTCGGGCTCCACGCCGATGACGGCCTTGATCTGACGCACGAAATCCGCGCTGTTGGACGCGTCGCGCGTCGCAGAGGTCGCCACGAAACGGGTGCTCGTCGCCCCCAGTGCCTCGATCATGCGCTGGTATTCGACCGTGGCCTCCACCGTCCGCTCGATCGCCGCGGGATCCAGGTAGCCGCGTGCATCCACGCCCTGCCCCAGGCGCACGATGCGCATCTGGCGGGTCAGGTCCGACAGATGGGGACGACCGTCCTCGCCGATATGCCCATCGGCGACAAGCAGTCGGATCGAATTGGTTCCACAGTCAATGGCAGCTACGCGGGTCATCGCTTCGTTTCTACAGGGGTAAGTCCCGGACGAGGCCGGGGCGGGCACGGGCAAAAAACGCTCAGCAGGAGCAACGGGAGGTGGAGAACAGGCCGCGCTCGTCGAGCATCGCGAGCGCACGGTCTCCGATCGGATTCACGCCGGGGCCGGCGGCCAGAGAGTGGCCGACGAGGGCGTGCAGGCACTTGACGCGCGTGGGCATTCCCCCAGCGCTCACGCCCGAAATCTCCGGAACGTCACCCAGGGTCAGGCGCGCCTGAATGTAGGCCTCGTGGGCGCGCGCGTAGGCGGCACGCAGCTCCTCATCGGCCGCGAGTTCCTCGTTGAGGGTCTCCATGACGTGCTCGGCCTCGAGCGTGGAAGCGCCCTTCACGGCCGCCGGGTGCGTCAGGTAGTAGGTCGTGGGGAACGGCGTCCCGTCAGGCAGGCGCGGCGCGGTAGCCACGACCGTGGGCCGACCGCAGACACAGCGCGCAGCAATACCAACGACCCCTCGGGGCACACGGCCCAGCTGGGAACGCAGGACCTCCAGGTCCTCTTCAGTGGCGTCGGTGGTGTTAACGAGGCTCATTCTCCGCTTTCTTGGCTGGTTGTGGGGGCCTGGCCCGACTGACTGGTCTCAGCCGACGGGATAGGCGTCGCGCTCGGCGGCTGATCCGCCTTCCCCACTAGGATACCGAGCTGCTGCACCCAGGGGCGCGCCGGTCCGGTGGCAGCCGCTGCGGCCGCCAGCGCCGAGTCCTGGTATTGCGGCCCCGGATCCACCACCGTGTATTGGGTCTCACCGGGGCGAACGAATCCGAGCCGCTCACGCGCCTGAGTAGAGATGTAGTCGGGGTCATTCCACAGGTCGAGCTGACGCTGCATGTCAGCGTTCTTCTGCTGCTGCTCGGCAACCTGCGCCTTAATCTGCGCGAGTTCGCGCTCCTGCTGCCACCACTGGTAGAGGCTGGGCACCAGCATGACCGACAGGATCGCGGCGACGATCAGGACGACGAGAAGTCGCGTGGATACATCGAGGCCACCGATGGACAGGACCTGCGAGCCCTCCGCAGCGGGACGCACGAACGAAGAACGCGACGAGCCCTTCTCAGCGCCCTTATTCCTGCGGAAAAAGCTCCGCTTTGTGCCCTCTTCCTTCTGGGCGCCCCGCGCCGACTTCTGGCGCTTCGACGAGGCCTCGGCCCCCTTGGAGGACTTCGAAGCCTTCGCGGCCGCCCTGCGCTGGCGCGACTTTTCCGCGTTGATCTCACGCGTCGTACGCGCTGCCTCCGAACCGGAGGAGCGACGACGCGAGGAGGGGCGGGAAGAAGGACGACGGCTAGCCATTCTTCTATCGTGCCCTAAGTTGGCGTCTTTGGCTCAGCCCCACGCCGAAAAAACTCCGCGCGGACCCTTGCGGGCCCGCGCGGAGCTATGCGGCTAGTTGCCTAGGCTCACTTGAAGCGAGGGAAGGCAGAGCGGCCGGCGTAAACGGCGGCCTCACCCAGCTGCTCCTCAATGCGCAGCAGCTGGTTGTACTTGGCGACGCGCTCGGAACGAGCGGGGGCACCGGTCTTGATCTGGCCGGAGTTGGTGGCGACAGCCAGGTCGGCGATCGTGGTGTCCTCGGTCTCACCGGAGCGGTGCGAGGTCATCGAACGGTAGCCGTTGCGGTGCGCTTCCTCGACGGCGTCGAGGGTCTCGGTCAGCGAACCGATCTGGTTCACCTTGACGAGCAGCGCGTTCGCGGCGCCCAGCTCGATGCCCTTCTTCAGGCGAGCGGGGTTGGTGACGAACAGGTCGTCGCCGACCAGCTGGACGCGGCCGCCGATCTCGGAGGTCAGGGCCTTCCAGGCATCCCACTCGTCCTCGGACAGCGGATCCTCGATGGAGACCAGCGGGTAGTTCGAGATGAGCTTCTCGTAGTACTCCACCATGTAGTCAGTCGAGCGGCCTTCACCCTCGAACTGGTACAGGCCGTCCTTGAAGAACTCGGAGGAGGCAACGTCCAGGGCCAGGGCGACGTCCTCGCCCGGCTTGAAGCCGGCCTTCTCGATCGCGGAGACGATCAGGTCGAGAGCCTCGGCGTTGGAGTCCAGGTTGGGGGCGAAGCCGCCCTCGTCACCCAGGCCGGTGGACAGACCGCGGTCCTTCACGACGCCCTTGAGCGTGTGGTAGACCTCGGCGCCCCAGCGCAGGGCCTCACGGAAGGAGGGAGCGCCGATGGGGGCAATCATGAACTCCTGGATGTCAACGTTGGAGTCCGCGTGGGAACCACCGTTGAGGATGTTCATCATGGGGACGGGCAGGACGTGAGCGTTGGGGCCGCCCAGGTACTTGTACAGGGGCAGGTCCGCGTACTTCGCGGCGGCCTTGGCGACGGCGAGGGAGACGCCGAGGATGGCGTTCGCGCCGAGCTTGCCCTTGTTGGGGGTGCCGTCCAGGTCGATCATGGCCTGGTCGATGTAGCGCTGATCGTCAGCTTCCTCGCCGATGAGCTCGGGAGCGATCTGCTCGACGACGGCGTCAACGGCGTCCTGGACGCCCTTGCCGAGGTAGCGGCCCTTGTCGCCATCGCGACGCTCGACGGCCTCGAACGCGCCGGTGGACGCGCCGGAGGGAACGGACGCGCGCGCAGCGGTGCCGTCCTCGAGGACGACCTCAACCTCAACGGTCGGGTTACCGCGCGAGTCGAGGATCTCGCGTGCACCAATGCCTTCAATAACTGCCACGTCATTCTCCAATCGATGTTGTTGCGTGGAAGCGGTCAGTACAACGGTAATACGGACCGCCATATGTGGTCACCCCCGGCGAGGGGGACGTTGTGGTTTTTGGGGCTATCAGCCCCGGTTGTGCGCCCGGACAAGCGACATTAGTCCCTGCCAGAGGCGCTGTGAGCGAATACTCACAACCCTCAGTGGCCGCCGCCACCCAGGAGCGCGGCCGTGGGATCGTCCTTGGCTCCAGATACGGCGTCACCGAAGAGGGGCATGGTCGGCGCCTGGCCGCCACCCAGGGAGGGCTGAGCGAAACGCGGATTAATCTGCGCGTTCGCCGCACCGCGGGCCTGCTCGAGGGTCGCGTTCATGGCCGACACGGCCGCCGGGTTGGCCTGAGCGAACTGGCTGAGCTGCTGATTCAGGAGCACGGAACGCACGGTCGCGCGCGTGCCGCGCCCGATCACGGGCACCTGAGCGCCGGTCTGCATCGCAGTCTGCTCGATGGCCTGGTCAATCTGCTCGTCGCTCACACCGAGGCCCACTGAATCGGCCACGGCCACGAGCTGAGGCTCGTTGATCAGGCGAACGCGCACCTCGTACGCATCAATGGTGGACTTTCCAACCGTCACTGCGGCGATCTGGCTCACCGCCTCGTTAACTTCCGCGATGCTGTAGTCGCCGTTGTTGGTGCTGACGGCAGCGCCGGGATGGGCGGAACACGCCCCCATTCCCAGTCCTGCGGCCACAATCAGGGCGGCGGTGGCGAGCTGGCGTGTGTAGCGCACGAGCGTTCCTTCCTCAGATGTGTTGCGACGCAATAGGACCAGTGTATTCCACCACAGGCACTACTCGCCAAAAGGCACAAGAATCTTGGTCACCAGAGTCTCCACCCACTCCAGGAGGGGGCCGTCGGTGAGCGGGGAACCACCAACGCGCGAGGTGAGCGGCAGCGGCACGAGGACCTGGCGAACGGCGGCTTTGATGACCGTTCCGGGATGCAGGCGCTTGAGGCGCATGACCTGGGAATCGCGCAGTTCGACGGGCGAGACGCGCAGGTACTTGCCCTGCGTGACGATCTCGGCGATCCCGGCGCGGCGTACGATCTCGCGCAGCCGAGCGACGGCGAAGAGCAGGTCGACCTGGGGCGGGATCGGACCGTAGCGGTCGACGAGTTCCTCGCGCACGTCCGCTTCCTGTTCAGGCGTGGAGATGGCCGCGATCTTGGCGTAGACCTCGAGGCGCAAGCGCTCGCCGCGCACGTAGCCGTCGGGAATGTGCGCGTCGACCTGCAGGTCCATGCGCACGTCGGTTTTTTCGGTGGGAGCATCGCCTCGGTAGGCTGCAACCGCGTCGGAGACCATGCGCACGTAGAGGTCAAATCCGACGCCCTCAACGTGACCGGACTGGGCCCCACCCAGGAGGTTGCCGGCGCCTCGGATCTCGAGGTCGCGCTGAGCGACGGCCAGGCCGGCTCCCAGCTCAGTGTTCGCGGCGATCGTCTTGAGGCGCTCGTGCGCGGTCTCGGTGAGCGCCTTGTCGCCCGGGTAGAAGAAGTACGCGTAGGCGCGTTCGCGGCCTCGCCCCACGCGTCCGCGCAGCTGGTGGAGCTGGGACAGGCCGAAGGTGTCGGCGCGGTCCACGATGAGGGTATTCGCGTTGGAGATGTCCAGTCCGGTCTCGACGATGGTCGTACACACGAGCACGTCGAACTCGTGGTTCCAGAAGTCCTGGATGACGGCCTCGAGCTGGTGCTCGTTCATCTTGCCGTGGGCGGTGCGCACGCGCGCCTCGGGCACCAGCTCCGCGATGTGGGCGGCGACCGAGGAGATCGAGTCGACGCGATTGTGCACGTAGAAGACCTGGCCGTCGCGCAGCAGCTCGCGCCGGATCGCGGCGCTGACCTGGGCGTCCGTGTAGGCGCCGACGAAGGTCAGGACGGGCTGGCGCTCCTCGGGCGGGGTCTGGAGAATCGACATCTCGCGGATGCCGGAGATCGCCATCTCGAGGGTACGCGGGATCGGCGTAGCGGACATCGACAGGACGTCTACGTCGGTGCGCAGGGCCTTGAGGGTTTCCTTGTGCTCGACGCCGAAGCGCTGCTCCTCGTCAATGATGACGAGGCCGAGCTTCTTAAACGACACCGTGCCCGTCAGCAGCGCGTGCGTGCCAATGACGAGGTCGACTTCGCCCGAGGCCAACCCCGCCTTGACCTCCTCGGTTTCCTTCGGTGTCGAGAAGCGCGAGAGCGTGCCGATGCGCACGGGGAAGCCCGCGTAGCGCTCGGCGAAGGTCTCCGCGTGCTGAGTGACCAGCAGCGTCGTAGGCACGAGGACCGCGACCTGATAGCCGTCCTGGATGGCCTTGAAGGCGGCGCGCACGGCGATCTCGGTCTTGCCGTAGCCGACGTCGCCGGTGAGCAGGCGGTCCATGGGCACGGGCTTTTCCATATCGGCCTTGACCTCGTCGATCGTGACGAGCTGGTCGGGGGTCTCGACGTAGGGGAAGGCGTCCTCAAGTTCGCGCTGCCAGGGCGTGTCGGGGCCGAAAGCGTGGCCCTTGGTCTGCTGGCGCACCGCGTACAGGCGGATAAGTTCCTTGGCGACCTCGTTGACGGCCTTCTTGGCGCGGGCCTTGGTCTTGGCCCAGTCGGCGCCGCCCATCTTGGTCAGGGAGGGCTCGTCGGATCCGGTGTACTTCGAGATCTGGTCCAGCGCATCGGTGGGCACGAAGAGCCGGTCGGCGGGCTGTCCGCGCTTGGAGGGCGCGTATTCGATGACCAGGTAGTCGCGCGTCGAGGCGGCGTCCCCGCGCCCGATCGTGCGGGAGACGAGCTCGATGAAGCGTCCGATGCCGTGCTGGTCGTGGACGATGTAGTCCCCGGGATGCAGGGTCAGAGGGTCGACGCCTTTGCGCCTGCGCGAGGGCATGCGGCGCATGTCGCGCGTGGACGCGCCCGCGCGCCCGGTGAGGTCGCCTTCGGTGAGGATCGCGACCTTGAGATGGGGCGCGACGAAACCGACGCCGGCCTGCGCGGTCGTAATGGTCACGAGGCCGGGGTCGGGGCGCGCTTCCACGTTGTCCGCGAGCGCGGCCGGGCACGAGGCGTCGGTGAGGATGGAGCGGATGCGCCGTCCCGGGCCAGGGCCTTCGGTGGTGACGACGATGCGCCAGCCGTCGCGGGCCAGGTCGGTGAGGTCGGCGGCGGCTCGGGCGAAGTCTCCGCGGTAGGGATGCACGTCGCGGGCGCCCACGCGCATGAGGGTGGGCGAGACGACGACGGGCGCGGGGCCGTCCGCTGAGGGCGAGTCTGCCTCGTCGATCGCGGAAGCGAGGTCGGCGGGCGGCAGGTCAGTGAGCTCCCACCAGGGGCGCGTCCCGCTCCCCCACAGGTCGCCCAGGTCGAGGAACGAGGCCTTGGAGGCCTCAAGCGGGGTGTCCGCTCCCCCGGCGGCGGCGCTCCACGCGGCGGCGAGGAACTCCTCGGTCGTAGCGACGAGGTCGGCGGCGCGGGCGCGGATTCGTTCGGGGTCGGAGGCGAGGATCGGCGAGCCTGCGGGCAGCAGGTCGAGGAGGGATTCCATGCCGCCGACGAGGATGGGCGCCAGGGATTCGATGCCGGGTGCAGCGATTCCTTCGGCTGCGAGGCTGAGCATCTCTGCGGCGCCGGGCAGGCGGTCGGCGGCCTCGCGGGCGCGGGCGCGCACTGCCTGGGTGAGGAGGAGCTCTCGGCAGGGGACGGCCCACAGGCCGTCGGCGGCCTCGCCGAGGGTTCGCTGGTCAGAGACGGAGAAGGCGCGGATGTCGTCGACCTCGTCACCCCACAGCTCCACGCGCAGGGGGTGGGGTTCCTGTGGCGGGAAGACGTCGAGGATGCCGCCGCGCACGCTCATCTGGCCGCGTCCTTCGACCATGTCGACGCGCTCGTAGCCCAGCTCGGCTAGGCGGTTCGTGGTCTCGGTGAGGTCCAGGATGTCGCCGGTGCGCACGCGCACGGGTTCGAGGTCCGCCAGGCCAGAGATGATCGGCTGGAGGAAGGCGCGGATGGGGACGACGAGGACCGAAATCGGTCCGGCGCTGTCGTCTCCCGTGATCGGGTGGACGAGGCGGCGCAGGACGGCGATGCGACGCGCCATCGTGTCAACCTGGGGCGAGAGACGCTCGTGGGGCAGGGTCTCCCACGCGGGCAGCATGGCGACGCCCGGGATCCACGAGGCCAGGGCGTTGGTCAGCGATTCAGCGTCGCGCCCCGTGGCCGTGAGGACCACGAGGGGCGTAGCCGCGCGCGAGGCGACGGCCGCGAGCAGGGGCGGCCGGATGCCGACGGGCGCGACAATCGTGCCGGAACGGCCGGCTTCGACAGAGTCGGTGGCCGTCTCGATCGCGGGATCGGTGGTGATGTCCGGGAGGAGTCCGGTGAGTAGCACGCGCTGCCTTTCGCGGTGAGGGTGCGCGGCGACGCCAGGGGGCCGCCGCCTCGATCAGGACCCGGTGTGCAGGGCCATCTGGGTGGGGGCAAATCCCTTGGTCACGATGTCTTCGACGACGTCGGCGGCCTGCTCGAAGGTGACGTCCCAGTCGGGGCGCTCCTTAGAGGGCAGGGTCGCGAGCACGTAGTCGGCGGGGTCCATGCGCCCCGGCGGGCGGCCCACGCCGATGCGCAGGCGAGCGTAATCGCGCGTGCCCAGGTGCTGGCTGAGGGACTTCAGGCCGTTGTGGCCGCCCTCTCCCCCGCCGATCTTGAGGCGCAGCGTGTGCGCGGGCAGGTCCATGTCGTCGTGGATGACGAGGATGCGCGAGGGCTCGATCTTGTGGAAGGTGGCGAGCGCGCTGATCGGACCGCCGGAGGTGTTCATGTAGCTGTCGGAGCGCGCGAGAATCACGCGGGGTCCGGGCACGCCGCCGGGGCCGATTCCTAGGCGAACGTCAGCGGTGTGCGTGCGCGAGCGGTGCGAGGTCAGCGTCGCACCGCCGCGCGAGGCGAGCACGTCGAGGGTCAAGTACCCGACGTTGTGTCGGGTGGAGGCATACTGCGCGCCGGGGTTACCTAACCCGACGACGAGCCACGGTCCGTCAGTCGTCATACTCCGATTGTGCCACCCGTGCCGAGAGCATGTCCCACTGGGGGGCATCCTCGACGACGGGGGCTGCCTCACGTCGAGACGTCGCCCACGCGTCGGCGAAGAGCTGCGCCCACTTGGTGTATGCCGCCGAATTCGGGTGGAAGAAGTCCGCAGCATGGTAGGCGAAGGTGTAGGTCGGCAGGGAGTATTCCTGCGTCAGGGAACGCAGGTCGACCAGGTGCGCGTCGCTGTCGGCAACGGCGGCCTCGATACGGTCGGACATGTCCTGCGCGCGGCTTTCCTGGGGCATGATGCCGAAGGAAGGGATCGTGGAGACGAGGGCGCTGCCGGGCAGAGAGGCAAGAACCCGACGCAGGCGCTCTTCGAACTGACCGGGGGCCATATCCTCGGTCATGACGTCGTTTCCACCGATAGTCAGCGTGACCAGGTCGGGGCTGTAGGGGCCGTCCAGGAGGCCCAGGCCGCGCATCTGCGGGATCTGGGTGAGTTCCACGGACTCGATGGTGGCTCCCGACAGGGACAGGTTGAGCAGGAGGACCTCGCGGTCCATCTGCGCGGCGATCGAGGAGGCGAGGCGGGCCGGGTAGGACTCGGTGATGCGCGAGGCGCCCACGCCCTGCACGGAGGAGTCGCCGAGGGAGACGATCAGGTAGGGACGCTCACCCTCGGGATGCTCGTCAAGTTGACGCAGGCGGTCCAGGGTCGCCAGGTTGTGGTTCTCCCATGCCTTGCGGTAGTCACCGCGCTGGGAATCCAGCCGCAGGAGGCGTCCGATCGCCAGGCCGCCGCCAAAGAGGCTCGCGCCGCCGGCTGCTGCGCCCGCTACCTGCCATGCTCGTTTGCTGATCCCCATCGGAATGTCCTTCCCTCGTGTCTGCTGGTCTTCAGTGTAACGAGGCCGGGGCCGGTGCTTCAAATGCTGAAGCACCGGCCCCTCGGTTTGTCACAGATCGCTCAGTCCAGGCGTCCGGCGGGAGCTCCCGGGAGGGATCGGATGAAGTGGGGAGGCTCCCACCCTCGCTCCGCGTAGGCGGCCGCGACGGCTCGCGCCACACCCTCCACGGCATGCGCGTCGACGAGCGCGATCGCGCTGCCGCCGAAGCCTCCGCCCGTCATGCGCGCACCATGCGCGCCCGCGGCGCGGGCGGCCTCCACGGCCACATCCAGCTCCTCGCAGGAGACCTCGTAGTCGTCGCGCAGCGAGTCGTGCGAATCGTTCAGGAGAGCGCCCGCGACAGCCAGGCGCACCCCCTCCAGCGGCCCCTCGTCGAGAAGCTCGATGAAAGCTCGCGTCCGCGCGATTTCGGAGACGACGTGGCGCGTGCGGGCGGCCAGGCGCTCATCGCCCAGCGCGGCTGTCGCCTCATCGAGGTCCTCAACGTCCACGAGCTGGCCCACACCCAGGATACGCGCCGACTCCTCGCAGTCCGCGCGGCGCGACCCGTACTGGCCGTCTGCAAGCGAATGCTTGGCGCGCGTGTCGATAACGAGAAGTTCCAGGCCGACCGCACTCAGGTCGAAGGGAACCTGGCGCGTCGACATGTCCCGGCAGTCGAGGGCCAGCGCATGACCCTCGCGGCAGCGCAGGGACGCCGTCTGATCCAGGCCGCCCGTGTTGGCGCCCGCCACCTGATTTTCCGCGGCGCGCGCAGCATCCACGAGCACCTTGCGCCCCTCATCGTTGGGGGCCTCGATCGTGCCCGCCAGACCGAGGTCGCACACCTCGTCGAGGGCCACCGCCGTCGCGCACTCGAGCGCGGCGCTCGACGACAAGCCACCGCCCAGGGGCACGCACGACCACAGGGCCGCGTCAAAACCGGGCAGCGGCCCGTATCCAGCCTGCTCGATGGCCCACGCGACGCCCGCGAGATACGCCGTCCAATGGTTCGTCACCTCGCCGGGGGTCCCCTTCGGGCCAATGACGTCAAGATCGAGGACGTCGATCGCCTCGCGAGTCTGCGGAGAAATCAGGCGAATCGTCCGATCCTCACGAGGCGACAGCGCCACGTACGCGCGGTGCGGCAGAGCGATCGGAACGCACGGGCCACCGTTGTAGTCCACGTGCTCGCCGATGATATTGACGCGCCCGGGCGCACTCCACACGCCCCGAGGCTCGTAGCCAAACGCGTCACGGAACAGGTCTGAGGCCTGCGCGGCCCCTTCGTCGGGGGTAGCGGCGTTGGCCCACACGAGATCAGTCACAAGATCCTCCTTGGTCTCACTTCCTCAAGGCTACGTGAACGCCCTCACACCCTTCAAGCGCTACGGCCTCATCGCGCGCGCCCCAACACCCGGTACAGTGGAGCCACCACAACCGCGACACAGGCAGGCCCCATGTTCCTCCCCCAACGACTCCCCGGCCAGGACTGGCTCGGCGTCGTCGTCGCGATTCCCGAACCGTGGGTCACACAGCTCACCAACCTGCGCCTGCGCCTGGGAGACCTGGCAGGATCACGCATCCCCGCACACATCACGCTGATGCCACCCACACCCGTCGCACGCGAAGCGCGCGCCGAGGTCATCGACCACCTGCGCTCCATCGCCTCAAGGCACTCCCCTTTCCGCGTCACCCTGTCGGGCACCGATTCCTTCCGCCCTGTTTCCAACGTCGCCTTCATGACGCTGGCCGAGGGAGCCTCCGACTGCACAGACCTCGCCGAGGAGATCCGCTCCGGCCCCCTCGACCACGAGACGCGCTTTCCCTATCACCCTCACGTGACGCTGGCACAGGACGTCGACGATGTCGCCCTGGACATGGCCCTCGACATCGGCGCGACCGTCGAAGCCTCCTGGATTGTCCCCGGCTTTCGCCTGGATCGCATCGACCCCTCGGGCATCTACTCCTCGATGGCTCTGTTCGACTTCGACGCCTCTGGGCACTGAGTCCCTGTCTGCCAGACAATCACCCGCTCATCACGCGCTGGTGTTCCAGGCGCCGGAGGCCCCGGCCGTGGGGCCGGGCTGCTTGGTGTGCCCATGGGCGGCGGCCCGCCCGCGAGCCGCCCGCGCCGCGAGCTTCGCTCGGCGCGTCGTCTCGAAGCCCGGCCAGGCCCCGCCACCGCCCACGGGCACCGCAGCCAGGCCTTCCGGCCCCTCCGGCGCCCTCCACACCGGCGTGGCTTGCGGCTGCGAGTAGCCAGGCCCCGCCACCGCCCACGGGCACCGCAGCCAGGCCCTCCGGTACCTCCGGCACCCTCCACACCGGCACGCTCTCGTTACCGCGAGTATCCAGCCCAAGCCACACCACCATGCACAAGCACCACCAGGCCCCACAACCCCTGCTTCGGGGCATTATCCGGATAGGTTGCGCGCACGTGGATAGGTTATGCACATCCGGATAGGTTATTAAGCTATCCAGATGTTCGTTACCTATCCGGATGCGTATTGACCCCGCCCCCTCATCGGCGAGTACGGCAGGCAAGCCCCATCAATTCCGCACGTAATTCCCCCACGCCTATTTCAAACTATGAAACCACATCCGCGGAATTGCAACGTTTTCAGACTTCGTTGAACCTTCACCCAATTGGATTACGTGCGAGATTGTGGGACAGGGGACGGCGGCGACTACCGGTACGCCACGGATGACAAGTACACCGCATACACGAAAGGCCGTGGCCCGGGCGCTACTCCCCGGCCACGGCCTCGTCGATGAAACGTCAGATCTCGTAGGTCACGGAGACCGGCGCGTGATCCGAGAAGCGCTCCGCGTACTCGTCTGCGCGACCGATCGCGAAGGAGCGCGCCCGCTCGCCCAGGGCGGGCGTCGCGTACTGGTAGTCGATGCGCCAGCCCGCGTTGTTCACGAAGGCCTGGCCGCGCCACGACCACCACGAGTAGGGGCCTTGCACGTCGCCGGCCAGGTCGCGCACGGTGTCGCGCCAGCCTTCCTCCACCCACTGGTTGAGGAAAGCGATCTCCTCGTCGAGGACGCCGGCGCGCTTGTTGTGGTTCGGCTTCCAGTTCTTGATGTCGGCCTCGCTGCGCACGACGTTGAAGTCGCCGCACACGAGCGAGGAGATACCCCCGGCTGCCTCCTCGGCGAGCAGCTCAGCCATGCGGACGCCGATGCGCGGCAGGTGCGCCATCTTGGCCTCCTGCTTGGGAGTGTCCTTCTCACCCGAGTGGAAGTAGGCGGACACCACGCGCACGGGAGTCTCGCCTCCCTCGGGACGCACGATGGCCTCGAGCCAGCGGCCCGAATCCACGTCCGTCTCGGCGTCGTCGAGAACCAGGCGAGGCTCGCCTTCCAGGACCGCTCGCCCGCGTCGCACAGCTACACCCACGCCGGCGCGCCCCTTGATGCGGCAGGGAACCCACACGCTGTCCCAGGCCTCGCCCATGATCTCGCGGGAAATCTCCTCGGGCGCGCGCACCTCCTGCATGAGCAGCACATCCGTGTCGGACCCCTCCAGCCAGTCGAGGAAGCCACGCTTGTGGGCGGCGCGGATGCCGTTCAGGTTCACGGTGGTCACCGTCAGAGTCATCGTTTTCTCCTTAACAAGAGTTTTCTTCAGTCTAGATGAACGAGGAGGCGCGGCGAGGAATGGATATCCTCACCGCGCCTCCACTGCGTTCGCGCGCGACCTCCACATGTGCCGAGGCCACGCGCGCCTGTCAGTTCACGCTGATTCCCGCCTGGCGTTCGGCAGCCTCGACGACGTTCGTCACGAGGAGCGCCCGGGTCATCGGTCCAACGCCGCCGGGGTTGGGGCTGAGCCAGCTGGCCACCTCATCCACGCCGTCCGCGACGTCACCCATCAGACGAGCCTTGCCGTCCTCGCCCTGCACGCGGCTCACGCCGACGTCAAGGACGATGGCGCCGGGGGCCACCATGTCAGGGGTAATGATCCCAGCAGAACCGGCAGCAGCCACGATGACGTCCGCGCGGCGCACGTGATCAGCCAGGTCGGTCGTGCCCGTGTGGCACACGTCCACCGTCGCGTTCACTTCCTTGCGCATGAGCAGCAGGCCGATCGAGCGCCCCACGGTCACGCCTCGACCGATAACGCACACGTTCTTACCGGCCAGGTCGATCCCATGGCGTTCCATGAGCTCAATGACCGCGCGCGGCGTGCACGGCAGAGGCGAATCGATGGGACCCGATCCTCGCAGCACGAGGCGTCCGAGGTTCATCGGATGCAGGCCGTCCGCGTCCTTCGCGGGGTCGATACGCTCCAGGACGGCGTTCGCATCGATTCCGCGCGGCAGCGGCAGCTGCACGATGTAGCCCGTGCAGGCAGGGTCTGCGTTGAGCTGATCAATCGCGGCTTCCACCTGCTCCTGCGTCGCATCTGCGGGCAGGTCCACGCGGATCGACTCGGCGCCGATCTGCGCGCAATCGCGGTGCTTGCCGGCGACGTAGGCAACGGACCCGGGGTCCTCGCCGACGAGAATCGTGCCGAGGCCCGGAACGACCCCTGCCTCGCGCAGACGATCGACGCGCTCCTTCAGCTCCGCCTTAATGGCGGCAGCGGTCGCCTTTCCATCCAGGACCCCCGCGGGGCCCTCCCAGGGAGCCCTCACGATCAGAGCCCGGCGTAGAGCGGGTGCTTGTCCGTCAGCTTCTTGACGCGAGCGCGCAGGGCTTCCACCTCAACGTTGCCGCCGGACGCACCCTGAGACAGGGTCGTGCCGATGATGTCGGCAACCTCGGCAAAGTCCTCAGCATCGAAGCCGCGCGTCGCGAGGGCGGGAGTGCCGATACGCAGGCCCGAGGTGACGGCCGGCGGACGCGGGTCAAAGGGGACGGCATTGCGGTTGACGGTGATGCCAACCTCATGCAGCAGGTCCTCGGCCTGCTGACCGTTGAGCTCAGAGTCGACCAGGTCAACGAGGACGAGGTGCACGTCGGTGCCGCCCGTGACCAGCTTGATGCCAGCCTTCTTTGCGTCATCAGCGCCCAGGCGCTCAGCGATGATCTGCGCGCCCTCGAGGGTGCGGCGCTGGCGATCCTTGAATTCGTCGGTCTGCGCGACCTTCATGGCAATGGCCTTCGCGGCAATCGCGTGCATGAGAGGGCCGCCCTGCTGCCCCGGGAACACGGCAGTGTTGAGCTTCTTGCCCCACTGCTCGCCGCGCGAGGACAGGATCATGCCGGAACGAGGACCACCCAGAGTCTTGTGGACCGTCGTCGTCACCACATCGGCGAAGGGGACGGGGTTCGGGTGCAGGCCCGCAGCCACGAGGCCAGCGAAGTGAGCCATGTCCACCCAGAGAGCGGCGCCGACCTCGTCCGCGATGTCGCGGAAGGCCTGGAAGTCGAGGTGACGCGGGTAGGCGGACCAGCCGGCGATGATGACGCGCGGACGCTCCGCAAGGGCAGCCTCACGAACCTTCTCAGGCTCGATGCGCATGGTCTCGCGGTCAACCTCGTAGGCGACAGCCTTGTAGTTCTTGCCCGAGAAGTTCAGGCGCATGCCGTGGGTCAGGTGGCCGCCGTGGGCCAGCGACAGACCGAGGATCGGGTCACCGACGTTCGCCATGGCCATGAGCGCAGCGGCGTTGGCCTGCGCACCGGCGTGGGGCTGAACGTTCACGTAGTCACCGCCGAAGACCTGCTTCGCGCGTTCGATGGCGAGAGACTCCGCGACGTCCACGAACTCGCAGCCACCGTAGTAGCGGCGGCCCGGGTAGCCCTCGGCGTACTTGTTGGTGAGGACCGAGCCCTGCGCCTCGAGGACGGCGCGCGGCACGAAGTTCTCCGAGGCGATCATCTCGAGGGTGTCACGCTGGCGACCAAGCTCGGCGTCCAGAACTGCCTGAATCTCAGGATCCAGCTGCGCAAGTGTCATGTCATTGAGGGAATCCATGGGGTTCTCCTATTGATCATCCGATGATGGTTGGCAGTGGCCTCTAGCCCAGGCGGGCGGCTATCGATGCCGACGCGTCGCTCCCCGGTGGTGGCCCACCTGTTCGCCAGTCACGACACGGTTACCAGTCTATCCCTCGGCGGTTTTCCGCGCATTCTGCCAAGGTGTCAGCAAGCTACCAGCTGGTCATGCCGCATTCAGATCTGACTTGCACAGCTCGTCAGGTGCACGAAATCACAGCCTTTTTTCGCTTGTACTTAACCCTTTGGTTAGCAACCAAGCTAACCATATGGATAGACTAGGGTTAACACCTAACGGTGACTGAGTTGCGCCAGGGATGTTTACCCAGTAAACGCCCCAGTCCAGAGCGGATTTTCCGCCTCTAACCGACATGCAGCATTTGAGTTTGATGAAGTAGAAGGAAGACGCACAGATGACAACCTTGACGAAGCCCACCGCACGAGCCGCATCCGCGACTCTCGCATTCGAGCACGCGTCGGATCTTGCCGCCTCCGCCGACAACGCCATCAAGCGCATGTGCGACATTTTCGCAGCTCTTTTCGGCATTATCCTGCTGACTCCGCTGTGGATCATCGTCGCTGCGATGGTGCGCCTGAACGACGGCGGCCCCGCTTTCTTCACTCAGGAACGCGTTGGCCTCAACGGCAAGACTTTTACCATGTTTAAGTTCCGCACCATGCGCGTGGACGCCGAAGAGCTCAAGGACTCCCTCATGGAGGCCAACGAGGCCGACTCCTCGGCCGGAAATTCGATCATGTTCAAAATGGCCAACGATCCGCGTATTACGCGCATCGGAGCCTTCCTGCGCAAGACATCGATCGACGAGCTGCCCCAGCTGTTCAACGTCCTGCGTGGCGACATGTCCCTCGTGGGCCCTCGTCCCCCGCTCCCCAGCGAGGTTGCGCAGTACGAGCCCCGCGTGATGGGCAAGTTCGCCGTCCGCCCCGGCATCACCGGCCTCTGGCAGATCTCCGGCCGCTCGAACCTTTCCTGGGATGAGACCGTCCATCTGGACCTCTCCTACGCCCAGCACCGCTCCCTCACCCTTGACACGTGGATCATGCTCCAGACCGTTCCCGCGATCCTGCGTCACGAGGGCGCCTACTAAGCCTTTCTTGTCTGTGTGTGATTGGGTGTGGCCCGAGCCGATTGGCTCGGGCCACACCTTTATTTCCGCGCTCTTCCACGCCCTCAGTGGCTCATCAGAAGGCGCACAACGGCTCGCACACACACTCCTCGCACATTGTGAGATCGAGGCGTCAACCAAAGACCGTGCCATAGCGATCGATTCACATCGATGCAACAGCGAACACCTGATCAGCAGCTCACGAGTCCCACGAGAGTTTGACACCTACACTCAGGAGCGCCCTTCATCACCCACATCCCAAGGAGCCGTCACACTCTCATAATGTTTTATGTGGGCCACGCCATTCACTGCATAACCCTTTCTCAGCACCCATAGGGCAGCGTTTTAAGACACGTTCAGCGCCGCCCACTCCCCACGCACACGTCGCTCTCTCACCTCCGAAAGCCGACCACAGCGTCGACACAAAAGAGCACCTGACCTGGGTGTTTTTGAACGCCACGCGGACCCTGCTGGCGCCCACTTTTCGAGACGCATCACAGACCAAGACCAGCCTCTTGATCAACCTGCCTCGTTCACAGGCTGGGCCGCAGCATCCATAGACGCTGAGAGCCATCACCAGCCCATCACAGAACACAAAGGAGGCCGGGCCCCGCAGGGTCCGGCCTCCTTCACGACGACGAGCGTCAACCTCGGTCAGCGAAGTGTCACGCCTCCAACCAGTCCGAGATCGTCGAAGCTGCCCATCGCCTCTAGCCTCGAGATGAGCTCGGGCGCGTGAGCGACGAAGTCGAGGGCTTCGACGGTGTAGCGCTTCGTGAGGCGCTTGGGCTCGTGCGCGATGCGCCAGGCCCAGCCGAGGCGGGCGGCGTGCACCCAGTTCGGGAAGTAGTCGTCGGCAGCGCTCGCGTACTGGTCGATCCAACCGCCCGCGGTACACACGGATGCCTCGGGCAGGAGGTCAAGAACGAAGGAGGCGACGACTTCCTGCAGACCCGCGCCTAGGCCGACGATCACGAGTCGCGGGTCGAAGGAGGTAAGCACAGACGGATCCGCCTTGAATCGACGCAAGCCCTCGTACCCGTCGATGACCTGGACGTCGAAGCGGTGCAGGCGCTCGGCTGCGGCCTGGCCTGCCTCAGTTACAGCACCGATGAGCGTGATGCGAGTGCCGTCCTCGAGGCGTTCGAAGACGTGCGGCAGGACGAGGTCCGCGGAGGTGCGGGCGACCTCGTGGCCTGCTGCGCGCAGGCGCATCTGCAGGAGGGTCCCGTCGAAGCCGACGGTGTGCATGCGAGCAAGCGCGCGGAAGTCGGCATGCAGGAGGGACCAGTGGTTCAGCCACGTGGTCGTGTGCCCTCGGGTGAGCACACGCTGTGCCATCGCGTCGAACGCGGGGTCGGTCGCGAGGGCGCCGACCGCGCCGGCGGCCTCGGCCTCTTCCGAGCCGCCGGCAGGGGTAGACGTCAGAGTCATGGAGATCACCTCACCAAGCTTGCCTTGAGATCGAAGGTCACGGATGCGGCGTTCGCGTAGTTGGCGTGAGACTCAACGGCGATACGGTTGACGCCATCCTTGAGCAGCTTTCGGGGCACCGTGACCCGCACGGTCTTATTCTTCGCCGCAGTGAGGCCCACGTTGGAGGAGGCTCGCGTGTTGGCGTCGATCGTGCCCTCGGGCATGTTTACGCGCTTAATTTCGGTGCCGTTGACGTAGATGACTGCGCCATCGTCAACGCGGACGTCGAGGGTGACCTCGAAGTCGGCGCTGAGGGTACCGAAGTTGACGTCGCGCACGAAGTAGTTCGTGATCGCTCGGTCCGCCGCCGGCATCGTGAAGGGCGTTCCGGCGTCGCGGTCGCCCCAGCCGAGCGGGCTGGCGCCGTGCTTCCAGGAGGACAGGTCGGCGGTGGAGTTCCACGCCGGATCCGGTGCTTCCTTGGAGTTCCAGTAGTTCCAGTACATGCCGGGGTACATGAAGTTACCGAAGTTGAATGCGGACACGTCGAGGACCTCGAGGGGCTTATCCGGGTCGGGCGTAAGCGGAACCTCCGGCTCGGGCTGGGGTTCCGGCTCCGGATCGGGCTCAGGCTCGGGAGCAGGCTCGTCGCCCTTGCTGACCACCTGGACCATGCCGTCGATGGTCATCGACGAGCTGGAGCGGTAGTTCAGGTGCGTTTCGACGGCCAGCGTGTTCGTACCGGCGACCAGCTTGTCCGCGGGGACGAATACCAGCTGACGGTCGGCGCGCGCGGCGGGCGTCGAGACGGAGGCGTTCGCGTAGGTCGAGGCGTCGACCGTTCCATCGTCCATGCGCTGGCGGGCCACCTCGTTGCCGTTGACGTACACCACGGCACCGTCGTCGGCCGTCACGGCAACATTGACACCCGCGATGGCGGTGGGGTCAGCGACCGTGAAGTTGATACGCGCGTAGGTGGTGACGGGTCGGTTCTTGGCCGCGCCCGGGGTCAGCTTCGTGTTGATTCCGGGGCCGCCGTAGCCGATCGGGGAGGCGCCGCGGCTCCATGCGGAGTCGTCGAACGAGGTCTGGGCCCAGTTCTTAGCGACCGGATCGGTCGACCAGTGGTACGCCCAGGTGTCGTCCTCGTCCACAAGCATCGTGGCATCATCGGGCTGGGTGGGCTTGCCGTTGGCGTCGACCGTGTAGACGTGGGTCGAGGCACCGCGCAGGCCGTCGGAGGCCACAGCGCGCACGAAGAAGCGGTTCTTGCCGCCCAGGGGCACGGTCGCGGAGTTCGAGGTCGTGGAGGCGATAGGACGATCGTCACGCAGGATGTCGTAGGAGACGGCACCGGGCACGGAGGACCACTTGAGGGTGACTTCCTTGGAGTTGCCGCCTGAGGCGCGCAGGTTGGCGGGCACTGCGGGGGCGGTGGCGTTGCGGGCGGGCATGCGCACGAAGCCACCGGACCACTGGCCTGAGGTGAGCGACGTGTAGGAGTAGTTGAAGTCGCCGCCGGCCCACAGGGCGCCGTCGTCAGCCATTTCGAGGGCCCACGCGCCAGTGAAGCGCTGGGAGCCGAGGCGGTAGGGGGTCCAGCCGAGCTGGCGGCCCGTGGCCTCGTCCCAGCCGCCGACCCACTGGATCTCGTCGGCTCGTGTCCACGTGGTGCCGAGCGTCAGGTACTGGTAGGCGTCCTGGAAGGTGAAGTCGGAGCAGTGGCACGAGGCGTAGACGACGCCCGTGGCGGAGCGGGTGGACGCCTGTAGGTCGCCACCGTTGTTCATGGTGATGGAGCCGGAGGTGCGCGTCATCGAGTCGGAGTTGTATCCGAAGAGCGAGTGCTGCGAACCGCCGAAGTAGACGCGGCCGTTGGCGGCCGTCACGGTCTGCTGGTACTTGCCGATCAGGTAGGAGTGGCGGAAAGTCCAGGACTGGTCGAGCTCGGCGCCGGCGGCGGTGGACAGTCGACCCGCATTTTCGACGACACGGTTGTGGGCGCGGGTGAAGTAGCCGGCCGCGTAGTAGTAGGTCTCGTTTTCGTCGACATCGATATCGATGACGGTGCCGTTGAACTCGGGGTTCCACGTACGGTCGGGCTTGCCGTTGATGTCGAGGCGCGCGCCGTTACGGGCATAGGTCCACGATGCGCCGTTGCCCTGGAAGTGCGTGAAGATACCGCCCAGGTAGATGTGGTCGTTGATGATCTTGATGGACTTCACCGAGACACGGCCACCGTTGGTGCCGGTGCGGGCCTGCAGGGTCCACGACGGGTCGATCTGGCCGGTCGCGGGATCGATCAGGACGGTGCCGACGTGGGTCTCACCGTTGACCCGCGTGAAGTCGCCGGCCACGAGGAGCTTGCCGCCCGGAAGCTCGGCGAGGTCCTTGACCTGGTTGTTGAAGGAGAAGGTCTGTCCGTTCCACTCCCCCGTCGTCGCATCGAAGCCGGCGAGGCCGGAGGATGCGATCTCCTGGCCGTTCTTACCCTTTTGCACGCCGGTGAAGTTACCGCCCACGTACATGGTCGAGCCGATCTGCTCGAAGGCCTGGACCTGGATATTGCCTTCCTTGACGGAACCGTTGAGGTTACCGGTCACGCCCCAAGACATCGGGGAGGCGAACTCAGAAGCGGTGGCCTTCTGCTTCTTGGCGGGCGTGCCACCGTCACCGATGGCGCGGAAGCTGGCGTCCGTGGAACGCAGCTGCGGACGCACGTAGGCCTCGGCGTAGGGGTTGATGATCGAGCCGTTGTAGTGGAAGTACGACGTCGAGGAGGACGTGTCGGCCCACGACGTGGCGAGGGGGCCGTAGCCCCAGCCCATCGTGTACTTGTTTTGCGCGGAGGCGATGAGGTTGACGTAGCCCCAGGCGGTGTTCGTACCAAATCCGGCCCACACGATGCCGCCGTTGACCCACCATTCGTGGTTGAACTTCACGTCCACTGGGTGAGCGCTCTTGAACGGCCAGATGAAATCGCGCATCTTCGGGAAGCGCATGCGCACGGTCTGGTAGGCGGTTCCCTTGTGGTTCCAAGCGCGCTGGACCATGAGGCCGTCCTCAAGATCGGACACGGAGGTGCCGCCGAGCAGACCGTTGACCGTCTGGTGCGAGGCCTGCACAACCTCAAAGTCACCGGCGGTGCGAGGGCGGGTCTTGAGCTTCTCCTGGTCGCCCTGGCCCTGGCTCCACGTCTCCCAGCCTTCTCGGCCTCGGCCGATGAGGACCCAGCCGCCGCCGTCCGTGGTCTGGTCGCAGAAGAACTGACCGGGGGCCTCCATGGTGGAGGTCTGCAGCCAGTAGGTTCCGTTCTGGGAACGCGGGTCGTTCTGCTTGATTTCCCAGCACGAGGCCGCAGCGGTGGCCTCGCTCAGGCCATCGTGAAGCGGGTCGGCGGCCGCGTGGGCAGCCGGAGAGAATGCAAGAACGCTCAGGCCGGTCACTGATGCCAGTCCGAGCGCCAGGCAACGGCGCATAAAACTCATGGGGTCCTCACAGGTATCGCGTAAATGGTTACTTCTATAGTGTCACGATAATTGCCACCATTCAACCACTTGGTTAGGAGCGGGCAGGAGTCGTTTACCACATACAAGTCAACCCCCGCCACAAAGGCGGGGGTTGTACCTGTCAACACGATTCACGAGCTGTATCGAACCATTTTCAGCGGCTCACACCTCGCGCGAACTCGAGCGAAGAAAGACGATTCTTTCCTTATTTTGCAAGAGTCGCGTTCAGGTCGAAGGTCATCGAGGGCGTTCCCTTGTAGTTGAGGTGCTCCTCGACGCCGATGCGGTTCACGCCGCTCGTCAAGAGGCTCGCGGGGATGGTGACCTCGAGCAGATCGGAGGCCGCCTTGGCGGCACTCACGGCCGAGTTCGCGTAGGTAGTGTGGGTAATGTTGCCATCGGACATACGTTTCGTGTCGACGATCTTGCCATTGACTCGCAGGACGACGCCGTCATCCGCGCGCACCTTCACGGTCAGCGTGGTGTTCGGGGTGATCGTGCCCAGGTCGATGTCACGCGCGAAGTAGTACGTCACCGCGCGATCCTGCTTGGCAATATCGAGGGCGGTCGCCGCGGCGGAGTCTCCCCAGCCGATCGGGCCGGAGCCTCGGTTCCAGCTCTGTAGGGAACCGGTCGTGGCCCAGTCGACAGCGGGGGCATCCGTCGAGGTCCAGTAGTTCCACTCGTCGCCGGTCTGGATGACCGTGCCGGACTTGACGGAGGCCGCGTTGATCGGCTGCGTCGCGTCGGTCGGCTCGGTGCTGCGCTCGGCGGGAACGGAGCTGTTGTCATCCGGGGTGCCCTCCACGCGGACGATGGAGGCCTGCATCGCGACGGTCGCGGTGCGCATGTAGTTGACGTGGGTTTCCACGGCGATCACGTTGTCACCGGTCTTCAGGGCCGATGCGGGGACGAAGACCTCGGAGAGGGAGGCGGAGGCCGCGGCGAAGTTGGGCGCAGCGTCGGCGCGGGTCGCGTAGCTGACCGTGCCGGCACCCATGCGGGTGCGATCCACCTCGACGCCGTTGATGTAGACGACGGCGCCATCGTCGGCCAGGTACTTGACGTTGATGCCCTTGAGGGCCTTCGCGTCGGCCACCTGGAAGTGCGTGCGGTAGTAGGTCGTCACGGGGCGTGAGCCCTTGGTGGCGATCTGGGTCGCGATCGCGGAGTCGCCGTAGCCCAGCGGGGCTGCGCCGGTCGGCCACGCGGAGTCGTCGAACGAGGCCTGGGCCCAGTTCTCGGGGGCGGCGCTGGCGTCAGCGCGGTAGTTCCACGTCGCACCCGCTTCGAGGAGCACCGGGTTGGAGGCATCCGCCTGACCCGGGGCCGGAGCGGTGTAGACCGCGGTGGTCGCGGAGCGGTTGCCCTCGGCGTCAACGGCGCGCACGAAGTAGCGGTTCTCGCCGCCGCGCGGCACCTCGACGCTCGTGGTCTCGGACGTGGCGATCGGACGATCGTCGCGCAGGATCTCATAGGAGACCGCATCGGAGACGCCTTCCCAGGCGAGGGTCACGGTGGAATCGTTCGACGCGGAGGAGCGCAGGAGGGAGGGCGCCTCGGGTGCGACGTTGTCGCGGTTGTCGTAGCGGGCGAAGCCGCCGTTCCACTGGGTGCGCGTGGCATCGGTGTGGGAGAGGGTGAAGTCGCCGCCCACCCACAGGTTGCCGTAGTTATCGGTCTCAAGTGCCCAGGCGCCGGTCTTGCGGCGCGAGGAGAGCTCGAAGGGGGTCCACTTTAGACTCTCGCCGGTGGCGGCATCCCACGCGCCGACCCACTTGATCTCGTCGACGCGCGACCAGGAGCCGTTCATCGCCCAGACGTACATGTTCTGGTAGGCAGCGTCGGAGCAGTGGCAGGAGCCGTAGATAACGCCCTTGGCAGACACGGTTGTGGCCTGCAGGTCGCCGCCGTTGCTGAAGGTCATCGCACCGGAGACGCGCTGGTTGGTGGCAGTGTCGTATCCGAACAGGTTGTGCTCGGAGCCGCCGATGTAGACGCGGTTTCCGGCCGTGGCGATGGTCTGCTGGTACTTACCGGCGGTGGCGCTGGACGGCACAAAGTCGAAGTCCGTATCCACGGCAGCACCCGGCTGGGTGGAGAACTTGGCGGCGTACCAGGCGCGCTGATTACCGTGCGCCGTGGTGAAGTGGCCGCCCGCGTAGAACGCGCCGTTCGCCTCGGAGACGCCGACTGCCTGAACGGCACCGCTGATCTCGGGGTTCCACGAGCGGTCGGGACGCGCGCTCAGGGAGACACGTCCAGCATTACGCGCGTAGACCCGGGAGCTGCCGCCGCCGGAGAGGTGGGTGAAGACCCCGCCCATGTAGACGTTGCCGTCGTAGTAGGTCAGGGCGCGCACGCTCACGGCACCACCACGCAGCGCGTTGGTGATCTGCAGATCCCACGAGGGGTCAATCTGGCCGGTCGAGGGGTTGATGACGACGGTGCCGACGTGGGGCTCGCCGTTGACGCGGGTGAAGTCGCCGCCCACGAGGAGGCGACCGTCGGGCAGGGCGAGGAGCGCCTTGACCTGCCCATTGAAGTCGAAGGTCTGTCCGGTGAAGTCACCGGTGGCCACGTCGAAGGCCGCGAGGCCGCGCGAGGAGATCTCGGTGCCCTTCTCACCCTGCTTGACGCCGGTGAAGTTGCCGCCCACGTACATGGTGGATCCGACCTGGGCGAAGGCCTGGACCTGGATGCTACCTTCCCTCACGGAACCGTTGAGGTTACCGCTCACGCCCCACGAGGTCTTGGCTGCGTACTTCGAGACGACACCGGAGACCGTGGAGGCGCCGAGGCCTTCGTCGGGGATGCGGGTGAAGGCAGCCAAATCCGAGGAGATGCGCGGACGCACGTAGGCCTCGGCGTAGGGGAAGACCGTCAGGCCCGACTTGTGGAAGTAGGAGGTGGCGGAGGTAACGTCACCAGTCCAGTTGGAGGTGAGAGCACCGAAGCCCCAGCCGATCTTCCAGCCCGTCGTGCGGGCCGAGGGGTAGGTCTGCAGGCCGTTCCACTCGTTGTCGTAGCCGGTCAGGCCCCACATGAGGCTGGAGCGCCAGCCACCCTTGTCCATCTGGACGTTGACCGGGTGGGCCATCTTGAAGGGCCACACAAAGTCGGTCATCTTCGGGAACTGAAGATCCACCGTCTGGTAGTAGCTGCCCGATGCGCTCCACGAGCGCATGACGCGCACGCCATCCGCCTGGTCCTTGACCGGCACGTTATTCAGGAGCTCGGTGACGGCCTTGTTGGAGAGCTGAACAACCTCGAAGTCATCGGAGGTGCGCGAGCGAGAGGTCAGCTTCGCAGGATCGCCCTTGCCGCCGCTCCAGGATTCCCAACCTTCACGGCCGCGGCCAATCATGACCCAGCCGCCACCGTCTGTCGTCTGGTCACAAAAGAACTGGGCGGGATGATCCATCGCGGGGGTCTGGAGCCAGTAGGCGCCGTCCGCTGCCTCGGGATTCCGCTGCTTAATGTCCCAGCACGACGCGGCGGCAGTCGCGGCACTCGAACCGTCGCGAACGACAGCCTGACCGGGTACCGAATCCCCCTGACCTGCACCAACAGCATGAGCCATCGGAGCAAGCGCGAGGGAAGCGCAAGCGACAATCGGTGCAGTTGCAAGGATTGTAAGGCGCGAAATCGCGGAAGCCATGACACGACCTTTCGGAGGGAACAGAAACTTGTTGCATAAATAATTACACAACAATCCCCGTCTGATCAACCGAATGGTCAAGTAGGTCTTTCACAGGTGCATCATGCACCCCATTCTTACCCCCGTCGACGCCTCGCCAGGGACCCAAGTCCCGACAGGTGGAGGCGATCGCTGAATGCCCAACAAACACAGGCAAAAGCGACGACCGAGAGCGCCGATCCAGCAACGGTCGCAACGAAAGAATCACGCCCCAACCACCACGCTATACACCCGCCCGGAATCACCGCGGACACGCCCACAACAAGAATCGGCTTGACCACTTCCGACAATTTCGGTGTCACACCGATAAACCTTGAGACCTGAACGGTCGCCATGGCAGCGTCAAGCACCATGCACACAGCCCAGACACTCGCAGCGGCGACCATTCCTCCGCGCGGAATAAAGATGACGTTACCCACAACGTTGAGAGTAAGGACCACGATCTTGTTGACCGCAGCCCATCCGGAGCGCCCGCTCATAATGAGCAGCGAGTGAATATTGCCCGCCATGAAAGTAACGATCGAGCCGATGCACAGGACCACGAGGACGTTCGCGCCGGGAGCAAAACCGTCGCCCAGGATGCGCATGAGCGCGGGTGCGTAGATCGCCATGAGCGCGTAGATGGGGGCGGCGAACAGGACGAGCCAGATCGAGGCCGTGCTGTAGAGGTCGCGCAGCTCCTTCGTCTTACCCTGGTGCAGGAGTTTAGAGAACTGCGGGGAAACGACGACCCGCAGAGCCGTGTCCACGACCATGCCCGCCTGAATGAATCGAATAGCACCACCGTAGATGCCCGAGGCCGCATCGCCCGCCAGGAGCCCCACGAGGAGGACGTCGAGCCACTGCAGCGCCTGCTCGAGGCCGGCAGTGAGGGTGCGAGGCAGCGCGAAGGCCACGACCTGGCGGCGCCGCTGGGCACTCGGCCACCGTCCCACCGAGTCGGCCGCCGAGGGCATGTGTCGCAGCAGCAGCCACCACGCGGCCACGAGGACGACGACGAAAGGCAGCGCCCAGGCGACCGACACGAAGGCCAGCGACCCGGTGAACGCGGCCGCGAGCGCGACGAGGAGCGGGCGCAGGCCCGGCAGCAGCAGGTTCTGAATGAGGACGTATTCGCGCATGTTGCCGAGCGCCCGCAGCGCGGCGGATGCGACCAGGGTGAGGGCGCCAATCGGCACGAACCACAGCACCGCACGGGTGGAGGCCGCGACCTGCGCGTTCCAGATCAAGGGAGCCACGGCCTCGAGAATGAGGACGCACACGGTCGACACTCCCACCGTCATGGAGGCCATGAAGGACAGGGTCGCGCGAATCTCTTCGGGAGCGTCCAGGGACAGGCGCGGCATCAGGTAGATGGCGGTGGAGTCGAGGCCCACCTTGGCCAGAGCCATGACGATCGCGAAGACGCCGGTTGCCTGAGTGACAATACCCGCCCCCTCGGCGCCCAGCATGCGCGACAGGATGATCGTGAACACGAAGCCCAGGACCGCGGAAGCTGCCGCTCCAACGAAGCCGACGATGCCCCCGCGAGCGAGGGAACGCCTGGCTTGATTTGCCTCACTCATGATTAACCTTCCCGCTACCGCGCGGTAGCCTTTTTCTATAACCTACCGATGGGACACACATGGACTTCATCAACTCGCTCTCCCCTGCCCGTAAGAAGAGCCTGCTGGCAGCCGCGATTCTCCTCATCATCGCGCTCGTCGTCGCCGGCTTCCTGCGTCTGACGGGCTCCTCCGAGACGGACACGGCCGCCTCCGCGACGTCCGGCGCGCAGAGCGCCGAGGACGACGCACAGTCCGACATCCCGCAGTCCGTCGCGAAGACCATCACCCCGCAGTCGGGCGGTCCCGCGAATGCATCCGGCTCCCTGGCCACGGATGCCGAGGCCGCCGGACAGGCCACCTTCGTCATGAACACCCTGTGGGACGCGTACGCGGACCCCGAGCAGGCTCGGGCGACCGACCTGTCCTCCGTACTCACCGGCTCAGCGCTGGAAGAGTTCGACGCGCAGGCCTTCGAGTGGACGCGGGACGGCACCCACACCACCGGCAAGCCCGCCCTCGAGGACGTGCACATCCTCACCGATGACGGGGCCGGAAACATCACGGTCTCGGCGTGCGTCGATTCTTCCAACGTTCGCGTCCTCAACGACGCGGGAACTGCGCTGACGGACGACACGACCATGACCCGCGCCCTCACCTATTTTCAGTTTGTGAAGGACGGTGAGACGTGGAAGCTGTCCGGCTTCTCGTTCCCCGACGACCCGACTTGTTGAGTCGAGCAAGCATCGCAGTGGCAAAAGCCCCGTCGTTCGCGGCGGGGCTTGTCCATTGCCCCATGCGCACGGCCCGCTGGGGGCGGACGGTCCCGGCGACGCTACCGGCGCTCGCGCCGCCCTCGCGGTCGGCCTCGGCACGCTTAATCGGATCGCCCTCCTCCTCGAGGTGACGCGACAGGAGCGCCACCGCCACGACGGAGATCATGAGGCCGGTGTTCATGCCGTAGTAGAACTGCTCCACCAAGGTCGCCAGGATGATGCCGCCCAGGATCGAGCCGTACACGTCCGTGGCGCGCCAGATGCGCGGGAACATGCGCAGGAAGAAGGCCAGGAACAGGGCCAGGCCGACGAGGCCGTAGGAGAAGATGACCGTCCAGAACTGGCCCTGCGTGCCCAGGGAGGGCAGCCACGGTGAGGCCGAGGGGCGCGGGGCTCCGAAGCCCAGGAGCGGGGACTGTTGGAGCTCATACAGCGTCTCGAGGTAGTTGGACGCGCGGTCTTGCGTCGACGAGGACGCGGCAACGCGCTCGAGGAGCGACTGGGAGGCCGGGGTGGCCAGCCACGCGCCCACGCCCACGACGATGGCCGCGATGATGCCCAGGACGGTCCGCCAGGCTCCCGCGCGCAGTCGCTGGAAGCCCACCCACACGACGATGACGATGAGGCCGATGTACATGCCGCGGTTGAGCGTCGCGGCTGCCGGGATGACCGACAGCGCACACACTGCGGCCACGATAAACCGCCACTTGGAGCGCTCGCGCCACAGCACGTAGGCGAAGATCAGCGCGAGCGGGAAGATCAGCGAGTAGACGTTGCCGTAGGTGTTGGAGTAGATGAAGGGGGCCGACGGGCGCGGGTCGGAGAGGATCCACGACGAGGGATTCCACTGGGTGGTCGCACGCTTCGTGAACTCCTTGACGAAGTCGTTGGAGTGCAGCGCACGCGGCACCAGGTAGTACATGAGCGTCTTGAAACGCAGCGTCGGCGCAGCCATTGCGATGAAGCCGCCGATGGTGGTCGAAGCCAGGAAGCCCCACATTGTCCCCACGATCGTGCGCACGCTCAAGGACTTGCGCGCGTTGTAGGCGTAGACGGCGAAGATGCCGGGCGAGATCTGCAGCAGGAAGCGATAGAACGCTCCAATGACGCGACCGCCCGTATCAAGCATCGTCATCGAGGCCAGCACCCACGCCAGGAAGAACACCCACAGGATGGATCCGGGCGGGAAACGCAGGCCGTGTCGGCCGATCATGAAGACAAGCATGACGGTCGCGAACAGCGGCCACATCAGGTCACCTGAGCCGAGCACCCACCACAGGAAGTACGCCGCATAGGCCACGACGAAGGGCCACGCGGGTAGATCCTGCGCATCCTCTCGTAGCGGCCCGATTTGGGCGGGGGCGGGTTTGGCCCAGAGTCCTCGGCGCGGGCTCACGCGTGACCGTTCCCTTCGCCGGTCGTCTCCGTCGCGGACGAGGCCTGGGCCTCCTCAGCGCTGCTCGGTGCGGTCATGCTGCCGCTCGCGTCCGCCTGCGCCGCCTGGCGCGGGGCGCCAAGCTTGTTGCGCTTGCGCGAGGACAGGTAGAGGAACGGGCCCTCGAGGAAGCCCTTGATCTCGGACTTGGTGAGCGAGCCGGGCACGTCCTCGTCGGTGCCGGCGACACGAGCGCCACCGGGCTTGACCCGGCCCAGAACGCCGGGCACGCGGGCTGCCAGCGTGCCGAGCACAGAGGGCTTGGCGATGATCGCCTTCGTCAGGAGCGCCGCCATGCCGGAGCCGTTGCCCCGGATCTGCTTGTCCAGGCCGGCCTCGTCCACGCGGTGACGGTGATGCACGAGGGCGTCGGGCGTGTGGATGATGACGTCACCCGTGGCCAGGATGCGCGCGAACATGTCGAGGTCCTCGCCGCCGCGGGTCGAGGTGCCGGCGCCCAGCGCCGGATCGAAGGGGCCGACCTCCATGAGGACGTCGCGACGCATCGCCATGCACACACCTGCTCCCACGCGGGCCGTCGTGATCGGGAACAGCGGGCCGCCGTCGCCCTTCTCACCCAGGGCCTCCAGGCCCTCGGGGATGTCGCCGACGCACCAAACGCGCGGGGACATGTCCTTGGGGAAGCCGCCGCGCGACTCGAACCAGCGCTGGGGCGCGTAGCGCTGCTCCAGGGGCAGCGCGATGCCCGTCGTCGCGGCCACGTACGGCGAGGCCGTGAACGGGTCGATCATGGCGGTGAGCCAGTGCGGGTCGACGATCGCGTCGTCGTCCGTGAAGACGATGACCTCGCCGCGTGCCGCCAGCACGCCGCGGTTGCGGGCGCGAGACAGGCCGGGACGAGAGGCAGAGACGATGCTCAGGCGCGTATCGTCGATGCCCGCGAGCTTCTCACGGGTCAGGCCCGTGTGCGGCGCGTTATCCACCACGACGAGCGTGAAACGCTGGTGATCCTGGGCCAGGATGGCGCGCACGGCGTCCTCGAGCATGTCGCTCGAGCCAACCGTGCACATGACGACGGTAGCGTCCACGTCGGCACCGGCGCCCTCCTCCCAGCCGCGCGCGGGGGCCGGTTCGACCTCGAGCACGCGCGGATCGGTCTCCGGATGGTCCGTGCCCTCGATCTCGACGAACGCCGAATTACGGCCGTTATCGCGCACGAGCACGAGCGCTCGCGGATCCGACGGGTCGCCCGAAATCAGCTGGGAGACGCGCGCAGTGCGGTCAACGTGCCAGATGGAGGCCGCCAGCTGATCGGCCACGGTGGTCTCCTCGGCGCTCATTTCTTGCCCTTCTTCGAGGAAGTCTTGGCCTTGCCGTCCGACTTCTTGGAATCGGCCTTCTCTTCCACGGCCTCGGCCTGCTCGGCCTTCTCGGCCTGCTCAGCCTGCTCAACCTGCGCCGCTTCAGAGGACTGCTCCTGCGCCTCATCCGTAGGAACGATGACCTCGGCCGACTGAGCGGGAGCCGTCGGAGCGGAGGCGGGCGCGGCCACCTGGTCGCCCAGGTAGATCATGCCGTTCACCTCGCGGTTGATGATCGCCAGCTCGTCGAGCAGGTGGTGCAGCTTCTTCAGATCGTGGCCCTTACGCACGGCGACGAGGACGTGACGGGAGGGGCGGACCTCGTCGAGGAGCGAGGCCAGAGGCTGCTTGATGTCGATAAGGCGCGGCGCGGGCACGCGGGTCTCAGCCAGCGAGGCGGACAGCGCTCGGTGCAGATCGCGGGCCTGCGGGTCGGAGGCGTCGACGATCAGGTCCACCCAGTGATCGCGATCGATCGCCATCGCGAGCATGCGGGTGGGGGCGAGCCACGGCTCGGGGGCGCCCTCCTCGGCGCTCCACACGGGCAGCGCCGTCAGGTCGGCGAGCTGCGTGGGCGAGATCAGGGAACGCGAGCGGGTCTCACGGATGAGCACCAGGACCAGGCCGGCGAAGACGCCAACGACGGTCGTGATGAGAATCAGACGAACCTTCGAGGGAGAGACCTCGTCACTCGAGGACGCGGCCGGGGTGATGACGCGGCCAGCGGTGGCGTGGTAGGGGGCGAGCTGCTCGGCATCCTTTGCAAGCTTCGTCAGCTCGATGCGGATCTCGGCGGCACGCGGGTTGTCCTTCGTGTTGCCATCCTCGTCGACCAGGGGCTGGAGGGAGGCAAGTTCGGTCTCGAGGGCCTGGATCTGCTCGTTGATGCCGGCGGCCATCTCGTCGGCGCGCTGCTCCACCAGGGCGGTGCGCTCGGTCAGGTAGGCGTTGGCGATCGCGTCGGCGGCGTCAACGGCCTGCTGGCGTGAGGGAGCTACGTACTCGATCTTGACAATCGTGCCGTTCGTGTCGCCCGACACCTCCATGTTGGAACGAAGCTCCTCGGCGGTGACACCGTTGCCAAGGCGCGCGGCAACGACGTCGAGGACGGCGGCGGACTTCGCGATGCCCTGCTCGGTCACCATGTCCGTCGTGTTCGACAGAGAGGCGCGCACAGCGGGGGCCGGCGTGATGGAGGGAGCGGTCACGGTCATCGACACGGCCGCCGAGTGCGACTGGGGGATACCAAAGGCGGCTGCGACACCTACGACCAGGCCGGCCACGGTCCCCGCAACGATCGAGGTCCAGCGGCGTGCCAGCGCGTGACGAAGGATCTGCTGGCCGCCCGCGGGCGGAGGGGTCAGGATCATGACTGTTCTCCTTGGAGGTGAGAGCGCACCCACGCGGCGCGCGCATTGAGCCGGCGCTCGAGAGCGCGGCGAGACGTTGGGGGTCGAGACGCGACCCCCTGAGTGTAGACCTGCACGAACCGGTCGAGCTCACGCTCGGCCTCGTCGCGAGGAAGCGAAACGAGCGAGACCAGGCGCGGCAGCTCCTGGCCCGTCAGGGACACCGACAGGTCGGCGAAGGCCTGTGCCTGCTCCGGATTCTTCCACGAATCCGAACGCCACGAGGCGTTTCCGGTGACCTGGCCCGGGTGGATGCGGTACAGCAACCCCCAGGGCGCGATGCGACGGATGCGACCACCCGCGGAGGCCACGCGCATCCACAGGTCATAGTCCTCGGCAGGCACGCTGCGGTAGCCGCCGACACGGTCCATGATCTCGCGGGTTGCGAGCATGGTCGGGTGGCACACGGGGTTGGTGAGCAGCAGGTGCCAGCCCATGTCCTCGGGCGTGATCTCGTAGGGCATGCGGGGCACCGGGCGGGAGCCTCGCAGCTCGATCATCTGTGTGAAGACCATGTCGTCGCCGCGCTTAATCGCGGCCATGGTGCGCTTGAAACGGCCCTTCAGGGACACGTCGTCGGCGTCCATACGCCCCACGAGGCGCGAGTCGGTGCGCTCCATCAGCTGGGTGAGGACGCGGGAGACGCCACCCTCGCCCGGGGTGATGTCCTCGATGCGCAGGCGAGGATCGACCACTCCCCCACGCGACGCGCCGCGGATGGCCTCGCCGACCGTCGAATCAGACGACGAGTCGTTACCGACGACCAGCTCGGCGTCGCGCGGCATGGCCGCCAGCGTCGAGGCCACGGCGCGCGTGATCGTGCCCGCCGCGTTGCGCGCGGGCAGGAGGACGGACAGCTCAGGCACGGGGCTCCCCCTGCGTGGCTGCCTGCTTGGCGGGCTGCTTGGCGGCAGCGTCCAGGGCACGCAGATCGCGGAAACGACGACGCAACGAGATCGAAGAGTGCGCAACTGCAATAGCGGCGAGGAACGTGTAGAGCACCATGAAAGGAACGCCGAAGCCCCACAGCACAAAGGACCAGCACAGCACGCCCGGGTCGGTGGGCAGCAGCACGAAGGAACGCAGGTTCCCGCCGCGCGTCTGCTTACGGCCCGCCGCGCGCACGAACTGCTCGGCGAGAATCTGGCTCATGAACTGGCCCGACGTCACCCAGCCGTAGACGAGCGCGACAATGGCCAGCCACCACGACTCGGGGCGGTAGACCATGACGGCGACGGCGGTGCAGAAGTGGATCGCCGGGGAACGGAACGCGTCGGCGACGTGATCCACCCACTCACCCGTTTTCGAGGACGCACCCGTGACGCGGGAGACCTGTCCGTCCGCGGAGTCGAACATGAAGCCGACCGCGAGAGCCGTGCCCACGATAAGGCCCGTCCACCACGCGGGTTCACACGCGACGAGGACGATGAGGCCAAGCGTCGAGAAGCACACGGAGATGAAGCTGACGAAGTTCGGCGTCCAGCCGAAAGCCGCGCACGCCGCGGCCACGACGCGCGCAGCGCCGCGGTTCACCCAGCGCATGTAGGCGGGAACGCCCGCGCCCGGCTTCTGCGCGGCAGCGAGCGCACAGCGGTAGGCACTAAAACGAGTCCCCCACGAGGAACCCGGCTCGAGCACGACAGGCAGGCTCACTGCACCTCCCCTTCCGTCTTTTCCGCCTCCTGCGCCGGGGCCTCGTCAGAGAAGTCCTCGGGCGCGATGAAGCGGCGCAGCTTCGTTGACGACGTCGACGGCGTGTACGGCAGGTAGACGACGCGCGCGCCGACCTCGGCCATTTCGGCCTCGAGCTGAGCGCCCTTCGGGGTGTCCTTCCAGTCGTCACCCTTGAAGAGGACATCGAAAGGCTGGAGACGCCACGCGAGGCGCTTGTCCTGGTCCAGGTCGACGACGACCGCGTCCACGAAACGCAGCGACGAGACGAGGTCGCAGCGTTCCTTGAGCGGGATGACGGGGGCGCGGCCCTTCATGCGGATGAGGGCCTCGTCCGAGGTCACGCCGACGACGAGGCGATCGCAGCGCTCACGCGCGGCGCGCAGGATGTTGAGGTGTCCCTGGTGGAACATGTCAAAACCCCCGGGCACGTAGCCGGTGATGGGGGTGCGTTGCTGAGTCGTTTCGTCCACGTAACAAGTGTGCCATTTATCAGGCGGTCAATGCGACACTTACTCACTAAATGACCGAAAGATCACGTCCCAGCGTTCCCCACCAAGTGACAAGAGGCTCCACACAGGGGCGTCATATCGCGCAAATATGACCAGATGGCCGCACGTCATCTTGTTACAGGGCACGACACGCCAGCCCGGTGTCACGAGGCCAGCGCGCCGTTCGGGCGGTCAGGCTCCGCGTGTGCGCAGATCCGCGCCCAGGCCTCGTCTGGACGTTCTTGCGGGGCCGTCAGCGTGAGAAGACGACCGTTCGGTTGCCATTCATGAGGACGCGACGCTCCGCGTGGAAGCGGACGGCCTGGGCGAGGACGCGACGCTCCACGTCCTGGCCGAGGGCCACCATGTCGGGCGTGGAGTCGGCGTGGGAGACGCGGGTGACGTCCTGCTCGATGATCGGACCCTCGTCCAGGTCGGCGGTCACGTAGTGGGCGGTCGCACCGATGAGCTTGACGCCGCGATCGTGAGCCTGGGCGTAGGGGCGCGCGCCCTTGAAGGAGGGCAGGAAGGAGTGGTGAATGTTGATGACGCGGCCCTGCATGGCGCGGCAGACCTCGTCGGAGAGGATCTGCATGTAGCGCGCCAGGACGACGAGTTCAACGTTTTCGGAGGCGATCAGGTCGAGGAGCTGGCGCTCAGCCTGGGCCTTCGTATCCTTCGTGACGGGGATGTTGAGGAAGGGGACGCCGTAGAACTGGGCGACGGGCGCCAGGTCCGGGTG
>CAUTDS010000020.1:0-34333 GCA_963537175.1 uncultured Actinomycetes bacterium
GCTGCCGACGAATTAGACGGTGTAGATCTCGGTGGTCGCCGTATCATTAAAAAAGAGAGCGCGACCGCGCCGAGGGCCTGGGAGTCGGACCCGAGGCGAGCGCGCAGCAGCGCGGGCGGGGGCGCGACGATCGAGCCGAGCGCGAGAGAGCGGCGCAGCGGCCCGTAGATGAGCTCGCCGCCGCGCGACAGCCCGCCGCCCAGGACGATGGGGATGGAGCCAACCTGGTGGGCGACGACGGAGAGGACGTGCCCGAGGGCGCCCATCGCCTCGTCGAGGATCCGCACAGCCTCCTGGCTGCCCATGACGGCCGCGTCTTCCACGTCGCGTGCTCCCGCCCCCTCGGGGACGATCCCGGCGTCTGCGGCCCTCCGGGCGATTGCCGAGGCCGAGGACACCGACTCGAGGGGAACGATCACCCCGGTGGCGGGGTGCGCGACGCCGACCTGGCCGATCTCACCGGTCCACGGGCGCGACGGGGACAGGTGGCCGCCGAGGACCAGCCCCGAGGCGATCCCCGTCCCCACGGCCACGTAGAGGCAGTCGGGCACGCCCACACCCCATCGGGCCTCGGCGAGGGCCCCTGAGCGCACGTCGTGCCCGAAGGCGACGGGGCACCCGCACAGGTGGGCAATGAGGTCGCGCAGGGGCGCGCGCCGCCAGCCGAGGTTGGCGGAGAAGACGCCCATGCCTCGTTCCTCGTCGACGATTCCCGGCACGCACACTCCCAGGGCGGCACCCGGTCCCGCGAGGGCGAGGAGTGGCTTCGCCATGGATGCGACCACCCGGGCGACGTCCTCGGCCCCGGTGCGCGGGGTCGGGAGCGGATCGACGCGCTCGCGCACAACCCCGTCATCGCCGGCGAGAACCGCCTTGATGGTGGTTCCGCCGACGTCGACTCCAACTCCCAGCGCGTTCACGGCAGGATGACGGATCGGGTGAGGTTGCGGGGCATATCGGGGTTGAGGCCGCGCGCGAGTGCGCGTTCGACGGCCAGGCGCTGGGCGAGGACCAGGTGAGCGATCGGGCACCCGTCGAAGGTGACGAGCTCCGCGCCCGTCTCGTGGACCTGCTCGGCGAGGCCGTCCGGGACCGGGCCGAAGACCCAGGTGAGGCGTCCGGGCTGGGCGATCGAGATGGGGCCGTGGCGGTATTCCATCGCGGGGTAGACCTCGGTCCACGACTGGGAGGCCTCGCGCAGCTTGAGGCCGGCTTCCGCGGCCAGTCCGATCGTCCATCCCGTGCCGAGGAAGGAAATCTGGTCCGCATCGACCCAGCGCGAGGGAATCTCCATCGCCAGCGCGCGCTCAGCATCGGCGGCCGAGGCCTCGACATCGTGTCCGAGGGAGCCGAGGAAGTACTGCAGGGCGCTCGTCGCGAAACGGGTCTGGACCACGGAGGTCTCGTCGGCGAAGTCGAGGACGACCTCCTCGCTGGCGTAGCCGGAGGCGGGACCGCCCGCGACGGCGGTGATGAGGAGCGCTGGACGGCCCTCCTCGTGCAGGCGCTTCATGACCTCGATGATCTCCGTCGTCGTTCCGGAGCGCGACAGGCAGATGACCCGATCGAAGGTGCGCCCCCACGGGAACTCGGTGGCGGTGTAGGCGTCTCCCGCCCCCTTGCCCGCCCGCTCGCGGTACACGGTGTAGGCCTGGGCGATGAACCACGAGGTGCCGCATCCAACGACGGCGACGTGCTCGCCGTTAGCGGGGAGCGGGTCCGTGGAAAGCTCGGCGGTGCGGCGCCACAGGTCGGGCTGGCTGACGATTTCATCGTGGGTACACGACATTGTTGTTCTCCTGGTGTGTGGAATGAATGAGGAATGGCGGGGTGCTACCGCAGCTGGTTTCGGTTGAAATACTCGGCAATTTCGGCGCGTACCCGGGGGATATCGACGGGGACGTTTCCGCCCCTGAGCGAGGCCGTGGCGGCCACGCCGGCGGCGACCGCCTCGCGCGCACCGAGGGGCGTCGTGTCCGTTTCGTCCCCGTCGACAACGAAACGGATGAATTCGTCCATGGTGTTCACGTCGGCGTCGCCGTGGCCACCCGCGTCCCCGCGCAGGGGAATCTCCAGGTCTGGGGAGGGTTCGTAGCCGCTGCGATGCGCCCACACGCGAACGCTCCCACCTTCGCCGTCGCCGAAGTTCTCGGCTCGGCCGCGCGTGCCGATGACGGTGTAGTTACGCCAGTAATCCGGGGTGAAGTGGCACTGTTCGTAGGAGATCATGACACCGTTTTCCTGGCGCGCGAGCAGCATGGAGAGGTCTTCGACGTCGATGACGGGGTTCAATCCGGTCTGCGTCTCGGGCGGCCAGTTGTCGAAGGAGAACCAGTCCTCCATGACCGCGCCATCGCTCTGGCCGCTGCGGTCCGCGAGCGCGCCGTAGACCATCAGGTCTCCCATGGCGACGACGCGGGCGGGCACCGAGTCGGACAGCCAGTTCATGACGTCGATGTCGTGCGCTGCCTTTTGCAGGAGGAGGCCCGTCGTGCGGCGTCGATCCGCGTGCCAGTCCTTGAAGTAGTAGTCGCCCCCGTTGCCGACGAAGTGGCGGCACCAGATCGCTTTCACCTCACCAATGCGGCCCTCCTGGATAACGCGGCGCAGCGTGCGAACCACGTCCATGTGGCGCATGTTGTGACCGACGTACAGGGGCGTGCGCGTGCGGTAGGCGGTCTCCAGGACACGGTCGGCTCCTTCGATCGTGATGGCGATCGGCTTTTCGAGGAAGACCGCGACCCCGGCCTCGAGCAGGGAGCAGGTGATGTCCTCGTGGGTGTCGTCGGGGCTGGTGACGATGGCGGCGTCGATCGACAGGCCGAGGAGCTCGTCGAGCGTGGCCACCCACTGCCCCTCCCCGAGTGTGCGCGAGGCGCGCTCCCGCATGGCGGGGTTGGGGTCGCATCCTCCGACGAGGAGGGCTGGATGGGTAACGGCGGTGAGGTGGTGTGCGATTGACGATCGGGCCCCAAGTCCGACAACACCGACGCGTAATGGCGCGTTCATGGGTTCTCCTTTTGGGCGGGGAGGTCTTCCTTGACTCAACCATTATGCGCTCAATCACCCCACTTACGCAAGACCCTTAACAAATAGTCTCGACAAACCCCTCTCCCAGATGCTCCTACAACCAAAAGAGCGCAGCGCGCCGCTACGATGGTCAGCACACAGAGGTCCGCGCTACCAGCCCACGGGCGCCACTACAGAACGCGCGCGACGAACCTCGACACATACACACTGAAGGGGAGCATGCATGGGCTCAGAAGAACAGACACATACCCGCAGGTATCCACGACGCACCCTCATCGGCATCGCTTCAGTTGCGGTCCTTACCCTCACGATCACGGGTACAGCCTGTGGCTCGCGCCAGCCCAACGCAGATAACCAGGCACAGTCCGCACAATCGCCCGCGCAATCCTCCTCGGACCAGGCCCCAACCCAAGAAGCTGGAGCCTCCACAACCACCCCGACACCGACCGAAGCAACACCGACCACGCCTGCGTGCGAGGACGGTTCCCCCACGCCGCTCGGCACATGCTTGCACCCCGCATCCGTCCAATGGCTGCCCGACCTCCTCCCCGACCCACGCGAGGTCGACCGCACCGATCCCGAGGCCGTCGCCAGGGCCTACGTCATCACGCGCAACGTCTGGGACGCCTCGCGCGACAAGACCAACGCGTACGCATACATCCGGGCGAGCGTGTACGAGGTGCCAGAACTGGCGAGCAACCACACGCCGACGCCCGACCTGGAGCACGGTCAGGGTGAATTCCTACCGCTCCTGGCCAACCGCGCCCACACGACCGTCACCATCACGGGCAGCAACAACCATGGGCAGCAGCCGAACACTGACCCGACGCGCTGGTACGGAAACGTCTACTACTTGCGCAACTACTCCGACGACTCGTTGGAGCCCGTGAAGGGGCGCGAGGTCGTCTTCCTGCGACTGCAGGACGACGGCACATGGGCCATTGAGCGTCACGGGATTAATTAGACGCACGCGGCGCTCGAGCGCACCAGCCACGCGAGGCCGGGACCCACCGAGGGTCCCGGCCTCGGTCATATCAGGCCACACCGCCGCAGCACCCCTGGGACCGCAGCCCCAACACTGTAAAGGTAGGCAGAATTTACGACTAATCATTTGTCACATAATCACTTACTCACACACTTTGCCGTAATCTTGCGAGCTTCGTCGAGACCATGATTCACTTGACACCTGTGGAGCTCTAGCTCGTACGTCACTGCACCGTCGCACACACAGGCTCCACGCGACGCGCCCACGCCGCACCTGTCCCCAGCCGCAGTACAGACTGAAAGGACCTCGCGATGAGAACATTTACTCGCATCACCATCGCTCTCGCGGCGACCGCAGGACTGGCGTGTGCCGCCCTGCCGGCCACGGCCTCGTCGGCCGCCACCGCCCAGTGGACCACCCTCAAGGAAGCACCCGCCCCGGTCTCGAACCCGATGAAGGGTTTCATGCCGTGGGCGCCCGAGGACGGGAGCGCACCCGGCACGGTTGCGAACGCCCTGCCCTACACGCTCGAATGGGCCCCCTTCCCCGTGAAGGACGTCGTCACCGGACGCGACACCTACGACTTCACAAAGGTTGACGCGCGCTTGGACGCGATCGCGTCGCGCGGACACCAGGCCGTCATCCGCTTCGCACTGGACACCCCCGGGAAAAAGACCGGCATGCCCCAATACCTGATCGACGCAGGCACAGACACGAGCCGCACCTACGACTTCTACGACAACAAGAAGATCTCTTTCTCCCCCAACTACAACGACCCGAAGGTTCAGGAGATGCTCCTACACTTCGTCGCGGCCCTCGGCGATAAGTACGACGGGGATCCTCGCATCGCCTTCATCACCGCGGGACTGTACGGCTTCTGGGGCGAGGAGCACACCTACCCGTACAGTGGCTACGTCAACAACCAAAACCCGTCGGCCATCAACTGGATGCCCTCCGACGAGTTCCGCGCACGCCTCGTCGAGGCTTGGGACGACGCCTTCGACGACACCTTCGTCCAGAACCGCTACCCCACCGCTGCCACAAAGGCTCACGGCATGGGGTATTTCGATGATTCCCTCGGCTACGCGACCCTGGAGGGCACCAGCTGGCATTTCATCCCCAAACTCAAGGAGCAGGGCGAGGGGGATACCTGGCAGCACTCCCCCATTGGCGGCGAGCTCTACCCTTCCTTCCAGGAATGCGCCTTCTCGCAGCCGATACGCTGCCCGAACATGGAAGCGGGGCGCGATTACAAGGCCCTCGAGTCGATTCAGAAGGCTCACGCCACGTGGCTCATCAACCAGCACGCCTTCGCGACCGGATACACCGGCGCTGAGCTGACGCGCGCCAAGGCCGCGAGCGCCGTCATGGGCTACACGCTGCAGGCCACGCGCACGTCGGCGACGTATCACGGCGCGAAGGCTGCCGTGGCCGTCGACATCAAGAACACGGGGTCGGCGCCTTTCTACGCGACGTGGCCGCTCGAGGTCGTCCTCGTCAATGAGAACAATGAGATCGTGGCCAGCCAGAGCATCGAGTCCACCCTGCCCTCGATCCTTCCGGGCCAGACGGGGAGGGTGACCGCGCGGCTGCCGCTGCCCGCGGAGTACCGGTCGAACAACTCCGCGCAGAAGCTCACCGCCGCGATCCGCGTCGTCAATCCCCTACCGAAGGGGCCGTCGGTCGCCTTCGCGAACGAGGCCATGGACAAGCCGCTACCCGGCTACCTGGGCCTCGGGAAGCTGGCCCCGGGCCGCGCACCGAAGAACTAACAACGAGGCCGGGGCGGGGGCGGCCGCACCACCTGCACGCGGGTGCACGCGCGCTACCCCGCCTCAGCGGCACGGCTGCGCATTCCGCGCCCAACGCGAGGGGCCGCACAAAGCTGCTCGATTGCTCTAGGTGCTTGCTACCTCGACTGGTTGTGAGCTAGTCGGCACTGGCCCTACACTGGGGCCAGAAGATGAATCCTGACCGATGGTGTTCTTCGATTGCTAACAGGAGACAGTGCATGAGTGCCGATTATGGCTTCGATAGGGAAAAACACGCCCGGACAAACGGCGATATGGATGAGGGCGGGACGGCTCTCAACAAATCCAATGATGCCGCGAGCTCGCTCAATGGTGCGCAAACAGTAACCCGTTGGACTAATGAGCAAGGCGCGCAGGATTTTCGTAATAGCGCAGTGCGGTTCTTTTCGTCTGTTGATGAGATGCTTGTTGATGAGCGCGCAATCTTCAATACATTCCAGACGAACCTCACGGATGCTGTTCGGGAGGCCGTTAGTAGCGAGGAAGCCAATGCAGCGGTACTTGAGGCAATCAATCGCGCACTTCAGTCAGACCCCTCAGTCGCAGCCGCCGCCGCTTCAACCCCTGGATCAACTGATACTTCTTCCACAGTCCCAAGTGCGCAGCCAGATGATGCTCCTTCGGCTGCCGGCGCAATGCCCGAGTTCTGAGATTTAAAGGACGGCACATGGTTTCTTCACCGATGTATGACCGGCTCATGACGTTTGCTGCGCAAGCGGACTTCAACGCAGAACTGCAGTCCTGGGATAGTGATCATAAGCGTGTCATTGATGGCTTTGATCAGGCAATCGAGCGGGTTCGCCATTTCCAGGAACACCAGGGATTTACAGGGAAGACTGGAGAGGCGCTGAAGGCCTGGGCAGATCAGACTGTCGCACGTCTGGAAGCGAAGCGTTCGTACTACATGGGCGGGATTGCGCGTTATGTCGCAGCCCGTCAGGCTATTGCGCAGGCCGCCGCGGACGCGCGTCGTCTGTCGCCGACACTCATCGACTCGAAGACGGCTGCGATGCGTGATGCTGCGAAGGTTGCGCTGCCCTATACACCCGCTATTGGTGTTGTGACCGGGGCGGTGACCGGAGTGGTTGCAAACACCGTTCTGTCAGCGGGATCGGCCTATGTTGATGCTGTGGAAGCGCAGGCGAACGCCATGCGTGAGGCGGCCGCAACGGAGATCCTTGAACGTCTGAACGGTGGGCTCAATGAACTCAGCGCAGGCGTCAATACCCTGACGCAGACAGGCGTGAAGGTTGGAGCTGGATATCAGAACATTCATCTTCCAATTCCTGAGCAAACACAAGAAAATCTCAATCGTGGGTACGTGCAGTATTCGTCATATGATTCGGGAATCTATGGACGTAGCGCTGCGGATGACTATGGGCGTGCCGCCCTGCGATCCGATAAGTCACTCTATCCGGATGGGTATGCAGATCCGGAAACTGATGAGTTTGCTCGACGCCGTGCGCTGGCATCACAGCAAGTATCCAAGCGGTACCTGCCACCCGATGTCGACGGCTCCTACGATCGCCCCATTACAAACGCGCAGGATCTGATGGACATGGATCTCCTGCACACGAGGGTTGATGCAAATCACCACCGAAACGGAGTCGTGTGGGGAGGTCATGTTCCCGCTAATCCCACCGACATCGATCACCCACTGTGGCGAATCAATGGAGGGCCCGCTACTGATAGTGGTTCTGCCGGACGCCTCGCGGGAATTGGAGCGCTCGGAGCCGGCGCCCTTGGCTTGCGCGGAGCTGCGCGTATGGGGACGGGGTCTCTCGGGGGTTCTGGAGCTTCTGCTCTGACTGCTGGAACATACAGCGGGAAAGGACTCGGAACTTATTCCGCCCCTTCACAGGCAGGAGCAGGAAGCGCAGCTGGAAATGGCATGAGTGGAACGACTGCTTCTCCTGGAGCAGCACGCGCTTCCGCTGTTCAGAGTGGCGGTTCTGGTGCCGGCAGGGGAGCTTTCATGGGTAGCGGTATGGGAGCCGGTGCGGGCGGCTCGAAGGAGGATAAGAAAGCAAAACGCCGCAAGTACCAGGCCTACAGGTATCTGGATGATGATCCCGATGCGCTGCCTGAAGGCTACGTGAATCCCATGTCTCAGACCTACGGCTCGGACAAGGATTTGGCACCCGCGAAACGTGAGGACGACGGATGGGATCCCCGCCAATGGTGACCCCCAAGCACAAGGTCTCACGCGTCTCGCTCACTGTTGCCTCTGCGTCCGCTTTTGCCTTGGGACTCGTTGCTGTTCCCGTTGCTCCGGCACGTGCCGCAGACACCATTACCGCGGCCGATCAACCCTACTTTGCGTACTACCACCTCGACCAAGCGAGAGCTAAAGGCTACACGGGTCAAGGTGTCACAATTGCAATGATTGATGGGCCAGTTGACACATCGCGACCAGAACTCGCTGGTGCCACGGTCCTTGATAAGAGCCCTTGCCAGATCAAACCTGACGACGATAGTCGGCGTCACGGGACTGAGGTCGCTTCAATTCTCGTCGCGCGTGACTACGGGGTTGTTCCTCAAGCTACTCTGTACAGTTATCAGACTGTTAGCGGAAGCTCGGTGCCAGATCCGTCGTGTCAAGATACAAGTGTTTACACGCACGCTTCACTAATCAATCATGCGATTAATGACGGTGCAAGCATTGTCAGCATTTCTATCTCGTCCCAAGACCGAGCAGCATCTCTGAAATGGGCTTTAGCTCGTGCTGCCGCATCGGGGACAATCGTCGTTGCCGGCATCGGTAATACAGCTAACGCAAATGATGAGGGAAGCCTGTCATTTTGGTCTGGAGTAGTTGGTGTTTCCGCAGTTGATATCAACGGTGCACGAGCGGACTACTCATCATGGGGGTCATCCGTCACTACGGCGGCCGTTGGAGGCCCTATCAAGGCGTATGACTACGGGACTGCACAGATTACACAGACTGTTGGGACATCCATTTCCACCCCCATCGTCGCAGGATTCCTCGCAATGGCTCGCCAGAAGTGGCCCGATGCAACGTCGAACCAGCTGCTGCAACTACTGATACACACGACCGTCAACCCGGACGGCGGCTGGAATCAGTACACCGGCTACGGCGTAGCGAGCCCCGCAACAATGATGAACACTGATCCCAGTCAGTACCCTGACGTCAACCCCCTCGCGGACAAAGGAGGCGGGTCCAGCCCAACCCCCGAAGAGATCGCGCAGTACGTCGACGGTGTCGTCCCACCGGCTGAGATCGTCTTCGACAACTCATACACCTACCGCGGCCTGGACGAATCCGTCCTCGGAGCAACCACGAACCCATACCCGACACACCTCGGTACGAGCCCGCGCTACCACACGAAGTAAAAGAAACTTCGAGACGCAGTGAGAGGCCGGGACCCCACTCAAGGGGCCCCGGCCTCGTCGTGTCTGCGATTACGGCAGCGGCTTGACCGCGCGGTGCATGCAGGCGATGCCGCCGGTGAGGTTGCGGTACTCGACCTCGCTCCAGCCGTTGGCGGCGATCATGCGGCCGAGCTCCTCCTGGGCCGGCCACGCGCGAATCGACTCGACCAGGTAGTCGTAGGCGCCGTCGTTCGTGGAGGCCAGGCGCGCGATCGCCGGCATGACGGTCGACTGGTAGACGTTGTACATGCCGCGGAAGACGCGCGAGGGCGGGGTGGAGAACTCCAGGACCACGAGGCGGCCACGCGGGCGCACGACGCGCGCCATCTCGCGCAGCGCGAGCTGAGGATCCGGGATGTTGCGCAGGCCCCACGAGATGGTGACCGCGTCGAAGGAGCCGTCCTCGAAGTCCAGGTCCATGGCGTTGCCACGCACGAACTCGATCTCGGGGTGGCGCTCACGGCCGACCTCGATCATGCCTTCGGACAGGTCGCAGGCGACGACCTCGGCGCCGCCCTTGGCCAGCGCGGCCGACGACGCGCCAGTGCCGGCCGCCAGGTCGAGGATGCGTTCGCCGGGGTGCGGGGCGACGGCCTTGCGCAGGGCGGTCATCCACACCCTGTCCAAACCGCCCGTCATCAGCGCATCCATCACGTCGTATCGCGAGGCGAGGGAGTCAAACATTGAGGCGATCTCTTCGGGATCCTTGTTCAGGTCCGCGCGCGGGGATTCAGTCATGCGTCAATACTCGCACGTCTTCCAGCGCGCCGCCGCCCCTGCTCCTACCATGGAACCCATGCACAACGACTTCGGATGCTCGCGCCTCGTCTTTCGGGCGTTGGTCCTACCCCCGCAGCACCCGGGGTCTACTTGCTCACTGACGTCCCTGCTTCCCGACTCCGGGGGCGCCGCCTGGCTGGGTGAGCGCCGCCAGATGATTGGCCTGGGACGGGCGCTCACGGTCGAGTCCGCGACCCCGAGTGCGATCGCTGACGTGCGCCGCGCGTGGGAGGCCGCCCCGGCCTCGTCCACCGACGGCGCGCCTTCCCCCGTTCTTTTCGCGTCCTTCGCATTCCGATCCCCCGCCCGCTCGGTCGCCTTCGTGCCCACGCTGACTCTCATCGACGAGGCCGGGGCCCGCTGGGCGATCACCGCTGGCATCGGGGACGCCCCGGATCCGCTGGCGGCTGTTGACGAAGCCATGGCCGAGGCGAGGCCCGCCCCGCGCGTGCCGGAATCCCTGACGTTTGGACACGGGTCGATGTCGCGTGGCCAGTGGCGCGACTCGGTGCGAGCGATGGCGCAGCGCCTGCGTGAGGGTGCCGCCGACAAGGCCGTCATGGCGCGCGATATGACGGTGCGGTGCGCCCACGGATTCGACGATCGTTTCCTGCTTGAGCGCCTCAGCGACCTGTATCCGTCGACGTGGCGTTTCTGCGTGGATTCGCTGGTGGGCGCGTCCCCGGAGATGCTGATCGCGGCCTCGGGCGGCACGGCGAGCTCGCGCGTCCTGGCCGGCACGTGCAAGCCCGGCGAGGGCGAGACGCTCGCGTCGAGCGCGAAGGATCTGCGCGAGCACGACCTGGCTTCCGAGTCCGTGTCGTCGATCCTGACGCGGCTGTGTACCTCGGTGACGACTCAGGGGCCGTTCCTCCTGTCGCTGCCCAACGTCGTCCACCTGGCGACGGACGTTCACGCGCGTCTGGGGTTGACGCATCTGCTCGACCTGGTGGCCGCCCTGCATCCGACGGCCGCCGTGTGCGGTACTCCGCGCGACGCGGCGATGCGCCTCATCGAGGAGCTGGAAGACACGGAACGCGGCCGCTACTCGGGGCCCGTAGGCTGGGTGGACACTGCCGGGGACGGCGAATTCGCGATCGCGCTGCGCTGCGGGCTCACGTCGGGCACGCGCCTGCGCCTTTTCGCTGGTGCCGGCATCATGCCGGACTCCGACCCGGACGCTGAGCTGGCCGAGACCGAAGCGAAGATGCGCCCGCTGCTGGACGCCCTCGGGGTCTGAACGGCTCGTCGACACGCGAAGGCCCGCCGTCCCTGAAAGGGACAGCGGGCCTCGTCAGCGCACAGCACTGGAGTCACCCGGCAGCGCGCACGCAACACACGCAGCTCACTGAATCCGCACGGACACGTCCTGCGTGGCACCATCGCGCACGATCGTCATGGTGACGGTGTCGCCCGCCTTGTAGCGGCGCACGTAGCCGATCAGCTGCTTGGGGCTGGTCACTTCCTGGCCTTCGACCTTGACGATGACGTCGCCGGCGCGGATGCCCGCCGCGGAGGCGCCGGAACCTGCGGAGACGTCCTGGACCTCGGCGCCCACGTAGGTATCGGAGCCGACGGTCGTGGTCGCAGCCTTGACGGTCACGCCGAGCATGCCGTGCGAAGCACTGCCGGAGGCGATGAGCTGGTCCGCGATGGACACGACCAGGTCGGAGGGGATCGCGAAGCCCAGGCCAATCGAGCCCGCCTGCCCGTCGGACGAGGTTGCAAGCGACTTGATCGAGGAGTTAATGCCGATGACCGCGCCGCTCGCATCGAAGAGCGGGCCGCCCGAGTTACCGGGGTTGATCGACGCGTCGATCTGGATCGCGTTCGTGACCACAAGGTCCGAGGACGCCTGGGTCGAATCCTGCGACGAGGAGTCCTCGTCCACGGAAACCTCGACGGGGCGGTTAAGCGCGGAGACGATGCCGGTCGTCACCGTGTTCGACAGGCCCAGGGGCGCACCGATCGCCATGACGGGGGCACCGACCTCGAGGTTCGCGGAGGAGGCGAAACGCGCGACGGTGAGGTCCGAGGGCGGGTTGTCCAGGCGAATGACGGCCAGGTCGGTGGTCTTGTCGTGGCCGACGATCGAGGCGGTGTAGAGGCGCCCGTCGGCGAGGGTCACCTGGATCTGTCCACCGCCGAGGGCGGACGCGATGACGTGGTAGTTGGTGACGATGTCGCCCTGCGCATCGTAAATGACGCCGGAGCCGGTGCCGCCCGACGATGCGCCCTGCGCCTGAATGGTCACGACGGCGGGCGACACGGCGGCGGCGACGTCCGTCCAGTCCGTCCCCGAGCTATTCGAGGCGGGCACGGTGGCCACCGTTCCCCCGTTGAGGTTCGTGGGAGTGGACGCGCGCAGCATCTCCGGGCGCGCGTAGAACACGGCGCCGAGGGTGAGGACGATCGTCAGGAGCATCGCGCCGACGAGGGCGACCCAGCCCGGCCCCTTCTTCGTCACGACGACGGTGGGCGACGCGTACGTCTCCGGCGAGGCCGGGGCCGCGTATCCGCCGTAGGGCTCGCCAGAGGGGGCGGAGTACATGCCGCCGGCCGCGGGGGCTTCCTGAGCGGAGGGGGCGGGGGCCGCCGGTGCGGAGGCCGGCGGAACCGCGCCTGCGGGCGGCGCGGGGATCGTCGCGGCGTAGGGCATCTCGCGCGTGGCGTCTTGCGCGACCGGTTGCTCCTGGGTGGCCGAGTAGTCCTGAGCCGTCGAGCGCTGCGGGTAGCTGGGGGTCGAGGCCGCGTCTGCGTCGCGCGACGAGTCGGCGTCGTGGGCCGGAATATGAGGCTGAGTCATGGTTTCCTCTGGTGTCAGTTCGTTATTTGTCCACCAGTATGGGTCGTTTCCTCAAAGGGCCACTGAAAGTGTCCTGGAAGTTTCCTGTAAACCGTTCAACCTCACAGCGAACGCGCTCCCTCCTCAGGAGAGCACGTCGCGAAGCGCCGGGTACAGGTGTGCGGCGCGCTCGACGGGGGCATGGACGAGGCGCGGGCCGGCCTGCGGGGTCTCCAGCACGCGGGCGAGCTGCGCGGGATTGTCGGCTCGCGCGAAGGCCACGCCGTACGCGGCCGCGAGCGCCTCGTAGTCCACCGGCTGAGCGAGGCCGAACCACCGCTCGTAGGCCTCGGGGCTGGTGGCGTGCCCGTGCTCGAGGGTGGCGAAGATTCCGCCTCCCCGATCGTCGGCGACGACGATGTCAAGATTCACTCCCGTGCTCGCCGCCAGGGCGAGGGAGGAGGCGTCGTGGCAGGCCGTGAGGTCGCCCATGACGGCGGTGACGCGCTCGCCCGTGGGGGCCGAGGCCTCGTCCGCGCATCCGGCCCCCAGGGCGATGCCGACGGCGGTCGCAATGGTGCCGTCGATGCCGGCCTGGCCGCGGTTGGAGTGGACGGCGCGCCCTTCCAGCGTGGGGACGGCGAGGTCGAAGGCGCGCACGGGGTTGGAGGCTCCCAGCACGAGGGGGCCGGTCGTCGAGGCGGCGACGGCCCGCGCCAGATCGAGCATCGTGCGCCCGGAGCCGGAGGCGAGCAGGGAATCGATGCGCTCGCCCGCCTCGCGAGCAGCGTCGCGCACGCGTGCGGCCCACTCTGCCTGAGCAGCACGGACCGGCCAGCGGACAGGCTCGAGGTCGGCGACGACGACCGAGGCGTTGCCCGAGATGTCCACCCACGGGGCGTGCGGGTCAACAACGATGACACACACGTCGGGGCGCGCGAGCAGGGCATGGATCGGGCGGGACAGCGTCGGACGCCCGGTCACGACGACCGCGTCGACCTCACGCCCCAGCGACGAAGCCACGAGGGACTGCTCGAAGGGGGTCACTCCCCCGCCCTTCCACGCGCCCGAGGCCGGTTCCGCGAGCAGCGGGAAGCCCGAGGTGCGCGACCACTCGAGAGCGAGGGGCGAGGCCCCCTCGCCCGCAACAATCAGACCGGCGGCGGCAGGGCCAACCACGTCCTCCCAGGGCACGGGCACGGCAGGCGCAGCGAGCACCCGGGTCGGACGAGGGATGAACGAAGCCCCGGCCTCGTCCCCGCAGTCACAAGCGGGAGGGACGGGGGTCAGCGGATCGCGGAAGGCGACGTTGACCTGCACGGGGCCAGGCGCGCCACTGGGCGCCCCGCAGGCCGCGGCGACCGCGCGGGCGAGGTGACCCACCAGGGAGGGCGAGGCCTCCTGCGGCTCCAGGTCAACGCTTGCGCGCACGTGCGTGCCAAAGAAACCGGACTGGTCGGTCGCCTGGGAGGCACCGACGCCTCGCAGCTCGCCGGGACGATCGGCCGTCAGGAGGAGGAGCGGTAGGCGCGCGTGGGAGGCCTCGAGGACTGCGGGGGCCAGCTCGGCGACGGCGGTTCCGGAGGTGACGACGACGGCGGGCAGGGCCCCGCTACGGGCCAGGCCGACGGCCGCAAAACCCGCGCCGCGTTCATCCAGGACGGCACGCGCGTCGCCGCCGAAAGAGCCCGCTTCAAGGGCGTAGGCGAAGGGCGCGGAGCGCGAACCCGGGCAGTACAGGACGTGCGTGACGCCCAGGGCATCCAGGGACTCAAGGATAGCGCTGGCGGTATCGACGGAGGGCATACGCCCAGCCTACCGGCCCCCGGCCCCCAGATGCTCAGCCATGCCTTCGAGGCGCATACCCCAGCGGGAGACAAGGTCTCCGTCGACCGGAGTGCGGTCGATGAGCTCCCGGTCCGGCTCGAGGCGGCCCACAGGCAGGCGGCCACGCTCGGGAATCAGGGGCTGGGTCACGTCGCCCACCAGCAGCGAGGCGGTGGCCAGTCCGGCGGCCCGGGGCACACCGGGAACGGCGGCAGCCGCGGCGACGCCGACCGACAGGCCGACGGAGGTCTCGAGGGCGGAGGACACGACCACACCAAGGCCGCTCTTACGAGCGACCTTCAGGGCAGCGCGCACGCCTCCGAGGGGCGCAACCTTGATGATGACGACGTCGGCGGCCTCCTTGCGGGCTACCTCCAGGGGGTCCTCGGCGCGGCGGATCGACTCGTCGGCGGCGATCGGCACGTCCACGGATCGGCGTACCTGGGCCAGCTCATCCACCGTCAGGCAGGGCTGCTCCACATACTCGATGGGGACAACGCCGGCGGCTGCTGCCATTGCGGGGATGGCCTCGCGCGCCTGATCGACCTCCCACGCGCCGTTGGCGTCGAGGCGGATCATCGCCTGCCCACCCACGGTCTCGCGCAGGGCGTCGGCGACGGCGGCGATGCGCGCACAGTCGCGCCCAACGCTGACACCGGGCTCAGCAACCTTGATCTTCGCGGTCGCACACCCTCCCGAGGCCTTCACGCGCTCATAGGCCTCCTCGGGCGAAATGACGGGGATCGTGACGTTGACGGGCACGAACTTGCGCCGAGGCACCGGCGGGAAACGGCGAGCGGACTCAAGGGCTGCGGCCAGCCAGCGCGAGGACTCCAGATCGTCGTAGTTCCAGAAGGGCGCGGCCTCTCCCCAGCCGGCGTGTCCGTGCAGGAGGAGCCCCTCGCGGCGAGTCACGCCGCGGAAGCGCGTCGTCATCGCTACCTTGTACACAAGGATGTCGTCAACGCCTTCGAGGGCGTAACGCGTTTGACGGCTAAGCGTGCGCATCGGAATGCGCATGAGCGTCGGTTGCTGCGCTGCGTTCACGAGACCCCTCCTTACTTACCGGTAATATTATCGCGCAACCTCGCGCTATCGACAAATCTTACGCGCATCAACTTGTAACCAATTGCGCAGTAAGCGCGATAAAGTGACAGACACTCGAGGGCGATTGAACGCGTGGCAAGTAGGCGCGTCTCGCGGGACACATCCGCGAGTGTCAAGAAAGCTAATGGAACGGTTACCCGCAAGCAGAGTTTGTTCCGTTTGGTTAGGTTGCGCACCGCATTCCCCCACGTATGCCCTTCGTCCCAGATGCGTCGGCAACTCCGCCGCCCCTCGCGAGCGTGAACGCACCGACGCCTGCCACTGCCTCGTCGATTAGAATCCGACACATGAGCGCTCTCCCCTTCGTGTCCGACACCTTCGACCCAACCCGCTGGCGCGAGGTCGAGGGATTCGACTTCGCCGACATCACCTACCACCGCGGTATCTCGCGAGGCCCCGAGGCCGACGGCCGCCCCGAGGGCGCCGACATGCCGGTCGTGCGCATCGCCTTTGATCGTCCCGACATTCGCAACGCCTTCCGCCCCGGGACGGTCGACGAGCTGTACCGCGCGCTCGACCACGCACGCCAGACCTCCTCGGTCGCGGCCGTCATCCTGACGGGCAACGGCCCCTCAGCGCGCGACGGCGGCTACTCGTTCTGCTCCGGCGGCGACCAGAGGGTGCGAGGGCGCGACGGCTACCGTTACGAGGTCGAGGGCGCGGACCCCGAGGCCGCTACCGCCCAGCGCCGCGAGCAGATCGACCCCGCGCGCGCCGGGCGCCTGCACATCCTCGAGGTCCAGCGCCTCATCCGCACGATGCCGAAGGTCGTCATCGCGGCCGTCCCCGGTTGGGCGGCCGGCGGTGGCCACTCCCTCAACGTCGTGGCAGACCTGTCGGTCGCCTCCATCGAGCACGCGGCATTCATGCAGACAGACGCGAACGTCGGATCTTTTGACGCGGGCTACGGCTCGGCACTCCTGGCCCGCCAGGCCGGAGACAAGCGTGCGCGCGAGATTTTCTTCCTCGCCGAGCGCTACGACGCACAAACTGCCGAGCGCTGGGGCGTCATCAACCGCGCCGTCCCCCACGCCCAGCTGGAGGAGACCGCCCTGGAGTGGGCCGCGACCATCGCGACGAAGTCCCCCCAGGCCATCCGCATGCTCAAGTTCGCCTTCAACCTGGCCGACGACGGCCTGGCCGGCCAGCAGGTCTTCGCGGGCGAGGCCACCCGCATGGCCTACATGACGGCGGAGGCCCAAGAGGGGCGCGACGCTTTCCTCGAGCACCGCGCCCCCCGCTGGGAGGATTACCCCTACTACTACTGAGAACAGCTCCGTCACGGGCACTCCGTGACTCAAAGGCCCGGGATCTCTCCGATCCCGGGCCTTCGTCACTTACGCGAGGTAGACGCGTGCCTCCCACGGTTCCAGGACCGTCGGGACGCCCCGGTCCTCCTCGGGCAGGTCGCGGTTGGCCAGGAGGAGATCCCCGTTCACCCCGCGCGCCGCGTCACCGAGGGGCGCGGGCTGGGAGGAGAGGTTGACGAGGATGGTTGCCACGGCCTCGCCGAGAGTGCGCCGGTAGGCGAAAACAGCGGGCGAGGGGGTCGCGATGCGCTCGTATGCACCAACCGCGATGACGGGCAGGCCGTGGCGGATGTCCGCGAGCGCGCGGTAGTAGGCGTACACGGAAGACGGGTCGTCGACCTGGGAGGCGGCGTTAATCTCCGTGTAGTTCGGGGTGACGCCGATCCACGGGGTGCCCTCCGTGAATCCTGCGTTCGGTCCCGCGTCCCACTGGACGGGGGTGCGCGCGTTGTCACGGCCGGTGAGCGCCAGGCCCGCCAGGACTGACTCGGGGCTCTCCCCCGACTCCACCGCCTCGTTGTAGTAGCGCAGGGCCTCGACGTCGCGGTAGTCCTCAATGCCGCCAAAGACGCCGTTGGTCATGCCAAGTTCCTCGCCCTGGTACACGTAGGGCGTGCCGCGCAGCATGTGCAGGGCCGTGGCCAGGGCCGTCGCGGACTCGTATCGGTGGGCCTCGTCGCCGAAGCGACTGACGGCACGCGGCTGGTCGTGATTGTCCAGGTAGAGGCTGTTCCAGCCGACCTCACCCTGGGCCTCCTGCCAGGCACTCAGGCAGTCGGCGAGCTCGCCGGGACGCAGCGGGCGCGGGTGGAACTTCCCCGCTTCGAGGCCGAGGTCGACGTGGTCGAACTGGAACACCATGTCAAGCTCGCGCCGGGCCGGGTCCGTGAACAGTAGGACGTTGTCGCGGCGCACGCCGGGGCACTCGCCGACCGTCATCGTGCCGCTGCGTCCATCGAACACCTCTCGACGCATCTCGGCGAGGTATTCATGCAGGTGCGGGCCTTCGGAGAAGTGCGGGAAGCCCTCACCCCACGCACGCCCGGGGTAGACGATGCCGTCGGGCAGGCCCGGCTCCTTCGAGATCAGGTTGATGACGTCCATGCGGAAGCCGTCGACGCCGCGGTCGAGCCACCAGTTCATCATCTCGTAGACGGCGGCGCGCACCTCGGGATTGTCCCAGTTCAGGTCGGGCTGCTTCTTGTGGAACAGGTGCAGGTAGTACTGGCCCGTGGCCTCGTCCCAGGCCCAGGCCGAGCCGGAGAAGAAGGACTCCCAGTTGTTGGGCTCAGCCCCGGCCTCGCCGCCCACGAACCCGGGCCGCGGATCGCGCCAGATGTACCAGTCGCGCTTCGGATTTTCCCGCGAGGAGCGCGACTCGACGAACCACGGGTTCTCGTCGGAAGAGTGGTTGACGACCAGGTCCATGACGAGGCGCATGCCCCTCTCGTGCACGCTCTCCAGCAGGCGGTCGAAGTCCGACAGCGTACCGAACATGGGGTCGATGTCGTAGTAGTCGGCGATGTCGTAGCCGTTGTCTGCCTGCGGGGAGGCGTAGATCGGCGACAGCCACAGGACGTCCACGCCCAGGGACTTCAGGTAGTCGAGCTTGGAGCGGATGCCCTCAAGGTCACCGAAGCCGTCGCCGTTGGAGTCCTTGAAGGAGCGCGGGTAGATCTGGTAGACGACCGCGTCCTTCCACCACTCGTCGGGGCCCAGGCCGTTGCCTGCGGGGTTCAGCGCATCGTTACAGAAGAACATGGAGCACCTGCCATACGTTGAGGTCGGGTCGTCGGCCCGCTGCCGTTATGTTCAGACTACCGCGTCTGACTCGCATGACCCCACCGTATACTGGCGGAGGGCAACGCCGCCGCCAATCAAAAGCCGTCACGGCTGACCACAAGCCTTCGTGAGGCCAGCGAGCAAGGTATAACCCGCCCGCCCCTCACAAGTCGCATGCAATTCCCTCAGAGCCCGCATCCCCCACAAGCTATAAACGGCAGAATTTCAACGATTAGAGTTCATGACTTGAAATACCTTGAAGGGAATTGCATGCGAAGTTTCTCCTCGCTGACGAGGGGTGCCCACAAGGACTGCGGACGCACCACGCGTGCACCATGAGGGCCTGCAGATCCGCGAAATAAGTTGCCGCGCATCCCGTTCCGCAGCTCCTCCGCGAAAAAACTCGCCCAGCGCACCCGAATACAGCGTTTTTCGACCGTTTTGAGCTTGCAGGGCGAACTTTTTCGCGCACCGCTGCAGGAGTGGGCGATGCAGGGCGATAAGTTTCGCGCACGGGACGCAGAAACATGGCGACGATGAAACCAACGACACCACTGCACACCCACAACAAGGGACCGATGAAACCCGCATCACCTCTGCGCCAGAAATCTGCGCCAAAACGCCCATTTCTCGCACGCAAAGGTGATGGCGGTTTCATTTCACTGTTAGGAAGTGCGAGCAAAGGTGATGGCGGTTTCAATCCCACACACGCACAAGCGAGCAAAGACGACAGCGGTTTCAACCCCACACAGACACAAGCGAGCAAAGACGACAGTGGTTTCAACCCCACACAGGCACAAGCGAGCAAAGGCGATCGCGGTTTCACCCCACCGGGCCACCAGGCCTACAGGGCCAGGCTGCGGTGCCCGTAGGCGGTGGTGGGGCCAGGCTGCGGCACCCGTGGGCAATATCCGTTACAAACGTCGTCAAACCGGAGCAATTTGAACCCCCTTACGAGTGCTCATGTTACAAACGTCGTCAATCTGCGTCCAAAAACCTTGATTTTCAGCGAAAAAGCCATCGGATTGACGACGTTTGTAACAACGGATCAGAAATCCACACAAAAAACACCTCCGATTGACGACGTTTGTAACAACACACAGCGGAGAGCCCCACAATCCCAACACGACAAGCCAGACCACATTGGGGGTCCGGAGAACCCAGCTGCGGCGCCCGTAGGCGGCGGGGCCAGGAGTAACGTTCCAAACAGCGACCAGGCCCCACAGGTGTGAAGGCCGCCGGAGCGACCGGAGGGCACGGGCGGGCTTCGAGGCGCGGCGCCGATAGGCGACGGCAGGGCCTGGCCGAGCAACACATAGACACAACATCCCCACCCGATTGGAGGCCGCCGCGAGGCCTGCAGGGCCTAGCCGGGCTTCGAGCCGACGCACCCAGCACACATGAGCAACGCAGCGCCGCCGGTGTGGAGGGCGCCGGAGGGACCGGAGGGCACGGGCGGGCTTCGAGGCGCGGCACCGAACGAAGTGAGGTTGCCTAGCCTCGCGGGCGGCCGGGCCCTCCGGCGCCCGGAACACCAGCGGCGCTACAAACACAGACACAAACACAGACGCAACAAAGCGGGCCGGAACCCCTCGGTTCCGGCCCGCCCTCGATGCTCAGTGGCGATCAGCGGCGCACGATGTGCGTCAGCGGCGCGCAAGGCGCGTCAGTAGTGCACGACCACCGTGTCGCCCATGTCGGTCCAGTCGTAGATGAACTTCGCGGCGTCGACGGGCATGTTCACGCAGCCGTGGGAGCCGCCGTAGCCGCTCCAGCCGAAGGAGGAGCGCCAGGGGGCGCCATGCATCGCGTAGCCGCCGGAGAAGTAGGTGACCCACGGGACGCCTTCGGTCTCGTACTTGGTGCCGTCGGCGTTCTCGCCGCGCATGGTCTGCACGTCGTACTTGAGGTACACGTGGAAGGTGCCGACGATGGTGGGCGTCTCGGGGGCGCCGGGAACCATGTAGAAGGGGCCACCGGCGACCTTGCCGCCGACGTAGGCGGTGACGGAGTTGTCGGAGAGGTTGACATCGACCCACTTCTCGCCTTCGGCTGCCTGGTAGACCAGGTTTTCGGTGCCTTCGGCGACCTGCTTGGTTTCGGAGCCGGGCTCAACGTCGTCGTAGTGGAACAGGCCCTCGTACGCCTTGCCGTCGGTCATGGCGGCGACGACGTCCTTGGTGATCTGCTCGGTGTTGTTGGTCTTGAGGCCCTTCTTGCCTTCGCGGGCGACGGTCAGGACGTTGCCGGAGGAGTCGACGTTGTCGACGCGGTTCTCGGGCTTGACATCGGTCTTTGCGGCCAGCGCGTTGACCCAGTCGGCGACCTTGACGGAGTTGATGGACGGGTCCTCGAGGCTGCCGTCATCCTTGGTGAGGAATTCGACCCACTTGACCTTGTCGGAGCGCTCGGCGGTGAAGGTGTCGATGCCGTCGGAGATTTCGATGTTCGTCTCCAGGAGGGCGTTGGCCTTCTCAGCGACGGCCTCGGCGTTCTCGGTGGTGATGGAGGGTTCCATCTGGCGCACGCTCACGTCCTGGGTGACGGAGGTGAGGGTGGCGCCCGCCTGCTTGACGGCGGAGGCGACGTCCTCGGTGGACACGCCGTTGCCGTTCTGCGCGGGGGTCACGGTGAAGGATTCACCGTCTTCGACAACGACCACCGCAGCGTCCTTCATTTCCGAGGTGAGGGTCGAGTTCGCGGTCGCGGCGAGCTTCTTGATGGACTCTTCGCTGACGGTGACGACGGGTTCGACGTCGCGCTCGGAGAAGAGGGCGCTGACGAACGCGGGAAGGGACGTGGAGCCCTTCATGGCCGCGTCGGCGGTCTCGTCGGCCTCGACCGTGATGCCCGCTTCGTTGAGCGAGGCCTCGGTGGTCTTGCCTTCGACGGTGAGAGTGACGGTCGCGGCGTCGGCGCGCTCGTTGACGGCGGCGATCACCTGGTCGCGAGTCATGCCCGCGACGGGTGTGCCAGCGACGGTCGTGCCCGGCAGGGCGCGCCCGGAGTAGTTGGCGGCGTAGACGACGCCGGCGCAGACGACGAGGAGGACGAGGGCGCTCACGACGCCGATCGCCCATCTGGTTTTCAGGGATAGTTTTTTAAGCATCGTTGCCTATCGTATAACCACATGCGCGCCCACGCGGAAATTCCGTTGAATTTTCAGCTGCGTTATCTGCCACAAGGAATTAGGCATAATCTGGCCATTTCAACCGACAAACGTGATTATTGCCGCGAGGCCCCTCACCACCTGCGAGAACGCAAGAGCTTATCCTGGTTGTATATGCGTTCGCCGTCGACTTTGGGAGGCTCATCATGACTGCGCCGCGACTTCTCGTTGTGCCCGGAGGCACTGCTATCGGCGCGGTTGCTCTGGCGAATGCGTCGATTCATAAGCTCGTGGAGCTCTACGAGGAGCGCCAGGCTGACCCGGATCATCCGGCGCCGCACACGGTCGTCGTCCTGCGCGCCCCGGAGGATGTGCCTCCGGCAACACTGCGTGGCTCCGCGGTGACCCCCAAGGAGGCTTTCCCGGAGGATCGCTACCCCGGCCTCGCCGAGGCGATCAACGCGGACCCGAATTTCTTCGACGGCATTGACCTGGTCGTCCCGACCTCGGGGTCGAGCGCGGGCACCCCCCGCCTCGTCGGTCTATCGATCGAGGCGCTCATGGCCTCGGCGAAGGCCACCGAGCTGGCCCTGGATGGCCCGGGCCGTTGGATCCTGGCGCTGCCTGCACACCACATCGCGGGCGCGATGATCATGCTGCGCGCGGCGGTCGCGGAGACGAACCCGCAGATCGTCGACACGTCCGAGGGCTTCGACCCCCGCGCTCTCCTGCCCGCGATTCAGGGTGCCACGCAGGATGAGATGCCCGGCTACCTGTCGCTCGTACCGACCCAGCTCGCCCAGTGCCTCGACGCCGGCGAGGAGGTCGTGGGGCCGATGCGCTCGCTGGCGGCGATCCTCGTGGGCGGGGCGGCGACGAACCAGCAGCTGCTCGCACGCGCGACCGAAGCTGGCCTGAAGGTGCACCTCACCTACGGCATGACGGAGACGGCGGGCGGCTGCGTGTACGACGGCAAGCCTCTGCCGGGCACGTCGGTGCGCGCGGTGGATTGGGATGGGCGTACGCGCCTGGCGATCCACGGCCCGACGCTCATGACGCGCTACCTGGACGCGGAGAGCCCCTTCTTCGACGAGGGCGGCCACCGTTGGCTGCTCACCGGGGACCTGGGCATTATCCGGGCTTCGGGGACGGTGGATGTGCGCGGCCGCGCGGATGACGTGATCGTCTCGGGTGGCCTGTCGATCGCACCGGGTCCGGTGCGCCGCGCGGTGCGATCCTTCGAGGGCGTTTCGGACGCGTGGATTCTGGGAACTCCGGACGAGAAGTGGGGCCACGTGGTGACCGCGCTTGTGGTTGTGGATCAGATGCCGTCGGATTCGCTGGAGATGGCTGAGCTCGGCTCGGCGATCCGCGAGCACGCGGCGGCACACATCGGGCGCGCGCAGGCTCCCCGCCGGGTTGTGGCTGTGGAGGCCCTCCCCTACCTGGGCTTCGACAAGATCGACCGCGCCGCCGCCGCGCAGGCCGCGGCCGAGGCCTCGGGCACCGAGCGGGAGTGGGTGCGCTAACCCGCTGCCCGGACCCGCGCCCGCTCCAACTACACTGGTGGGCATGGCTTCCGTTTCGAACTGGATTGAAGGCGCACGCCTGCGCACCCTCCCTGCCGCCGCCGCACCCGTGATCGTGGGTTCTGCCGCCGCGCACTACCTGGGAGGCTTCAGCTCGGTGCGCGCTGCCCTGGCGCTGCTGGTGGCGCTGGCGTTGCAGGTGGGGGTCAATTACGCGAACGACTATTCGGATGGCATTCGCGGCACGGATGACAACCGCAAGGGGCCCGCGCGCCTGACGGGCGGCGGCCTCGCCAAGCCGAAGACGGTCCTGGCGGCCGCGCTCGGTTCGTTCGCGGTGGCCGGCGTGGCGGGCCTCGCGCTGGTTGCGATTTCTGGCACGTGGTGGCTGATCGCTGCGGGCGCCGCGGCGGTCGTGGCCGCCTGGTTCTACACGGGCGGCAAGCACCCCTACGCGTACATGGGCATCGGCCTGTCCGAGCTGATGGTGTTCGTGTTCTTCGGCCTGCTGGCGTGCGTGGGCACGACGTGGACGCAGGTGCAGTCGGCTCCGTGGTGGCTGTGGATGAGCGCGTCGGCGCTGGGCCTGCTGTCGGTGGCGCTGCTGATGGCCAATAACATTCGAGATATTCCGACGGACCGCGAATCGGGCAAGATGACGGCGGCCGTACGCCTGGGCAATCGCCCGTCGCGCTGGGTGTTTGCGGCGTGCGCGTGGCTTCCGGTCGCGCTGATCGTCGTGCTGGGCGTCGCGGTGGGGCTGCACCCCTTCGCGACTGGTGCGCTGGGCGTCGGCGCGGGAGCATGGGCGGCTGGAGTGAGCATGCCGGTCCTCACCGGAGCCTCGGGCCGCGAGCTCATCACGGTGCTGCGCAACACGGGGTTCTTCACCCTGGCGTGGGCGCTCCTGGCCGCACTCGCGCTGGTCCTGTCCTAGGAACGAGGCTGGGGCGGCTTCGCGCTCACAAGTCCTCCCCGAGTGGCGAAAAACGACCACCTGTCAGATAGGATGATCTACAGCACTGTTCACCGTCGAAGCGGAGGCCCCGATGAGCAATGATTCCTACACGCCCGGCGCGCATGCCCCGATGGGCACGGTCGCCCCGGGTTCGGTGATGAAGCCGTGAACTGGTCGGATATTCTGCAATGGGAAGCAGCGCCGCTGCAGACGTACGCAGTTGAGTGCGAAAACAAGCAGCGCAAGCTCCAGACCGAAGGCGACAGCCTTGCTGCAGACCTTGAGAGCCTGTCGGGGAGCGGACACACCGTCCAGGCTGCTCGCAGCTCCCTCCGTCAGCAAATCTCCTCGATCGAACGGCAGGTGAATCATCTCATCAGCACGGCTGAGATCTGCAGCGCGGGCGCAAATGGGATCGACAAGCTTCGCGCGAATATCGACGACGCACTCCAGCTGGCCAACACGTGGGGCATGTCTATTGACGCGAGCGGGAACGTGTCGATGGATTCCACCCAGGTGGAGAGTCTCCGCAAGGCCGGAAAGAACATCTTCGAGATCACGGGGGCGGTCAAAACCGCGCAAGACCGAGTCAATTTGGCCCTCAAGCAGGCCCAGGAGCTCGTCGAGTCTCTCTCACAGAAGCTCGCGGCCCTCGAGGCAGGTACCTTCGACAACAACGTGCACTACTCCACAACGATCAAGAGTCGCCCCACGTTGCCCCCAGCCGACGCCTCCCCGCAGGAAGTCGCATCCTGGTGGAGCTCCCTGTCCGACGAGGACAAGCAGTGGATGATCCACGAGCACCCCGACGTCATCGGCAATCTTGACGGCGTCGACTACACGTCGCGCAACCAGGCGAACCGGATCATGCTGCCTCGTCTTAAGAAACAGGCCGAGGCCGACCTTCAAAAGTTCTACGATGACAATGGACCGTATATCGAGCCAGCTCTGCGCTCTGAACGAGATCGCCTGAAGAACCGCGTGACAGCCCTCGAACAGATCGAGGAAACTCTGAACAGAGAGAACACGGAGAATCCTCCGGTCCCCCGCTACCTGATGCAGCTGGATGCCTCCGGACCGAACATCCTCGCGGCCGTCTCGCAGAATAATCCGGACGATGCCGATCACATCGGCGTCATCGTTCCCGGCATGACAACGAGTGTTGCAGGGTCCCTCGGCGAATATGACGGGCATGCGACAACCATGCGTGAAGCGGCCGAAAAGGCAGCCGGCCCCAATGATAAGGTCGCAATGGTTGAGTTCTTCGGCTACGACGCCCCTCCCGGCGCTGTCGAGGCTTCAAACACCATCATGGCTAACAACGGCGCACCGAAGCTCGCCAGTTTCCTGAACGGCATTGATGCGGCGCGCGAGCATGGGGCCGGTGACGCCCACATCACCGTTGCGGGTCACTCGTACGGCTCGACCACGGCCGGTATCGCCGCAACACTAGTAAACGATGGAGTCATCGACGACCTGGTGCAATTTGGTTCGCCCGGCTCGGGCGTTCAGGATGTGAGCGAATTCCACGTCCCCGAAGGACACACATACGTGAGTGCTGCTCCCTACGAGAACGACATGGTCCAAGGGCTCGGACCAGACCCCTGGTTCGGCAAGAATCCGGACACCATGGACGGCTATAAGCATCTGTCGGGCGACGTCGGTCCTACTAAATGGGGCCTCCTACCAATTGGCGTGATCCCGATTCCCGTCCCCAGCCCTTTCGCTCAGCACAGCGGGTACTTTGCAGAGGAGACGCAAGCCAACCGAGACATCGGAAGCGTCATCGGAGGTAAGCCAAACGTATGAAAAAGGCGCTCCCCCTCATTCTCTCGATTTTCTCAGTCGTCTTATTTACCGTCAGCGCAATCACACTCTACTGTGGAGGTTTCATGAACCCCTTTCCCCCCAAGGTCAAAACTGTTGAAGCCTTCCAGCGCGACCTCGAGCCCACCATCATCGCCGCACGCAATGAGCTCGTCACCGCCGAGAACTTCATGGCGTACAAGAACGGCTACTCAATCCACCATTACACGCGAAATAACAGCACCCTCTACGCGTTCCATTCACGCATGTTCTTTTTCACCGAGCTGGATACCGACCATATCCGCGACACCTACAACCAGCACCTTCTCCCCCTCGGATTCGAGCTCTCCGAAAAGCGCTGGACCTCCAACGGGGTCGAGATCGTTGACTACCTGTGGATCAACAAGGACTACCACGCCGTCGTCTCAGCAACGACACGACTGGGCGAGCAAACCTCCACCTACTACTACACCAGTGACACCCCCTCGGACGGGTCCACTGGTAACCCGCCGCAGATGATCGACCAGCCCGGGCGCATCCCCGACTGGTTCGACCCCAACCTCCCACCCGCAGGACAGGGATGACACAACAACCAACCGCACGCCGGGGAGCGCGACCACTCGCGTTCCTCGCCTGCGCCCTCCTGGCGCTGTGCACGGCCTCGTGCGCACCGTTTTTTGGAGGACCCATGCCGTCACCTGCCCCCCAGGTAAAGTCCATCGAAGCGTTCCAACGCGACATCGAACCAGCCATCGTGGCAGCACGCAACGAGCTTGTCACCGCCGATACGTTCAGGTCATACAAAAACAAAGACTTTATCGACCGTTACGTGAAAGAGGGCGCCTACGTCTACTCTCTCCATTCTCGCCTGTACTTTGTCTGGGACGTGGACACAGACCATATCCGCGAGACCTACAACAAGCACCTGCTCCCCCTCGGCTTTGAGGTATCCGAGGAAAGCTGGATATCAAATGGCATAAAGCTCGTTAGCTTCACCTGGACTAACGAGCAGTACCACGCTGTCGTGTCTGCAACGAGCCGCATCGGCGATGAAAGCGGTGATCAAACCGGCACGCAGTACTACACTCAAGAAAATCCCTCAGACGATTCCACCAGCGATCCCCAGCAATTGATCGACCTGCCAGGCCGCATCCCCGACTGGTTCGACCCCAACCTCCCACCCGCAGGACAGGGATGACCCAGCAACCAACCGCACACCGACGAGCGCGACCACTCACGTTCCTCGCCTGCGCCCTCCTGGCACTGTGCACGACCGCATGCACAACGTTTTTCCCCGTGCTTCCGGAGAGACAGTCATGGGCGGATGAGGCGCTTCAAAAGGCTGGGCGGATGAAGTCAATCGAGGCCTTCGGACGCGACATTGAACCCACCCTCATCCAGGTGCGTAACGAACTCATCAACGAGAGTAACTTCAACGAACGCCAAAGCTGGGATTATATCTACAGCCAGCCGGTAGACAACATGCAACTCTATACCCTCGTGTCCCCTACGATTTCGTTTGTTGAGGACGATGTACGCAAAGTGCAAGCCGTCGTCAAATCCCAGCTGACACCCCTCGGATTCACCGTACAGACAAGGGAACAGACAACAGAAGACAACGAAAATGAAACACTGATCATTGCGGCGAACCCAACCTACGGGGTCACCGTCAACGTATACGTCCGTGATTCCAAGCGCGCGAACTTCCTCTACGAGACACAACCACTGAAATCTGACGGCTCGACAGATAACCCCATGGAAGTCGCCGATATCCCCGGTCGTAGGCCCGACTGGATGGTCCTCACTCCCCCCGAATAAGACACCCATGCGACACACAAAGCCCCGCACCCTCCTGACGCCGTACACGGCGGCGTGGAGCGCGACCTCGCGCGCCGCGGGTGAGCGAGCGGGTCAGCGCCCGCGGCGGTAGAGGTATTCGTGCAGCCAGTCGCCAGCAATGCCGGTCGCTGCCGCGACGACGCAGACGAGGGCGATGACCCGGAACGCACCCGACGCGAGCATCGGCGTGAACACGCCGATGCCGATTGCGGCGCTTCCCTGCATGGCGAGGTCGTTCATGGCGACGGCGCGCCCGTTCTGCCCCGGAGCGACGGTCGCGAACACGGTGTCATAGATGGGCGTGAACAGGGCGCCGAAGCCGGCGTAGATGAAGCACATGGCGGCGGTGATGACCCACGGCCCCATGCTCATACATAGCGCGAGGAGGGCGGTGCCCGTCAGGATCAGGCTGACGCACGCGCGCACGGTCCGCCCGCGCCCGATGCGAGCCATAACGGCGCCCGACGTCATGGCGGTGGCCAGGGCGACGCAGTAGGCGGGCAGGAGGCGCACGGACACCTGGGCGGGCGTAAGCCCGTAGTTGGCGGCACCGATGCCGTTCATGAGGGGCGCGACCGTGAAGTTCATGCAGTAGACGATCAGGATGAGGCTGATCGAGCGCGCCCACGGCACGTTCGTGAAGAAGGAGCGCGTGATGAAGGGGGCGCGCGCACGCCCGATGTAGCACCAGAAGATGACGCCGCCGAGGATGAGGCCCGCGATGAGCCACCAGCGCGGGTTCGCGGCGACCAGGGTGAGCAGCAGGGCCAGGGAGGAGAAGATCGCGAGGCCCACGACGTCGACGCGTCCGGCGTGGGCGCGCGCGGGGACGCGACGCCCCATGATCGGCAGGAATGCGAGGCCGGCCAGGGGGATGAGGAGGAGCAGCGCCCAGTTGATGTCGGCGAGAATACCGCCTGACAGCATGCCGATCGCGGTTCCGCCTTGGAAGGCCGCGCACATGAGGCCGACGTAGAGGCCACGTTTCTTCGGGTCGCGGATGGCGGTCGCCAGGATCATGTACGCGGAGGCGGCCGCCTGGTATCCGAGGGTTTGGAGCGCTCGGGCGACGATTACGCCGACCAGCGACGAGGAGAAGACGAAGCCGAGCAGTGACCCCGCGACGATGAGGCCGACGCCCACGTCGACGATGCGCCGCAGCGGAATGAAGTCGCCGAGGGTTCCGTACAGGAAGCACGCGACGCCGAGGACGATGCCGGGGATCGCCGTGATCAGGCCGGAGGCGTCCCCCGCGCCGATGTCCTGGGCGACGCGCAGGTAGACCAGGTTAAACCCCTGGAGGGAGACCGTCCCGAGAGCGTAGATGCCGAGAAGCGGCAGGAGCACGCGCGCGGGCCCGTCCGCGTATTCGCCGTCCGTGGCGACGGTGCGCACGTTGATCGCGGGGGCCGAGGCCGCCCCTCGGATGACCTGTGAGGGGACGGTGGCGACGCGGCAGGTGGGGCCTGCCGCCCGCGATGAGATGAAGAATCGGAGCGTGCGCACGGCGATTAGTTCACCACAAATCAAACATTTAGCACTATTACAGGAAACTAGTGCTCGAATGAAGCTGTACTTAATTCAAGAGCGTAGAACCGACGCGGAGCACATACCGACACGTAAGTGTCCAAAGCCACAACGCAGCACCCCTGACGTGGCACAATGAATCATCCCTCGCAAAGGAGCACCATGTCTCGCGTCATCGTTGTCGGTTCCATCAACCAGGACGTCTCGGTCACCGTCGACCGTTTCCCCAGCCCCGGCGAAACACTCTCGGGCACCTCTCTCACCTACGGCCTCGGCGGCAAGGGCGCGAACCAGGCCGCCGCAGCCGCACATTCGGGGGTCCCCGTCTTCTTTGTGGGCGCGGTCGGTACGGACCCCTCGGGCCAGCGCCTGCGCGCGGATCTGGCGTCTCACGGCGTGGACGTCACCCACTTGCGCGAGGTCGACGGCCCCTCCGGGACCGCGCTCATCACCGTCTCGTCCTCGGGCGAGAACACGATCATCCTCGACGCCGGGGCGAACGCGACCGCGACCGTCGAGCCCGCCAAGGCCTCGTTGTTCCCCGCCCCCGCCGACATCGTCATCCTCCAAGCCGAAATCCCCGAGGCGGCCAACGCCGAAGCCCTCGCGTGGGCGCACTCGTTTGGCGCGCGCGTCCTGCTCAACCTGGCTCCCGCGCGCCCCACCGACGCCGCATTCATGGCGCGCGTCGACGTTCTCGTCGTCAACGAAACAGAGGCGGGCCTGACGCTCGGCATGCCCGCCCCCGCCAGTCCCACCGAGGCGATCGGCGTCGCGCGGGCGCTACGAGGCCTCGGCCCCAAGCACGTCATGGTCACCCTGGGAGCGGATGGGGCGGCGTGGGCGTCGGGCAGCGAGGCCGGGCACTGCCCCGCCCTCACCCTCGGCGAGGCCGTGGACACCACGGGCGCTGGGGACGCGTGCGTGGGCGCACTGGCCGCCGCTATGGCCCTCGGCAAGCCCTTCGCCGAGGCCGTGGCCAACGGCATGCGAGCCGGGTCGACGGCGGTCCTCGCGCCCGGAGCCGCCCCCTCGTATGCGACGCTCCCCCGCGTCACGCGCGCATAGAAGCCGCGCGGCTCCTCCGATTGCTCCCGGAGTGAACGCGCCAGCGTGAGACGGCCCACGCCCCTATGCTAGGGGCATGGCCAGGATCGTCTTCGTCGTCGCAATGCTCGCAGTCACCATCTACGCTGCCGCCGACTGGCACCGCACGCCCGAAGACGAGATGCCAGGAAAGATCGCCAAGCCCATCTGGCTCATGATCATCCTCTTCACCGCGACAATCGCCGCCATCGGCCCCATCGCCTGGCTCGTCCTGCGCTGGGTATCGCGCGCGGAAAAGAGGCAGACGCGCGCGCCCGAGGCTCCCAAGCGCCCCTCCGCCCCCGACGACGACCCGGAGTTCCTGTTCCGCCTCGAGCGCGACATCCAGCGCAAGCGCCGCGAGGACGAGCGCCGCGCGCAGGAACAGCGTAAGCGCTCCGAGGATGAGGGGACCGACCCCGCCGGGGAATCCGGCGACGAGGCCAACTGAGCGACGCTCACACCACACGCCTCGGGCGCTGCCCTGTCGCGGCGCGACGCGGTCGCCCGGCAGGTACGCTCAGCGGCGCAGGTCCGCCTGCGAATCCCCCGGCGTCATATCCTTTGCCATAGCGACGAGGTCCGCCGCGGGCTCCGCGTAGGAGGTGCCCACCAGCGTCGCACCCGAGAAGATGAACGACGTGATCGACGCGAGCGCACAGTGGCGCGACTTCGGCGCGTGCGCCAGCGGCTGGCCGTTCACGAAGCGCGTCAGCGTCACGATCGGATTCTGGTGGGACACGACGAGCGCCTCGCGCCCCCGGGCCTCGCGAAGCGCCGAGGAGAGGGCCGCGCTCATACGTGACGCGATATCCCGATAGGGCTCACCCCACGAGGGACGCAGCGGATTGCAGTAGTACTTGTAGTACTTCGGGTTCGCCAGCATCGAACGATTCGTATTCACCGGCAGGCCTTCGAAGACGTTGTCCGACTCGATGAGGCGCGGATCCGTCTGGATACTCAAGTCGTACGCGGCCGCTGTCGGAGCCGCCGTCAACTGCGCACGCAGCAGCGGCGACGAAATCACGCGAGCAATATCCGCGCCCGAATCCACCAGATACTCCGCAGCGCGGGCAGCCATCGCATGCCCCAGCTCCGTCAGCCCAAAACCGGGCAGCCGCCCGTACAAAACACCGTCGGGATTGTCCACCTCGCCGTGGCGCATAACGTGAATAATGGTGCGGTCCATGACACCCAAGTATAGGGCCCCGAATACACGAGAGGCCCGACCAAAAGGTCGGGCCTCCGCTCGCTCACTTCTTGTTGCGACGCTGGTGACGCGTCTTGCGCAGGAGCTTGCGGTGCTTCTTCTTCGCCATGCGCTTGCGGCGCTTCTTGATGACGGAGCCCATGGGGTTCCTCCCTCGTAGTGTGTGCGGCAGAGGTACTACCGCTGATGGATGATGGGTGCCCGAGCCGGGCACATCGTGCCTATACTACCCGCCAATGACGCGAGCCTGGTCACCAGAGTGATCCGCCATACCGGCCTGAATCATCTGGGCGACCGCGGCCTCCGGGACTCGGAAGCTCTTTCCGACGCGAATCGCGGGCATTTCGCCACTGTGAATCAAGCGGTACACAGTCATCTTAGAGACGCGCATGATGTCCGCCACTTCCGTGACAGTCATAAAGCGCGGCGCCGACTGCTGTTCCATTAATGACTCCCAGATATGCTCGCGAGGCGCGCTAAACCCGATTCGTTCACCGCTTACGTAGCCTCACGAAATATACTACTGCCCAACCACATAGAAACTGCAACTTTGTCCACTTTTGTTGCAGAGTCGTTAAGGAGCATCGATGGCACCGGCACGCAAGGGTCGTCAGCAGCGAGGGAAGACACCTCGCTTACGCCCCAACCCCGGCGCCACCCGTTCCCTGATGCGCGGACGAGCCAGGGCCTCGTCCCCCGCACTCTCTGAGGAACCGCTGAGCCCACAGCCCTCCCCCGTCGTCCGGCGCATCCCCGAAGGCCCCCAGAACCCGCACGGCGAGGTACCCACCACAACCGCGCAGCGCGTGCGCGCGTGGCTGTCCAAGCAGGCCCGCTATTCACCCGCACGCCTCGCGCTGGGCACATTCGCACTCATCATCGGCATCATCACGGCACTCCTGATGTTGCCAATCTCCTCCTCCTCGGACACCCCCGCACCCTTCGTCGACGTTCTCTTCACCGCCGTGTCCGCCGTCTGCGTCACCGGCCTGACCACCGTCGACACCGCGACCTACTGGTCCCCCTTCGGGCAGGCCGTTATCGCTGCCGGCATCGTCGTCGGCGGCCTGGGCGTCATGACCCTCGCGTCGATCCTCGGATTCGCCGTCTCGCGCCACCTCGGCCTCACCCAGCGCATGCTCGCCACGCAGGAAACCGGGACCGGCGCCATGGGCCAAATCTCCGGCCTCCTCAAAGCCGTCATCGCGACCTCGCTGACCATGCAGGCCCTCCTGGCCGCCATGTTCCTCCCACGCTTCCTGTCGATGGGCATCGACCCAGTGCGCGCCGTGTGGGACGCCGTCTTCATGGCGATCTCCGTGTTCAACAACGCGGGCTTCGTCATCCTGCCCGAAGGCCTCTCCCCCCACGTCACCGACTGGTGGATGCTCATCCCCATCATCCTGGGCACCACCGTGGGAGCCATCGGCTTCCCCGTCATCATGGACGTTGCCCAGAACCTGCGCACACCCCGACGCTGGCGGCTTCACACCAAGCTCACCCTGTCGACCTACCTGATCCTCGCATTCGTGGGGGCGCTCGCCCTCGCGCTCACCGAGTGGAACAACCCCGCGACCCTGGGCGCGATCGACACTCCCTCCAAGATCCTCAACGCCATGCTCGCCGGCGTTAACTCCCGCTCGTCCGGCCTGTCCGCCCTCGACGTTGGCGCCATGCAGACCCAGACCCACTTCGTGCAGGACATCCTCATGATGATCGGCGGCGGCTCCGCATCCACGGCGGGCGGCGTGAAGGTCACAACTTTTGCCGTTCTCGTCTTGGCCGTCATCGCTGAGGCGCGAGGCGACCGCGACATCGAGACCTTCGGGCGCCGCATCCCCACGAGCGCCGTCCGACTGGCGGTTGCCGTCTCACTGCTGGGCCTGGCGCTCGTGGCCGTATCCGTCGTTCTCCTGCTGTCAATGACGCACTATTCTCTCGACATCATCCTGTTCGAAACCGCCTCCGCATTCGCGACCGTGGGCCTGTCCACCGGCATTACCCCGATCTTGCCCGTCGGTGCAAAGTACGTGCTGATTTTCCTCATGTTCGCTGGGCGCACTGGCTCCATGACGGTGGCCGCAGCCCTCGCCCTGCGCGAGCGCTCCCGTGTCATCCGCATGCCGGAGGAGCGGCCAATCATCGGCTGATCGCTGGGGTGGCTGGCGCCGTCGCGACGTGAGGCCGGGTGGCTGCGTCGCGGCGCGAGAGCGGATGGCGGCGGAGAGAGCAACCACTGGATCGGAGTGACATTCAGCATCTTCGCTGTATGAGGCCGCACACGGCCGGATTCGTGGGGCCACTAGAACAACCGGGCGGCCCCAAACGGCCGTGCATGTAATTGGTGGGCCACTACGTGGTCAGCGATGCTCTCGTTTGAAACCCGCAGCACCAATGCACGGCGGCTGACACTCCCGCTTGAAACCCGCAGCACCAATGCGCGGCTCAAAGCGCCCAAA
>CAUTDS010000021.1:0-33892 GCA_963537175.1 uncultured Actinomycetes bacterium
CGCATCATGCTCTTCTACGTGGCGGCCCTCGCGGCCATCATGATGGTGACCCCCTGGGATCAGGTGAGTCCCGAGAAATCGCCCTTCGTTACGATGTTCTCGCTGACCGGCCTCGGTGCCGCCGCCACGATCGTCAACCTGGTGGTCCTCTCCTCGGCCGCCTCGAGTGCGAACTCGGGCATCTATTCCACGTCGCGCATGCTCTACGGCCTGGCCCGCCAGGAACAGGCGCCCGGTGTCTTTGCTCGCCTCTCCAAGCATCACGTGCCCCTCAACGCGCTGTTCCTGTCGTGCGTGTGCCTGCTGTCGGGCATCGTCATCATGGGGATGGGCGGCTCGATCTCCGAGGCCTTCACCCTGGTGACCTCCGTGTCGGCCACGCTGTTCATGGGCGTGTGGGTCGTTATCGTCGTGTCCTACCTGGTGTACCTGCGTAAGCGCCCCCACCTGCACAAGGAATCGCACTTCAAGGCCCCCGGCGGCGCGATCAGCGCCTGGATCGTCCTGGCGTTCATGGGCTGCATGGGCGTCATCTTGGCGATGTGGGACGACACCCGCCCCGGCCTCGTCTATTCCCTCATTTGGATCGCGTTCATCGTGGGCGCGGCCTTCGCGAACCGTCATTTCCTGCTGCGCCGAGCGTCGCGCGGAGTCCTCGGTGACGGGGGCACGGGCGAGGGTCCGCACACCGGTCCCCACCTGCATGAGTAGCGGAACCCATAGTTAGTGACTATGCTCACCAGAGTGCCACGGGAGCTCGAACCGAGCTGAGAGGGGACCACCCCCGACCGTAGAACCTGATCCGGATCATACCGGCGTAGGAAGGCTCTTCCCTCGTGGCCGCCGTGCAACACGAAGGGAGTTTTTTTCGCATGGCATCCACTGCTCCGTCCCTCCGCTGGAGGGTCATTGACATCGTCACCGCCGCCGTCCTGGGCGTCGCGTGCGGCCTCATTTTCGTCGTGTGGAACCAGGTGGGCGGTGCCGGCTACGAGTTCCTCAAGACCATCGGCCCTGGCGTCGGTGGCCTGGTTACGGGCGTCTGGCTGCTGGGCGGAACGCTCGGCGGCTACATCATCCGCAAGCCTGGCGCCGCGTTCTTCGTCGAGCTGATGGCCGCGACCGTCTCGATGGCTCTGGGCTCCCAGTGGGCCGTCGAGACCATCTACTCGGGTCTAGCGCAGGGCCTCGGTGCGGAGGTCGTCTTCGCCCTGGTCGCCTACCGCCGCTTCAACGCGACGATCGTGTGCGCTGCGGGTGCCGTGTCCTTCGCCTTCGAGTGGGTCCTCGAGCTCTTCCTCTCCGGTCACCTCGCGAAGGGCGCGCTCTACAACGCGATCTACCTCGTGTGCGGCATGGCGTCGGGTATCGTCCTGGCGGGCATCCTCGCGTGGGCGCTGACGAATGCGCTCGCAAAGACGGGCGCCCTGGATCGCTTCGCCTCCGGCCGTGGAGCGCGCGAGCTTGTCTGATTCCCGATCCATGGACGAGGCCCACTCCGCTTCCTCCCGCCCCGCTTCCTCCTCCGGTGCCCCGGTTGCGCTGGGTGAGGGGACGGGCGCGCGCGTGTGCGCGCGCGGCTGGGGATGGCGTCACGCCGGGCGTAAGAACGCCGCGCTGTCGGACGTTGATCTCGATATTGCGCCGGGCGAGCGCGTGCTGGTGTTGGGCCCGTCCGGGTCGGGCAAGTCGACGCTCATGGGCGGTTTGGCCGGACTGCTGGGCGGCGCCGAGGAGGGCGAGGCCACCGGCACGCTCACCGTCGACGGCGTTGCCCCAGCGCAGGCTAGGGGCCGCGTGGGCCTGCTCATGCAGGACCCCGAGGCCCAGGTGGTCCTCGCCCGCGTGGGCGACGACGTGGCCTTCGGCATGGAGAACTTGGGGGTTGCGCGCGAGGAAATTTGGCCTCGCGTGGAGAATTCGCTCGAGGCCGTGGGCCTGAGCGTCCCCCTGGATCATTCGACGACGGAGCTGTCGGGCGGGCAGAAGCAGCGCCTGGCTCTGGCGTCGATCCTCGCGATGGGCCCTGGCCTGCTGCTCCTGGATGAGCCCACCGCGAACCTGGACCCGAGCGGCGTCGCCGAGGTGCGCGCCGCCGTCGAGACCGTCGTCGAGCGCACGGGCGCGACCGTGGTCGTCGTGGAGCACCGCGTCGACGTGTGGGCTTCCCTCGTGGATCGCGTCATCGTGGTCGCGGACGGCTCGATCGCCGCCGATGGCCCCCTCGACGAGGTCCTCGCACAGCAGGGCGACGCCCTGCGTGAGCGCGGCATCTGGCTTCCCGGCGACGACGTCGCCGCCGAGGTCGGCCCCGCCCCCGAGGTCCCCCCGGCCTCGTCCGAAGCGGCCCCGATCGCCCGCGTCGCCGACCTGACGATCGGCTACGACGCGTCCGCCCCCGTGCGCAGCGGCATCGACCTGACTATCGAGCGTGGCGTCTCCACCTGCATCGTTGGCGCTAACGGCGCCGGAAAATCGACCTTTGCGCTCACCCTCGCGGGCCTCCTGCCGCCCCTGGAGGGCGCCGTTGAGGTTGAGACCTCCGACGGCACGGCTGGCGACCCGCACGAGTGGAGCAGCAAGCAACTCCTGGGCCGCATGTCCATGGTCTTCCAGGAACCCGAATACCAGTTCCTGGCCGCGACCGTCGCCGAGGAACTCGCAATCGGCCCGCGCGCCGCCGGCATGACCGACGAGGAGATTGCTCCCCTCGTCGACGAACACCTCGAGGCCTTGGGCCTGACCAAACTCGCGCGCGCCAACCCCATGACCCTGTCGGGCGGCGAGAAGCGTCGCCTGTCGGTGGCGACCGCGCTCATCAGCGCCCCTGAGCTGCTCATCCTCGACGAGCCGACTTTCGGCCAGGACCGCGGCACGTGGCTCGGCCTCGTGCGCCTCCTGCGCGCCGCCCTCGATCGCGGCGTCACCCTGGTGTCGATCACGCACGACCCCGCGTTCGTGGCCGCGATGGGCCAGCGCGTCGTCGACCTCGGGCAGGTCGGGACACGCGGCGCGACCCCTGCCGATCCCACGGACGAGGCCAAAGCCACCCCCACCGGGAACGCTCACGATCGCGGCGCGAAGCCCGGCGCCCGAGGCCTCCTCGCCCACACGAATCCCGTCGCCCGCGTGCTCGCCCTCCTGGTCGCAACGACCCCGCTGCTGATCACGATCGACCCGGTGAGCGCGGGCGTGGCACTCGCCCTCGAGCTCGCACTCATGCCCCTGTCGGGCGTGTCGGCGCGCAGCTTCTTCCTGAAGGCGACGCCGCTGCTGCTGGCCGCGCCGCTCGGCGCGCTGTCGATGCTGCTCTACGCCTCACCGGGCGGAACTGTGTACTGGCAGTTCGGGCCGGCAGCGATCTCGGACCACTCGATGTGGCTGGCGCTGGGCATTGGCCTGCGCATGTGCGCGATCGTCCTGCCTGCGATTGCTCTGCTCGACCGCATCGATCCGACCGACATGGGCGACGGCCTCGCGCAGATCCTGCACCTGCCTGCCCGTCCCGTGCTGGCGGCGCTCGCGGGCGCGCGCATGACGTCGCTGATGGCGGCCGACTGGAAGGCCCTCGAGAGGGCACGGCGCGCCCGAGGCGTGGGCGACGCCTCGCGCATTCGTTCCTTCCTGCGTGGTTCCTTCTCGCTGCTGGTCTTCGCGCTGCGTCGCTCCGGCAAGCTGGCCACCACCATGGAGGCCAGGGGCTTTGGCGCGGCAGGCAAGCGAACGTGGGCGCGCGTGTCGCGCCTGCGCGCCGCCGACGCCGTTCTCATGGTTGTCGCCATCGCCCTGCCCGCGATCGCGCTGGCCGCGAGCATCTGGGCGGGAACCTTTGCCCTGGTGGGCCGATGAGAGGCCTGACCTGGGAAGACGCGAGCGGGGGAGCGGGCCTGCGGGTCACCGTTCCCGTCACGATGACCCCCGATGAGGCCGCCCGCGAGCTCGCCCCCCGCCTGAGTGCCCTGGCGGGGGAGCGGGCTCCGGCCTCGTCCCACGATGAACCCGCGCGAGCACAGCGCACCGTCCCGGTCGTCACGATCGACGGCTACTCCGGCTCCGGGAAGTCCACGCTGGCCGCCGCGCTCGATCGGCTCGTGAACGGCTGGCAGGTGCTGCACCTCGACGACTGGTATCCCGGCTGGGACGGCCTCGAGGCTGGAGCCGACATCGCGCGGCGAATCGCCGCGGACCTGCGGGGAGGACGTGCCTCCTCCTACGAGGCCTGGGATTGGGAGCACGGCACAACCGGGGCGACGACTCGCGTCCCCCTCGTCCCGACCATCATCGAGGGCTGCGGCGCCATCGAGGCCGAGGCCGACCTGGCCGTGTGGATCGCCGACCCCGGCGAGGAGGAGCGCCGACACCGGGCGCTCGCACGCGACGGGCAGACCTACGCGCCGCATTGGCAGCGATGGGCCGACCAGGACCTCGGACGGCCGGTAAAATAGGCGCATGCTGCCGCCACCCCCTGAACCGCCGCTGTGGGGATGGCTCTTTGTCGGGGCCATCGATTTCGTCATCCGCGTCGTCGCGCTGGGTGTCGTGCCCAAGCACCGGCGTGCGTCCACGTCGACCGCGTGGCTGCTGCTGATCTTCCTGTGGCCGATGCTGGGTGTGCCGCTCTACTTCATTTTTGGGTCCTGGTGGGCGATGGGCCGACGCCTCGACGACGACCCGGAGGCGCGCGAACTCGTCGATAACATCGTGGCAGGCTCGACCGCGTCCGAACCCGATTCCTACGAGGTGCCCACGGGACCCGATGGCCTGCCTTTTGGCTCCGACGATGACACGGCCTCGATCATGCGTCTGGCGGGCAACCTGAGCGGCTTCCCGGCTTCGGCGGGTCGGGTCGGTCGCCTCTACAACGACACGGCCGAGACCTTTAGGGCCATGGCCGCCAGTATCGACGCGGCGACCCACCACGTGAACGCCCTGTACTACCAGACGTCCTGGGACGAGTACACGGCACCCTTCTACGAGGCCCTCGAGCGCGCGGTCGCCCGCGGCGTCACCGTCCGCCTGCTCGTCGACCACCACGGCATGCGCACGATCCCGGGCCACAGGGACTTCCGCCGCCGCCTGAACGCCATGGGCATCGAATGGCACGAGATGCTGCCCTTCGCGCCCCTGCGCGGTCAGATCCGCCGCCCGGATCTGCGCAACCACCGCAAGATCCTGGTCGTCGATGGGCGCGAGGCCTACATCGGCTCCCACAACCTCGTGGCCCCCGACTACGACACTCCGTCGTACGCGAAGGCCGGCATGCTCTACGACGACACGAGCGTGTCCGTCACCGGGCCCATCGTCGCCCAGATCCAGGCGGTCTTCGCCGTGGACTGGTACTACGCGTGCAAGCAGGTTCTCACCCCCGACGTCCTCACCCCGCCCGCGGCGGAGGTTGCGGAAGAGCGTGAGGGGGAGCAGGCCTCGGCAATGCAGATCATCCCGTCCGGCCCCGCGTTCAAGGGCGAGCCGAACCTGCGCGCCTTCGTCCACATGATCTCCTCGGCGCGCACGCACGTGTCGATCACGAGCCCCTACTTCATCCCGGACGAGGCCCTCATGACCGCGCTGACGAACGCGGCGCTGTCGGGCGTTGAGGTCGAGCTCTTCGTCTCCGAGCAATTTGACCAGTTCCTGGTCGGCCACGCGCAGCGCTCCTACTACGGGCCGCTCCTGAAGGCGGGCGTGCGTATCCACCTGTACCGCAAGCCGCGGATGCTGCACTCCAAGTACATGGTCGTCGACGGGAGCCTTTGCATCATCGGCTCCTCCAACATGGATGTGCGCTCCTTCGGCCTCAACTACGAGATCGTCCTCGTCGCCGACAGCTCGCACCTGGTCGAGATGCTGCACGGCAACGACGACCGTACTCGCGAGGCCTCTCGCGAGCTCACCTATGAGGAGTGGCGCGGCCAGCCGTGGCACGTCCACTACGTCGACAACGTGTGTCGACTGGGGAGCTCGCTCCTGTGAGCGCCCCCGACAACGAGGCCGTTGCTGGCTCTGCTGCCGGGGATTCCCTGGCGTTATCGAACACTGTGTCCGCCTCGCTCGACGTGAATCCCTACGTCGGGGAGGGCGGCGCCTACGACTCCGTGCGCCCGGCCTACCCGGACGAGGCCGTGGCCGCTTTGGTTGATGCCGCGCGGCGCGTCCGGGGTGCCCGCGCAACGGGGCAGGGCGGCCCGCTGCGCGCCGCCGACATCGGCGCGGGCACCGGCAAGATGAGTGAGCTCCTGGCTCGCCGCGGTCTCCTCGTCGACGCGGTCGAACCCTCTGAGGCGATGCGCGCCCAGGCCTCGTCCGTCGAAGGCGTGACGTGGCACGACGGCCTCGCGGAAGAGACGGGGTTACCGAACGGCGTGTATGACATCGTCGTGTTTGCTCAGTCCTGGCACTGGATGGATTCGGAGCGTGCGGGCCGCGAGGCCGCCCGGATCCTGGCACCCGGCGGAGTGCTCGCCATCGTGTGGAACCAGATGGCCGTGTCGATCCCCTGGGTGCATCGACTGACGCGCATCATGCGCTCGGGCGACGTGCACCGCCCCGACAAGCCGCCCACGCCGGGTGGCAACTTCGTGCCGATGACCCTCACGCAGGTCGCCTGGGAGGACCGGATGACCCCCGAGGAGATCCTCACCCTGGGAACGACCCGCTCCTCGTACATTCGTTCCTCCGAGGCGGGCCGGGCCCGCATGCAGGAGAACCTGCGCTGGTACCTCTATGAGCACCTCGGGTATGCGCCCGGGGAGACGGTCACCATCCCGTACGCGACGCTCGTGTGGCTCACCCACCTGTGAGAGGTGCGTGAGCCGAGCATGGCGCGTCAGTGAATGGGCTCCAGGAACCGGTCCGAGGACCCCTCGGGTATGGTGAGCGGGCGCTGGCGTGCGGTGCACAGAGCGGGGTCGAGGACGGCCAGGACCGGATCCCAGGTGTGCAGCGGATGGGCGATCGTGAAGCCTGCGGACTGAGTGTTCAACACGATTTCCTCGTAGACCTGGATCGTCACGCCGTTGTACTCGTGGGCGACGTGCTGGAGGAAGTAGGAGTTCGGGAGGTAGGTGACCTCCTGGAGGTTGAAGCCGGGAGCCGCCGCCAGGACCGGGGTGAGATCGCGCCCGTTTGCGCCGACGATGATGGCGACCTCCGGTCGCGCCAGGTTGTTCGTCGCGATCTCGAGGCTGTGCGACGTCGACGTGAGCGCCGGCGAGCCGACGACCCGCACGCGATCCACCGTGCGATCGACGTAGCCGCGGAAGGTGATCTGCGGCCTGGGGGGCAGCTTGTTGAGGAGCGCGAGGACTCCGCGCATCATTTCGGCATGGTGCTCATCGGCATGGTTCTCAGTCATCGGGATTCCTGGCTTGTCGGGGGCGTGTCGTGGGTCCGTCGCGCCATTGTCTGAACCGGCCTCGATGGTGACGAAGTCGGTGGTGATGTGCTCACGGTATCCGATCGCGCTGCGGAGGTCGACACAGAACGATCGTGGCGGTGCGTGACCGCTGGGTGAGGCGAAGGGGCTGCACGCGTGTCCGCCCCTGGCGGGCGGGGGAGTCCGGGCCTCGTGCCGCTCCTGAACGGGCAGGCCACGCCTGGCACAATGGGGCCATGGCTGTGTCGTTTCTGGGAGTGATCGCTGCCCTCGCCATGTACGCGGTGAGCGTGGCGCCGTCGCTGATGGCGCGCTCGTGGGCGTGGCACGCGGTCGCCTCGGGCGTCCTCGTCTCCTGCGGCTACGTCGCGGGCGTCATCGTCCAGAACGTGGGTGCCCGCGTCATCGCCATGACCGGCCTGACGATTCGCGCATCCGAGCCCGTCGAGATCGGCTTCCGCGTCTGCATCGCCGCCCTTTTTGCCATCTGGTGGCTCTACGCGGTCATCCAGTCCTACCGCCGGGCCCGCGTCGCCGCCAGGCTCGTGAACATGCCGGGGGAGACCTTCGGCGAGTACCTCCTAGGCACGGCCGGCACGGTCGTCATCGCCTGGTGCCTCATCGCGATCGTGGCCGCCATGAATCGCGTGGGACGCATGCTGGTGGGGGCCCTCGGCGGCTACATGCCGCGCCCGGCGGCGATCGTTGTGGGCGTCTCGATCTTGGCCACCATCGTCTTCTTCCTGACGTCCAACGTGATCCTGCGCGGCGGAATCGGCTTCTTCCGCCACCGCGCCGAGCAGATGAACATGCGCACCGCGCGCGGCATCTACAAGCCGTTCGTGCCCGAGCGCTCCGCATCCCCGGCCTCGCCCGTCACGTGGGAATCCGTCGGCGGTCAGGGGCGCGTCTTCCTGGGGCGTGGCCCCTCGCGCCTCGACATCGCGCAGGTCTGCGGCGGCGAGGCCATGGAGCCGATCCGCGTCTACTCCGGTATGCCCACGGGTGGGGCGGGCATCGAGCAGGCCGCTGCGACGGTCGTCGCCGAGCTGCGCCGTACTGGCGCCTTCGATCGCGCAGTCATCCTTATTGCCGCGTCGACAGGCTCCGGCTGGGTCGACGAGTGGCAGGTCCAGCCCCTCGAGTTCCTGACGCGCGGCAACTGTGCCACCGCCTCGCTCCAGTACTCCTACGTGCCCTCGGCCCTCAACTGGCTGACCGGCCTCGAGCCGGCGCAGGAGGCCTCGGCCGCGCTCTTCCGAGCGGTGCGGGCCGAGCTCGACACGATGGATGAGGCCGACCGACCCGCGCTCTTTGTCTGCGGCGAATCCCTGGGGGCTTTCGCCTCGCAGTCGGTTTTCTCCTCGGTCGAGGAGGCGCTCTCTCAGGTGGATGGGGCCCTGTGGGTGGGCACCCCCGCCTTCACGCCGATGCACGCCGAGCTGACGAGCGCGCGCCACAAGGGCAGTCCCGAGGTCGCCCCCGTCGTCTACAACGGTCGGCGCGTGCGCTTCGTCAATGAGCCATCAGACCTGCGCACAGACCTGTACGGGCGCGAGCTGGGGCCGTGGGGTTTCCCGCGCTTCGTCTACGCCCAGCACGCCTCCGATCCGGTCGTGTGGTGGAACCGCAAGCTCCTGTGGACCCAGCCCGATTGGCTGCGCGAGCGGGCGGGTCGCGACGTGTCTCCCTTCGTTGAGTTCACGCGCTTCGTCACCTTCATTCAGGTGCTCGCCGACCTGCCCGTCGCGGGCACCGCCCCCGGCGGCCACGGCCACACCTACAACGAGGAGCTGATCCCCCTGTGGCGGGCGATCCTTGGCTTCGATCGCCTCTTCGACGAGGCCCCGATCCACCCGCGCTTGGCCGCCCTGGATGGTGAGTGGGTGGACGAGGCGATGGTCGAGCGTATCGGCATCGTCGTGCGGGCGAACCTGGAGCTGTCGGACCGCCAGTAGGGCGCCTGCGGCGCGCCGCGACTTGTTAGTCAAGGTCACGGGCCTGTCATGTGTCGGTTTGTTGCAGTCCACTACGGTATTTACCGTGTCAAATGAATTCTGTATTATCCGGAATTTCAGTCTTTTAAGCGGGTCATTAGTGAACATGTGTGCTTTTGTCACGGAACATATGTTCATTGGTCAGTGAATGTGTTGAAATCCTGCCGACAAGAAGGTTGTGGGTCTCCTCATTTCACCTTGTAATGCCTTGTAGCTACTGGATGGTAAGTCAGTAAAGCGTTGCTAGGTATCTGGTTGCGCAGTATCGTGCGAATTGCGAGCAGATAACCTAACCGCGCGGTATAGCTCGCCTGAGTCAGCATTGGAGTGAGCATGTCATACACATTTCACAGGGCGTGGATAGCGGCCCTGGCGACCGGCGCGATGGCAGCGTCCGGCGTCGCCTTCGGCGCTCCCGCCCTGGCAGCAACCCCCGCGCCCGACGCGGATGGCCCGGTGATCTCCGACCTCGCCACCACCAGTGAGGGTATTGGCGGTCAGGTCACCTTCTCCGTCGTCGACAATCCCGGCCTGTCGAGCATCGACCTGCGCGACCCGTCGACCGATGCGATCTTCTATCGCCGCGTCGTCGACTTCCCCGGCAACGTCACCGCTGACGGGATGCACCACTACACGTTTACCATCATGTTCTCCGACATCCAGGCGGCCTGGTCCAAGGCCGGCCACACCGACGCCCTGCCTGCGACCGTCAAGCTCGTCGCATGGGGCAGCGACGGCATGCCGTCCAAGCGTGCCGACGTCGCGATCGAACCCGTCGCCATGACCTCCCTCGACTTCGGCGTCGAGGACGGCAAGCTCTACATGCGCACTGGCCAGAAGATGCACATCGACGTCACGCGATCTCCAAAGAACGCAAACCGGACGGCGATCAACTGGAGCGCCGAGGATACAGACATCCTGCGCGTCAACGACAAGACCGGACTTGTGACCGCCCTCAAGGAGGGCTGCACGAACGTGTGGGCCGTCGCCGACTATCAGGATCCGATGGCCTTCGATCCCGCGAAGGCGAGCGTCGAGGTCTGCGTCAGCGACGTGAACGAGGAAGAGGGTGAGGTCGTCCTCAACGTTCCCCGCGCTCACATGGCTGAAGGGCAGTCCTTCACGCTCAAGGCGATCGCGTCGAAGAAGTTCAAGGATGCCACCCTCTCGTGGAGCCTGGACTACGACGGCCCGGTCATCATGAAGGTCGCGGAGGACGGTAAGAGCGCCAAGATTACCGCCAGCAACGAGCTCGGCTGGGATCAGGTGACTGTGACCGCCACGCTGCCCGATGGCACGAAGACGACGGCGACCTCGGTCATCATCGTCGATTCCATCAAGCACGATGCTGTCGCGCCCGCCCCGTGGGTCGATCCGCAGCCTGATCCTGAACCTCAGCCCGCGCCGGACCCGCAGCCTGCGCCTGATCCTCAGCCTGCGCCGGATCCTCAGCCTGCGCCGGATCCTCAGCCTGCGCCGGATCCTCAGCCTGCGCCTGATCCTCAGCCTGCGCCGGATCCTCAGCCCGCTCCCGATCCTCAGCCCGCTCCGATGGGTGCCTGGATGATGGACTCGGTCGGCTGGTGGTACCGCAACGCTGACGGCACCTACCCGACGAATACCTCCATGGTGATCGACGGACACACCTACCGCTTCGACGGACGCGGATACATGCGTACCGGCTGGGTCATGGACGGTGGTGCCTGGTACTACCACGATGCCTCCGGTGCTCAGCTCACCGGCTGGCAGATGGTCCGCGGCTCCTGGTACTACCTGGGAGACAATGGCCTGATGCGCACCGGCTGGGTGATGGTCGACGGCGTCTGGTACTACCTGCACGGCTCCGGCGCGATGGCCACCGGCTGGGTCAACCTGGGTGGCACGTGGTTCTACCTGCACGGTTCGGGCGCGATGCTCACCGGCTGGCAGATGATCGGCGGTTCGTGGTACTACCTCGGCTCGGACGGTGCCATGCGCACCGGTTGGGTCAAGGATGGTGGCTCCTGGTACTACCTGCACGGCTCTGGTGCGATGGCCACCGGCTGGCTCAATCTGGGTGGCGCCTGGTACTACCTGTCTCCCTCGGGGGCCATGGTGACCGGCACGCAGATGATCAACGGCCGCATGTACACCTTCGATGCCTCGGGTGTGTGGATGCCGTGATCTGACATCCGCCTGCCACCAGGCACTACGCCGGGCCCGGGAACGCAACAACGCGCTCCCGGGCCCGGCGTGTTAGATATTTCAGCTGCACTTCATGTCTCGGTAAGTAACACGATGATTGTCAGCTGTGCCACATGAGGTATGTTGGTGGGAGACGGCTGGTACACCGATGTGCCGGGTGCCACTGACACGCCGTCCCCCAACATATCGGAGAAGGCTTATGTCAACGAAGAAACCGGCTGCCCTCCTCGCGTTCGTCGGCGCGTGTGCGCTCGCGGTCACGGGGCCGGCCACTCTGGCCTCGCCTGTGTCCCCGGGCCCTTCCGGCGTCCGTGATGGCGCAGCGACCTCCCTGCCCGTGGGCGACATCGACACGGCGCTGACCTCGAAGAGCGGGCAGTCTGCGCCCTCCTCGACCGACACCGAAGCGGACCCGGCGCGCGTCGTCGGGGTCATCGTCCAACTCGAGGATGGCGCATCCCGCGAGGCCTCCCTCGCCTCGATCAACGAGGCCGTGACCTCCCTCTTCCCCGGCACCTCGGCCCAGGTGGAGCGCGAGTACGACAACGTCATGTCGGGCTTTGCCCTCAAGGCCCCCGTCGGTGCGCTCGACGCGATCCGCCGTGCCCCGGGCGTGCAAGCCGCGTTCCTCGAGCGTGAGGGTCGCGTCAGTGATGTGGCGACGCCCGATGCCGAGGGCGGCATCGAGTCCACGCAGACCGGCGGGCAGGACCCCGCTAACCTGAGCGCCCATCTCATGATGCACGTCGACCAGGTCGCCCAGAAGGGCGAAGGAAAGGTCATCGCCGTCATTGACACGGGCGTCGACATGACGCATCCGGCGTTCACGGGAGAACTCGCGGGAACGCCCCCGCTCACCCCGCAGAAGGTTGCCGCGATGACCTCTCAGCTGGGTGAGGGCAAGACCGGCGTCTACGTCTCGCAGAAGTTCCCCTTCGCCTACGACTACGCGGATGGCGACAACGACGCGTCGCCGGCGAAGAGTCCGTATGGTTCCCACGGGACGCACGTCGCCGGTATCGCCTCTGGTAACGCGGACAAGATCGTCGGCACCGCTCCGAATGCCCAGGTGATCGTCGCGAAGGTGACGCGCAGCGAGGACGATGCGCTGCTGGACTCGGCGCTGCTCGCCTCCCTTGACGACATGCTCGTCCTGCATCCCGACGTCATCAACCTGTCGCTCGGCTGGACGGCCGGCATGGATAACGAGGCCGACTCGGTGTACGCGACCGTGTACAAGAAGCTGCAGGAAGCGGGCATCACCGTCAACGCGGCCTCGGGCAACGCCTTCTCCACCGGGTACGGAAACAACTCCGGCAAGGGCCTGCCCTACGCCTCGGACCCCGACTCCTCGGTCATGGACGAACCCGCCACGTATTCATCGGTGGTTGCCGTCGCCTCGGTCGAAAATGCCCTGCTTCGCAACGCCTTCACCGTCAATGGGAAGGACATCGGATATCAGCGCGCGCGTGGTCTCAACGGTGAGAAGGTCGCTTTCTTCTCCGACCTGCCCGCCGGCACCTACGAGTACGTCGACGCCGGGTTTGCCTCCGAGGAGGATGCGGCCGCGCTCAAGGCCAAGTATCCGGAGGGCCTCGCCGGCAAGATCGCGCTCGTCTCTCGCGGCAACATGACCTACCAGAAGAAGGTCGAGAACCTCTACGACCTCAAGCCTGCCGGAATCGTGGTCTACAACAACGTGTCGGTCGGATCCCTCATCGCCATGAATCTGACGACGCAGGACATGCCCGCCGCGTTCATCTCTCAGGCCGACGGCCAGGCCATGCTGGACGCCCCCGAGCACAAGCTCACGATCGCCGAGGGCCAGGTCCTGCCGCAGTCCACCATCTACGAGGCGTCGGAGTTCTCCGCGTGGGGCGTGTCCCCGGACCTGCGCCTCAAGCCCGAGATCGCAGCCCCCGGTGGCGAGGTTTTCTCGTCGATTCCGGGTGGGGCGTACGAGCAATCCTCGGGCACGTCGATGGCCACGCCGCAGATGGCCGGTGTCAGCACGATCGTCCTGCAGCGCGTCCAGTCCGACCCGCTGTTCGCCTCGATGAGTGCTCGTCAGAAGGCCGACGTGGTCCAGAACCTCATCATGGGAACGGCGCATCCGCTCACCGATGCGGCCCAGACGACGGGCGCGCTTTACTCGCCGCGTAAGCAGGGCGCGGGCCTCGTCGACGCACTGGCGGCCACGACCTCGTCCGTGTACCCGACCGTGGTCGGCGCCCCCGAGCAGTCCCGGCCCAAGGCGGACCTGGGGGACGGCACGAAGGGCTGGCACTTCGACGTCACCCTCCACAACCTCTCCGGTGTTCCGGCCACCTACGAGCTGAGCTCGCAGGCCCTCTCCGAGATCGTCGACGGCGGCTTCTTCACGCAGCACTCCTCGGATTGGCGAGGCAAGGGCGTGGAGATCACCTACTCGGGCGCCGCATCCGCGTCCGCCGAGGGCGCGACGGTGACGGTCCCCGCGAGCGGTGAGGCCACCGTCGGCATCGACATTGCGCCCGGCAGTGAGTTCGCCTCCTACGTCGCGGACAACACGCCCAACGGCACGTTCCTCGACGGTTTCGTGCGCTTCGCGTCGAAGACCGATGGACAGCCCGACCTCGCCGTGCCCTACCTGGGCTTCTACGGCGACTGGGGCAAGGCACCCATCTTCGACGCACTCGCCTCGGACGGCGGAGCGCACACCCGCGCCTCGGCCATCGTGAACGGCAAGACCGGCGACTCCCTCGGCTACAACCCCCTCGTCAAGGCGGCCGACCGCAGCGGAAAGCCCAACCCGCAGCGCTACGTGATCTCGCGATCCACGGCCTCGGGTGCGCCGACGATCCTCGAACCCCGCACGGGCACGCTGCGCAGCGTCCACTCGCTGACCAGTACCTACGCGAACGAGGCCGGGGAGTCGGTCTTCTCCGTGACCAACCATCGGAACTGGAAGTCCCTCTACCAGACGAGCACCGAGGAGAACACCTGGGTCGAGGCCTACCACGAGTCCACAGCCTTCGACGCGAACGCGGAGAAGTTCTCGCACATGCCCGACGGCACGTACACGCTGCGGATTGCCGCGTCCAACGACGGGCCGTCAAGCGCCGAGCAGTCGATCTCCTACAAGTTCCGCCTCGACACGACGGCACCGGTCATCTCAGGAGTGACGTACGGCGGAGAGGGGCCTGAGATGGTTGTGTCCTTCGACGTTACCGATGACTCGCCCCTGGCGGCCATCGATCTGCACGATCCCGCCGACGGCCTGTGGTTCTACCGCCACGTCTTCACGGAGAATGAGGGCAGCGTCGGCCCGGACGGCAGGTGGAGCTACCACGTGGAGATCTCCCTGATGGAGATCCACAATGCGTGGAACGATCAGGGTGGCTCCGGCGCACCTGCTGCCCACCCCTACGTCCTCGCGTGGGATTACGGACTGAATCACTCCGAGCCGGTGACCCTCGACCTGCCCTTCTACTCCAGCAACCCGACGGCCTCGTGCAAGGATCCGGCGGGCGGCCACTGGATCAGTGGGCCGAGGTCCTGGCGGTACGAGTGCGCTGACGGGAGGGCGTACCTCTCGGGAGGCTGGTTCACGATCGGAGGCAGGGACTACCAGTTCAGCCCCTCCGGGTACATGATGACCGGTTTCGTCAAGCGCCCCAGCGGTGAGTGGATGTACGTGGATTCCGACGGCGTTCCCGTCGGCGGGTGGGTCCTCGACGGCGTGTACGGTGGCCCCTACTGGTACTACCTGGATCCGGCCACCAAGATCATGAAGACCGGGTGGCTCGCCGACGGCGGCTCGTGGTACTACCTGCACGGCAACGGCGTGATGGCGATTGGCTGGGTGCGCGACGGCGGCTCCTGGTACTACCTGTCCGACTCGGGCAAGATGGCGACAGGCTGGGTCAAGGTTGGTGGCACCTGGTACTACCTGGGCCCCGATGGTGCGATGTTCACCGGCACTCACGTGATCAACGGACGCACCTACGTCTTTGACGGGAGTGGCGCGTGGGTCGGCTGACCTGAGTGCTTGCCCAGCGACGACGAGGCCCGGGAGGGCGTCTCACCCGGCCCGGGCCTCGTTCGGCGTCGCACTGCCCTGCTGTTCGACGTGCTGTGCAATGATGCGTCGCAGCGCTGTCCTCACATAACGACCAATAGGTACGCATTCGCTTCGTGCCTCTCGAGGTCCCCATTCACATTTTGGAGTTACGCACATGACAACGAAGAAACCAGCGGCGTTCCTCGCGCTGGCTGGCACCGCCGCTCTGGTGGTTGCCGGCCCCGCGACCTTCGCATCCCCGCCAACCCCGGCGGACACCCGACCCGACGCGGGCGCCACGGCCTCGTCCCTGCCCGTCGGCGACGTCGATACCGCGCTCACCTCGAAGAGCGGACAGACCACCCAGGACGCTTCGGCGCCGACGACCGATGAGGTCGACCCTGCCGCGCTCGTCACGATCGTCGTCCAGCTCGACGACGGCGCCGACCGCGCGGCCTCCCTCGCCTCGATCAACGCGGCCGTGGCCGCGGCATTCCCCGGCTCTTCCGCCCAGGTGGAGCGCCAGTACGACAAGGCCATGCAGGGCTTCGCGCTCAGCGCCCCCGCCGGCTCACTCGACGCGATCCGCACGGCGAGCGGCGTCAAGGCCGCTTTCCTCGATCGTGAGACCCATGTCGATGGTGTCGATGACCAGGTCGCCGGAGAGGGCGCGACGAACTCCTCGCGCATCTCCACCCAGAACCCAGACAACCTCAGCGCCCAGCTGATGATGCACGCCGACCAGATCACCCAGAAGGGTGACGGCAAGGTCGTCGCCATCATCGACACGGGCGTGGATATGACGCACCCTGCGTTCGCGGGTGCCCTGCACGGGACCCCGGGGCTTTCCGAGGACAAGGTTGAGGGCCTGACCCCACATCTTGGCGACGGCAAGACCGGCAGCTACGTGTCGGAAAAGTTCCCCTTCGCATACGACTACGCGGATAACGACCCGGACGCCTCGCCGACCGGCAAAGCCGGAGAGCACGGCACGCACGTCGCCGGCATCACCGCGGGCAACGCGGGCGAAATCGTGGGCATCGCCCCCGACGCGCAGATCATCGTCGCCAAGGTCGCCAGCAGTACCAGCGGCGGCATCCCGGAGTCGGCGCTGCTCGCTGCCCTTGACGACATGGTCGTCCTGCGCCCCGACGTCGTGAACCTGTCCCTCGGAAAGTCCGGCGGCATGGATAACGAGGCCGACTCCATGTACGCGACCGTGTTTAAGAGCCTCCAGGACGCCGGCATCACTGTGAACGCATCCGCCGGCAACGGGTACACGGCCGGATACGGCAACCTGTCTGGCAAGAACCTGCCCTTCGCCTCCGACCCCGACTCCTCCATCTTGGGCGAACCCGCGTCCTACTCGTCCGTCGTGTCCGTGGCCTCGGTCGACAACTCGCTGTCGCACAGCGCCTTCACCGTCGGCGACCGCGATATCGCCTACCAGCGCGCCGGCGGCGCTGACGGCCAGAAGATGCCCGACCTGTCCGAGCTGACCGGCGGTCCCTTCGAGTACGTCGACGGGGGCATCGGTTCACCTGAGGATGGAGCGGCCCTGAAGGCCAAGTACCCCGAGGGCCTCGCGGGTAAGATCGTGCTGGTCAAGCGCGGTACTCTCACCTTCCAGGACAAGTTCAACAACATCGCCGGCTCCAAGCCCGCCGGCTTCATCGTCTACAACAACGTGCCCGGTGACTCGCTCGTGGTCATGAGCCTGGCGACGGACGGCGTGCCCGCCGCGTTCATCTCGCAGGCTGACGGTGAGGCCATGCTGGCCGCCGCCGACCACCACCTGAGTGTCGCCCCCGGCAAGGTCGTGCCCCCGAGCAAGAAGTACTCCATGTCGAGCTTCTCCTCGTTGGGCGTCACCCCGGACCTGCGCCTCAAGCCCGAGGTCAGCGCCCCCGGAGGCAACATCTACTCGGCTGTGCCCGGCGGCACCTACGAGTTCATGTCCGGCACCTCGATGGCGACCCCGCAGATGGCGGGTGTGAGCGCCGTCGTCCTGCAGCGCGTCGAGAGCGATCCTCTGTTCGCGTCCATGAGCGCCCGCGAGAAGATCGATGTCGTCCAGAACCTCATCATGGGCACGGCGACCCCCGTCGTCGACCCGCTCCAGGACACTGGCGCCCCGTACTCACCGCGCAAGCAGGGATCGGGCCTGACGAATGTCCTGGCGGCCACAACCTCGTCCGTGTACCCGACCGTGGTCGGCGCCCCGGAGCGCTCCCGTCCCAAGGCGGACCTGGGGGATGGTACGAAGGGCTGGCACTTCGATGTCACGCTCCACAACCTGTCCGGCGCCGAGGCCACCTACGAGCTGAGCTCGCAGGCCCTCTCCGAGATCGTTGACGGCGGGTTCTTCACCGGTAGCTCCGCCGATTGGCGAGGCAAGGGCGTGGACATCGCGTACTCCGGCGCTGCCGTGAGCGGTACCGGTGAGGGTGCGACCGTCACCGTTCCCGCGAATGGTGAGGCCACGGTGGGCGTGGACGTCAAGCCCGGCGCCGACTTCGATGCCTCCGTCGCGCAGAACACGCCCAACGGCACGTTCCTCGACGGCTTCGTGCGCTTCGCCTCGAAGACTGCGTCCCAGCCCGACCTGACTGTGCCCTACCTGGGCTTCTACGGCAACTGGGGCAAGGCCCCCATCTTCGACGCCCTTGCCTCTTCGGGTGGCGCCCACACGCTCGCCTCCTGGGTCTACAACGGTGCCACGCGTCAGCAGCTGGGATACAACCCACTGGTCAAGGACGCTGATCGTATCGGCCTGCCCAACGCGAGCAAGAACGTCATCTCTCGCTCGGATGCCTCGGGTGCCCCCACGGTCCTCGAACCGCGCACGGGCACGCTGCGTAGCGTCCACACGCTCAACGCCGCGTATACGAACGCCGCAGGAGAGACGATCGTGTCCTTCACGGGCTACCAGAACTGGAAGTCCGCGGAGGATTCGTCTGGAAGGATGATGTGGGTCGAGCGAGGACGAGAGCCGCTTGTCCTGGATCTGCGCGCACCCGAGTATAGGAATCTGCCCGATGGCGTGTACAAGCTGACGCTGTCCGCGCACAACGACGGCCCCTCGCAGACCGAGCAGTCGATCTCCTACGAGTTCCGCATCGACACCGCCGCCCCCGTCGTCTCCAACCTGGAGTACAAGGGCGAGGGTGCTGACACGGTCGTGTCCTTTGATGTCACCGACGCCTCACCCCTGGCTGCGATCGACCTGCACGATCCCGCCGACGGCCTGTGGTTCTACCGCCACATCTTCACGGACAGCGAAGGAACGGTCGGGGCTGACGGGACCTACACGTACCACGTCGAGGTTCCCATGTCGGCCATCTCGCAGGGGTGGACCGATCAGGGTGGCTCCGGCGAGGTCATCGCCCACCCCTACGTCCTCGCATGGGATTACGGACTGAACCACTCCGCACCCGCGACCCTCGACCTGCCGTCGGATAACCCGGGCGTGTGCATCACGGCTGACGGCGGCCACTGGGCGAAGGACTCGCTTGGCTGGTGGTATCAGTGCGCGAATGGGAAGGAGTACCTCAAGAACGGCTGGTTCACGATCGGTGGCAGGGACTACCGTTTCGACTCCGACGGGTACATGATGACCGGCTGGCTCAAGCGCGATGACGGTGCGTGGGTGTACGCAAATTCCGAGGGCGCCCTGGTTGGCGGCTGGGTGCTTGACGAGCAGTTTGGCGGTCTTTACTGGTACTACCTGGATCCGACCACGAAGGTCATGAAGACCGGATGGGTCGCCGACGGTAGTTCCTGGTACTACCTCACCGCTTCCGGCGCGATGGCGACCGGATGGGTGAACGATGGTGGCTCCTGGTACTACCTGAAGGATTCGGGCGCGATGCACACCGGATGGCTGAACCTCGACGGTACCTGGTACTACCTGGGACCCGATGGAGCGATGTTCACCGGCACTCACGTGATCAACGGACGCACCTATGTCTTTGACACAAGTGGGGCATGGATTGGCTGAGCTGAGCTGATCCGCGCCTGACGGTGCTCTTCTCCGGGTCCGGGAACGTTGCTATGTAAGCGTTCTCGGACCCGGAATGATTCTGACAGTAAAATATTGTCCAATCATTTCCCAATGTGAAACAAAGTTTGTCACCTGCATTCTTTACGGTATTTTGACAGTGGTGGCCGGTACGACGGAGTCCCCTCCGCCTGCCAACACGGTCGCCCGTCGACACATTGGAGTACGCACATGACAACGAAGAAACCAGCGGCGTTCCTCGCGTTCGCCGGCGCCTGCGCGCTCGCCCTGACAGGGCCCGCGGCTTTTGCAGCGCCGCCAACCCCGGCGGACACCCGACCCGATGCGGGCGCCACGGCCTCGTCCCTGCCCGTGGGTGACATCGACACCGCGCTCACCTCGAAGAGCGGGCAGACCTCTTTGCCCGACCAGGTCGCGCCGATCGCCGAGCAGGACCCCTCCGCGATCGTCGGCATCATCGTGCAGCTGCACGAGGGCGCGGACCGCGCGGCAGCCCTCGCCTCGATCAACGAGGCCGTGGCCGCCGCATTCCCGGGCGCATCCGCCCAGGTGGAGCGCGAGTACGACAAGGCCCTCGAAGGATTCGCGCTTAGCGCGCCCGCCGGCTCCCTCGACGCGATCCGCGCGGTGAGCAGCGTCAAGGCCGCATTCCTCGAGCGCGAAACCCGCGTCAGCGACGTCGACGAGGTCGATGCCGAGGGCGGCACCCAGGCGCCCCGACTGTCGACCCAGAACCCTGACAACCTCAGCGCCCAGATCATGATGCACGCCGACCAGCTCACCCAAAAGGGCGAGGGCAAGGTCGTCGCCGTCATCGACACCGGCGTCGAGATGACCCATCCCGCGTTCGCGGGTGCCATGGCCTCGACGCCCTCGCTCACCGCCGACAAGGTTGCAGCCCTGACCCCGAAGCTGGGCGACGGAAAGCAGGGAGTGTACGTCTCTGAGAAGTTCCCCTTCGCCTACGACTACGCGGACGGCGACAACGACGCGATGCCGGCCAAGGGACCCTACGGCTCCCACGGCACGCACGTCGCCGGCATCACCGCCGGCAACGCCGACCAGATCATCGGCGTGGCCCCCGAAGCTCAGATCATCGTCGCGAAGGTCTCGCGCAGCGAGGACGGCGACATCCCCGATTCGGCGCTGCTCGCCGCCCTCGACGATATGGTGGTCCTGCGCCCCGACGTCGTGAACCTGTCCCTCGGACAGCTCGGCGGCATGGACAACGAGGCCGACTCGGTGTTCGCCTCCGTCTTCAAGAAGCTCCAGGACGAGGGCATTTCGGTCAATGCCGCGGCCGGCAACCACTATTCGGCCGGGTATGGCAACACCTCCGGTCGTAACCTGCCCTACGCCTCGGATCCCGACTCCTCGACCCAGTGCGAGCCCGCCACCTACTCGTCGGTCCTCGCCGTCGCCTCGGTCGACAACCTCCTGTCCTACAACGCCTTCTCCGCCGCCGGAAAGGACATCGCCTACCAGCGTGCGCGCGGCGCGAATGGCGAGAAGGTCGCCGAAATCGCCGAGCTGGCCGCTGGGTCCTACGAGTACATCGACGCCGGATACGCCACGGAGGAAGACGCCGCAGCCCTCGCCGCCAAGTACCCCGATGGCCTGGCCGGCAAGTTTGCCCTGGTCTCGCGCGGCAAGCTGACCTTCCAGAAGAAGATCGAGAACTTGGCGGCGCTCAAGCCCGCCGGCATCCTCGTCTACAACAACGTCGCCGGCGACTCGCTTATGCTCATGAGCATCACGACGCTCGACGTGCCCGCCGCGTTCATTTCCCAGGAGAACGGCCAGGCCATGCTGGCGGCCGCGGATCATCACCTGACCCTCGTGGACGGCAAGACCATCACCCCGAGCTCGAGCTACTCGATGTCGGACTTCTCCTCGTGGGGCGTCACCCCGGACCTGCGCCTCAAGCCCGAGGTCAGCGCCCCCGGCGGCAGCATCTACTCGGCGGTCCTCGATGGCAAGTACGACCACCTGTCCGGCACGTCCATGGCGACCCCGCAGATGGCCGGCGTCAGTGCCGTCGTCCTGCAGCGCGTCCAGTCCGACCCGCTCTTCGCCTCGATGAGCGCGCGCGAGAAGGTTGACGTCGTCCAGAACCTCATCATGGGCACCGCCCGCCCGCTCGCGGACGTGGCCCAGACGACCGGAGCCTTCTACTCCCCGCGCAAGCAGGGCTCGGGCCTCGTTGACGCGGTCGCGGCCACGACCTCGTCCGTGTACCCCACGGTCGTCGGCGCACCCGAGCAGTCCCGGCCCAAGGCCGACCTGGGCGACGGCACCACCGGATGGCACTTCGCCGTCACCCTCCACAACCTCTCCGACACCCCGGCCACGTACGAGCTCAGCTCGCAGGCCCTGTCCGAGAATGTTGACGGCGGGTACTTCACCGGCAGCTCCACCGATTGGCGAGGCAAGGGCGTGGAGATCGCGTACTCGGGCGCCGCGTCGGCCGCCGCCGAGGGCGCGACCGTCACCGTCCCCGCGAACGGCGAGGCCACCATCGGCGTCGACGTGAAGCCGGGCAGTGAGTTCGCCGCCTTCGCCACGGCCAACACCCCCTCGGGGACCTTCCTCGACGGCTTCGTGCGCTTCGCCTCGAAGACCGAGTCTCAGCCCGACCTCACCGTGCCCTACATGGGCTTCTACGGTGACTGGGGCAAGCCCGCGATCTTCGACCAGCTCGCCTCCGACGGGTGGGGCCACGCGCTGCCCTCGGGCATCTACAACGGCGTGAGCGGCAACATCCTGGGCTACAACCCGGTTATCAAGACGGCCGACCTCGTGGGTCTTCCCCGCGCCGACCGCTACGTTGTCTCCCGTTCCGAGGCCTCGGGCGCGCCCACGATCCTCGGACCGCGCACGGGCACGCTGCGCAGCGTCCACACGCTCAACACCGTGTACAAGAACGCGGCGGGCGAGAAGGTTGCCTCCTTCACGCGCTACCAGAACTGGAAGTCGGGCATCAGCCCGAGCACTGGCAAGATGACCTGGGTGGAACAGGCCCACGAGTCCACGGCCCTTGACCTGCGCTCCGACGCGTACAAGAACCTGCCGGACGGTGCGTACAAGCTGACGCTGTCCGCGCACAACGACGGTCCCTCGCAGGCCGAGCAGTCGATCTCCTACGACTTCCGCATCGATACCGCTGCGCCCGTCGTCTCTAACCTGGAGTACAAGGGCGAGGGCACCGATGCGGTCCTGTCCTTCGATGTCGCCGACGCGTCCCCGCTGGCCGCGATCGACCTGCACGATCCCGCCGATGGTCTGTGGTTCTACCGCCACGTCTTCACGGATGCCGAGGGAACGGTCGGGGCCGACGGAACATACGCGTACCACGTCGAGGTTCCCTTCAAGGACATCGACGCCGCGTGGGCACACCAGGGCGGATCCGGCACCGTCATCGCCCACCCCTACCTGCTGGCCTGGGACTACGGCCTCAACCACTCCGAGCCCGCGACCCTCAACCTGCCCTCCGACAATGCCGGCACCGCCGACGCGTGCGCGAGCACCAATGGCGGCCACTGGACGAAGGACGCGGCCGGCTGGTTCTACACCTGCGCCGACGGTACGAGCTACCTCAAGGGCGGCTGGTACACGATTGGTGGCGCGGACTACCTGTTTGGTCCCTCCGGCTACATGGCGACCGGCTTCCTCAAGCGCGCCGATGGCCAGTGGGTCTACGCGAACGAGTCCGGCGCCCTCGTGGGTGGCTGGGTGCGTGACGGCGGCTCCTGGTACTACCTCGATCCCTCTTCCAAGGTCATGAAGACCGGGTGGGTCGCCGACGGTGGTTCCTGGTACTACCTCACGGGCAGCGGCGCGATGGCGACCGGCTGGGTGCAGGCTGACGGCAGCTGGTACTACCTGAATGCCTCCGGCCAGATGGCCACCGGCTGGCTCAACGTGGGCGGCTCCTGGTACTACCTGTCACCCTCCGGCGTCATGCTGACGGGCACCCAGGTCATCAACGGACGCACCTACGTGTTCGACGCGAATGGGGTGTGGGTGCACTGATGTGCGCGTCTCACCTGAATCACTGATTCGCTGATTCACGAGGCTGGGGCCCGGGAACTCACTTCGAGCGCTCCCGGGCCCCGTCGCATGCAATTCCCTCAGGGATTCTTGTGACAAGGACCTGTATCGTCGCAATTGCAACGTTTGTGGATGGTGATGAGCAGCCGTGCAATCGAATTGCATGCGAGTTTATGGTGATCGCGCGCTGTCGTCGGGCGCGCAACCCATGTTGCGCACGCAGTCCCGATGATACGCGTGTGGGTCCGCTAATCCGCACCTGGGCCCTCTATTTCGCAAGTTAACCCGCTATTACGAGTGTGGGCGACCCTGCCCACGCTCAGATTCGAGGGTTAACGTGCGATATAGCGGGTTAACGTGCGCACGCAGCTTGATGTTGGGCTGCGAGTACCCCGGTTACGCGCCTGCGGTATGTTGGAAGCAGCGACACGACTCGATGTCGCCTCGTATCTGCGTCGAACGTAGGGGGAGAGCAGTCCATGAACAAACCAGCCGTCTTCCTGGCCGGGGTGGGCACGTGCGCGCTTGCGGTCGCGAGCTGCTCTCCCGGCTCCACGACGACACCGTCGCCGCAGTCCAACACGCGCGCCGACTCCGCCCAGTCCGCGCCGGGGGCCACGGCCTCGCCGATGATCGACCCCGACACGGCGCTGACCTCCAAGAACGGCCAGAGCGGACCGGGCGCGCAGTCCGGCGCCCAGGACGGAGACACCTCAGTCGTCGTCATCGTTGCGCTCGAGGAGAGTGCCGACGGCGAGGCGACACTCGCCTCGATCAACGAGGCCGTAGCCGCGTCCTTCCCGGGTGCCTCCGTGGCCGTCGAACGTGAGTACCACAACGCCCTGCGCGGCTATGCGCTGCGCGTGCCTGACGGGTCGCTGGACACGATTCGCTCGGTGAGCGGCGTCCAGGCGGTGTACATGGATGGAAATATGCAGCTGCACTGAGACGGTATCCGGCTGCCCCGCGCCGGGGCGAGGCAGCCGGATACCGATTCCGTCAGTGGGCGTTCCCTAGATCAGGTTCTTCTTCTCCATGTACTTCATGGCCAGCCAGCCAAACGGGATGCGGCCGTAGAAGGTGACGAGACGGTAGAGCAGGGCCGTCGCGATGGCGACCGACGAAGAGATGCCTGCGACCGTCAGACCCGAGGTCAGCGCCGTTTCGACGGTACCGATACCGCCCGGCGAGGGGATGAAGGAGCCGGCCGCGTTCGCCGTCAAGTAGGTGAGCGACACCGTGGAGAAGTTCAGCGAACCACCCATGGCGAGCAGCGCCGTCCAGAACGAACCCACGTAGCCGATGTTCATCAGCAGGTTGCCGCCCAGGACCGCAGCGAGGCGACGAGGGTGACCGATGATCCACAGGAGGCGCGGGTAGACCTGCTGCCAGGTCGGCTGAATCTTCGACCAGATCCAGCGGCGCACCTTCGGCACCGCGACGATGACGCCGACCGCGACCATGACGAGCGCGACGACACCGAGGATCGTGCCGTAGGGGACCGACACGGACAGTGATGATCCTGCAATGACCATAACGAGGAGCAGGAGGACGATCGTGACGAGAGCCTGAGAGATCTGCATGAGCGTCACCGTCGTCACCGCCATGGCGGTGGGAACGCGGCGCTTGCGCAGGTAGCGCAGGTTGAGGGCAGCGGGACCCACGCCGGCGGGCGCCACAATCGTGATGATCGAGGCCGCGACTTGGGCGATGAACGTCTCCTTGAAGGGCAGCTTCTCGGACGACAGGGCAACAAGCGGGACCGCGGAACCGACCCAAATGAGGCAAGCGAGCACGGCGGAGGCGAGCATCCACCACAGGTTCGCGCTCTTGACCGTGGTCACGATGTCGCTGAAGTTCAGCGAGCCGAGGACGATGAACACGGCGATGAACGCGATCGCGACCGTGAGGATCGTGCGCGGGCGGAATCGCTGCAGGTCAGCGGTGGGCGCGGTCTCGGCCTCGGAGTCTCCCACGAGGGCGGCGCGCAGGTCGCCCAGCAGGTCGGAACGGCGCAGGCGCTGATTAATCTGTGCGGGAAGGACGGGCTTCTGGATGACGGGCGCGCACGCGACGAGCGTCGCCTCGCCGACGTTGCGGCGGCCCGCCTCGAGCGCGCGCTCCGGCCCCACCGCGAGGGCGGTCAGGACCAGCATCTGTGCGATGTCGATCGACTGATTCAGCTCGGTCGTGGCGACCTCGCCCGAATCCCAATCGAGCAGCCACACGTCCGACGACTCATCGACGACGACCGCCTCGGGGGTGAGAGCGCGGTGCGAAATGCCGCGCGAGTGGGCGAACTGCAGCTGCTCCCACGCGCGGTCCAAGACCTCGTCCGTTGCGTCCTCGCCGAGCTCTGTCAGCGGAGTCGTCGGCGGCAGCGCGGACATGACCATGATGATCGAGTCCGCGGAGGCGGCGATGCCGATCGGCTCCTGCGTGAACACGCCGGCGCGTAGCGCCTGCAGCGTTGTGAAGGAGGAACGCTCGGCCTGCGCCTTGAGCGAGGGGGAGACCCATCGGCTGATGCCGCGCAGACGCAGGTTGTTCCACATCTCGACGAGCGTTCCGGTTAGCTCCTGGCCTGGATCCATGGCGATGATCTCGTAGGCCAGGCCGGTGTCGCTCCACGCCTGGTAGTGGCGGTGGTGGTCCTGGTTCGGGCGGCGCGTGACCGTGACGCCCAAGTCGCCCAGGTCGGCGGGCATCTGGGTGAGGTGGCCGTGCGAGTTCTCGGCGACGGCCCACGTGGCCAGCGGCTCCTCGGTCGTGTCGAGGTCGGTGCGCACGATCCGCGAGGGCGTGATGCCGATGCTGAGAAGGCCCTCGACGAGTTTGGCGCCCTTTGCCCTCTGGTCGTCGTAGCCCATAATCCACCGAGATCCCGAGCCGAAAGCGCGGCCTAGGAAGACGGAGATGAAGGCGACGGGAAGGGTCATCGAGGAGCGCAGAACACCCAGCACGAGAATGATCCACAGGCCCGTCCACCCCCACTTGATGGCCTTCATCGACTGGGCCTCGCCGGCGGAGGTGAACATTGCACTCAGGGTGACGATGACCAGGTTGATGGCGATCACGATGCCGGTTTGCGAGCCCTGCGTGGCGAGCGCGCGGTCCACGCTCAGCGGTGCCGTGAGGTAAGCGGGCAGTAGCCCTGTCAGGACGGCAATGATCCATCCGCCGACCGCCGCAACGACGCTGGTGACGAGGGCCTGGATGATCGCCTGGAGGCGCTTGCGCAAGGCGAGGGAGACGATTACGAGGATCGGCGTGATCAGGATGATGAGGCCCTCGACCAGGCTGACGGGCAGGATCAGGATCTTGCGGATGAGCTGGAACTGTAGGACGTCCATGGTGACGCCGTGTGTGGTCGCGCTGGCCACCGTGCCGATCGTCCAGATGATGAGGATCGCGATGAGCGAGAGGACGACGTCGACGAGGTCTTCGCGGCGGCGACGCACGCTCAGGATGCGGTCCGCGATGTAGACGGGACGCGGCAGGCGCATGCGACGCACGGGCAGGTTCGCCGCGATTTCACCGGTAGCCGGAGACGGAGCGGATTCGATGTCCGTGTCCTTGTCGTCGGTCGTGGACTCCGCGTCGGTCTCCGTCGTGGCCTCTGGCGCGCTGTCCTCGGTCTCGTCGGCGGGTCCATCGGGGAGGGCTGCGGCGTCATCGGACGTGGGCGCAGGCTGGGGCAGCAGGGGATCCGCCGCGCTCTCATCATTCGACGACGAGGCCGGGGCGCCCTGGTCGGCGTCCGCGTGGCTGGGAGGAATGCTGGGCGGCATGGTGACGGGCGCGGTCGTCGCGTCCGACGTGACGACGGGCTCCATGACCTCGGTGCGTGCCTCCGAGGAGGGGACCTCCGGGGGCGGGGGAGTCTGCGGGGCAGCCCCGGCCTCGTCGATCATCCCCATGAGGGCATCCACCCCGGATGCTTCGGGGTCGGCGGAGGAATCGGGGACGAAGAGGATATTCGTGTCCCCGACCGCAGAGCCGTCGTGTGAATCCTTGCGCTTCCTCATGCCGCCTATCCTATATTCGCGGTCAACAAAGGTAGGGTTAGGGTGATACATTCCCGGCAGAAAAGGGCCCTATCGTGACCTGGTTGACACTCGTGACCGCATCGGATCCGTCGATGCTGCACACCGTTATCGAGTGGTTTAAAAATCCCGAGACGCTACTCGTCGCCATGGGGCCGTGGGTGCTGTGGGGAACGATGCTCATCGTCCTCATCGAGTCGGGTGTCCTGTTCCCGGTGCTGCCCGGTGAATCCCTGTTGTTCACAGCAGGCCTGCTCCACGACCGCCTCGGACTGCACCTGCCGACGCTCATCCTCCTCGTCGTTGTCGCGGCCTTCATCGGTGCGCAGATCGGCTACTTCCTGGGCGCCAAGTGGGGGCGCCGCTTCTTCAAGCCCGACGCTCGCATCCTCAAGACTGAGCACCTGGAGAAGGCGGAGCACTACTTCACGAACTACGGCGGCCGCTCGCTCGTCATCGGACGTTTTATCCCCTTCGTGCGTACCTTCATCCCGATCGCCGCGGGCATGGCCCGCTACCCCTACCCGAAGTTCCTGGCCTTCAACACGCTCGGTGCCATCGTGTGGGGCGCGGGCTTCATCCTCGTCGGAGCGCTCCTGGGCAACGTCCCCTTCGTGCACGACAACCTGACGCTCATCCTCGGCGTCATCATCCTCGCGTCGGTCCTGCCTGTCATCATCGAGATCGTGGGCAAGCGCCGCGCCGCTTCCGACAAGGAGTAATCCATGCTGGCCTGGTGGATGCTGCTCCCGACCCTGCTGGCCATGATGGTCGCCCTGGTCCTGCCGGGGTTCATGTGGCTGCGGGCGGGAGGGCGCTCGTCGCTCGTTGCGATCGGTGCGGCACCGGCTTTCACTTTTGGCCTGATTACGATCCTATCGGTGGCCTACCCGGCGCTCGACATCGAGTGGGAGCCCTCGACGGCGCTGCCGATCCTCGGCATGAGCGCCCTGGGAGGTGCCGGCGCGTGGAGCCTGAGCTTCTTCCGCCGCAGCAACGATGGGTTTTCTCTGAGGGGGGTCCCCCTGCGCGAGGCCATCGGCGTGCGTCAGCCGATCGGCGGACGCCAGGCCGCGATCCGTGCGGCCACGTGGGGCGCGATCCTGGTGGGCTTCGTCCTCGCGGCGCTGCCCCTCGTGATGGGCGCGGCCCCATCGAACCCCGTCCAGCAGTGGGATCCGACGTTCCACCAGAACGGCGTCCACGCGATCCTGTACGGCAAGAACGCCAGCCCCTTCGGCGGCCTCCACGAGCTGTACGGCGGCCGCAACGTTTACTATCCGACGGGCTGGCATGCTTTCGTGTCGCTGTTCGCACGCTACGACTCGGTCGTCCAGGCCTCGAACGTGTCCTCGCTGGCGCTCATGGCCGTGTGGGTGATTGGCCTGGCGGCGCTTGTTTCGGTGCTGACCGCCTCGCGCAGCGCGATCATGGCGGCGCCCATCATCGGCGGCATGCTGCTCAATATGCCCGCCGACGCGCTCACCATGTACAACCAGTGGCCCAACTCGACGGGCACCGCTCTGGTGCCGGGTCTGGCAGCTATCGCGATTGTCGCGGGACGCCGATTGGTGGCCGACCTGCGCGCGGGCGATGGGCTGCGTGCTGTCATGCGCCGTATTCCGCAGGCGGTGTTCCTCCTTATCGGAGCCATTGGCCTCGTTGGTGCACACCCGAGCGCGGCCTTCTCGATCCTCGCCTTCCTGATTGCGCCGCTCCTCGTCTCTATCGCGTCCCTCGCCCGACGCGCCTACGCTCGCGGCGGACGAGGCCAGCTCGTCGCCCTGGCGTGGGGTGCCCTCGCGCTTGTCGTTGTCGCGGCGCCGCTCCTTGCGCTGTCGTCGTCGAAGATCCGGGCCATGGGTAGCTACAACCGCAAAGGCAGTAACTGGGGCGAAGGCTTCATGCACGCCTTCCTGCCCTACCCGCCCTTCTCGAACACCTCCGGCAACATTCAGTGGACGATCGTCCAGTTCATTCTTCTGGTCGTCGGCGTCGCAGCGACCGCGCGCCTGTACCTGCTGTTCCGTCGCCCGGATCCCCTCGAGCTTGCCGCTGTGCGCGCCGGACTCACCGATGACGTGGATGTGGACGCGGAGGAGGGGGCCCTGGCCTCGGCTGATGAGATCGAGGAGTCCGAGGAGGAGGCGCTGCCCCTGCCGTTCTGGCCCCTGTTCTCCTACGTGATCCTTGCGTCCCTCACCGCCCTGGCATACTCGCCCGACTCGGCGCTGCGCAGCTACCTGCTGGCCCCCTGGTACAAGGACGCCCGTCGCATCATGGGGGTCGAAGACATCGCGCTGACCATCCTCATGGCGGTCGGCGTCGCCGCCATTGTTCGCGTCATCCACGCCGTGTGGACAAGGTCCCTGCAGCGGATCCTCGCCGAACGCGGAGCCGACGACAACATCGAGGCGCCGCGCTGGCCGATTCAATTCTCGGTTGGCCTGCTCGTGCTGGTCCTGTCGGGCTTTGGTGCAATCGACGCGCGAAACGCGGCGGTCGCCCAGGTGTATGACCCGACTCGCCTCGGGAAGCCGGGTATGGCCACGATCGGCGAGCTCGCCATGCTGCGCCGTATGCCGTACACGACCGCCCCAGACGCGCTTATTCTGGGTGACCCGATCGCAGGCGCGGCGTACTCCGAGATAATCGGCGGACGTAAGGCGGTCTTCCCGCAGCTGAGCACCGCTAATGCCGACGTGGTCTCGCAGAAGCTCCTCATCCAGCATTTCCGCGATATCGGGACCGACCCCGAGGTCTGCGAGGTCGTGCGCAGGCTCGGCATCACGCACTTCTACGAAGATGAAGACGGCTACTACTACAACTTCACGCGAGCTTCCCGTCACCCGGGCCTCTACAACGTCGACACGTCCAGCGGCTTCGAGCTGGTCGACGCGGGCGGCACCGCGAAGCTGTGGAAGATCACCGCGTGCGGCGAGGTAACGCCGGGCGGTGGGCGCGAGGCCTTCGTGACCGGCGTGACTGGCTCCCGCGACTGATGCTTGGTACCTGAGCCCGCGCGATTGACCACAATGCGCCCCCGTCCTCGAAACGAAGCCGCGCCACTTCGGCCGTTCTCGTTACCCTTGACACCATGACGACGAACATTCCCGGCCCCGCGCCCCTCGGTGACAAGCTTCGTATCGCCTTCCTCGGTCCGTTCGGCACTTTCACTGAGCAGGCCGTCCATCAGGTCGCTCCCGCCGGCGCGATCCTCATGCCGATGACGAGCGCCCCGCAGGCGCTCGCGGCCGTGCGTCGCGGCGAGGCCGACCGCGCCGTCGTCCCGATCGAAAACTCCATCGAGGGTGGCGTCAACGCGACGCTCGATTCCCTCTCGCACGGCGATCCCCTCGTCATCGTCGCCGAGATGCACGTTCACGTTGTGTTCCAGCTGGCCGTCCTGCCGGGTACGCGCCCCGAGGACATCCGCCGTATCGGCACCCACCCCCACGCGTGGGCGCAGTGCCGCGGCTGGGTCGAGGAGACCTTCCCCGGCGCGATCCACGTGCCTGCTACGTCGACTGCCGCCGCCGCCGAGCTTCTCTCGGACGGTGACGCGTCCTTCGACGCTGCCCTGTGCAACGCGGTCTCGGTTAACACCTACGGCCTGGAGGCCCTGTTCACCGACGTCGCCGACAACCCGGGAGCGATCACCCGCTTCGTCCTCGTGGCCCGCCCCGGCGTGGTGCCCCCGCCGACCGGCGCGGATAAGACGACCATCCAGGTGGCCCTGCCGGTCAACGAGTCGGGCGCCCTGCTGACCCTCCTCGAGCAGTTCTCGGCGCGCGGCGTCGACCTGTCCCGCATCGAGTCGCGCCCGAGCGGCGATGCCCTCGGCAATTACACGTTCAGCATCGACATCGTCGGCCACATCCGTGAGGAGCGCGTCCAGGCGGCCCTCGTCGGCCTGCACCGCTACTCGCCGGATGTCCGCTTCATGGGCTCCTACCCGCGCGTCGACGGCGTGCGCGCGTCGGTTGCCCCGGGCACGACGGACGAGGCCTTCCGCGCGGGTCGCGCGTGGGTCGCGGACCTGCTGCACGGCGGGGACGGCACGGGGGAAGCCGCGGGCAACGCGCCGTCCTGGCCGCTGGCCTGACGCGTCAGCGCCGTGGGACGGAGCGGTATCAGCTGGGCAGCAGCTCCATCCACGTGCGCTCGACGGGAACTGCGATGTCGAGGGCGCCGGCCTGCATGCGGATGTGCATGGTGTGGGCGAGGCCGATCGCGTCGCCGTCAACCTGGCACACCTGGGCTTCTTCGGCCGTGACGGATGCGCCCTTGGCCTGGCGGAATGCGACCTTGCCGGTCGAGACGGGCAGGTTAATGGGGCGCAGGCCGATGAGCTGGCCGAGCATCTTCCAGGTGACGTCTGCCCACCCGAGTAGGCCGGCCTGCGCATCGACCGCGATGACGTCGATGAGGCCGTCCGACAGCTCTGCGTCGGGGGCGAGGACCAGCCTCTTCATCTCGCCTGCGTTCGCGAACATGACGGATCGGGCCTCGACGCGGGTGATTTCGTCCGCGGGCGACCGAAGGGGTTCCGCGCTCGCTGAGGCAGCATCGTTCAGGGTTTCTCCCGCGATCTGGTCGCCGACGCCGAGGGGGTCCGCCACTCGAGCCGAGGGGGAGCGCAGGGTGAGGCGCGCCTTCATGCGCGGGACGCCCATCGCGCCCAGGCCGGCCCACACGTAGGCGATCCATCCGATGCGCTTCTTCAGCTCGGGGTTCGTGTCCGCCATCGTTGCGCCGTCGTAGCCCATGCCCGCGACGACGAGGCACGCGTACTCGTCCGTGCGCGGCTCGATCGACGAGGCCGGGGCACCCTGGTCCGCAGCGTGGGCTTCGGGGTGTTGTGCGGTGCGTGCGGCAAGGCGGAGTCCGCCCTCGGCGGGCTGAGTGGATTCTTGGGTGATGTCTTCGACGCGTACCCATGCCAGGTCGACGGGGCGATGGTTGCGGTCGAGTGCGACGGCGAGGGCCTCTTCGGGGTCGTCGGGGATGGACAGGTTGCCGGCTAGGACGTTGCCGGTGCCCACGGGGATGATGCCCATGCGCACGCCGGATCCTGCCATGCCGGCGGCGACGGCGCGAACGGTCCCGTCTCCGCCCGCGGCGATCACGACGGAGGCTCCCTCCTCGAGGGCGCGCACGGCCTGCCCGGTGCCCGGATCCTCGCGGGTGGTCTCACGCCAGTGCACGTGGTCGATGCCGAGTTCCTTGGCCTTGCGGTCGATGCGGGCCTTGAAGGCCTGTGGGTCCTCATGCTTGGAGGGGTTCATGATGATCCAGGGGCGTGGCCGTCCGCGCGTTGGGTCGTCCACCGATGCGGGGACGTCGAGGGCCTTGCGGCGGCGGTGCCTGCGGGTGAGGGCTGTTGCGACGCGTGCGGCTCCGATGGCTCCGGCTCCTGCGACGGCGGCGAGTACCCACGGTGTTGCGTCCATAGGCTTAGCGTATCCCGCTTTATGCCTGTGGACGGGTTGTGAAGTGGCTTTTCGTTGCACTTCGTGTCATGCGTGTCGGCCTGACGCGTGCTCGTTGTCATCTTGTCCACACGGTTATGCACCAAAGGTGGATAGCTTTCAGAGTTTTGAGGACCTCATGGGTGTAGTTTGTGCATAACCCTGACCTGCTGTTTTGAATTCACAGTTGGGTCGGTAGGGGACACGGCGCGCCCACCTGGCATAGGATGGGACGCATGATTGATGTGCGTGCCCTGCGTGAAAACCCCGAACCCGCCCGCGCCTCCCAGCGTGCCCGCGGAGCGAACCCCGGCCTCGTCGATGAGATCATCGAGGCCGACGCCGCCCGCCGCGAGGCCCTGCAGGCTTTCGAGACGCTGCGAGCCACCCAAAAGGAGGTCTCCAAGTCCGTGGGTCGTGCCTCCAAGGAGGAGCGGCCGGCGATCCTGGCTCAGGCCAAGGAGCTCGCCGAGCAGGTGAAGGCCGCCGAGGCCGCCGCCAACGCCGCCGACGCCGAGGCCGACCGCCTCGCGCGCCTCCTGCCGAACCTCGTTCTTGACGGCGTGCCTGTCGGCGGCGAGGAGGACTTCGTGGTCCTGCGCCACGAGGGCCCCGCCCCCCGCGACTTCGCCGCTGAGGGCTTCGAGCCCCAGGATCACCTCGCGCTCGGCGAGGGCCTGGACGCGATCGACACCAAGCGCGGCGC
>CAUTDS010000022.1:0-33240 GCA_963537175.1 uncultured Actinomycetes bacterium
CCCCTACCACAACACCTGGGACTAACCCCAGCAACACGAAATGTCCTATAACCCCATTACCCCACGCTCCGGCGCGGGGCGCGCACAACGAAGCCCCGACCTCGTTTCGCGAGGCCGGGGCTCAGTCGATCCGTGCACGCTTACTCAAGCTCGAAGGCGCCCGTGTAGAGCTGGTAGTACACGCCCTTCTGGGCTATCAGGTCGTCGTGGCTACCGCGCTCGATGATGCGGCCGTGGTCCAGGACCATGATCGCATCGGAGTTGCGCACCGTCGAGAGGCGGTGGGCGATGACGAAGACCGTACGCCCCTCCATGAGGTTGTCCATGCCCTGCTGCACGAGGGCCTCGGTACGCGTATCGATCGAGGAGGTCGCCTCGTCGAGGATCATGGCCGGCGGGTCGGCCACGGCGGCGCGCGCAATCGACAGGAGCTGGGCCTGCCCCTGCGAGAGGTTCGAGCCGTTGCCGGTCAGCATCGTGTCGTAGCCCTCGGGCAGACGCCGGATGAAGGAGTCCGCGTTGGCCAGCTTCGCAGCGGCGATACACTCCTCGTCCGTGGCGTCCAGACGGCCGTAGCGGATGTTCTCCATGACCGTTCCCGTAAACAGCTTGACGTCCTGCAGGACGACGCCGAGGGAGCGACGCAGGTCCGGCTTGTGGATCTTGTTGATGTTGATGCCGTCGTAGCGAATCTTGCCGTCGGCGATGTCGTAGAAGCGGTTGATCAGGTTCGTGATCGTCGTCTTGCCGGCACCCGTGGCGCCCACGAAGGCGATCTTCTGGCCGGGCTTGGCCCACAGGGAGATGTCGTGCAGGATCTGCTTCTCGCCGTCGTAGGAGAAGTCGACATCCTCCATGACCAGTTCGCCACGCAGGCGCGTGTAAGTGACGGTGCCGTCGGCCTTGTGGGGATGGCGCCACGCCCAGATTCCCGTGCGTTCCTCGGTCGGCTCGAGACTGCCGTCGGGCAGCTCGCGCGCACGCACCAGGGTCACGTAGCCCTCGTCCTCCTCGGGCTCCTGGTCGATGAGGGCGAACACGCGGCCCGCGCCCGCCATACCCATGGCGATCATGGGGACCTGCATGGACATCTGGCCGATCGTCTGCGAGAAGTTACGGACCATGCCCAGGAAGGACACGACCACGCCGACCGTGATGACGTCGACGCCGAAGAGGTGAATGTTCGGCGTGTGCTCCAGAATCATGACGCCACCAACGATCGCGATGACCACGTACATGATGTTGCCAATGTTGCCCAGGGCGGGCATCAGCACGTTGCCGTAGATGTTCGCCTTCTGCGAGGAGTCGAAGAGCTTCTCGTTGTACTCGACGAATTCGTCCTTGGCGTCCTGCTCGTGGTTGAAGACCTGGACGACCTTCTGGCCGTCCATCATCTCTTCGATGAAGCCTTCTTCGTCGGCGAGAGCGGCCTGCTGATCCTTCATGAAGCGACCCGACAGCCCGCCGAGCTTTCCGGTCAGGAAGGCCATGAGAGCGCCCACGATGAGGACGACGAGGAAGAGCCACACGGAGTAGTAGAGCATCGTGCCGATCAGAACGATGATCGTCAGGCCCGACTGGATGAGCGTCGGGATGGACTGTCCGATCAGCTGGCGGATCGCGTCCGTGTCATTGGTGAACGTCGACATGATCGCGCCGTGCGGGTGCGTGTCGAAGAATCGCAGGGGCAGCCGCTCCATCGAGTCGAACATGTCGTCTCGCATGTGCTTGAGCGTCCCCTGCGTAACGATCGCCATGGCGCGGGTGTAGATGAAACTGCCGATGACGCCGGCGCTGAAGATGATGCCCATCGTGACCACGAGGCGCACCAGGGTGCCTCGCACCGCGTCGAAGCCGACCTCGAGGCCCGGGGTCACGACGTTATCGACGATCTGCTGCATGAAGATCGAGCCGACGGCCGAGGCCACCGCGGCAGTAATGATGCACACGACGGTGAGAATGATGCGCACCGGGTAGTGGCGGAACACGTAGGCCAAGAGGCGGCCGAAGGGACGCTCAATACCCTCGAGCTTCTCGCCGTCGTTGTCAACGGCGCGATCCTGCATGCGTGCCATGTCAGGCCACCTCGCTTTCGCTCGCGGCGTTCTGGGAGTCGTAGATCTCTCGGTACTCCCCGCCCGCTGCCATCAGTTCCTCGTGGGTGCCGCGTTCCTTGATGCGACCGTCGTCGAGGACGATGATCTGGTCCGCGTGGCTCACCGAGGATAGGCGCTGGGCGATGATGATCGTCGTCGTCCCCGGGATCTCGCTCTCGAAGGCGTGACGGATGAGGGAATCAGTCTTCGTGTCCACGGCGGAGGTCGAGTCATCCAGGATGAGAATCTTCGGGTTCTTCAGCAGCGCGCGGGCAATGCACAGGCGCTGCTTCTGGCCGCCCGACACGTTGGTACCGCCGCGGGAGATGACGTAGTCGTAGCCGCCGGGCAGCTGCTGGATGAACTCGTCGGCCTGCGCGAGCTTGCACGCGTGCTCAATCTGCTCGTCAGTCGCGTCCGGGTTGCCCCAGCGCATATTGTCCTTGATGGTGCCGGAGAACAGAACGTTCTTCTGCAGGACGACAGAGACCGCATCGCGCAGCGCGCTCAGGTCGTAGTCGCGCACGTCGCGCCCGCCGACCTTCACGGATCCTTCGGACACGTCGTAGAGGCGGCAGATCAGCTGGATGAGCGAGGTCTTGGACGAACCGGTGCCACCCACGATGCCGAGCGTCGAGCCCGATTCGATACTCAGGTTGATGTCGGACAGCGCGTTCTCTTCGGCGCTCTCGGAGTACTTGAAGGACACGCCCTCGAAGACAACGGAGCCGTCCGCAACCTCGGTGGCGCCATTGGCCGGGGAAGTCAGCGACGGCTCGTGGTTGAGGACCTCGGCGATACGGTTGGCGGACTCCGCGGCCATCGTCACCATGACGAAGATGAAGGCCAGCATGAGCATCTGCGTGAGGATCTGAATGCCGTAGGTGATGAGAGCGGTCAGGCCGCCCTTCGTCAGCTCGGTCCCACCCGAGTTCACGATGATCGATGCGCCAATGTAGTCGACGGCCACGATCGCGGCGAAGATGAAGAACATCATGACGGGGTTGTTGAGCGCGATGAGCTTCTCAGCGTTCGTGAAGTCCTTGCGCACATCCTGCGAGGCGGCGCGGAACTTCGTGGTCTCGTGTTCCTCGGTGACGAAGGACTTCACCACGCGGATCGCGGCGACGTTCTCCTGCACCGAGTTGTTCAGCGCATCGTACTTCTTGAAGATTCGGCGGAAGATCGGGAAGGCGATGAGCACGATGGCCGCGAGGATGATGGCGAGAACCGGCACCATCCCGAGGAAGATCAGGGCCATCTGGACGTTGATGCGCCACGCCATCACGATGGAGAAGATGATCATGAGGGGCACGCGCACCGCGATACGAATGAGCATGCCGAAGGCGTTTTGCACGTTGGTAACGTCCGTCGTCATGCGGGTGACCAGCGAAGACGTGGAAAAGCGGTCGATGTCCGCGAACGAGAAGTCCTGCACCTTGAAGAAGAGGTCCTGACGTAGATTCTTCGCCAGGCCGACCGAGGCGGTCGCCGCGAAACGGGCGGACAAAATGCCGCACGCGAGCGACGCGAAGGCGAGCCCGGTGAGGATGAGGCCCAGGCGCATGACGGGGCTCAGGGACACGCCGTCGAGCGCATCCACCAGCGAGACCATGGTCAGCGGGATCAAACACTCGAGGATGACCTCCCCGATGATGAACAGCGGGGTCAGGATCGCGGGTTTCTTGAACTCGCGCAGCCTCCCCACCAGCGTTCGAATGGTTTTCATTCTCCTCCTCTTCGTTTCCTACGGGCGTCCGATAGACGAGGCCGGGGCGCGCACTCAGCGCCCGCGCAGCCTGCAGATGGTGATCAGTGCTTTTTCGATGGCGCGCTGCGGGTCGCGCGATGCGCCCTTTGTCTCAGCATCGGCCGTGGCGATGGCTCCGAAGGCGCCAGCCAGAGAGGCATCGGACCAGCCGCGCAGCTCACGCCGGGCTCGGTCCACCTGCCAGGGGGCCATCTTGAGTGCGGATGCGGATCCGCCGATCGATACCTTCGCCATGGCGCGGAACTTCATGGCCAGGGCGGTGACAAGCAGCTGGGGGGCGATGCCGGTGGCGAACGCGTGGCGCGCGAGGGTCAGGGCCTTCGCGGAGTTGCCCGCGACGGCCGCATCCGCGACGTCGTAGCCCGTTGCCTCGACGCGCCCTGCCTGGTAGCGCCGCACGTCCTCCAGGGTGATGCGCCCGCTGACGTCGGAGAGCAGCTGGGCCAGGGCGCCGGCCATTGCGCGCGGGTCGTTGCCCAGCGCGTCCACGAGGGCCTGCTGGGCATCAGTGTCCATCTGGCGGCGCGCCGCGCGCACGTCAGAGGCGATGAGCGCCAGCTTGTCGCGATCGTTTTTCAGCGGCTCGGCGGGGATGACGGGCCACTTCGCTTTGGTGATCGTGTCGATGACCTTCTTGCCGCGGGCATTGCCACCGGGGTGCGCCAGGAACATCCACACGTCGGGCGCGGGCGCGCCGGCGTAGGCGATCAGATCGTTCGCGAGGGCATCGCTCATCGTTTCGAGATCCCGGATAATGACCATGCGAGATTCGCCGAAGAGCGAGGGCGACGCGATGACGTCGAGCTGTCCGGCCTGGTAGGTGGCCGCGTTGATGTCGGTGCGTTCCAGGTTGGGGTCGGCCTCGTGGGCGAGGCCGCGTAGCTGGTCGAGGGCGCGGTCGACGAGAAGGCCCTCGGGGCCTTTGATCAACACGATGGGTGCCAGCGTGATCTGGGCTGGCGGCGCCGGGCGCGAACCGCGTGCTGCCACGTCTACCTGCCTTTCCGCTGAAACGGTAACTCTCTAAGTCTGCCACTCGGCGACTCCATCTGCGTCTGTCTTAGCCGTGGGCGGACACTACTCGTGGCAGGTGTCACCAGGTCGCAACCACCTTGCGTAGTCTCAGCTGATGGTCGGTGAGCACTGATCACTCAGGCCTCGTCGGTATTGACGATCGGCAATCCCCACCGCTTCCATGCCCGCCACGCGATCCATCCTCCACCGCAGCAGGCGTACACGCCCAAGACGGTCGAGGATCCACCGGGCACGTGCACCCCGTTTCCGGGCAGGGAGGCGCACATGCGCGCCGCCCCTGCAATCCACGCGGTCGCCCACGACGCAACGACGGCGCATGCCGAGGCGCCGCGAATACTCAGCGGGGAGATGAGCGCGCCCGCGAGCCCCGCGACGGTCGCGACCGGAACGGCAGGCTCGGCAATGACGTTGGCGACGATGCCCCACACCGGCACGTTCCCGGACAGCGACACGATGATCGGCGCGGTTGCCAGCTCCGCGAAGGCGGGCACGCACACCATCTCCACGAGCCGACGCAGCGCTTTCCCAACGCGCGTGTCCCCTCGTATTCGCCGGCGGCAGCGCCGCACCAGCACCGCGGAGGGGCCGACGACCGCGAGCGCAGCAAGCGCCGACAGGGCGAATCCGTAGGAACGGGATGACCAGGGGTCGATGAGGAGGGTGGCGATGACGACGGCGCAGAGTGCGGCGATGGATTGGCCGTCGCGTCCGAGGATGAGTCCGAGTGCGGCGACGGCTGCGACGCAGACGGAGCGCACGACGGAGGGCTCTGGTCCGACGAGGATGAGGATTGTGCCCAAGACGAGGATGGTGGCGGCGAGACGGAGAGGTTTTCGTGCGGGGACGACGAGGGTGACGGTGGCGAGGACGATGACGATGTGGGACCCGGAGACGGCGGTGAGGTGGGTGAGGGAGGTGGTTTTCATGGCAAGGGCGAGGTCTGCGGGCATTCCTCGGTCGTCCCCAATTGCCATGCCGGGGACGAGGGAGCGCGCATCCCTGGATAAAGGAGCACAGGCTCTGGCGAAGGCCCGATGGGTGGAGCGCATCCAGGCGGATAGGCCGCCGGGCCGCTCGATGAGCTGGGCTCGCCGGGCCCGTATCGTTCCAACCGATGGCGCGTCGGCGGCGAAGGTTGCGTCGAGGCTTCCCCACACCTCGTAGATGTCTCCTCGCGCCGCGTCCTGCCATCCGGGCGCGCGCACGAGGGCGGTGGCGCTCGCGGGGAGCCACTCCTCCCCCACGGAGACGGCGTCGATGTGCGCGCGGACGCTGCGTGTCGCGGAGAACCCAGACGAGGCCGGGGCCGGGTCGGTCTGGAGGACGACGCGCGCGTGAATGGGGCCGGAGTCGCGGCGGGCGGGGTCGGCGTCGTAGTGCCGGCGGGCCGAGGATCCGACCGCGAGCGCGCAGGCGATGCATGCGAGGAGGAGCGCGAGGCCGAGGCGAGCGGACCTCGGTGGGGTGAGGGCGTGCCTGGGGGCCTTTCGGTCTCGGTGTGAGTATGCGTAGGAGGCGGCGCAGGCGAGCGCAGCAAGGGCGTAGGCGCAGACGGCGGACCACTGAGCTGGGTGGCCTGTCGCCCACCAGGTGGCGGCCCAGGTGGCGGTGGCTGCGGGCGCGAGGCGCAGGTCGATCATGCGGGGAGCGCATTGAGCGTCACTCATCAGCACACACCGGGCCTGAGCTTTTCGATGAGGGATGGGCCGATGCCGGGGACGTCGTCGAGTTCCTCAACGGAGGACAGGCGAGGGTGTGTGGCCCGGTAGGAGATGATGCGCGTCGCGAGAGCCGGACCGATGCCGGGCAGGGTCTGCAGCTCGTCCTCGGTGGCAGTGGCCAGGCGGACGCACGCGGTGGTGCCGGCGGTGGATCCAGCCGCGGAGGACGCGGGAGGTGGCGTCTCCCCAACGACGCCGACCCGTATCTGTTCCCCATCGACGAGGATGCGGGCGAGGTTGATCGACTCCAGGTCGGCCTCGGGCGTTGCGCCTCCCGCCGCCGTGATCGCGTCGATGACGCGGGAGGATGCGGGCAGGGTGAGCACCCCGGGCGACGCGACGGCGCCGGAGACGTAGACGACGACATCGTCAGCGCGTTCCCCTGCGGATGGCGGTGCGGACGGGGATGGGCCTGCCGCGACGGGCGCGGAGCCGCTCTCCTCTCGCTCGGAGGACGATTGGGCGAGGGCTTGGGAGTGCTCGCGTGTCGCTGCGTGCCGCCACACCCCCACGGCCGCAATCAGGACGACCACGAGGATCAACGCGGCCACGCTCGCTCCTCCGGGCAGGAAACGGGCTGTGCTCGGCTCGGCGGGTTCGTCATCCTCTGTGAGGGCGCTGTCGTACACGGCTTTCGTCAGCGCCGCCATGCGCCGACGAGCCAACCATCGTGACACGTTCATGCCCGCACGCTAACGCCCGCAAGCACACGAAGAAAAGCAGAAAAAGGACGCCTGTGGATAACTGCAACACGAGCGCACGGGTTGTGGACGAATCCCACACCCGCCCCACCCCACATAACTCGCATGGGACCGCAGTCCCAAGGGATACTGTTCCGGTAACGTCGAAGTACAGTGGCGCACCGCGCCCAGAGCCGAAAGGCCACACCATGAGCGAGAACATCGAGGACCTCAAGGCACAGCTCGCCGCAGCGGAAGCAGCCGCGAAGGCCGCCGAGGCAGAGGCCGCCCGCGCAAAGGCCGAAGCCCTGCGTCTCCAGCTTGAAGCGCAGGGAGGCTCGGCCGCAGAAGCGCCTGCCGCCACCGCCGAAACCGAGACCGCGCAGGCGGAAGCAGCCCGCGCGACGGCCGATGCGCTGCGCACCCAGGTGGAGGCCGCTGAGGCCACGCCCGAGGCTCCCGCCGCCGAAGCACCCGCGGCTGCCCCGGCCTCGTCCCCCGCCCCGAGCGGCGAGCTGTCGGCTTTCGCCACCCAGATCCAGGGCGCCTACTCCTGGGACGTCCCCGCGGTCACGATCGGCACGCTCATCGATGGTGGCGCGCGCGTGCCCGGCGTGACTGCCAAGATGCCGCTGCCCATGTTCAACCGCCACCTCCTGGTCGCCGGCGCGACGGGCACGGGCAAGACCCGTACCCTCCAGCTCCTGGCCGAGGGCCTGTCCGCGAACGGCTCCTCCGTCCTCCTGTGTGACGTTAAGGGCGACCTGACGGGCCTGGCTGAGGCCGGGGCCAGCTCCGAGAAGCTCCTGAGCCGCACCGCGGCCAACGGTCAGGACTGGGCCTCGTCCTCGTTCCCGGTTGAGCTGCTGAGCCTGGGCGGCGCGGATTCGCAGTTCCCGGGTGTGCCCGTGCGCGCCCAGATCTCTGACTTCGGCCCGATCCTGCTCGCCCGCGCACTCTCGCTGAACACGACGCAGGAGCAGGCCCTCCAGCTGATTTTCGCGTGGGCGGACGGCCAGGGCCTCGAGCTCATCGACCTGCCCGACCTGCGAGCCGTCATCTCCTTCCTGACCTCGGATGAGGGCAAGGACGAACTGGCCACGATCGGCGGCGTCTCCAAGGCCACCGCCGGCGTCATCCTGCGTGCCCTGACCGCGCTCGAGTCCCAGGGCGGCGGCCAGTTCTTCGGCGCCCCCGGCTTCGACACGGCCGACCTCATGCGCATGGATTCCAGTGGCCGCGGCATCATCTCCCTGCTCGGCGTCGGCGACATTTCTTCGCGCCCGGCACTGGTCAGCGCCGTCATCATGTTCCTGCTCGCCAACCTCTTCTCCGCCCTGCCCGAGGTCGGCGACGTCGAGCGCCCCAAGCTCGTGTTCTTCTTCGACGAGGCGCACCTGCTGTTTGCGGACGCCACCAAGGAGTTCGAGCGTCAGGTCGTCCAGACGGTGCGCCTCATCCGTTCCAAGGGCGTGGGCGTTGTCTTCGTGACGCAGACCCCCAAGGACATCCCCTCTGACGTCCTGGCCCAGCTCGGTTCGCGCATCCAGCACGGCCTGCGCGCCTCCACACCGGATGACTTCAAGAAGCTCAAGGCCACGGTCCAGACCTTCCCGAAGACCTCGCTGGAGCTCGACGAGGTCCTCACCACCCTGGGTACCGGCGAGGCCGTCGTGACCGTCCTGGATCCGAAGGGTAACCCCACCCCGGTCACGCCGGTCGGCATCTGGGCACCCGCCTCCGTCATGGGTCCCGCTTCCGCCGACACGGTCGCGCGCATCAACCAGTCCAGCGTCATCATGGGCCGCTACCGCGACGCCGTGAACCCGGACTCGGCCGAGGAGAAGCTCGAGCGCCGCGCGGCCGAGGCACAGGCCGCCCGCGAGGAAGCCCTCGCGCAGGAGGCAGCCGCCAAGGAGGCCGAGCGCGCGCAGAAGGAGGCTGAAAAGGAAGCCGAGCGCGCCGCCAAGGAAGCCGAGAAGGCCGCCGCCAAGGAAGAGGCAGCCCGCCAGAAGGAAATGGAGAAGCTGCGCCGCCAGGTCGAGAAGCAGCAGGAGAAGGAGGAGGCTGCCCGCCAGCGCGCCGCCGAACGCCGTACCCGCCAGGTCGAAAACGTCCTCGGGTCCGTCCTGCGCACCGCCGGCCGCGAGATCACGCGCTCCATCTTCGGCACGCGCAAGCGCTGACCCTTCCGATTTTTCGGCACGAGGCCGGGGCTGAGGACTCCTTCCGAGGGGGCTTGGCCACGGCCTCGTCTCACAGTGCGGCCATTGTGCCAAGAAACGGCAAAGTGGAGTAAGCTGCATCGCAATCGACCAACTTTCACGGGAGACCCTGATGCGTATCGGATTCATCGGAACGGGAGCCATGGCCCAGGCCATCGCTCGCGGTGCCGTCGCGTCCGGCGTCGATCCCGCGACCCTGGTCTTCTCCAACCGCACGGCCGCCAAGGCGTGCGACCTCGCCGACGAACTCGGCGCGACTGCCGCGTCCTCGAACGCCTCCCTGGCCCGCCAGGCCGACATCGTTATCCTGGCGGTCAAGCCCAAGGACCAGCGCGCGGTCATCAAGGAGATCTCCCCCATCGTGGTCGGTCGCACCGACGTCTGCGTCGTCTCCCTGGCGGCGGGACGCACCCTCGACCAGATCACCACTGACTTCGGCGCGGGCATCCCGCTCGTGCGCGTCATGCCGAACGTCGCGGCCACCGTCGGGCAGTCCATGACCGCCCTGACGGCCGCGCGCGCCACCGACGCACAGGTCGCAGCCGTCCGATCCCTCATGGATTCGGTGGGCCGCACCATCCTCATCGACGAGGACTATTTCCCCGTGTTCCAGGCCCTGGCCTCGTGCTCTCCGGCCTGGTATTTCCAGATTGTTGATTCTTTCGCCCGCGCTGGTCTCAAGCACGGCCTGTCCAAGGACAGCGCCGTCGAGATCGCCGCACAGGCGATGGCGGGAGCCGCTGCACTGCTCCTCGCTGAGCGCGAGGCGGGCACGATCCCCGCGCAACTCATTGATCGGGTGACGAGCCCCGGCGGCACCACAATCGCAGGATTGCTGGCCGCCGAGGAAGGTGGTTTGTCGACCGCACTGGTAGGTGCCGTCGACGCATCCATCCACGCCGACTCCCATCTCGGCTGACACCACCTGCCGCGCTGCGGCTTACCTCCCCCTTGTTTTGCGCACCCGCGCACCCTCAACACAGGAACACACATGTTGCTCTTCAACGCAGTCGTGCTCTCCGTGCTCGTCATGCTGATCCTCAGCGTCGCACGCGTGCACGTCATCATCTCCCTCTTCATAGCCTCGCTCGTGGGCGGCCTGGTCGCCGGCATGGGCGTATCCGGCACGATGGTCGCCTTCCAGGACGGCCTCGCAGGCGGCGCAAAGATCGCCCTGTCCTACGCGCTCCTCGGCGCGTTCGCCATGTCGGTCGCCCACTCCGGATTGCCGCGCCTGCTGGCTAACTGGATCATCAAGAAGCTGCGCAACTCCGATGAGTCGAACTCGGCGCGCGTGGCCCGCTCCGCCAAGTGGGGCATCCTCGGCGGCGTCCTCGTCATGGGCGTTTTGAGCCAGAACCTCATTCCGATTCACATCGCGTTCATTCCGCTGCTGGTGCCCCCGCTCATCGGCGTCATGAACGAGCTGAAGATGGACCGCCGTCTGGTCGCCTGTGCGATCACCTTCGGCATCGTCACCGCCTACATGTTCGTGCCGATCGGCTTCGGTCGTATCTTCCTGCACGACATTCTCTACAAGAACATCGAGGAAGCCGGCATGGCGGTTGAGGGTGTCGTCAACCCGATGGCCGCCATGGCGATTCCCGCTGCCTCGATGGCCGTGGGCTGTGCCATCGCCCTGCTCGTCTCCTACCGCAAGCCGCGCGAGTACGAGCAGCGCGAGACCTCCTTCAGCGCCAACGACGATAAGCCCGTCAACATGGTGAAGGTGTGGGCCGCCGTCGTGGCCCTCGTCGCTTGCTTCGTCATCCAGGCGGTCCTGACCAAGATGGACTCCGAGGCCGACCCGCTCCTCGTGGGCGCCCTGGTGGGTCTGTGCATGATGCTCGGCATGCGCGTCGTGCCGTGGCAGCAGGCCGACGACGTGTTCAGCGGCGGCATGAAGATGATGAGCCTCATCGGCCTCATCATGATCACCGCCCAGGGCTACGCCTCGGTCCTGAAGGCCTCGGGCCAGATCGAGCCCCTCGTCCAGCAGACCTCCGCGATGTTCAACGGCTCCAAGTCCCTGGCAGCGGTCATCATGCTGGTGGTCGGCCTCATCATCACGATGGGCATCGGCTCGTCCTTCTCGACCCTGCCGATCATTTCTGCGATCTACGTGCCCCTGTGCATCGCCCTGGGCTTCTCCCCCATGGCCACGGTCGCCCTCATCGGCACCGCGGGCGCACTGGGCGACGCCGGTTCTCCCGCGTCCGACTCGACGCTTGGCCCGACAGCCGGTCTCAACATCGACGGGCAGCACGACCACATGCGAGACACGGTCATCCCCGAGTTCATCCACTACAACATTCCGCTGTTGGTCGGTGGTTGGATCGCGGCGATGGTCCTCTGATTCCGTCGTTCTCTTTCACGAGGCCGGGGCTGGGTTGCACGAACGCGTGACCTGGCCCCGGCCTCGTTATGCGCCCAGGTAGGTGGTCGCGACCTCGTGGAGGACCTCCACGGTCGCTCGCACGTCCGCCAGGGCGATGTGTTCGTCGTGTGCGTGCAGCTGGGAGTAGACCTGTCCCAGGCTCGCCCGGCTGTCCACAGCTCCAAAACCGTACCCGATGCCCCCACGCCTGCGGGCCACGCGCAGGTCGGTGCCGCCGGGGAAGAGGACGGGCACGACGCTCGCGCCCGGGTAGCGCTTTGTCAGCGCCGCTTCGATCGCTCGGTACAGGTCGGTGTCGGTCGACGAGGCCGTGGCTTCCTCGCTCAGGAGGCGCTCGATGCTCACGTGCTTGGAAAGGTCGCCGAGGGCCGCCACGATGGCGCCGTCCACGTCATCGTCGTCGACGCCGGGCAGGGTGCGGATGTCCAGCTCGAGGGTGGCGTGCGAGGGCATGACGTTGATGGGCCCGCCCGAATGGGCGACCGTCTGGGCGACGGTCACGTGGGAGATCGCGTGCGCGAAGGCTGCCAGATCCCCGAACTCGGAGTAGTCGCCCTCGTAGGTGCCATGAATCAGGCTCGTTTCGGTCGTTTCATCGAACTCGAAGGCGCGCACGAAGCCCGCCCAGACCTCGTCCGTGGCGGTGGGCCAGCAAGCGGCGGACAGCGCCGCGCTCACCTGGGCGAGCCGCTCGACGGCGCTCGTGCGGCCGAGTGGAACCGAGCCGTGGCCGGCGTCGCCCCGAATGTGTAGGCGGCGCTGGGCGGCGCCCTTTTCGCCGACGACCACGACGACGCTGTCGCCTCCGCGGTACCCGCGAATGTGCGCCCCTCCCATTTCGGACAGGGCGGCGTCCCACGGGAGGGTGTCCGGCCTGTGCTCGCCGATCCACGGGACGCCGAGCCCGCCTCGGGCTTCCTCGTCAGCGGCGGCCACGAACACCAGGGAACGCGCGGGCGGATTGCCGTCCTGGGCGCGGCGGGCGACCTCGCGGGTCACGACGGCCATCGCGGCGGTCAGGTGGAGCATGTCGACCGTGCCGCGCCCCCACATGACATCGTCCTCGATCTGCGCGCCGAAAGGATCGCGCGTCCACTTGCTCTCGTCCACAGGCACGACGTCCGTGTGCCCGAGGAGAGTCAGCGGCGTGCCGGCGCTGCGCGGATCCGCACCCTCGACCGTGACCACGAGGGACGTGCGCCCCGGGTGCGGGGTGATGCGTTCGATTGACACGGGCAGGCCCGCGAAGAACTCCTCGAGAAGGTTGGCGGCGCGCTCCTCTCCACCCGAATCGGCGGTCAAGTCGTTGACGCATCCCAAGCGCACCAGGCGCCCCAACAGGTCGACGGTCTGCTCACCCAGCGATTGCGCGCTCATGTTCTCCCCTTCCGCGCGGGGGCCTCGGCCCGGCTCCCCTACCTGACACCACGGTATCCCCACGCGCTTCACTTCACCCGACCGCGCCACGAGAGGGACTTTTGTAACGACGCGTGTGAGCAACGCGCCGGGCGCTACAAGGCCCAGCATTGGACCGAAATGCCCGGTGAAACGTAGGCTAGTGGGGCAAACAGTCCACGACTCGGATGGAGACAACTCAATTATGGCCATGAACACCCGTGCGCAGGCACCTCGCGTGCCCGACCGCGCCGCCCCCGAAGGCCTCGAAGCCAAGTGGGGTGAGGCCTGGGAAAGCCAGGGCACCTACGCCTTTGACCGCAGCGCCACGCGCGAGCAGGTGTACTCGATCGACACTCCCCCGCCGACGGTATCCGGCTCCCTGCACATCGGCCATGTTTTCTCCTACACGCACACCGACGTCGTGGCCCGCTACCAGCGCATGACCGGCAAGTCCGTGTTCTACCCGATGGGGTGGGACGACAACGGCCTGCCGACCGAGCGCCGCGTGCAGAACTACTTCGGCGTGCGCGTGGATGCGACGCTGCCCTACGACCCCGACTTCGAGCCCCCGCACGTGGGCGGCGACGGCAAGTCGATCAAGGCTCGCGACCAGAAGCCGATTTCCCGTAAGAACTTCGTGGAGCTGTGCGAGCGCCTCACCCAGGAGGATGAGGCTCAGTTCGAGGCGCTGTGGCGCTACCTGGGCCTGAGCGTGGACTGGAAGCAGAACTACCAGACGATCGGTGCGCGTGCGCGCAAGGTCGCCCAGGCCGCTTTCCTGCGTAACCTGGCGCGCGGCGAGGCCTACCAGGCCGAGGCCCCGGGCCTGTGGGACGTCACCTTCCAGACGGCGGTCGCCCAGGCTGAGCTGGAGAGCCGCGAATACCCGGGCTTCTACCACCGCCTGGCCTTCCACATCACCGACGCCGAGGCCGCCGCGAAGGCTGCCGCCGCCGGCGCGCCCGTCGAGGACGGCGTGGACGTGTGCATCGAGACGACGCGTCCCGAGCTGCTGGCCGCCTGCGTCGCCCTGATCGCCCACCCGGACGACGAGCGCTACAAGCCGCTGTTCGGCACGACGGTCTCCTCCCCCGTGTACGGCGTCGAGGTGCCGATCCTGCCCCACCCCGAGGCCGAGATGGACAAGGGCGCGGGCATCGCCATGTGCTGTACCTTCGGCGACACGACCGACATCGACTGGTGGCGTGACCTGGAGCTGCCGCTGCGCGCGATCCTGCGCAAGGACGGTCGCATCATCACCGAGACCCCCGAGTGGATCACGACCGATGCGGGCCGTGCGGCCTTCGAGGAGATCACGGGCAAGACGACGTTCTCCGCGCGCGAGGCCGTGGTGGCCGCCCTGCGCGAGTCGGGCGAGCTGAAGGGCGAGCCGACCAAGACGATGCGTCAGACCAACTTCTTCGAGAAGGGCGACAAGCCCCTCGAGATCGTTACCTCGCGCCAGTGGTACATCCGTAACGGTGGCCGCGCGTGGACGAACCCGGCCTCGGGCGCGGATCTGAACGAGGAGCTCATCGGCCGCGGCCGCGAGCTGGAGTTCCACCCCGACTTCATGCGCGTGCGCTACGAGAACTGGGTGAAGGGCCTGAAGGGCGACTGGCTGGTCTCCCGTCAGCGCTTCTTCGGCGTGCCGTTCCCGCTGTGGTACCGCGTGGATGCGGACGGCCAGGTGAACTACGACGACATCATCACCCCGTCTGAGGCCTCGCTGCCGGTCGATCCGTCGACGGACGTGCCGGAGGGCTACACGGAGGATCAGCGCGGCGTGGCCGGCGGCTTCGTGGGCGAGCTGGACATCATGGACACGTGGGCGACGTCCTCGCTGTCCCCGCAGCTGGCGTGTGGCTGGCTGGATGACGAGGACCTGTTCGCTCGCACGTACCCGATGGATCTGCGCCCGCAGGGCCAGGACATCATTCGTACGTGGCTGTTCTCGACCGTGGTGCGCGCGGACCTGGAGTTCGGTGCGCTGCCGTGGAAGCACGCGGGCCTGTCGGGCTGGATCCTGGATTCGGACCACAAGAAGATGTCCAAGTCTAAGGGCAACGTCGTGACACCCATGGGCATCCTGGAGAAGTACGGGTCGGATGCCGTGCGCTACTGGGCGGCGTCGGCTCGCCTGGGCCTGGATGCGGCGTTCGACGAGCAGCAGATGAAGATTGGTCGCCGCCTGGCGATCAAGGTGCTCAACGCATCGAAGTTCGCCCTGACGATGGGCGGCGAGGGCGCTGCGATCGATCTGGATCCGGCGCTGGTGACGGTGCCGCTGGATCGTTCGGTGCTGGCGGCGCTGGCCTCCGTCATCGACGAGGCCTCGGCTGCCCTGGCGTCCTACGAGCACTCTCGCGCGCTCGAGGTCACGGAATCGTTCTTCTGGACGTTCTGCGACGACTACCTGGAGCTGGTCAAGGAGCGTGCCTACAACCGCGATGGCGCGTGGGACGAGGCCTCGGCCGCGTCTGCCCGTGCGGCTCTGGCGATCGTCATCGACAACGTGGTGCGTCTGCTGGCCCCCTACCTGCCGTACGTGACGGAAGAGGTGTGGAGCTGGTACCGCGAGGGCAGCGTGCACACCGCTCCGTGGCCGGTCGCGTCCGACCTGGCTGGCGTCGAGGGCGATCCCTCGGTGCTTGAGGCAGCGTCCTCTGCTCTGATCGCGCTGCGCCGCGTGAAGTCTGAGGCGAAGGTGTCGCCGCGTACGCCGTTCCTGGCGGTGACTGTGCGCGCCCCGCAGGCTCAGGTCGAGGCCCTGGAGTCCGTGAAGGGCGACCTGGAGGCCGCGTCGAAGGCCGTGGGCGCCCTGACCGTGGCTGCCTCCGATGACGCTGAGGCCACCGAGGCCGTTGTCGAGTCCTTCGAGCTGGGCGAGGCTCCTGCGAAGCGCAAGGGCTGATCGTTAGGCTGCTGGGGGGCCGCCCGTGGAACACCACGGGCGGCCCCTTCGTTTTACCCACACAATCGCAACAGCGAACCATCTACGCAGGTAAAAAACCGTTTACGAGTTCAGGCGAGTGGACCAGGCGAACCAGCATCCACGCCTGAGACTTACCGCACATCTACTTGTAAATTCGAGATAACTACCAAACATCCACACGACCGAATCACCGTGACTTAGGCTACAACTGTCAACCATCGACCCAAGGAGGGGTAATGATTACGGAAGTAGACCTTGACGGCGCACCCTGCTTCGCTCCTGGCACGAAGCTAACAGGACTCAAGAAAATCAATTTCATCTTCGGCCCAAACGGATCCGGAAAGACAACACTATCTAACATATTCCAAAATCCAAACAACCAAAGACTACAGTGGGAAGATAACACCGTAGGGACAACTTATGTATTTAATCGCGATTTTACCGCAAACGCTTTAGCGAGTAGCGCAAGACTACCAGGCGTTTTCTTCATTGGAAAAGGAGCGGTAACCACTCAACAAACTATCACCACACTCGAAAAACGCATCAAGTCCGAACGAGAAGCCCTCAAGCAAGCAGACAAAGAGCACGAAGACTCAAAACTAGATGCCGCAAGGATTAGGGATCGCCTCAACGATACATGTTGGGAATTTAAGAAGAAAATTGACAATCAAAATCTTGCCAACTGCCTCAAAGGCTCCATTTGGAGCAAAGCAGCGTTTACAGAGATGCTACTATCAATAAGTAGCAACGCTGGGGAGAATATGACACTAGATTCACTCTCAACGAGAGCTGATCAGCTATACTCTAACGATCTAGCACCGATCTCAATTCCCAGTCTGACATGGAAACCCGAAACAGACGCTGACACCCTTGAGACACTATTAGCAACGCCCATAACATCGTCATCAGAATCAAAACTTCTCACCTTGATTCAACAATACAACCTATTTGACTGGATCGCTGAAGGACATAACCTTTGCACAAGTGTAGAACTAAAAGGACAATGCCCATATTGCCAACAAAAGATCTCAAAGGCAATTGAGTCCGAATTGGAAGCACTCTTCGATAAGACATACCAACAGGCGAAACGAGCAATAGTAGAGCTAGCAGACAAATTCGACAGAGACTGCGATTCTCTAAAGAGACTTTCCCAGACGATCAAGGCAGACTCAAAGTTAGTAGCTAAACTCGAGACACAGCTAGAGGATTTTGATACAAAAATCTTACAACTAGATGCCATCAACGCTTGCATCAAACGCAAACTTGAGCACCCATCGCAAGAAATTGTACTTCCACTCCCCCTGATGGAGCTACAGGTTCAGATCACAACAACACTACAACACTTTAAAGACGCATACGAACAGCACAATAAAGTGGCGAATAATTTAAGTACCGAAAGACTCAATCTTCGCAACGATCTCTGGTCTTGGCTCTCAACAAATGCACTATCAACAGCCATCTCTCAATACAAATCCGAAATAGCACAGGCACACGAGCTGATCGACAGCACGCGAAAGGCACTCGATTTCTACGAGGATGCAGTTATCGCCACACAGAAGGAAATAGATCGCCACATTAGACAACTCCAAAACAGCAAGGAGGCTATGGAAATAATCAATACAATGCTCCAAGACCTAGGATTCACTTCATTCAAACTTAGTTATGACACATCCACAAAGGGATACAGGATAATTCGTCCAAATTGCTTTAACCCAACCTGTGAAATTGAAACACTGTCTGAAGGCGAAAAGACAATCTTAACATTTCTATATTTCATACTTAGGATCAATGATTCAGCCACCTGGCCAATCAGACAAGAACCCACTGTCGTAATTGACGACCCAATCGCATCGACAGACGCTCAATCATTTTTCCTCGTTACACAATTCATCAGACGCATCACACAATATCTCAAAAACGAGACTAAATGCCCACAGGTATTCAAGATTTCACAATTGATTGTTTGCACACACAACACACGCTTTCTTTCCGAAGCGAGCTACGACTGCACATCCGGAAATAAAGAAAAGGACCCCTACGCCTACTTTTTCAGATTCGAAAAGCACCCTAGCGGCACGACTGTTTCAGAAGGAACACATTTAAATTACATAGATACTGAATACAATTTACTATGGAACGAAATCAAAACATGCACAGATAGATATTCTAAATCTTTGAATGGCGGTCCTGCGCCAGACTTCCCGCTCCTTGGAAATACAATGAGAAGAATTATTGAGTCATATTCAAAGATGCTTGGAACCGGGGGGATCACCAAGTTGAGCAAGCATGCATCTATTACCGTTTCAACACTTGTAGCATTTTGCAATTCAACCTCACACTCCGCAATTGATGCCGACTTGCATTCAATTTACACTCTGAGCACCTCACAGCTCCTTGCCGCGTTTCGACAGTTTTTTGAGACAGAGTTTGAAAATGGCGCTCACTTTCCTCATTACTGTGCAATGATGGGAATCGATCTTGCACAACAGGGCTGGACTTATCCTCCAATGAACAAGCCGTAGATTCTTTCGTTGCCTAGCTCAAGCAGCGCAGATTCTACGGGGCCGCCCGTGGAACACCACGGGCGGCCCCCATTCGCACATCCGGTGGCGGTACAGTGCCGAATATCAAGGCGTCCATCACCACTCGTACCGCAGATGTGCATGGGTGTTGTTAGGGTCTAGCCATGGCAATCAAGACGCTCGACGAGTACCTCGAGACCATCCCGAACGATGACATTCGGGCGCGGATGGTGGACGTTCTGGTGTGGGTCGGGCTCACCTACCCGGAGCTGGAGCTGCACATCGCCTGGAACCAGCCGATATTCACCCACCGCGGGACCTACATCATTGGTTTCTCCGCAGCGTCCAAGCACATGGCAATGGCCCCCGAGCGCGCCACCATGATCCGCTTCGAGCAGGTCATGCGCGAGCGAGGCACGGACTTCGGCACAATGCTCGCCCGCCAGCCCTGGACCAAGCCCTTCGACTACGAACTCCTTAACGCTTTCATTCAGCACCAGCTCGCAGAGAAGCAGGACATCACCTCATTCTGGCGTCCTAAGGAGCACGAACTCGCAGCGGCCGAGGCCGTCGCATCCGGCGCGCAGCCACCTATCGTTCGCGAGTACACCGAGGACGACGAGGAATGGCTCCGTACCACTGTCCTGCCCGCGCTCGAGCACTACCTCGCACATCCAGAAAGCGCGCACACTCTCGAAGAATTTGATGCCCTCATCAAGCACACTGTTCGCGACTACGAGGCGAACCCCGACGATGTGTACACGCTCGACGAGGTGAAGGCCGAGCTCGGCCTGGACTAGCACCGACGCAGCTTTGCTTCGCCCGGCCACAGCAGGCGCAGGCAGCCGCCCCTAAAGACAGCCCCCCTCCCCCACCCTACGGTCGCGTAGGATAGGGGAAGCAACAGCTGCGCCGCTGGCCCCGTCCCGCGGCGCTCACCGCCCAGCGACCAGGGAGCACGCATGACCACGAAGGAAACCCCGGCCTCGTCAAACAACGACGAGACAACGCAGGCGCAGACGACCACCGAAGCCCTCGAGTGGCACGCTCCCGTCCTGGTGCGCATCGACGAGCACACGACGATCCCCCACCTGCTCAAAGAACGCGTGCAGCGCGGCGCCACCCGCCCCCTCATCCTGCGCAAGATCGGCATCGGCGACACCTGGCGCTCCATCACGGCGCGCGAGTTCTACGACGAGGTCCACGCGCTCGCCGCCGGCCTCATCGCGCGGGGCCTCGAGCCCGGCGACAGGGTCGCGATCATGAGCCGCACCCGCTACGAGTGGACGCTCCTCGACTTCGCGTGCTGGGCGGCCGGCCTCGTCCCCGTGCCCATCTACGAGACCAGCTCCATCGACCAGGTCGCCCACGTCCTCGTCGACGCGGACGTCCACCTCATCATCACCGAGACCGTATCCATGGCGGAGATCGTGCGCGCGGCAGCAGCGCGAGAAAACCGGGACAACACCCACGTGCTCTCCCTGGACTCCGAGGCCATCGAAACCCTCATCGCGGAGGGCTCGACCACCCCGCGCGAGCGCGTCCTCGCCCGCTCCGAGGCCCTCACGAAGGACGACATCGCCACCATCGTCTACACGTCGGGCACGACGGGCACGCCCAAGGGCACGGTCCTGTCCCACGAGAACTTCACGAACCTGTGCCTCAACGCCCACGCGTGGATGCCGGAAATCGCGGCGGGCAAGGACTCGCGCCTGCTCCTGTTCCTGCCGCTGGCCCACGTGTTCGCGCGCTTCTTGCAGGTCTTCCAGATCAGTGGCAACGGCGTCCTCGGCCATGCCTCCAACATTAAGAACCTGCTGGGCGACCTGGCGTCTTTCCGTCCGAGCTATCTCCTGGTGGTCCCGCGCGTCCTGGAGAAGATCTACAACTCGGCGGACACGAAGGCTTCGGGCCCCAAGCGCAAGATCTTTCGCTGGGCGGCCAAGGTCGCGATCGCCTACTCCCAGGCCCTGGACACGGAAGACGGCCCAAGTGCTTCTCTCAAGGCCCAGCACGCGCTGGCCGACAAGCTCGTCTACCAGCAGATCATCCGCCTGGTGGGCGGCAACGCGGACTACATCGTCTCGGGCGGCGCGCCCCTGGCGACCTGGCTCGCCCACTTCTACCGCGGCGTCGGCATCCCCGTCCTGGAGGGATACGGCCTGACCGAGACGGTCGGCCCAGTCTCCGTCAACACGCCCCGCCTGTCCAAGATCGGCACCGTGGGCCCGGCCCTGCCGCCCATGTCCTTCAAAATCAGCGACGAGGGCGAGATCCTGCTCAAGGGCTCGAGTGTCTTCCAGCGCTACCACAACGACCCCGAGGCCACGGCTGCCTGCTTCACCGAGGACGGCTGGTTCCGCACGGGCGACCTGGGGTCGCTCGACCGCGACGGCTACGTGTCCATCACGGGCCGCGCGAAGGAGATCATCGTGACGGCGGGCGGCAAGAACGTCGCCCCGGCCGCCCTCGAAAACCCGATGCGCTCCCACCCGCTCATCTCCCAGGTCCTGGTCGTGGGCGACCAGCGGCCCTTCATCGCCGCGCTCATCACTCTGGACGCGGAGATGCTGCCCGATTGGCTCGCCGCGCACTCGCTGCCGCCGATGAGCGTGGCCGAGGCGGCCACGAACGTCGAGGTGCTGGCCTCCCTGGAGAAGGCGGTGGCCTCGGCGAACGAGCACGTCTCGCGCGCCGAGTCGATCCGCAAGATCAAGGTCCTCACGACCGACTTCACGGAGGCGAACGGTCTGCTCACCCCCTCGCTGAAGGTCAAGCGCCTGGAGGCCACGCGCCGCCTCGCGCCCGTCATCGACGAGATCTACGGCGGTCCCGTGCAGGACTGACGCGCCCATGAACGAGGCCGTGGCCGGCTCGCGTTCCCCCGCTTAGTGTCGGGGTTGGCGAGCCGGCCACGGCTTTCTTGTGCGGGTGCCCTACTGCGAGGCGAGCGCCGCTGTGGGCGGCGTGCGGGCCGCTCGGATCGCGGGGTAGAGCCCGGCGACAGCGCCGATGAGGAGAGTGGCACCGAGGCCTGCGGCGATCACCCACCAGTGCAGGGTCGGCGGCCAGCCGTACGCGTAACACATGCCCCAGGTGACGCCGGCGCCGATGAGGCATCCGGCGAGTCCTCCGAGGAAGGACAGGAGCAGGGCTTCGGCCAGGAACTGCACGGTGATGTGTCCCCTCTTGGCGCCCAGAGATCGGCGCAGGCCGATCTCCTTGCGGCGTTCCAGGACGGAGATGATCATCGTGTTGGCCACGCCGATGCCGCCGACGAGCAGGGCGATCGAGCCGACGCCGGCGAGCAGGGTCGTGAGCGTCTGGTCGGCCGCGTTCTGGGCGGCCAGCGCGTCGGAGGGGCGCGAGACCTTCAGGCCGGTGGCGCCCTGCGGGGCGAGCGTGGGTCCGAGGAGCTCGCGGACGTTCTCCACCTGGTCCTCGGTGGAGCGCTCGTAGATCGTCGTGGGCGTCTTGCCCGCGTCGAAGTACGTGCCCGCGGCGGACACACCGATCAGCGCGGCGTTATCGAGTTCCTCGGCCAGGGGTGCCGGATCCATGATGCCCAGGACGGTGAACGACATGCCGCCCAGCCACACCTGGGTGCCCGGCTCGACGACGCCAAGCAGCTGCGCGGCCTTCGAGCCCAGGACGACGCCCGGGTACTTCGCGGTGGCGTCGTTGAGCCACGCGCCCTTCTTCATGGTCCCGGAGACGACCTTCAGGAGGTTCGTGTCGGCCGCCATCGCGATGATGCCGCCGGTCGCGTTCGGGTCGGACAGGCGCGAGCGGTACACGGAGACGCCGCTCAGCGTCGACGTCGAGGCCGCGTCGGTGACGCCCGGGATCATGAGGGTGCGTCCCACGGAGTCCTCGGGCAGGATGAGGTCCGTTCCCGACAGGTCCGCGCCGCTGCGCGCGGTCAGCATGTTCGTGCCGAGCGCCCGCAGCTGTTCTTGCAGGCGGGCCTGCGAGGACGCGGACACACCGACGACGCCAACCATCGCGGCGATGCCGATCGCGATGCCCAGGGCCGAGAGGATAGCGCGCATGGGTCGGGCGCGCAGGCCCGTCAGGCCCAGGCGCGCGACGTCCGAGAGGCGCAGCGCGGAGCGGCCGGTTCCCGAGTTCTTCTTACTCGACATGGCCACCTCCCGGGTGCGCAGAGTCGGAAACGATCTCGCCATCGCGGATGGCGATCTGCCTGGGCAGCGAGGCCGCCAGGTCGTTGTCGTGGGTGATCACAATGATGGTGGTGCCGGCCTCGTTGAGCTCGCGCAGGAGGGCGACGATAGACGCGCCCGAACGCGAGTCGAGGTTGCCGGTGGGCTCGTCGGCCAGCAGCAGGGCAGGGTGCCCGATGATGGCACGAGCGATCGCGACGCGCTGGCGCTCACCGCCCGACATCTGGTGAGGCTTGTGGTCCATGCGGTGCCCGAGGCCCACGCGGGTCAGGGCCTCACGCGCGGCCTCGCGGCGCTTGGCACGGGGCACGCCGCGGTAGAGCAGGCCGTCCGCGACGTTGTCGAGGGCGGAGACGCCGGCCGTCAGGTGGAACTGCTGGAACACGAAGCCGATCAGCGAGGAGCGCACCCCCGACAGCTCGGTGTCGCGCAGGGAGGACACGTCCGTGCCGTTGATGCACACGCTGCCCGAGGTGGGCCGGTCGAGCGTTCCGATGAGGTTGAGCAGGGTGGATTTTCCGGAGCCGGACGGCCCGACGATGGCGACGAATTCGCCCTCGTCGACGGCCAGGGACACTCCGTTACAGGCGTGCACGGGCGGGCTGCCGAAGGACCGGTGCACGTCGGTCAGTTGCAGGATGTGGCTCATCGGTTGGGCACCACCACGCGCTGGCCTTCGGCGATCTCGTCGCCGCTCACTTCGACGCGGTCTCCCGCGAACAGGCCGACGGTGACGGGAACCCGGCGAATCTCGCCCTTCTCATCCACGACCTCGACGCCGAACTGGTCGGTGCTCAGGGCCACGAGCGCGCCGAGGGGCACGGACAGCACGCCGGTGCGGGTCTCGGAGGTCAGGCCCAGGGAGACCGAGGCCTCCTGGAGGCCTTCGAGGGCGGAGGTGTCATCGGGGGTGACGGTGATCGGAATGATGCGTTCCTTGGTCGTCTCCTTGGATCCCTCCTCGGTGGCTTTTTCGCGCGGGGGTTCGACCGAGGTGATCGTTCCCGTCGTCGTGGTGGCGGAGCCGGGCAGGCGCACGGTCACGGAGTTACCGACGACGCCCAGGGCCTGGTCGGAGAGCTTGAGGTTCGCGGAGATAATCTGACGCGAGGACGAGGCCGTGAACAGCTCCGTCTCCATCGTGGCGTTATCGCCGACGCGGGCCTTGAGCGCACCGATACGCAGATCCTCGGGAGCAAAGAGGACGGTGCCCAGCGGCAGCGAACCGCTCTGGGTCAGGGTGAGGGCCTTCTGCCACTTCTTGATCGCCGCGATCGTGTTCCAGTCGAAGTGAGCGTTGGGCGTGGCCTCAAAGTAGCCGAGCTCGGACAGCGCGGTCTCCAGCTGGGTGACGTCCTCGCCGTCGCTCATGCCCTCCTCGAACGCGCGCCAGGCGGGGGTAGCACCGTGGAGCAGGTACGTGTTGTTGCCGGCGACCGTGTACACGTGCGATCCCTGAGTGAGGGTCGTGCCGGGCGTGGGCAGGGCGGTGACGACGCCTTCGAAGGCGCTCTTGAGGGTGTAGGAGTCGGCGTAGTGGAGGGTTCCCTGGACGGTGGTCTCCCCCACCAGGTCGCCCTTCGTGACGGTCGCCGTCGCACCATCAAAGGACTGGGGAGCTTGGGCATCCGCGTTGGTGCCCGAGCAGGCGGACAGGGTCAGCGCGCCGATCGCCAGGATCGCAAGCGCTGCGGGGCGTGGGGTTCGCGGACGCTTCACTTGGCGGCCCCTGACTGCTGGAAGCACTTGTTGAGCACGTCCTCGGGGATGTCCTTGACGCTGATGCCTTCGCCGGCCTGCGGGTCCTTAACGTCGTATCCGGCCTCACGCAGGCACTGCGCTGCCTTGACCATGGCCTCGCGTGCGGCGGGGTCGTTCGCGACGTTGTCCTCGCCGGTCATGCCGGAAACCTTCATCATGCACTCGTTGAGCGCGTTGTTGAAGGCGTCGGAGGTGTCCTTGAGGTTGTCGGGCGTCAGGCCGGTGTCGGGCACATCGAAGCCCTTTTCGCGCATGCACTGAGCGAACACCAGGTTGGGGTCGTTGCTGGCCGCGTTGGTGGCCGCCGCGCTCGGGCTCTTAGTGCTGGACGCGGACGAGGTGGACGATCCGGTCGATCCGCATGCGCTGAGGGCCGCCGCCAGGGTGATGGCGATGACGGCAAGGGCGCGCGTCTGTGCGCGATTCTTCATCGAAAACTCCTTGAGGACTACTTATCGGCAATGGTTCTCACTGCCTGAATAGATTACAGTCCACAACCCTGAAAGCTACCTGAAAACTATCGGGGAGCCTGCGCAGAATTTCATCAGACAACCCTGAGAGCCCACGAGGCCGGGGCTTGGCACTCCCCCAGCGCGCATTTCAGAGGTACGAGCCCTCGTCGTACTCAGCCTTGATGTCCTCGTGGTGGCGGATGACCTCGCGGACCATGAAGCCCAGGAACTTCTCGGCAAAATCGGGGTCGAGGCCGGAGGACGCCGCGAGGGTGCGCAGGCGCTCGACCTGACGGGCCTCGCGATCCGGGTCGGCGGGAGGCAGGTCCAAGCGGGCCTTGATGTGCCCGACGCGCTGGGTGCAGCGGAAGCGCTCGGCGAGGATGTGCACGAGGGCGGCATCGATGTTGTCAATCGTTGCGCGAGCCTCCGCCAGCTCGGCGGGAATACCGCTCACGCCCGCATCCGCAGAAGCGGCCACCGAGGCCTCGTCACGCTGTGCCATTGTTCCTCCCCTAAGGTCTCGACTGACCTCAGTCTAGCGGGAGGACTCAGGCGCTGCGCTTGCCTTCCGAGGAACGTTCGGGATACAGCTCGGCCTCACCCACACCCTCAACCAGGTCACGGGTAATGACCACGCGAGCGACGTCGTCGCGGCTGGGCAGGTCGAACATGAGGTCCGACAGGGTCTGCTCCATGATCGAGGACAGGCCGCGGGCGCCCGTCTTGCGCTCGTTGGCACGCGCCGCGATCGCCAGGAGCGCGTCGTGCGTGAACTCCAGGTCTATGTTGTCCAGCTCGAAGAGGTGCTGGTACTGGCGCACGAGCGAGTTCGACGGCTCGGTGAGGACGCGGACGAGGTCCTCCTCCGTCAGCTCCTTCGTGGAGGTCAGGATGGGCAGGCGGCCGATGAACTCGGGGATCATGCCGAACTTGTGCAGGTCCTCGGCGGACACGGCCTCATAGAGGTCGCCCATCTCGGAGGTACTCTTCAGCTCGGAGCCGAAGCCCGTCGAGCGGCGGCCCAGTCGAGCCTTCACGATGTCCTCGATACCCGCGAAGGCACCGGCGGCGATGAAGAGGATACCGGAGGTGTCGATCTCCAGGAACTGCTGATGGGGGTGCTTGCGCCCGCCCGTAGGAGGCACGGAGGCGACCGTGCCCTCGATGATCTTCAGGAGGGCCTGCTGGACGCCCTCGCCCGACACGTCGCGGGTAATGGAGGCGTTCTCAGCCTTACGGCCAATCTTGTCGATCTCGTCGACGTAGATGATGCCCTTTTCAGCCTTCTTGATGTCGCCGTCGGCCTCCTGGATGAGACGCAGGAGGATATTCTCCACGTCCTCACCCACGTAGCCGGCCTCGGTCAGAGCGGTCGCATCCACGATGGCGAAGGGCACGTCGAGGAGGCGGGCCAGGCAGCGCGCCAGGTGCGTCTTGCCCGTGCCCGTGGGGCCCAGCAGGAGGATGTTGGACTTGGTGCCCAGCATGTCCTCGGCGTTGCCGGCCTCGCGCGAGCGCACGCGCTTGTAGTGGTTGTACACGGCCACCGACAGGGCGCGCTTAGCGCGGTCCTGGCCGATCACCCACGTGTTCAAGAACTCGTTGATTTCGCGCGGCTTAGGCAGCGGCGTCGTCGACGAGGAGGGCTGCTGCGAACCGAGTTCCTCTTCGATGATCTCGTTGCACAGCTCAATGCACTCGTCGCAGATATACGCGCCGGAGCCACCGATGAGCTTACGCACCTGCTTCTGGCTCTTCCCACAGAAAGAGCACTTGAGCAGTTCCGCGCCATCAGTCAGACGAGCCACGAGACCTCCAAGGTGTTGAACGTTTTGCCGTTCGGTCGGATGCACTTTCGCACTTACTAGCAAACAACGTAGTGCACGCGGGCCAGTTTTCCGCGTAGCCACGCCTATTGTTATGAAAAGTTCACCCGTAGCCGACAATTGTCAGCGCGACAACCGTCTGACCGGTCACATAACAACGAGGCCGTGGCACCCCGCACTCATCAGCGGGGAGGCCACGGCCTCGTCAATGACGAAAGCGTCACAGAGCCTTGCGGGACTCCAGCACCTGGTCGATCAGGCCGTACTCGGCGGCCTGCGCGGCGGTGAGGATCTTGTCGCGCTCGATGTCGCGGCGCACCTGCTCCACCGGCTTGCCCGAGTGCTTCGAGAGGGTGTCCTCGAGCCACGCGCGCATGCGGTCGATCTCGTCGGCGACGATCTGGATGTCCGAGGCCTGCCCCTGCATGCCCTCCATCGCCGGCTGGTGGATGAGGACGCGGGCGTTGGGCAGCGCCAGGCGCTTGCCGGGCGAACCGGCGGCCAGCAGAACGGCGGCGGCCGAGGCGGCCTGGCCCAGGCACACCGTCTGGATCTGCGGCTTGATGTACTGCATCGTGTCGTAGATGGCGGTCAGCGCCGTGAAGGAGCCGCCGGGCGAGTTGATGTACATGGTGATCAGCGAATCGGGATCCTGGGACTCCAGGACCAGCAGCTGCGCCATGACGTCATCCGCGCTGGCGTCGTCCACCTGCACGCCCAGGAACACGATGCGGTCCTCGAACAGCTTCGTGTAGGGGTTCTGGCGGCGGAAACCGTAGGCCGTGCGCTCCTCGAAGTCGGGCAGCACGTAGCGGGCCTGGGGCATCTGGCGGGCGACCGCCTCAAAGTAGGGCTGGGTGCTCATCAGTTCTCTCCTCGCGTTCCGATCTCCTGCGGGGTGTCGATCACGCGGTCGACGAAGCCGTACTCGAGGGCTTCCTGCGCCGTGAACCAGTGGTCGCGATCGCCGTCGGCCTCCACCTGCTCTACGGTCTTACCCGTGCGAGACGCGGTGATGGCAGCGAGTTCCTTCTTCATGCCCAGGATCAGGTCCGCGTTAATGCGGATCTCCGTCGCGGAGCCGCCCGCGCCACCCAGGGGCTGGTGCAGCAGAACGCGGGTGTGGGGCGTGATGTAGCGCTTGCCTGGGGCGCCCGCGGTGAGCAGGAACTGACCCATCGACGCGGCCAGGCCCATGCCGACCGTCACGACGTCCGGCTTGATGTACTGCATCGTGTCGTAGATGGCCATGCCGGCCGTCACCGAGCCGCCAGGCGAGTTGATGTACAGGTAGATGTCGCGGTCCGGATCCTCGGCCGCGAGCAGCAGCAGCTGCGCGCAGATCGCGTTCGCGTTCTCATCGCGAACCTCGCCGCCCAGCCAAATGATGCGCTCCTTGAGCAGGCGCTGGTAGACCGAGTCGCCCAGTCCCAGCTGCGAGCCTTCGCCGGCAGCCCCGGTATTGTGCACGCTCACGCGTACCTCCTCGTCTGTTCGCGGGCCCAGTCGGCCCCATTGGTGTCAACCGTACCCGCTGCGCGCCCGCTCGTGCGCGCGCCGGGCCGTCGTTTCGCTGTCGGCACATGCACTGGGCACGCGCCTGAAAACATGCACTGAGGGGGCGAGGCTCGCGCCCCACCCCCTCAGTTGAGAGTTAGTCACTCGTCAGCGGGTATACCCGCCGCGGTTCACTCCTGCTCGTCGGCGACCTCGGTGATGATCTCCGCGCCCTCTTCGGTGGCGGGATCGGTGCCGAAGAACTTGCTCAGGTCGACGTCGGCGCCGTTGGTGTCCTTGACGGTGACGACCTTCAGGGCCTCGATGAGGGCCTTGGAGCGACCCAGGTCGGCCACGACGTTGGCCATCTGCTGGGAGGAGGAGAACAGCTGGTTGATGTCGATGCCGAAGTTCTGCGACATCTGGATCGCGTAGTCGATCAGCTCCTGCTGGGAGACCTGCACGTCGAACTTCTTGGCCAGGGCCTCGGAGAGCAGCTCGGTGCGGATTTCCTTCTCGACGGCCTCGCGGGCTTCCTTCTTGGCCTTGGGCTTGGCGTCCTCGCCGACGCGGTGCTCGACCTGGTGCTCGACCGCGGACTCGGGCAGGATGATCTCGACCTTGTCCAGGAGGAGGTCGATGAGGGCGTCGCGCGCGGCGAGGGCCTGCTGGGACTCCTTGGACTGGGCGGCCTGCTTCTTCAGGTCTTCCTTGAGCTCGTCGATGGTGTCGAACTCGGAGACCATCTGAGCGAAGTCGTCGTCAGCCTTGGGCAGCTCGCGGGTCTTCATGGCCTTGATGGTGATGGTCACCTCGGCCTCTTCGCCCTCGTGCTCGCCACCCTTCAGCTTGGAGGTGAAGGTGACCTCTTCGCCGGCCTTGGTGCCGCGCAGGGCGGTGTCCTGGCCGTCGAGCATGGAGCCGGAGCCGATCTCGTAGGAGACGTCGGAGGCGGAGTCAACCTGCTTGCCGTCGATGGTGGCGACCAGGTCGATGGTCGCGAAGTCGCCGGTCTTGGCCTTGCGGTTGATGGTCTTGAGGGTGGCGAAGCGGCCGCGCAGGTCCTCGAGTTCCTTCTCGACGTCCTCTTCGGTGACCTCGGTGGGCTCGACCTCGACGACGAGCTTCTCGTCGATCTCGGGCAGTTCGAAGGCGGGGACGACGTCAACCTCGGCGGTGAAGACGAGCTGGCCGCCCTGGGGGCCGGTCACGTTGGGGATCTCGGTGACGTCAACGGTGGGCTGAGCCATGGGGCGCAGGTCGTTCTCGTTGACAGCGTCGGAGTAGTGGCCGGGCAGGACCTGGTTGACGACCTGCTCGATGACGGCGGCGCGGCCGAAGCGCTGGTCGATGATGCGCGGAGGCACGTGGCCCTTACGGAAGCCGGGGATGTTGACCTGTCCGGCGATCTCCTTGTACGCCTTGTCCATTTCGGACTTCAGTTCCTCGAAGGGAACCTCAACGGTCAGACGAACCTTGGTGGGCTCGAGGGTTTCAACGGTGCTCTTCACGTGCGTACGCTCCGTAGTCTACGAATTCGGGAACGCCCTTTTTGGGCGCATAACAACTCGCTTAGTGTACGCCACGACCCCGCTGATGTCCTCATTCGCGGGGCATTAGTGGGCATATCCACCCCTCTACGGGCGCTTGGAGTGCGCAACGCCACACGGGCACACACTCCTCTCCCCTATTCACGAGGCCGGGGCCGCCCGCGCTCGCGGGTGCACTCAGGGCGCGAGGTAGTGGGAGCGCCCTCGCACGACCGCGGCCAGGCGGGCGCGGGGCACATCGGCGACGAGGCGCACGGAGGACAGAATCTGGCGATGGGTCACGCGGGCCTCGGCGTCGTCGATGGCGGTGAAGCGCGCGGTGACTCGGGGCTGGCCGGAGGCGATGGCAATGTCCCAGGATTCAAGCCGGGTGACGGAGCGGGCGGCAGCCTCGACTTCCTCGGGGGCACGTCCGGGCGCGAGCGTCGTGACCGTCATGATGGTGCGATAGGACGGCATGGACTCCCCCGGGATCGTATGAAAAAACCGCAGCGCCGTGGCCGCGGTTGGTCGGGGTGACAGGATTTGAACCTGCGACCCTCTGCTCCCAAAGCAGATGCGCTACCAAGCTGCGCTACACCCCGAGGACGCATTGTCCGCTGCACCATCATACGGGAGGGGCGTGTAAATGTCGCGCACGTGGACAATACCCGCTAGGATCTTCGTGTCCCCTTCGGGGGTACGCGGATGTAGCTCAATGGTAGAGCCTCTGCCTTCCAAGCAGATCACGCGGGTTCGATTCCCGTCATCCGCTCCAGAACTGGGAAAGCCCCGGGCCACTCGGCCCGGGGCTTTCGCCTTACACCCTCACGCCCAGAGTTATAGGACACTGCATGTTGCTGGAAGGGTGACTTTTCGGCTTTGTAGCGCGGGAAAGTTACTGTTTTAGTTGGTCGTGTTTGCCGCCCTCTTGTAGATCCTGCGTCTTTGCCACGAGCACCGGCCCCCTCAGCACAATCTCGCATGCAATTCCCGCAGAGCTCCCACCCTCAACAGGTACAAAACGGCAGAATTGCAACGATGCTCGTTCAAAATATGGAACACCTTGAGGGGAATTGCATGCGAAATTTTCCCCGCTGACGAGAAGTACCCACACATACTGCGAACGCACCACACGCGCACTATGAGCGCCGTGCACAGCTCTTCCGCGAAAAAACTCGCCCAGCGCACCTGAAAACGCCATTTTTTGCCTATTTCAGGCTTGCAGGGCGAACTTTTTCGCACTCTCACCCGCCCCAGGCCGCGCAGGGTGAACTTTTTCGCTCACAAGACGCAGAAACATAGCGACACTGAAACCAACAACACCACTGCACACCCCCAACAAAGGGCCGCTGAAACCCGCATCACCTCTGCGACCGAAAAGCGCACCAAAAACGCCCATTTCTCACCCGCAAAGGCGACGGCGGTTTCAACCCCACACAGGCACTAGTGAGCAAAGGCGACAGTGGTTTCAGATAACCAGACCCCCCGCCTGCAGCACCCAAAGCGGCACCCATAGCTGACGCAGGGACCCGATCGGCACACTTTCGCATGCAATTCCCCCACGCACACTTCATGTTATGACAGGTAATCGTTGAAATTCCGGGCTTTTCACAGAGCGTTTGACCGCACGTGTCAGGGAATTGCATGCGACATTGGCTGTCGGCTCAGTAATGAGGGGCGACGACCCGGGGCGACGTGCGCCAAGCTGCGAAGCCCGAGGGTGGCTAGGTCAGAGCGGGCTTCGAGACGATGAGCCGAACCACACGCCAGCACACCAGGCCCCACTGGTGTGGAGGGCACCGGAGGGACCTGCCGCGGTGCCGGTGGGCGGTGGCGGGGCCTGGCCGGGCTTCGAGACGACGCGCCGAGCGAAGCTCGCGGCGCGGACGGCTCGCGGGCGGGCCGCCGCCCACCGGCACACACAGCGGCCGGGCCCTCCGGCGCCCAGAACACCCGCGGGGCCACAAGCAACACCACACAGCGTCGCGCAGCGTCCTATCACCCCACGCTCACGCGGTCACGGGGAACGTGGAGGTGTCGATGACGTAGCGGTAGCGCACGCGCGAATCCACGATGTTGTCGTACGCCTGCGTGATGTCCTCACCACTGATCATCTCGACCTGCGGGATGACGCCGTGGGCGGCGCAGAAGTCGAGCATCTCCTGGGTTTCGGCAATGCCGCCGATCTGGGAGCCTGCGAAGGACTTGCCGCCGTTGACGAAGGCGCGCAGCGGCAGGGAGACGGGCTCGGTGGGCAGGCCCACGTCCACGAAGACGCCGTAGGGGCGCAGCGCCGCCATGTAGCCGGCGTAGTCGAGACCGTCGGCGGACACGGTGCACAGGATCAGGTCGAAGGAGCCGCGCAGGGACTCGAGCACGCCTTCCTCGCTGGTGGCGTAGAAGTGGTCGGCGCCGAAGCGGCGGGCGTCAGCCTCCTTGGAGCGGCCGTGGGAGATGACGGAGACGTCCGCGCCCATAGCCTTGGCGATCTGCACGCCCACGTGTCCGAGGCCGCCCATGCCGAGGATGGCCACGCGCGAGCCCGGGCCCACGTTGTAGTGCTTGAGCGGCGAGAAGGTGGTGATGCCGGCGCACAGGAGGGGAGCGCAGGCGGAGAAGTCAAGCTCTTCAGGTACATGCAGCGCGAAGTCCTCGCGCACGGTGAAGCCGCGCGAGTATCCGCCGGTCGTCGGGTTACCCTCGGCGTCGGCACGGTAGGTCCACAGAGTGCCGGGCGTCGACGTGCACCACTGCTCGTAGTCGGATTCGCACATCTCGCACGTGCCACAGGAACCGACCATGCAACCCACGCCCACGCGATCCCCCACCTTGAACTTGGTAACACCGGGGCCGACCTTGGCGACGGTGCCGACGAACTCGTGGCCGGGCACGAGCGGGTAGGACACGGGACCCCACTCGCCGCGGGCGGCGTGGATGTCGGAGTGGCAGATGCCCGCGTAGGCGACGTCGAAGTAGATCTCCCCCTCGCCCGGTTCGCGGATATCGATCTGCAGGGGGTGGAACTGGGTGGTCGCATCGTCGCATCCGTAGGCGATCACGCTGGGCATGACAACTCCTTTGTCCGGTCAATTGGGCTGCTACAAGCATACTCCAGAAACAAAAACCCCGGCGCATAAGCGCCGGGGCGGTGGGGTGGCTGACGGGACTCGAACCCGCGACGTCCTGGACCACAACCAGGTGCTC
>CAUTDS010000023.1:0-30566 GCA_963537175.1 uncultured Actinomycetes bacterium
ACATCGACAACTTCGCCAACCGTCGCATCCGCGCCGTCGGCGAGCTCATCCAGGGCCAGGTCCGCACCGGCCTCGCCCGCATGGAGCGCACCGTGCGCGAGCGCATGACCACCCAGGAGACGGACTCGATCACGCCCCAGACGCTGATCAACATCCGCCCCGTCGTGGCCGCGATCAAGGAGTTCTTCGGAACCTCCCAGCTCTCGCAGTTCATGGACCAGAACAACCCCCTCGCCGGCCTGACCCACAAGCGTCGTCTGTCGGCCCTGGGCCCCGGCGGTCTGTCCCGTGACCGCGCGGGCATGGAAGTTCGAGACGTCCACCCCTCGCACTACGGTCGTATGTGCCCGATCGAGTCCCCTGAAGGCCCGAACATTGGCCTCATCGGCTCGCTCGCGACCTTCGCGCGCATCAACCCCTTCGGCTTCATTGAGACGCCCTACCGCGTCGTCAAGGACGGCAAGGTCACCGACGAAATCCGCTATCTCACCGCGGACGACGAGAAGGGTCACTTCATCGCCCAGGCCTCGTCGCCCCTCGAGGCCGACGGTTCCTTCGCCGAGCACGACGTCCTGTGCCGTGTTGCCGGCGAGGACCCGACCCTGATCGCCCGCGATCGCGTCGACTACATGGACGTCTCCGCACGTCAGATGGTGTCCGTCGCCGCGGCGTTCATTCCCTTCCTCGAGCACGACGACGCTAACCGAGCCCTCATGGGCGCGAACATGCAGCGTCAGGCCGTGCCGCTGCTCACCACGGAAGCCCCGCTGGTCGGCACCGGCATGGAGATGCGCGCCGCGCACGACTCCGGCGAAATGATCCTCGCCGCGCACTCCGGCGTCGTCTCCGAGGTCTCCGCGGACCTGATCGTCGTCTCCACGGACGAGGGCGGTCGCGACTCCTACCGCCTCGAGAAGTTCGAGCGCTCCAACCCCGGTAACTGCACCAACCAGCGCGTTATCGTGGACGAGGGCGACCGCGTCGAGGTCGGCGACGTCCTGGCCGACGGCCCCGCCACCTCCAACGGTGAGGTCGCGCTCGGCAAGAACCTCCTCGTCGCCTACATGTCGTGGGAAGGCCTGAACTACGAGGACGCCATCATCCTGAGCCGTCGCGTCGTGGAAGAGGACATCCTCACCTCGATCCACATCGAGGAGTACGAGGTCGACGCCCGCGAGACCAAGCTCGGTGAGGAAGAGATCACCCGCGACATCCCCAACGTCTCCGAGGAATCCCTTGCTGACCTGGACGAGCGCGGCATCATCCGCATCGGCGCCGAGGTCACCGCAGGCGACATCCTCGTCGGTAAGGTCACCCCGAAGGGCGAGACCGAGCTGACCTCCGAAGAGCGCCTCCTGCGCGCCATCTTCGGTGAGAAGGCCCGCGAGGTGCGCGACACCTCCCTGCGCGTCCCCCACGGCGAAGAGGGCATCGTCATCGGCGTCCGCGAATTCAACGACGACGAAGACGATCTCAACCCCGGCGTCCGCCAGACCGTGCGTGTCTACGTCGCCCAGCGACGCAAGATCACGATCGGCGACAAGATGGCCGGCCGCCACGGTAACAAGGGCGTCGTGTCCAAGATCCTCCCGGTCGAAGACATGCCCTTCCTCGCCGATGGCACGCCCGTCGACATCATCCTCAACCCGCTGGGTGTCCCCGGCCGAATGAACGTCGGCCAGGTGCTCGAGTACCACCTCGGTTGGCTCGCCCACCAGGGCTGGGATGCCTCGGCCGCTGTCGAGGCCGGCGAAGAGTGGGCAGCGCACCTGCCCGCCGACGGCATCAAGACCGAGCCGGGCACGCCCGTTGCTACCCCCGTGTTCGACGGCCTCGAGGCCGACGAGCTCGCGGGCCTGCTGCGCAACGTGAACCCGAACCGCGACGGCGACGTCCTCACCAACTACGAGGGCAAGGCGCGCCTGTTCGACGGCCGCTCCGGCGAGCCGTTCCCGTACCCGATCTCGGTGGGCTACACCTACATGCTCAAGCTCCACCACCTGGTCGACGACAAGATCCACGCCCGCTCCACGGGCCCGTACTCGATGATCACGCAGCAGCCGCTGGGCGGTAAGGCCCAGTTCGGCGGCCAGCGCTTCGGCGAGATGGAGGTGTGGGCCCTGGAAGCCTACGGCGCCGCCTACGCCCTCCAGGAGCTGCTGACCATCAAGTCCGACGACACCACCGGCCGCGTCAAGGTCTACGAGGCCATCGTCAAGGGCGAGGACATCCCCGAGCCCGGCATCCCCGAGTCCTTCCGAGTCCTCATCCAGGAAATGCGCTCGCTGTGCCTGAACGTCGAAGCTCTCGACGCGGCCGGCAACGTCATTGACCTGCGCGAACAGGACGAAGACTTCAATGCGCGTGAGGATCTGGGCATCACCCTCGATGCCCGTCCGAACGCTGCGGCGACCATCGATGCGATCTGATAGGGAGAGATAACTTTGCTGGACGCCAAAACGTTCGACAGCCTGAAGATCACCCTGGCCACCGGCGACAACATCGCCGAGTGGAGCCACGGTGAGGTCAAGAAGCCGGAGACCATCAACTACCGTACGCTCAAGCCTGAGCGCGACGGCCTGTTCGGTGAGCAGATCTTCGGCCCCACTCGCGACTGGGAGTGCGCGTGTGGCAAGTACAAGCGCGTGCGCTACAAGGGCATCGTCTGCGAAAAGTGCGGTGTCGAGGTCACTCGCTCGCGCGTTCGCCGTGAGCGCATGGGTCACATCGACCTGGCTGCCCCCGTCACGCACATCTGGTACTTCAAGGGTGTTCCCTCGCGCCTGGGCTACGTGCTCAACCTCGCGCCCAAGGACCTCGAGAAGGTTATCTACTTCGCTGCCTACATGATCACCGAGGTCGACGAAAAGGGTCGCCACGAGGATCTGGCTGAACTGCGCGCCGAACTCGAGGTGCAGAAGAAGCAGATGGAGAACAACCGCGACGCGACGATCAACGACTTCGCGGAGCAGCTCGAGTCCGACATGGCCGCCCTGGAAAAGGACGGTGCCTCGCAGGCCGAGCGCGAGCGCGCTCGCAAGCAGGGCGAACGCGAGATGGCCAAGATTCGTCGCCGCTTCGACGGCGACATCGAAGGCCTCGAGGCCGTGTGGGAGCGCTTCAAGGACCTCAAGGTCGGCGACCTCGAGGGCGACGAGCGCCTCTACCGCGCGATGGTGGCCCGCTACGGCACCTACTTCAAGGGTGACATGGGCGCTGCCGCCATCCAGAAGCGCCTGGAGACCTTCGACCTGGAGGCCGAGGTCGCCGCGCTGCGTCAGACCATCGCCTCTGACTCCGGCCCGCGCAAGGCTCGCGCCATCAAGCGCCTGAAGGTCATCAACGCCTTCGTGGCGACCGGCAACTCGCCGGCCTCGATGGTCCTCACCAAGATCCCCGTGATTCCGCCGGACCTGCGCCCGATGGTTCAGCTGGATGGTGGCCGCTTCGCGACCTCCGACCTCAACGACCTGTACCGTCGCGTCATCAACCGCAACACCCGACTCAAGCGTCTGCTCGAGCTGGGCGCCCCCGAGATCATCGTCAACAACGAGAAGCGCATGCTTCAGGAGTCCGTTGACGCCCTCTTCGACAACGGCCGCCGTGGCCGCCCCGTCGCGGGCCCGGGCAACCGTCCGCTGAAGTCGATCTCGGACATGCTCAAGGGTAAGCAGGGTCGTTTCCGTCAGAACCTGCTCGGTAAGCGCGTCGACTACTCGGGTCGTTCCGTTATCGTCGTCGGCCCGCAGCTGCAGCTGCACCAGTGTGGTCTGCCCAAGCAGATGGCGCTGGAGCTGTTCAAGCCCTTCGTCATGAAGCGCCTGGTTGAGAAGAACTACGCGCAGAACGTCAAGGCCGCCAAGCGCAAGGTCGAGCGCCAGCGTCCCGAGGTGTGGGACGTCCTCGATGACGTCATCCGCGAGCACCCGGTGCTGCTCAACCGCGCGCCCACGCTGCACCGCCTCGGCATCCAGGCGTTCGAACCCCAGCTCATTGAGGGTAAGGCCATCCAGCTGCACCCCCTCGCCTGTGGCGCGTTCAACGCCGACTTCGATGGCGACCAGATGGCTGTCCACCTGCCGCTGGGCGCTGAGGCGCAGGCCGAGGCCCGCATCCTCATGCTGTCGACGAACAACATCCTCAAGCCCTCCGACGGCCGCCCCGTGGCCATGCCGTCGCAGGACATGATCATCGGTCTGTTCCACCTGACCTCGAACCCCGACCCGTCGGTCCCGGTCGAGAAGGACAAAGACGGAAACCCCGTGATTCCGTACTTCTCCAGCCAGGCGGAAGCCCAGATGGCGTACGACGCCGGCAACCTGCACCTGAACGCGACCGCGCGCATCCGCTTCGCCGACGGCACCGTGCCGCCCGAGGGCTGGGAAGCCCCCGAGGGCTGGGAGAGTGGCGACGAGCTGATCCTCGAGACCAGCCTCGGCCGCGCGATCTTCAACGAGCAGCTGCCCACCGACTACCCGTTCGTCAACGAGGTCGTCGGCAAGAAGCAGCTCGGCAACATCGTGAACACGCTGACCCAGCGCTACCCGAACGTGCTCGTGGCGGACTGCCTCGACGCGCTGAAGTCGGCCGGCTTCCACTGGTCGACCTGGTCGGGCATCACGATTGCGTTCTCCGACATTCAGGCCTCGCCGCGCAAGCGCGAGATCCTGGCCCGCTACGAGGCCAAGGCCGCCGAGATCGTCGAGCAGTTCGAGACGGGTATCATCCTCGAGGAGACCCGCTACGAGGAGCTCGTGAAGCTGTGGCTGCAGTGCACCGAAGAGGTCGCCGAGGACATGCGCGCGAACTTCGACGAGCGCAACACCGTGTACCGCATGGTGAACTCGGGCGCCCGTGGTAACTGGTCGCAGGTTCAGCAGATCGCCGGTATGCGTGGCCTCGTGTCCGACCCGAAGCAGAAGCTGATCGAGCAGCCCATTAAGGCAAACTACCGCGAGGGCCTCACGGTTCTCGAGTACTTCATCGCCACGCACGGCGCCCGTAAGGGCCTGGTCGATACGGCTCTGCGTACCGCTGAGTCGGGCTACCTGACCCGTCGTCTGGTCGACGTCTCGCAGGACGTCATCGTCCGTGAGGCCGACTGTGGCACCCGTGCCGGCCTGAAGATCGACATCGCTCACAAGAACGAGTTCGGTGAGTGGGAGGCGTCCGATACCATCGAGACGACCGCCTACGCCCGTAACCTTGCCCGCGATGCGGTGAACGAGGCCGGAGAGGTCGTCATGCCCGCGGGCACCGACCTGGGTGACGACCAGCTCGCCGAGCTTGTTGCCGCTGGTGTCGAGCAGATCGTCTGCCGTTCCGTCCTCACCTGTGAGTCGCAGGTCGGCACCTGTGCGGCCTGCTACGGTCGCTCGCTGGCCACCGGCAAGCAGGTCGACATCGGCGAGGCCGTCGGCATCATCGCCGCCCAGTCGATTGGCGAGCCCGGCACGCAGCTGACGATGCGTACGTTCCACACCGGTGGCGCCGCCTCCGCTGCGGATATTACGCAGGGTCTGCCTCGTGTTCAGGAACTCTTCGAGGCCCGCAGCCCGAAGGTCGAGGCGAAGATGAACGAGGCCGCCGGCCGCGTCCACATCGACGACGAAGACCCGAGCGCGCGTAAGGTCGTCATCACCCGTGATGACGGCAAGGAAGACCTGGTCATCGAGGTCTCGCGTCGCCAGAAGCTCCTCGTCTCCGAGGGTCAGCACATCGAGGCCGGCACCCCGCTGACCGAGGGCCAGCTGGACCCCAAGGAAATCCTGCGCATCATGGGCCGCAACGTGGCCCAGAAGATGCTCGTGGACGAGGTCCAGAAGGTGTACCGCGACCAGGGCGTGGGCATCCACGCCAAGCACATCGAGGTCATCGTCCGTCAGATGCTGCGCCGCGTCACCATCCTGGAGCCCGGCGACACGACGTTCATGCCCGGCGAGCTCGTCGACCGCATGGCGTACCTGACGCAGAACCGTCGCGTCGCAGCCGAGGGCGGCCAGCCCGCCTCCGGTCGCCAGATGCTGATGGGTATCACGAAGGCGTCGCTGGCCACGGATTCCTGGCTGTCGGCCGCGTCCTTCCAGGAGACCACCAAGGTCCTGACCGAGGCCGCTATGAACGGCAAGTCGGACTCCCTGGTGGGCCTCAAGGAGAACGTCATCCTCGGTAAGCTCATCCCGGCTGGCACCGGCCTGTCGCGCTACAACGACGTCATCGTCGAGCCGACTGCTGAGGCCATGGCTAACTCGAACTACTCCGAGGCCGACTTCGGTGACGGCTCTGTGTCCGAGGACTTCCTCGACGCACTGGGCGCCATCGACTTTGGCATGAACTTCCGCGAGTAATCGGGACCGTTCACCCGTGAGGGCCCCGGCCTCGTCCGTGCGAACGCGACGAGGCCGGGGCCTTTTGCGTGCACGAGCGTGGTTGGCGCGTGTTGTGGGGAGCGTGGCTGCGAAAGCTTGCTTCTAGTGTTGGTGGCCGTGTTCTTGCTGGGCCTGCGATGTTGCTGGCTACTGCAGCATGGCGGCCTCGGCCTCACATAAACGCGCTTGAGGCGTGAGGCGGGATTGTTATGCTCATTAGGGGAGCTGTGGGCCTGATATGTGGTCCCAGCGACCTGTTCATGCGCACGTTAACCGGCTAATTCGAGCGTTGGACCGCTAACTCGCACGTTAACCCGCTAATTAGAGCGTGGGCGCACCTGCCCATCAGCGGACTAGCGGGTTAACGTGAGGAATAGCGGGTTAACGTGCGCAGATCTTCCGAACGATGCTTATAGAGAGTGTCGACTCCGCTGCCTACGAGTGGTAGGGGCACACGGGTGGTTGCCTGAGGACAATCCAGCTCTGAGAAGCCAACGAGACACACTCGTAAGTGGGCAAGCTTGCCATGACATGTTGTTCCACTGCCTAGCGGATGGAAGTATGCTCAGACCGGCGCCACGCAGAACTAAAGCCTGCGGGGCCCGTGGATTCTTGCCTCAGATGAGGGCCTCGGCATGGCCCATAGACGCAACGATTCCTGAGCTACCGGTAGGTGATGGATTCCTAGCCGTGTCGCTATGCTCGCTCGGAAGGCGGCGAGGTCGTCCGTATCATGCCAGCGGACACGTATGACTCTCCATCCTGCGTTGGTCAGATCGTGCTGACGGGCGAGCCACTTACCGGTGTTCTCGCGTACTTCCTGCTCGGTGTCTCCGAACTTCTTGCGGCCGTCGGGTTCGATGATGACCTTGAGATCAGGTAGAACGATATCCCCGAAATAGACGTGGTCTTCGACCGCGATCAGGAACTGGGTAACGACGCGACCCGAGTACAGGCTTTTGACTACCCAGAGAACCGTGGCCTCGAAAATGTTGTCGCAGCCTCCGTCCGATGCCTTAATGATCGTGTGAGCGCGCCGATAACTCGCATGCTGTGCGTATCTGTCTAGTTCTTTGAGCATTTCGAGACGAACGCGTTCGGACCTACGTCGAGAGTCTTCAACATTGAATCTGTCGAACGCCGACAGAGCATGCATTGTCATGCACGTTGCGACGAAGGCATCTCTCGGCTGGTCGTTGAGTGCAAGACGAACCACAGCATCGATAGGGGACTCAACATCGAGCCCATCGATCTGCTCGATACGGTGAGGTGGCATCCTTCTGCTGATCACCGGTGTGCCGGGTATGACCGTTCGTTGATGGTGTACTGAGGGATATGGTCGGACATGGAAAGGTGACTGACTGGGCCATGCCTCGACGCTGGAGTTCGTCGACCATGTCGGAATTCCGTGAAGAAGTAGGGCACTGTTCCCGGTGAAAACCAAACGTTGTGTGGACTGGTAGTCGAGTGCGTGTAGACGTGCGACGTTGATACTCCGCCAAATCTCCCACGTCTGAGCATTACGGTCACCGTGCAGACGGACACGGTAGCCTCGGCGGATGACGAGGATGTCCGGGTCATCAACGATGTTGGGACGACTGTGCCGGTGAGTTCTGAACGTCTCGATAGTGATCATGTGCCTGGTGTATATCCCGGAGCGAGTTGGACGCCAGCCGTGCGGGGTGCCCTGTGTATAACGGTCGTTTGGAAGACGTGGGTGTGGATAGACAGGTGTTGATGGTTCGAATACGTGAATGTCGGCGTAGTTTCATGTTGCGGACATCCGCGAGGACGCACGTTAACCCACTAATTCGAGTGTCGGACGTCTAAGTCGCACGTTAACCCGCTAATTGGAGCGTGGGCAGGCCTGCCTACCAGCGGAATAGCGGGTTAGCGTGCGCAATAGCGGGTTTGCGTGCGAGTCGGAAGCGAGGCCGGGGGTCTTTGCATGCCCTGGCGCGGCTCGTGGGGGAGCCGGCTCGTGGGGGAGTGGTGGGCACGCGCCGTGCAGCGGGCCGAGACGCTGGCGAAGGCGAGAGTACGCGACAGATTGTGCGCGCAATCCGACAGAACGCACGAGGTTCCACCTCCAGGGGCCGACCGTGCGGTTGAATAGGTGGTGGCGGTTCCCATCTGCCCTCTGGTCTGCGGCGACCCATGTCTATGGAGACACAAACGGGGATGGAAAGGGAGCTGATCTGGCTCTGGGATGCAGGGTTTCGGAACTGAAAGAGGACATCAACAATGCTTTCCATCAACTGGTCTGATGTGTGGAAGATGGTTGAGTCGATCAAGGTCCCCTTGATCGTTATTGGCGTGGCGCTGGCGCTCGCCATCATCGTCTCCCTCGCTGTATTTAAGATGGGCAAACCTGCCCGCAAGCTGACGCGCTCGACCGCCTGGGTCGCGGCTTTCGTCGCGGTCGTCGTGGCTGTCGTGTCGATGATGTACGGCGGCTTCAAGACGGTGCTCGACCTGGCGGCCGGCACCGGCGCCCTCACGGACGCATCGAAGGCCCAGGTGGAAGATCTGGGCAACGACATTTCCGACGAAGGCATGGTCCTTCTGAAGAACAACAACGGTGCCCTGCCTCTCGCCAAGGGCTCCGCGATCAACGTGTGGGGCTGGGGTTCGACGAACCCGATCTACGGCGGTACTGGCTCCGGCTCGCTGTCGAAGGACAACCCGACGACGACCCTGCTCGACGGCCTCCACAACGCTGGCTTCACCACGAACGATGAGCTGACGAACCTGTACACCGCCTACCGCGCTGAGCGCCCCGAGGTCGGCATGTTCAAGGCTGACTGGTCACTGCCCGAGCCCACGCAGGACAAGTACTCTGACGACCTACTCTCCAACGCCACAGCCTTCGGCGACACCGCGGTTGTGACGATCGCCCGCTCGGGTGGCGAGGGCTTCGACCTGCCCCGCGACGTCAATCAGGAAATGGCTGACAACCCGTACTTCAGCTACACGAACAACTCCGAGGAGTACACGGACTTCGAGGATGGTCAGGGCTACCTCGAGCTGACGCGTCCCGAGAAGGACATGATCGAGCTGGCGAAGAAGACCTCGACGAAGACGGTTGTCGTCATCAACGCTGCCAACGTCTTCCAGCTGGGCGACCTCCAGGACGACCCGGAGATCGACGCGATCGTGTGGGCGATCCCCGGCGGCCAGGTTGGATTCAACGCGCTGGGTCGCATCCTGGACGGCGAGGTCAACCCCTCGGCGAAGACCCCCGACACGTTCCCACGTAACATCAAGGCGGGCCCCGCAGCCAATAACTTTGGCGACTTCCAGTACACGAACATGACGGAGTTCGCTCAGGACGACCCCTTCAACAAGGGCACCCAGACGCAGCCGTCCTTCGTCAACTATAACGACTCGATCTATGTCGGCTACCGCTGGTACGAGACGGCCGCGGCTGAGGGTGTCATCGACTACGGCAACGAGGTCGTCTACCCCTTTGGTTTTGGCCTGTCCTACACGACGTTCTCCCAGTCGATGAGCGACATCTCGGTCGACGAGGCCACGGGTGCTATGTCTGCGGACGTGACCGTCACGAACACGGGGCAGGTCGCCGGTAAGGACGTCGTCCAGATCTACGACAACCCGCCCTACACGGACGGTGGCATCGAAAAGGCTTCCGCGAACCTGCTGTCTTACGAGAAGACGAAGCTGCTGGAGCCCGGTGAGTCCCAGACGTTGACGGTCACGTGGAACCGCGACTCGCTCGCCTCCTACGACTCGGTGAATGCGAAGGCCTACGTGCTTGAGGCCGGGGACTACAAGATCTCGGCCCGCGCGAACTCGCACGACGTCATTGATGAGAAGGCCTACACGGTGAGCGAGACCGAGACCTTCAATACCGCCGACAACACGCACGACGGCGACAAGGTCGTGGCCACCAACCGGTTCGACGACGCGAAGGGTGACGTCACCTACCTGTCGCGCGCGGGTCGCTTCGCCAACCTCGCGGAGGCGACTGCAGCCCCCACGAACTTCGAGATGAGTGAGGCGAACAAGGCGAAGTTCCTCGCGACGTCGAACTACGACGCGGCAGTCGCCGATGCTGACAGCAGTGCGACGATGCCCACCACGGGTGCCAAGAACGGCCTCGTCCTGGGCGACCTCGCTGGCCTGGATTATGACGACCCGAAGTGGGACCAGCTCCTCGACCAGCTGACCGTCAAGGAAATGAACACCCTCATCTCCAAGGGCGGCTACGGCTCCCCGGCGATCTCCTCGATCGGCAAGCTGCGCGTTTCCGACGTGGACGGCCCCGCCTCGCTGAACAACAACTTCACGGGTGTCGGCTCGATCGGTCTGCCCTCCGCGGTGTCCGTGGCGGCCACTTTCAACAAGGAGCTCGCGCGTTCCTTCGGTGACGCGATCGGGACGATGGCGCACGACATGCATGTCTCGGGCTGGTACGCGCCGGCCACGAACACGCACCGCTACGCCTACGCGGGCCGTAACTTCGAGTACTTCTCGGAGGACCCGGTCCTGGCTGGCTCGCAGGTCGCCGAGGAGATCAAGGGTGCCCAGGCCAAGGGCGTGTACGCCTTCCTCAAGCACTTCGCCCTCAACGATCAGGAAACCAACCGCACGCACATGCTGGCGACCTGGACGAACGAGCAGGCGATGCGCGAGATCTACCTGCGTTCCTTCGAGATCGGCGTCAAGGACGGCGGCGCGCACGCGATCATGAGTGCGTTCAACTACATCGGCACCGAGTACGCCGGCGCTCGTTCCGCTCTGCTGGAGACCGTCCTGCGCGACGAGTGGGGCTTCCAGGGCATGGTCCTCACCGACTACTTCGCGGGCTTGGGCTACCAGAACGCTGACCAGATCACGCGTAACGGCGGCGACATCATGCTGGCCACGATCGACATGCCGATCGCGACGGTCAACGTGCAGGACGCAGCGGGCGTCAGCTCTCTGCGTCGCGCATCGCACAACATCCTGTACACGGTCGCAAACTCGTGGATGTACGAGAACGGCCAGCCCGAGGTCACCCGCAACGCGTGGGAGTACATCACCTGGGTGGCGGCAGCCGCCGCGATCCTGGCGCTGCTCGGACTTGAGCTGGTGGCGATCCGCCGCTACCGCGCTCGCAAGGCCGAAGCCGTGATCACCGTCGAACCCAACGCTTTGATCGACGAGGCCGGGGCTGAGAAGGCGGAGGAATGACCGATCCGGGAACAACCGGACGGAGCATAATCCCCGGGTTGCATTGAGTGCCGTTCACCCGTGGGGGAGGGGCCCGCAGGCAAGCGCCTGCGGGCCCTTCTGCGTGCCTGTTCGTGCGCTCACGTGTGTCGCACGGTGAGCGCTCCGACGACCCTGACGAGGGTGCCTGCGCCACCCCGTAAACGACGGGTGATCCCCGTAGTCTGCCCCGGCCTCGTCGATGAGGGGGGAACCACAATGCACCCCCTTTGACGAATGGCGACGTTTCCCACTATCCTTAAAGGCGGTTCCCGCTTCTGTGGAACCTCTGTGCCCGGGAAACCGGGAGCGGGCTCCGTCCGTCGGAGCTCCGGGCGTCATTCTCTGACCCTCGTGGTTATCATGGCGCGCCGGCCCCCAGGCGGACACGTGTGCCCACACGGGGGTGAAAGCAGTCGCGGAAGACTGACAATCAGGGCCGCCCCTTGAAGCGAGGGGAGGCCGCCGACGGAAAGAAACTGGAGACCCAGTGCCTACCATTCAGCAGCTCGTCCGCAAGGGACGTGTCTCGAAGCGCGCAAAGGTGAAGACCCCCGCGCTGAAGGGCTCCCCCCAGCGTCGCGGCGTGTGCACCCGTGTGTACACCACCACGCCGAAGAAGCCGAACTCGGCTCTGCGAAAGGTCGCTCGTGTGCGCCTTTCGTCCGGCATCGAAGTCACCGCCTACATCCCCGGTGAGGGCCACAACCTGCAGGAGCACTCGATCGTGCTCGTGCGCGGTGGTCGTGTGAAGGACCTGCCCGGCGTGCGTTACCGCATCGTCCGCGGCTCGCTGGACACCCAGGGTGTCCGCGGCCGTCAGCAGGCCCGTTCCCGTTACGGCGCGAAGAAGGAGAAGAAGTAATGCCTCGTAAGGGCCCCGCTCCCCGTCGCCCCCTCGTCGATGACCCGGTCTACGGCTCCAAGGTCGTGACCCAGCTGGTCAACCGCGTTCTCCTCGACGGCAAGAAGACCGTCGCCGAGCGCATCGTCTACGGCGCACTTGAAACCGTTCGCGAGCGCACCGAGCAGGAGCCCGTCTCCGTGCTCAAGCGCGCTCTCGAGAACATCCGTCCGGCCCTCGAGGTCCGCTCCCGCCGTGTCGGTGGCGCGACCTACCAGGTCCCCGTCGAGGTTCGCCCCGCGCGCGCCACGACGCTGGCCCTGCGCTGGCTGGTCGACTTCTCGCGTCAGCGTCGCGAGAAGACCATGACCGAGCGTCTCGCCAACGAGATCCTCGACGCCTCCAACGGCCTCGGTGCCGCTGTGAAGCGCCGTGAGGACATGCACAAGATGGCTGAGTCCAACCGCGCCTTCGCGCACTACCGCTGGTGATTTAAAGACGAGGCCTGGGCAACCGGGCCTCGTCTCACGCAGCAAGAACACCCATTACTTCGAACGAAGGAACCACACTCGTGGCACTAGAGGTGCTGACGGATCTCAACAAGGTCCGCAACATTGGCATCATGGCTCACATCGATGCCGGCAAGACGACCGTGACCGAACGAATCCTGTTCTACACGGGCATCAACTACAAGATCGGCGAGACGCACGACGGCGCCTCGACCACCGACTGGATGGAACAGGAAAAGGAACGCGGCATCACGATTACGTCCGCCGCCGTTACCTCTTTCTGGAACGGTAACCAGATCAACATCATTGACACCCCCGGTCACGTTGACTTCACCGTTGAGGTTGAGCGCTCCCTGCGCGTCCTCGACGGCGCTGTCGCCGTGTTCGACGGCAAGGAGGGCGTTGAGCCCCAGTCCGAGACCGTGTGGCGTCAGGCCGACAAGTACGACGTTCCCCGTATCTGCTTCATCAACAAGATGGACAAGATGGGCGCCGACTTCTACTTCTCGGTTGGCACCATCCGCGACCGCCTGCACGCGACCCCGATCGTCATGCAGATCCCGATGGGCGCCGAGAATGACTTCGTCGGCAACATCGACCTGCTGACCATGGAGGCCCTGACCTACCCGGCCAAGGACGACAAGGGCAACGACACGCACGGCTCCATCGTCGAGCGCGGCCCGATCCCCGCCGAGTACCAGGAAAAGGCTGAAGAGTACCGCGAGGCGCTCGTTGAGGCCGCCGCCGAGGGCTCCGACGAGCTGACCGAGGCCTACCTGGAGAACGGCGAGCTCACGATCGAGCAGATCAAGGAAGGCATCCGCCTCCTGACCATCTCCTCGCGCGCGTTCCCCGTCTACTGCGGTACCGCTCTGCGCAACATGGGCGTGCAGCCCGTCCTCGACGCCGTCGTGGACTTCCTGCCCTCCCCGCTCGACATCGGCGACGTTCGCGGCTTCCTCCCCGGCTCTGAGACCGAGGAAGAGACCGAGACTCGTAAGCCCGACGAGAACGAGCCCTTCTCCGCTCTGGCGTTCAAGATCGCCGCTCACCCCTTCTACGGCAAGCTCACCTTCATCCGCGTGTACTCCGGTAAGGTCGAGTCCGGCGCCCAGGTCCTCAACTCGACCAAGGGCAAGAAGGAGCGCATCGGCAAGATCTTCCAGATGCACTCGAACAAGGAGAACCCCGTCGACGTGGCGCACGCTGGTCACATCTACGCGGTGATCGGCCTCAAGGACACCACGACCGGCGACACGCTGTCCGCGATCGATAAGCCGATCGTCCTCGAGTCGATGACGTTCCCCGCCCCCGTTATCCAGGTCGCCGTCGAGCCCAAGTCGAAGGCCGACCAGGAGAAGATGGGCGTCGCCATCCAGAAGCTCGCGGAAGAGGACCCGACGTTCACCGTCGAGCTCGACGCCGAGACCGGCCAGACCATCATCGGTGGTATGGGTGAGCTCCACCTCGACATCATCGTCGACCGTATGCGTCGCGAGTTCAAGGTCGAGGCCAACGTGGGTAACCCGATGGTTGCCTACCGTGAGACCATCCGCAAGGCGGTCGAGAAGTACGAATACACGCACAAGAAGCAGACCGGTGGTTCCGGCCAGTTCGCGCGTGTCATCATCGCCCTGGAGCCCCTCCCGGCCGACTCCGAGGAAGAGTACATGTTCGAGGACAAGGTCACCGGTGGCCGCGTTCCTCGCGAGTACATCCCGTCGGTCGACGCGGGCATCAAGGACGCCATGCAGTCCGGCGTTCTCGCCGGCTACCCGATGGTTGACATCAAGGCCACGCTGCTTGACGGCGCCTACCACGAGGTTGACTCCTCCGAAATGGCGTTCAAGGTTGCTGGCTCGATGGCGCTGAAGGAAGCAGCTAAGAAGGCTAACCCCGTCCTCCTCGAGCCGATCATGGCCGTTGAGGTTCGTACTCCCGAGGAGTACATGGGCGACGTCATCGGCGACCTCAACTCTCGCCGTGGCCAGATCAGCTCGATGGACGAGCAGCACGGCGTGCGCGTCGTCAAGGCTCAGGTCCCGCTGTCCGAGATGTTCGGATACGTGGGCGACCTGCGCTCCAAGACGCAGGGCCGCGCTGTTTACTCCATGGAGTTCGACAGCTACGCCGAGGTTCCGCGCGCCGTCGCGGACGAGATCGTCGGCAAGTCTCGGGGCAACTGAGTCCCACCGGGGGCTCGTGGGGCAGGGTGACCTGCCCTGCGAGCCGCCTCACACACAAGTAAACCCAGTAGGTCTCAAGCCCCAGGGGTGTTAAAGTGGCACCTAGCCGTAGGCTGAGAATATCTACCCGAGTCCAGGAGGACACAAGTGGCGAAGGCCAAGTTTGAGCGCACCAAGCCGCACGTCAACATCGGCACGATTGGTCACGTTGACCACGGCAAGACGACGCTGACGGCAGCTATCACCAAGGTGCTGCACGACAAGTACCCCGAACTCAACGAGTTCACCCCCTTCGATCAGGTCGACAACGCTCCCGAGGAGCGCGATCGTGGTATCACGATCAACGTCTCCCACGTCGAGTACCAGACCGAGGCGCGTCACTACGCGCACGTTGACGCCCCCGGCCACGCCGACTACGTCAAGAACATGATCACCGGCGCGGCCCAGATGGACGGCGCGATCCTCGTGGTCGCCGCCACCGACGGCCCCATGGCCCAGACCCGCGAGCACGTTCTGCTCGCCCGTCAGGTCGGCGTCCCCACCATCCTCATCGCCCTCAACAAGGCCGACATGGTCGACGACGAGGAGATGCTGGAGCTGGTTGAGGAAGAGTGCCGCGACCTGCTCGAGTCCCAGGACTTCGATCGCGACGCCCCGATCATCCAGGTCTCCGCTCTGAAGGCCCTCGAGGGCGACCCGGAGTGGGTTGCCAAGGTCGAGGAGCTCATGGACGCGGTGGATTCCTACATCCCCACCCCCGAGCGCGACATGGACAAGCCCTTCCTCATGCCGATCGAGGACGTCTTCACGATCACCGGTCGTGGCACGGTCGTCACCGGTCGTGTTGAGCGTGGCAAGCTGCCCATCAACTCCGAGGTCGAGATCCTCGGTATCCGTGAGCCCCAGAAGACCACGGTTACCGGCATCGAGATGTTCCACAAGTCGATGGACGAGGCCTGGGCTGGCGAGAACTGTGGTCTGCTGCTCCGTGGCACCAAGCGTGACGAGGTCGAGCGTGGCCAGGTTGTGGCCGTCCCCGGCTCCATCACGCCTCACACGGACTTCGAGGGCCAGGTCTACATCCTCAAGAAGGAAGAGGGCGGCCGTCACAACCCGTTCTTCTCGAACTACCGTCCGCAGTTCTACTTCCGTACCACGGACGTGACCGGCGTCATCACCCTCCCCGAGGGCACCGACATGGTCATGCCCGGCGACACCACCGAGATCTCCGTCCAGCTGATCCAGCCGATCGCTATGGAGCCCGGCCTCGGCTTCGCCATCCGTGAGGGTGGCCGCACCGTTGGTTCCGGTCGTGTCACCAAGATCGTCAAGTGAATCACCCTCTGAGACTTTCTCAGATCTGATTCGCTGCTGATCCAGCGGCATTGAGGACCCCGCCTCTGCAAGGAGGCGGGGTCCTTCGCTATCTGTTGATCTGTCGAACGCACTTGCTCGCGCGCGGCGCTGTGTCGATATGGATTCTTCTGACCTGGACTATCTGTGACGTTGATGGCGTCAGCGGGTCTCGGTGTTCTGCGCATCGGCCATAGGTGGCGTATGTGCGAGGCCGCCCCGGCCTCGTTCATAGAAATGTGACCGATCCCCGGTTGCGACACGCCCGAGTGCGGGGTACGGTAGTTTCTTGGTGACGGTCCGGGCAGTTTCGCACGGCTCGGGTCGGTATCCACGCCAATCTGTCGGTGGTTTCACATGCGAGAAGCCCCTTCCGGGTTTGTGCTCGCGGGTGGAACTCTGACAGAATGGCACGGTTGCCTCAGCGTCTCTGGGGTGGTCCATGCGTGCCATCACGTATGGATCGGGCAATATGCCCAAGATCTTTGGACAAGACGTCGGTCCAGCGCGAGCAATCGCGCGCACAACGGCTGCGACACGCCCGAGTGCGGGGACCGGCGGCGAATCTGTACGAGAAGAGGTAAGACGGCATGGCGGGACAGAAGATCCGCATCCGGCTCAAGTCGTATGACCACGAGGTCATCGACAGCTCCGCGCGCAAGATCGTGGACACCGTACAGCGTGCTGGCGCCACGGTCGTGGGCCCGGTGCCGCTGCCGACCGAGAAGAACGTTTTCGTCGTTATCCGGTCGCCCCACAAGTACAAGGACAGCCGCGAGCACTTTGAAATGCGCACGCACAAGCGGCTCATCGACATCATCGATCCGACCCCCAAGGCCGTCGACTCGCTCATGCGCCTCGACCTGCCTGCGGACGTCAACATCGAGATCAAGCTCTGAGGACATCTGCAATGACTAACAAGAAGCAGCACGCTGGCGCGCCCATCAAGGCGCTGCTCGGCCGCAAGCTCGGCATGACCCAGGTTTGGGATGCCGACGGCCACCTCGTGCCCCTGACTGTCGTGCAGGTCGGCACCAACGTCGTGACCCAGGTTCGTACCGAAGAGGTCGACGGCTACTCCGCTATCCAGCTTGGCTTCGGTGAGATCGACTCCCGTAAGGTCACCAAGCCCCTCCAGGGCCACTTCGAGAAGGCCGGGGTTGCCCCCCGTCGCCACCTCGTCGAGGTCCGCACGTCCGAGCATGACTCTTACGAGCTCGGCCAGGAACTCGACGCCACCACCTTCGAGGCTGGCGAAGGCGTCGACGTCTCCGGCACCACCAAGGGCAAGGGTTTTGCCGGCGTCATGAAGCGTCACGGCTTCGCTGGCGTTTCCGCCTCCCACGGTGCGCACCGCAACCACCGCAAGCCCGGCTCGATCGGTGCCTGCGCAACCCCCGGTCGCATCTTCAAGGGCCTGCGTATGGCCGGCCGCATGGGTGGCAACCGTCGTACTGTTCAGAACCTGACGATCCAGGCCGTGGACGCCGAGAAGGGCCTGCTGCTCATCAGCGGCGCCATCCCGGGTCCGAAGAACGGCGTGGTCCTGGTTCGCTCCTCCGTGAAGGGTGCGTGATCATGGCTGACGATCGTAACGTTGACGTCATCGACCTCAAGGGCAAGAAGGCGGGTTCCGTCGTTCTCCCCGGTTCGATCTTTGACGTTCCCACCAACATTCCGCTGATGCACCAGGTTGTCGTCGCTCAGCTTGCGGCCGCTCGTCAGGGCACGCACGCGACGAAGACCCGTGGTGAGGTCGCTGGCGGCGGCAAGAAGCCGTTCCGTCAGAAGGGCACCGGTAACGCTCGCCAGGGCTCCATCCGTGCGCCTCACTTCACCGGCGGTGGCATCGTCCACGGCCCTCAGCCGCGTGACTACGACCAGCGCACCCCCAAGAAGATGAAGCAGGGCGCTCTGCGTTCCGCTCTCTCCGACCGTGCGCGCGCCGACCGCATCCACGTTGTCACCGCCCTGTTCGAAGGCGACAAGCCCTCGACCAAGGCTGCTCTCGCCGCTCTGCGCGCGATCGTCGAGGACCGTCAGGCTCTCGTCGTCCTCGAGCGTGGCAACGAACTGACCGCGCTGTCCCTGCGCAACGTTCCCGAGGTTCACGTCCTGTGGGCCGACCAGCTGAACACGTACGACGTCCTGGACGCCGATGACATCGTCTTCACGCAGGCCGCCCTTGAGTCCTTCCTCGGTACCAAGGAGGAGACCAAGTGAGCACGATTGAAGCGGGTAAGAACCCCCGCGACATCATCCTGAAGCCGGTCACCACCGAGAAGTCGCTCGCCCTCATGGACCTGGGCAAGTACACCTTCGAGGTTGACCCCCGCGCGAACAAGACCGAAATCAAGATTGCCCTGGAGCGCATCTTCGGCGTCAAGATCGGTTCCATCGCGACCCAGAACCGCAAGGGCAAGACCTACCGCACCCGCAACGGGATCGGTAAGCGCAAGGACGTCAAGCGTGCCATCGTCACCGTGCGTGAGGGCACCATCGACATCTTCGGCGATCAGGCCTGAGGACCGAAGGGACATTTGAACAATGGGAATTCGCAAGTACAAGCCCACGACTCCGGGCCGTCGCTTCTCGTCCGTCTCTGACTTCGTCGAGATCACCCGCGACACCCCCGAGAAGTCGCTGCTGCGCCCGCTGCACAAGACCGGTGGCCGTAACAACAACGGCCGCGTGACCTCCCGCCACCGCGGCGGCGGCCACAAGCGTCAGTACCGCGTGATCGACTTCCGTCGTCACGACAAGGACGGCGTCCCGGCAACGGTCGCTCACATCGAGTACGACCCCAACCGCACCGCTCGCATCGCCCTCCTGCACTACGCGGATGGCGAGAAGCGCTACATCCTCGCTCCGACCGGCCTCAAGCAGGGCGATCACATCGAGGCTGGCGTTGGCGCTGACATCAAGCCCGGTAACTCGCTGCAGCTGCGCAACATCCCCCTGGGTACCGTTGTGCACGCCGTTGAGCTCTACCCGGGTGGCGGCGCGAAGATCGCCCGCTCCGCTGGCACCTCCGTGCAGCTCGTCGCTAAGGAAGGCCGCTTCGCCCAGCTGCGTATGCCCTCCGGCGAGATCCGCAACGTCGAGGCCACCTGCCGCGCCACCATCGGCGAGGTCGGCAACGCTGAGCAGTCGAACATCAACTGGGGCAAGGCCGGCCGTATGCGCTGGAAGGGCAAGCGCCCGCACGTCCGTGGTGTCGTCATGAACCCGGTCGATCACCCGCACGGCGGTGGTGAAGGCCGCACGTCCGGTGGTCGTCACCCCGTGTCGCCTTGGGGCAAGCCCGAGGGCCGTACGCGTCGTCCGAAGAAGGCGTCCGATCGCATGATCGTGCGCCGTCGCAAGACCGGCAAGAACCGCTGAGTAGGAGTCGATTGAAATGCCGCGTAGTTTGAAGAAGGGCCCGTTCGTCGACGACCACCTGCTCAAGAAGGTCGACGCCGCGAACGAATCCGGCTCTAAGAACGTCATCAAGACCTGGTCGCGTCGCTCGGTCATCACCCCGGACTTCCTGGGTCTGACCATCGCCGTCCACGACGGCCGTAAGCATGTGCCCGTTTTCGTCACCGAGTCGATGGTGGGCCACAAGCTCGGCGAGTTCGCTCCCACGCGTACTTTCCGCAGCCACGACAAGGACGATCGTAAGGGACGTCGGCGCTGAGCCGGCCCCACGGAAGAAGAGGCAGATACATGGAAGCCAAGGCGCAGGCGCGATTCATCCGCGTCACGCCCCAGAAGTCCCGCCGTGTTGTGAACGAGGTTCGCGGCAAGCGTGTTCTGGAGGCCGCCGACATTCTGCGGTTCGCCCCGCAGGCCGTCGCCACCGATGTCCGCAAGGTGCTCCTGAGCGCCGTCGCCAACTCGAAGGTCAAGGCTGAGAACGCCGGAGAAACCTTCAACGAGGCCGACCTGCTCGTCCTGGAGGCATACGTGGACGAGGGTCCGACCATGAAGCGCATCCGTCCCCGTGCACAGGGGCGCGCCGGTCGTATCCTGAAGCGCACCTCCCACATCACCATCGTGGTGGGGACCAAGGAAGACAAGAAGAAGGGAGACCGCTGATATGGGTCAGAAGGTCAACCCCCGCGGGTTCCGTCTGGGAATCACCACTGACCACCGGTCTCGCTGGTTCTCCGACTCCACCACCAAGGGCCAGCGCTACGCGGATTACGTGGCTGAAGACGTCGCGATCCGCAAGTTCCTGACCGACAACCTCGAGCGCGCCGGCATCGCCGAGGTGAGCATCGAGCGTACGCGTGACCGCGTTCGCGTCGACCTGCACACCGCTCGCCCGGGCATCGTCATCGGTCGCCGTGGTGCTGAGGCCGACCGCCTGCGCGTTCAGCTCGAGAAGCTGACGGGCAAGCAGGTTCAGCTGAACATCCTTGAGGTCAAGAACCCCGACCTCGAAGCGCAGCTCGTTGCGCAGGGCATCGCCGAGCAGCTTGCTGCCCGCGTGTCCTTCCGTCGTGCGATGCGTAAGGGCATCCAGTCCGCGCAGCGCGCTGGCGCCAAGGGCATTCGTGTCCAGGTGTCCGGCCGTCTGGGTGGCGCTGAAATGTCCCGCTCCGAGTTCTACCGCGAGGGCCGCGTGCCGCTGCACACCCTCCGCGCGAACATCGACTACGGATTCCACGAGGCCCGCACGACCTTCGGTCGCATCGGCGTCAAGGTGTGGATCTACAAGGGCGACATCACCGAGCGTGAGTTCGCTCGCCAGCAGGCCGAGCAGGCCCAGCGTGGCGGACGTCGCGATGGCCGCCGTGGCCCCCGCCGCGGTGGACGCCCCAACCAGGAGACCGCTGCGCAGCAGGCACCCCGCGAGGCTTCGGCCTCCGAGGCCGCTGCGCCCACGACCGGATCGGAGGCCTGAGCCCCATGCTCATTCCCCGTCGGACTAAGTACCGCAAGCAGCACCGTCCTCACCGCACTGGCTTTGCCTCCGGTGGCACCGAACTGGCGTTCGGCGATTACGGCATCCAGGCTCTCGAGCCCGCCTACATCACCAACCGTCAGATTGAGGCGGCTCGTATCGCCGTGACCCGTCACATCAAGCGTGGCGGTAAGGTCTGGATCAACATCTTCCCGGACCGTCCGCTGACGAAGAAGCCCGCCGAAACCCGAATGGGTTCCGGTAAGGGTGCTCCGGAGTGGTGGGTTGCCCCCGTCAAGCCCGGACGCGTCATGTTCGAGCTGGCAGGCGTCCCCGAGGAGCTCGCTCGCGAGGCCCTCAGCCGTGCCCAGCACAAGCTTCCTATCAAGACCCGTTTCGTGGTCCGAGAGGGTGGTGACATCTGATGGCAGATAAGGGTCTGACCACCGAGCAGCTCGACGCAATGGACAACTCCCAGCTGTCCAAGGAGCTGGAGAAAGCTAAGGCTGAGCTGTTCAACCTGCGTTTTGCGCAGGCCGTTGGCAACCTCGAGGATCACGGTCGCATGAAGACCGTGCGCCGCGACATTGCCCGGATCTACACCATCGCGCGTGAGCGGGAGCTTGGCTACCGCACCGCCCCGAGCACTGAGGAGTGAGCCTGATGGCAGAAACCACCGCTCGTAACGAGCGTAAGGTCCGTCGCGGCTACGTCGTCAGCGACAAGATGGACAAGACCGTTGTCGTCCGAATCGAGGACCGCGTCAAGCACGCCCTCTACGGCAAGGTCATGCGCAAGAACAAGAAGGTCAAGGTTCACGACGAGCACAACGAGTGCGGTGTCGGCGATCTCGTCCTCATCATGGAGACCCGCCCGCTGTCGGCCACCAAGCGCTGGCGCGTTGTGGAGATCCTCGAAAAGGCGAAGTGACCTTCGCTCACAGACCGAAATCCGTTCGGCAAGGCTCGACCGGTACAATCCGGAAGAGAACCGGCACGACGACAGGAGTCAATAGAAAATGATTCAGCAGGAGTCGCGACTGAAGGTCGCCGACAACACAGGGGCCAAGGAGATCCTGACCATCCGTGTTCTCGGTGGCTCGGGTCGGCGCTACGCGGGTATCGGCGACACGATCGTCGCCACCGTGAAGGACGCCATTCCCGGCGGCAACGTCAAGAAGGGCGAAGTCGTCAAGGCAGTGATCGTTCGCACGCGTAAGGAAACCCGCCGCCCCGACGGTTCCTACATTCGTTTCGACGAGAATGCGGCCGTCATCATCAACAACAATGGCGAGCCGCGTGGCACGCGTATCTTCGGCCCCGTGGGCCGCGAGCTGCGCGACAAGAAGTTCATGCGCATCGTCTCCCTCGCTCCGGAGGTGATCTGATCCATGGCAGCCAAGATTCGTAAGAATGACCTCGTCGAGGTCGTTCGCGGACGCACGTCCGACGAGAAGGCGCTGGCTGAGCGCAACGCCCGCCGTGCGGAAGAGGGCCTCGCGCCCCTGACCCCCGGCGACAAGGGCAAGCAGGGCCGCGTCATCCAGGTGTTCCCGGCCGAGGGCAAGGTCCTCGTCGAGGGCATCAACCTGAAGACGCGCCACGTGCGCCAGGGCCAGCAGGGCAGTGCCGGCGGCATCGAGACCATCGAGGCCCCCATCTCGCTGTCCAAGGTCGCACTGGTCGACCCCGAGACCAAGAAGCGCGTTCGCGCCGGTTTCCGCGAGGACACCGTCGAGCGCGGCGGCCGCACCCGCACCGTCCGAGTCCGCGTGGCTCGTGGTGGCGCGAAGCGCGGCGTTGAGCAGGGCAAGGAGATCTGAGCATGGCCCCGCGTCTGAAGGAAAAGTACGTCTCCGAGATCCGCGAGGCGCTCCGTGCTGAGTTCAAGCACGAGAACGTCATGCAGGTCGGCGGACTGACGAAGATCGTTGTCAACATGGGTGTCGGCGAGGCCGCTCGCGACTCGAAGGCACTCGAGGGCGCGATCCGCGACCTCACCGCGATCACCGGCCAGAAGCCCGTGACCACCCGCGCCAAGAAGTCCATCGCGCAGTTCAAGCTGCGTGAGGGCCAGGTGATCGGTGCGCACGTCACGCTTCGCGGCGACCGCATGTGGGAGTTCCTGGACCGCCTCCTCTCGACGGCGCTTCCCCGTATCCGTGACTTCCGCGGACTGTCCCCCAAGCAGTTCGACGGTCACGGCAACTACACCTTCGGTCTCACGGAGCAGTCGATGTTCCACGAGATCGATCAGGACTCGATCGACCGAGTGCGCGGCATGGACATCACGGTTGTCACCTCGGCCACCACCGACGAAGAGGGTCGCGCCCTTCTCCGTCACCTCGGCTTCCCGTTCAAGGAGGACTGACCCATGGCCAAGACATCCCTGAAGGTCAAGGCTGCCCGCAAGCCGAAGTTCGGCGTGCGTGCCTACACCCGGTGCAACCGTTGCGGTCGTCCGCACTCGGTGTACCGCAAGTTCGGACTGTGCCGCGTGTGCCTGCGCGAGCTCGCCCACCGTGGCGAACTCCCCGGTGTCACCAAGAGCAGCTGGTAAAACGAACGTCGCAGGTCCCGGGTAACCGGAGAAACCGCGACGAGGAAGGGGAATAAACCCCCATGACAATGACAGACCCGATTGCAGATATGCTGACGCGTCTGCGCAACGCGACTCGTGCGCACCACGATGCGGTCTCCATGCCGTACTCGAAGCTCAAGAACGCGATTGCGAACATCCTGGTCGAGGAAGGCTACATTGCCTCGACCTCCGTCGAGGATGCCCGCGTGGGCAAGACCCTGACGATCAACCTGAAGTACGGCTCGCACCGCGAGGCCGCGATCCAGGGGCTCAAGCGCGTGTCCAAGCCTGGTCTGCGCGTGTACGCCAAGTCCACCAACCTGCCCAAGGTCCGCGGCGGCCTCGGCGTGGCGATCCTGTCCACGTCCTCCGGCCTGCTCACCGACCGTCAGGCAGCCGAGAAGGGTGTGGGTGGGGAAGTCCTCGCCTACATCTGGTGATGAGGAGGCTGAACAATGTCGCGAATTGGTAAGAACCCCATCGCAATCCCCGCCGGTGTTGACGTCACGATCGACGGCCAGAACGTGTCGGTGAAGGGCCCCAAGGGCACCCTGTCCCACGTTGTTGCCGAGCCGATCACCGCCAAGATCGAAGACGGCCAGGTTATCGTCGAGCGTCCGAACGACGAGCGCACCTCGCGTTCGCTCCACGGACTGTCCCGCACCCTGATCGCCAACATGATCGTCGGCGTGACCGAGGGCTACAAGAAGGATCTCGAAATCACGGGTACCGGTTACCGCGTGGTCGCCAAGGGCAAGGACCTCGAGTTCTCCCTGGGCTTCTCCCACACGATCACCATCACCCCGCCCGAGGGCATCGAGTTCACGATTGCGCCGAAGTCCCAGACGCTGTTCACGGTGTCCGGAATCGACAAGCAGCTCGTCGGTGAGACCGCTGCTCGCATCCGCAAGCTGAAGAAGCCGGAGCCCTACAAGGGCAAGGGCATCCACTACGTGGGCGAGACCATCCGTCGCAAGGTCGGAAAGGCTGGTAAGTGATGGCTTACTCGATCAAGGGCAAGGGCAAGTTCGTCGCTCGCAAGCGCCGTCACCTCCGCCTCCGCAAGAAGATCAACGGCACGCCCGAGCGTCCCCGTCTGGTCGTCACCCGTTCGAACCGCCACATGGTGGCTCAGGTTATCGACGATACGGTTGGTCACACCCTGGTGTCGGCCTCCGACATCGAGACCGAGGTCGCTGGTTCCGAGGGCACGAAGACCGACAAGGCTCGCAAGGTCGGCGCACTGATCGCCGAGCGTGCGAAGGCTGCCGGTATCTCCGCTGTCGTCTTCGACCGCGGTGGTAACAAGTACGCAGGTCGCGTTGCGGCCGTTGCCGAGGCCGCCCGTGAGGGCGGACTCGAGCTGTGAACGAGCCGAAAGAAAGAGAGATCATCTGATGGCTGCACAGCAGCGAGACAGGAACGGTTCGGGCGCGGGCGAGAACAACGATCGCCGTGAGCGCCGCTCCGGCCGCGGCAACGATCGCGATAACCGCCGGAACAACGAAAACAAGAACGAGTACATCGAGCGCGTCGTGACCATCAACCGCGTCTCCAAGGTCGTGAAGGGTGGACGTCGTTTCTCCTTCACCGCCCTGGTTGTCGTGGGTGACGGCGAAGGCACGGTGGGCGTCGGCTACGGAAAGGCCAAGGAAGTTCCCCAGGCCATTTCCAAGGGTGTCGAGGAGGCGAAGAAGAACTTCTTCCGCGTCCCGATGATCCGCCGCACGATCACGCACGTGGTGCAGGGTCGCGATACCGCCGGTATCGTCCTGCTCCGTCCGGCTGCTCCCGGTACCGGCGTTATCGCCGGTGGCCCGGTGCGCGCCGTCCTGGAAGCCGCAGGCGTCCACGACGTGCTCACCAAGTCGCTGGGCTCGTCCAACGCGATCAACATCGTCCACGCGACGGTTGACGCACTCAAGCAGCTCGAGCAGCCCGAGGCTGTCGCCGCACGTCGCGGCCTGCCCCTCGAGCGCGTTGCTCCCGCGTCCATGCTGCGCGCTCGCGCAGAGGGCGAGGCTGAGAAGCGCGCGGCTGCCGAGGCCGCCGAGGCCGACAAGGCCGCTGCAGGGGAGGCTAAGTGATGGCGAAGAACATCAAGATCACGCAGGTCAAGTCCTCCGCTCACGCGAAGCAGAACATGAAGGACACGCTGCGCACCCTCGGGCTGCGCAAGATCGGCCAGAGTGTCGTGCGTGAGCAGACGGACGCCGTTCTGGGCGCCGTTCGCACCGTGCGTCACCTGGTGACCGCTGAGGAGGTCGACTGACAATGGCGGACTCCACGAACAAGACGCAGATCGTTAAGCTGCACCACCTGCGTCCTGCCCCGGGAGCCAAGACCGCGAAGACCCGCGTGGGTCGCGGTGAAGGCTCGAAGGGTAAGACCGCTGGCCGTGGCACCAAGGGCACCAAGGCCCGTTACCAGGTTGCTGCCGGCTTCGAGGGTGGCCAGATGCCGATCCACATGCGTCTGCCGAAGCTTCGCGGCTTCAAGAACCCCTTCCGCGTTGAGTACCAGGTCGTGAACGTTGGCAAGCTCGGGGAGCTCTTCCCCGAGGGCGGCAAGGTCACGGTTGAGGATCTCATCGCCAAGCACGCCGTTCGCGACTCCGCGCCCGTCAAGGTGCTCGGTACCGGCGAACTGAGCGTCAAGCTCGAGGTTGAGGTCGACTCCTGGTCGTCCTCCGCCGAGGCGAAGATCACGGCTGCCGGCGGGTCCATTTCGGCTCGCTGACGCTGAACGGGGGTGGTCCCGCGAGGGGCCACCCCCGTTACGTGTCTGTGTTTTCGCGGGTGAGGAGCTGTCAAAGTGCTTTTCACCCGCGAAAGCAACTCGCCCCAGCGCATGGGGCTTACGCGCGCCGCGTCTCGTTAAATACGCGGCAAAGCGCTTTTTTAATGATTGGATATCGCCAACCACTACCCGTGTCGGGTAAGCTGGATCAGTCTAGGGGCTTTTGCCCCGCATGCCCATCACCCGTAGGAGGAAGCCTTGCTCGGTGCATTCGCCCAGGCGTTCCGTACCCCCGACTTGCGTCGGAAGCTGCTGTTTACCCTGTTCATCATGGCCGCGTTCCGGCTGGGCTCGTTCATTCCGACGCCCGGTGTCGACTCTCAGGCCGTGCAGCAGTGTATGTCGCAGGAATCGGAGGCGTCGCTGCTCGACCTCGTGAACCTGTTCTCGGGTGGAGCGCTTCTGCAGCTGTCGATCTTCGCGCTGGGCATCATGCCGTACATCACGGCGTCGATCATCATTCAGCTGCTGCGGGTCGTCATTCCTCGTTTTGATGACCTCCACAAGGAGGGGCAGACCGGCCAGGCCAAGCTGACGCAGTACACGCGTTATCTGACGATCTTCCTGGGCATCCTGCAGGCGACCACGACGATCTCGTTGGCCCGTAGCGGTCAGCTCTTCCAGTCGTGCAACCACGACATCATTAAGGACCGTTCGGTCATGACCTTCATCATGATGATCATCGTCATGATGGCGGGTACCGGCGTCATCATGTGGCTCGGCGAGCTCATCACGGAGCGCGGCATCGGTAACGGCATGTCGCTCCTGATCTTCACGTCGATCGCAGCTCGTCTGCCCGAGCAGCTGCTGTCGATCGGCCAGGCCGGTAAGTGGGGTTCGGTCGCCGCTATCGTCGCCTTGCTTCTCCTCGTGGCCATCGCTGTCGTCTACGTCGAGCAGGCCCAGCGCCGCATCCCGGTCCAGTACGCCAAGCGCATGATTGGGCGTCGCCAGTACGGTGGCACCACCACCTACATCCCGCTGAAGATCAACATGTCGGGCGTTATCCCCGTCATCTTCGCTTCGTCGATCCTTGCTCTGCCCCCGATGGCGGCGCAGTTCGGCAAGCCCGACGATGCGTGGGTCCAGTGGATCTCTGGGCACTTCACGCAGGGCAGCTCGTTCTACCTGACGATCTACGCCCTCATGACCCTCTTCTTCACCTTCTTCTACACCGCTATCACGTTCAACCCTGACGAGGTTGCGGACAACATGAAGAAGTACGGAGGCTTCATCCCCGGTTACCGTGCGGGTCGTCCCACGGCTGAGTACCTGCGCTACGTGATTAACCGAATCACGTCGGCGGGCGCTCTCTACCTCGTGATCATCGCCCTCCTGCCGTCTCTGGCGATCATCCCGCTGAAGCTGTCGAGCTCCCAGATGCCCTTCGGTGGCACCACGCTGCTCATCATCATCGGCGTTGGTCTGCAGACGGTGAAGGAAATCAATACGCAGCTGCAGCAGCACCACTACGAAGGATTCCTGAAATGACAGTCGTCATCCTCCTCGGCCCTCCCGGAGCTGGCAAGGGCACCCAGGCCTCGCGCATCGCTGAGCGCCTGGATATCCCCGCCATTTCGACGGGTGACATCTTCCGCGCGAACATGGCGGAGGGTACGGAGATCGGCAAGCAGGCGCAGGCCTACATGGACCGCGGCGAGTTCGTTCCGGATTCGGTCACGAACGCCATGGTGAAGGTGCGCCTCGCTGCCCCCGACGCTGCCGACGGTTTCCTTCTCGACGGCTACCCGCGTTCCGTGGAGCAGGCGCACGTCCTGCGCGACATGCTCCTCGATCTGGGCAAGTCCATCGACGTCGTCCTCGAGATCCAGGTGGACGAGGACGAGGTCGTGGAGCGCATGCTCAAGCGCGCTCAGGAGCAGCACCGCACGGACGACACCGAGCCCGTTATGCGTCACCGCCTGGAGGTATACCACCAGCAGACGGAGCCTGTCGCCACGTACTACGTCGACCAGGACCTTCTCGAGGTCGTGGACGGCTCCGGTACGATCGACGAGGTCACGGCTCGCATCTTCGCGATCCTCGACTCGGTGACGAAGAACTAAGCGATGCCACGCATTGAACTGAAGTCCGCGCAGGAGCTTCGATGGATGCGCGAGGCCGGTCTGGTCGTCGCGTCTATCCACGAGGCCCTGCGCGGCGCCATTCGTCCCGGCATTACGACGCGTGAGCTGGACGAGGTCAGCGCCCAGGCGATCGCCGACGGGGGAGCGACCTCCAACTTCAAGGGCTACTACGGCTATCCGGCGACGGTGTGCATCTCGGTGAACGACGTGATCGTTCACGGTATCCCCGGCGACTACGAGCTGGCCCCCGGCGACATTGTGTCTTTTGACTGCGGCGCGTACGTGGAGCGCGGAGGCCGCCAGTGGCACGGCGACGCTGCGTTCACTGTCATCGTCGGCGAGACCTTCGTGTCGGACGCCGACTTCGCGGCGGGGGAGCGGGCCACCGGCGCCATCGCCGGAGTGGAGGATAACCTGCTGCGTGAGCGTCGCCAGCTCGACGCCGTTACGCGCGAGTCTCTGTGGGCCGCCCTTGCGGGATTGGCGACGGGGAAGCGGATTAGCGCGGTCGGCAACGCGGTTGAGACCGTCGTTGCGGAGAACGCTCTTATCAACGGCTGGGAAGCCGGCATCATCGAAGAGTTCGTTGGCCACGGTATCGGCACGAAGATGCACATGCCTCCGGACGTCCTCAATTACAACGTCCGCGGTATTCAGGCTCGCCTCAAGCCGGGCATGGTCCTGGCGGTGGAGCCGATGCTCACTCGTGGTGACATTGCGTCACAGACGGATGATGACGAGTGGACGGTGCGCACGGTTGACGGGCGCGATGCCGCCCACTGGGAGCACTCGATCGCGATCACCGAGGACGGCGTCTCCGTCCTGACGGCGCGTGACGGGGGAGTCGCCGGCCTGGCGCCCTACGGCGTCACCCCGGTGTCGCTCGACTGATATCACAGACGCTTTTGGGTCCGGTACCTCTCTTCGGTGCCGGGCCCGAGTCGTAGCTAGACGAGGTGGCGGCCGGACCACAGGTGTTCCTGCTGGCTGTGCCACCGGTGTTCCGGGCGCCATCGGGCCCGCCCGCCCGCTCGCCGGCCGCGCAGCGAGCTTCGCTCGGCGCGTCGGCTCGAAGCCCGGCCAGGCCCCGCGGCCCCGCCGGCGCCCTCCACACTGGTGGCGCATGGCGAACCCCGGCCTCGTCGTTATGCTTTGACCAATGACGGCGATTCTCCAAAATGTGACGCATTAAACGTGAGCGAACCGACAGGGGCCCTGACTACCGCCGATGGGCGTCAATGCCGTAGAGTAGTTCCTTGGGCGTATCTGCATCCGGCATTCGTCGGTGCACTATGCCTAGCGGCATCCGCCGCAACCTATCCGAGACATGTAGAGGATAAACGGAGGATATGGCGAAGAAAGACGGCGTCATTGAGATGGAAGGCACGGTCGTTGAGGCCCTGCCTAACGCGATGTTCCGTGTGGAACTGAAGAATGGCCACGTGGTTCTCGGCCACATTGCGGGAAAGATGCGTCAGCACTACATCCGCATCCTGCCCGAGGATCGAGTTGTCGTCGAGCTGAGCCCCTACGACCTCTCCCGAGGCCGTATCGTCTACCGCTACAAGTGACCCGACACAAACTGCCCGACGGGCAGTGGAGGTAACAACCATGAAGGTCAAGCCGAGTGTCAAGAAGATCTGTGACAAGTGCAAGGTGATTCGTCGCCACGGCAACGTCATGGTCATCTGCGACAACCCCAGGCACAAGCAGCGCCAGGGCTGAGACCCGC
>CAUTDS010000024.1:0-29469 GCA_963537175.1 uncultured Actinomycetes bacterium
CGGACAGGACGTTCTTGATCTTGGTGCGCACGAAGGCCGGGCCCTTGCCGGGCTTCACGTGCTGGAATTCGACAACCTGCCAGAGCTGGCCGTCGATGACCATAACCAGGCCGTTCTTCAGATCATTGGTCGTTGCCACAGGGGTACCTCACTTGAGAAGGAATCAGTAATCAGGGGCCAGTTTACACGCGCGTGCGACCAAATCCGCGACTTCTTGCGGGGTGCGGGCACTCGTATCGACTGTTGTGTCGGCCACGGAGGCGTATACCTCACGCGCTTGTTTCATCAGCTGGGTGAGCACGGCGCGTGGTGCACCGAGGCCAACCGAGCGCGGAGCACCCAGGCCTTCTCGGCGTGATACCGCGGAAAGATCGGCGCTGAGTTCGATGACGAACGCGCCGTTTGCGCGCGCCCGCTCGATCGACGAGGCAGTGGCCGGGTCGAGCGGCGCAGAGGCGCCGAGCGTGACAATGCCCTCGTTGAGGCTGAGGAGACGCTCGGCTTCTTCGCGTGCTGTGGCCCCCAGGCGCGGATCGCGTCCGACCACGAGGGTGCGCATGGGTGCACCCAGGCGCGCCTCGACGGCTTCGTCGACTTCATAGAGAGGAAGTTCGTAGCGCCGAGAAAGCTCGCGTCCAACGGTGGTTTTGCCGCAGCCCGTGACTCCGATCAAGACGATGAGGCTCATGCGCGAATACCAATCTGTGAGGCCGGAGCCGCCAGCTCCTGCGGATCGACGGGCACCGTCCCCGGGTTCGCGATGCCGTCAAGGAGGACGAAACGCAGGATTCCGCGCCGTACCTTCTTGTCGGAGAGCATGATGTGGGTGAGCTCGTCGAGAGTGCTTCCCTCGTAGCGGACGGGCAGGCCAATGTGTGAGAACAGGTGGTCATGGCGAGCCACATCGTCAGCGCTGAGCAGCCCCTTGGCCTGGGCCAAACGCGCTGCGAAACAACAGCCGACGGCCACCGCATCGCCGTGGCGCCAGGTGTAGTTGTTTGCGCGCTCGATCGCGTGTGCCAGCGTGTGTCCATAGTTGAGGATCTCGCGCAGGCCGCCCTCCGTCAGGTCGGCCGACACGACGCGGGCCTTCACGGCGATCGCGCGGGTGGTGATCTCCGCGAGCTGCGGGCTGTCCGATCGCAGAAGCTCGCTCGGGTCCGTCTCTTCGGCGATGCGGAGGATCTCGGGGTCGGCGATGAAACCACACTTGATGACCTCGGCCACGCCGGCTGCCAGGTCAGGTGTGGGGAGGCTCTCGAGGAGATCCATGTCGGCGACCACGGAAGTTGCCGGGTAGAACGAACCGACAAGGTTCTTCCCGACGGACGTGTTGATTCCCGTCTTACCGCCAACGGCCGCGTCAACCATCGCGAGGAGCGTCGTCGGAACGTTGATGAGGGTGATGCCGCGTAGCCACGTGGAAGCAACGAAACCGGCCATGTCGGTGGTCGCTCCCCCACCCATGGCGACAATCGCGTCTTTGCGCCCGAGCTGGAGGCGTCCGCACTCGTCCCACAGGGAGGCGATGACTTCGATGGACTTCCCGGCCTCGGCGTCGGGGTGATCGGCAGTCGACGCGTCGATGCCCTGCGCGCGCAGGTACTGTGCCAGGGCCTCGGCACGGTGAGAAAGAGGCCGCGCGTGAATGATGAGCACCTTGGTTGCAGCCTCATCGAGGGCCTCACGAATCGGCTCGAAACCAAGCCCATGTCCGACCGTGATAGTTGAGGGGTGTTCTCCGGTGACGCGGATAATCGTGCTCATGAGTCCTCCAACTGCTGAGCGATGGCGGTGACGACGTCATCGACGGGACCGGGTCCAGACTCGACGACGATGGTAGCGACGGATTGGTAGTGAGGCTCGCGCTCGGTGCGCAGACGCGCGAGCGTCCCGGACGGGTCCTCAGCCAGCAGCGGCCGATGCGTCTTCGATGCGGTGCGGCGAACGAGCTCCTCGTGGGGAGCATCGATGTAGACGACCGTGTGCCCGGACAGGAGGTCACGAACGGCGGGAGTCGCCGCCGCTCCCCCACCCAACGACACAACGGCCACGTGCGTGAGCGCGTCGGCGACCGCTGCGGTCTCCATCAAGCGGAATGCGGCTTCTCCGTCGGAAGCAAAAATATCGGCAATCGGACGGCCCTCGCGTTCGACGATCAGCGCATCGGTATCGATGTGAGGGACACCGAGACGCTCGGCTAAGAGCCTTCCGACCTTGGACTTGCCCGCACCGGGCAAGCCGACGAGGACGATGGGCCCCTGAGCACTCATGCGCGCTCCCCCACCACCGCGAGGTAAGCCTGAAGATTCCGGCGCATCTCGCCAACCGATCGCCCGCCCGCGTGATCCGACAGGGCATCCGCGAGGACGAGGGCCACCTCGGCCTCGGCGATCACTGCGCCGGGCACGACCTGGCACGTGTCGGAGCGCTGGTGCAACCCCACGGCCTCTTCACCCGTCGCGAGGTCGACGCTGCGCAGCGCGTGCGGAACTGTCGAGATCGGCTTGAAAGCGGCGCGCGCAACGATCGGCGCGCCGTTGGAGGTGCCGCCTTCGATACCTCCGGCGTGGTTGGAAGAGCGGGTCAGGTGTCCATCCTCCCCTCGTACGATCTCGTCGTGGGCCGCGGAGCCGAGCAATGCGGCCTGCGCGAAGCCGTCGCCGATTTCGACGCCCTTGACCGACTGGATCGACATGAGCGCGGCCGCCAGGCGCGCATCGAGGCGCTCGCGAGCGGTCACGTGAGTGCCCAAGCCGACGGGTACGTCGTATGCGATAACTTCGGCGACGCCGCCAATTGTGTCGCCCGCCTGCTTGGCGGCATCGACGGCCGCCTCGAAGCGGGCGTTATCCTCCGGATCAAGAGTGCGCATCGAGGCCTCGCACAGTGCCGCTTCGTCGGCGGGCGTGGGAGTCGACGAGGCCGTGGCGCTGCGCGCTCCGACAGCGACGACGTGGGAGACGAGACGAACGCCGGCGACCTGCTCCAGGAGAGCTTCGGCGAGCACACCGAGTGCAACGCGCGCGGCGGTCTCGCGGGCGCTGGCACGTTCAAGAACAGGGCGTGCCTCGGACAGGTCGTAGGACAGCATGCCGGGAAGATCGGCGTGACCGGGCCGGGGCCTCGTCAGCGGTCGATTGCGAGCGATCTCGCGCTCGTCTCCCGTTCCCGCGTCAATGAGAAGCTCCGACGGATCGACCGGATCGGCACTCATCACGGTCTCCCACTTGGGCCACTCGGAGTTACCAATACGAATAGCCACCGGAGCACCGGTCGTCACACCGTGACGCACACCGGCCAAAATCGACACCTCGTCGGCCTCGAACTTCTGGCGCGCGCCGCGACCGTAGCCGAGGCGGCGACGCGCGAGGCCACGGCGCAGGTCCTCGGTCGTCACACGCAACCCGGAAGGCAATCCCTCGATCGTTGCAAGCAGTGCGGGTCCGTGCGATTCACCGGCGGTCATCCATCTCAGCATGCCTCCCAGTGTCCCACAAGCGACAAGCCTCGTGCGAAACGGCTCTCACGAGCTGAACGGTCACGACTGAGGTGTCTGCTCCCCGTTCGTAGCGGTGCTGGGTTCTGTACCGAGAATGTCGATGACGATGCACAGCGTGTCGTCACCGGCGGCTAGATCCGGAGGGATCGTGATGGCGAGTCGAGACCCCACCTTCTGGTCAACAAGAGCAGTCGCGAGGCCCTTCATCGCCGTCCCCAGGTTGATGACCTCGGGTACGCCGGTCTCCCACGTGGACACGCGCACGGTGCCGTCGGTCCAGCCGAGAACCGTGAACTGGGCGACGACCCGGTCGCCTTCGTGGACCTGCACCCCGTCACCCTTAATGAGAGTCTGGGTCGTGACGCCGCCGGGAAGCGTGTCAATGTGACTGATGATCGGCCCCTCAGGGCTCATCTCGACGCTCATCGGGCCGACGCTGGCGTCGACCGGCGTGCCGGTCGCGATCGATGGAAGGATATCGACGACGTCGACTTCGATCGTGTTCGTCGATCCGTCGCCCATCGTGATGGAACGGAATGCGAGCACACGTGTCCCCTCGCGCTTGCCGATCACCAGACGCGAAAGGTCCTCATTGATCTGGCCGGAGCCGACAATGCCGAGGCTCATCTGAGGCCGGCCGGACTCGGAGAGCATGCGTCCGCTGGCTCCGTCGAAAGCGGTGACGGAGACGAGAACGGGTGAACCTTCTGTGATCTCGCGACCGCTGCCCTCCTCGAGCACGCGCGCTTTGAAACCGTCAATCTCCAGCGGAGCCTTGATCTCGATAGTCGGTGTCGCGCCGACGCGGCCGGAGACGGTCACTCGGTCGAACAAAGCAAGGGTAGGCGACTGTGTGGCGGCTTCGGGCACGCTCGCTTCGTCTGCAGTGGGGCGGGGATGGAACGCCCACCAGGCAAGCCCGCCTCCCGAGGCGATGAGAATCACTGCGAGCACAACGCGCAGGAGGATGGCGGCGCGGGAGATGCCGCGGGAGCGCTGCGCACGCGCAGCAGCGCGCTGGGAGGATCCACGTGCGCGACTAACGGCGCGGGACTCGGTGGACGACGACTCGTGGCTCATGCGGGAATCGTAGGAGACTGAGCGTCGATCTGCGCGATGAGCGCGTCGACACGCGGGTCGGTCGTGGCTAGCGGATCCTGCAAGGACAACGGAATCATCGAAGACTCGTCGAGACGCACGTGCACCCAGTCGACGCTCAGGTCGGCTCGGGCGTCTTCGGCGGCTGCGATGATTCGTCCACGCAGGCTCGCGCGGGTCGTCGCCGGCGCGATGGTCTGCGCGCGACGGACACCCTCGACGGTCGTGAGGCGACGCATGAGTCCGGCGCGTTCCATTCGCCCCCACAGGCCGTCTGCGGTGATATCGGAGTACGACAGCTCGAGGCGCGCCACGCGCGGATCAGCAAGGCTCGCTCCACTGCGCGCACAGTACGACGTGAGGAGCTTATGCTTGATCGCAATGTCGAGCTCGGTGTCGATGCTGCTCCAGTCGCCGCTGGCGATTGCATCGATGCCCCTGCCCCACAGGTCGACGACATAGGCGCGCATCGGATCCAGCTCCGCGACGGGAATGCGGGCGAGTACGCGCTCACGGATCTCTCGTTGCAGCGCGACGGCGCTCGTCGTGCGGCCATTGGCAAGCTCAAGGGGCGCCGAGCCGGACAGATCCGAGTTGACCTCGCGGATCGCACGCATCGGATCAGCGAGCGCCAGGTCTTCGATCTGCAGACCATCCTCGATCGCGTGGATGAGGAGCTCTGTCATCCCAACTTTCAGTGCAGTAGTCGGCTCGGCGACGTTCGTATCACCGACGATGACGTGCATGCGTCGGTATGCACCGGAATCAGCCAAGGCCTCGTCGCGCGTGTTAATAATCGGACGCGAGCGTGTGGTCGCCGAGGACACGGCATCCCACATCTGATCGGCGCGCTGGGAGAACTGGAGGCGCGGAGATGCAGCAGCAGTGTTGATCCATCCGTTACCGACCAGGATCTGGCGCGTCACGAAGAATGCGACGAGCGCATCGGCGACCTGACGGAAGTCGCGGCGCCGATGGAGAAGATAGTTCTCGTGGCAGCCATAGGAGTTGCCCTGTGAGTCCAGGTTGTTGCGGAACAGGTGCAGGTGGAGGTCTGAGCCGAGCTCGGCCAGGGCCTCGTCTGCCTGGACGGCCAGATCCGCAAGCATGGAGGCACCGGCGCGATCCTGCTCAAGCAAATCCTCAAGACGATCGCACTCGGCAGTCGCGTACTCGGGATGAGCGCCCACGTCGAGGTAAAGTCGGCCGCCGTTACGCAGGAACAGGTTCGAGGAACGCCCCTGATGCAGGAGCGGCTCGAACAGCTGGCGAGCGGCGTGCTCGGCATCCATCGGGGCGCCCCCGCTCGGGGACGCGGCCGTCAGCCCGTACTCCGTTTCGATGCCGAAAACTCGACGCCTCACCTCACTGGCCGCCCTTCTGGACAAAGCCCTGGACGAATGCTTCGGCGTTGGTTTCGAGAACGGAGTCGATCTCGTCGAGGAGGGAGTCGATCGACGACGTGCGCGCCTGAACCTGGCCGGCCGCCTCGAGGGCATCGTCGATGGGGCTGGCTCCGCCAGCAAAAATCTGATTCGACATTATTCGTACTTCTTTCTTGTGTCGTTTATCGAGTGGACGTATCGCGCGCGTCGGGAAGCGGGAATCGGACGAGGTCCCCCTCCCCCGGGTCAAAGACGAGTGAGGACCATGACGCCTTGACGAGGTCGGGTCGGTTGGCGACGGCCCATCCGCGAACGTGCGCGCGAGTGTTCGTGGGCGCCACATCTGCGGCGCGCTCGACCTCCTCATCGGACACGAGGCGGCGCACCATACCGGCCTTCGCCAGCCGATAGACGAGGCCATGGCTGGGACGTAGGTCCGCCCACTGCAGGTCGATGGCGGCCAGACGCGGATCGCTCCACTCGAGCCCAGCGCGTTCCTTCTGTCGCTTGACGAGCTGGTATTTGCCCACCCATTCAACCTCGGAGGCCACCGAGAAAAGATCGGCGCGCATGCGATCAAGCACCGACTGCCACAGGGCGAGGATCTCGCGGTCAGCCTCCGTGGGCGTCGTTCCCGTTTCCTCGAAGGTATCCATGACAAGGTCGAGGTAGATCTGCTGAAGCTCGGCTGCCGTGTAGGCGCCGCCAGCGGTCGTCACCTTGTAGTCGAGGTCGGGATGATGCGACACGTTCCAGGTTTCCTGCACCGGATCGTCCATGACGATCGAATCCCAGCGCAGGTCCGTGCCCTGCTCGATTGCCCACAGCACGAGCGACGTCGTTCCGAAACGCAGGAAGGCCGACACATCGAACATGTTGCCGTCTCCGCCGATCACGTGCAGTCGGCGGAACTGAGCCGGATTCGCATGCGGCTCGTCGCGCGTGTTGATGATCGGGCGGTTGAAGGTGGTCTCCAGCCCGACTTCGTTCTCGACGAAGTCGGCGCGCTGGGACATCTGGAAACCGGGAACCTCGCTCTTTTGCCCCCGTCCGACGCGGCCCGCACCGCAAATGACGGGACGCGTCACCATGAAGGGCGTGAGACCTCGGACGATCGCATCGAGATCGGTGATACGAGGCATCTGGTAGTTCTCGTGGGTGCCGTATGCGGCGCCCTTGCCGTCGGTGTTGTTCTTGACGAGGACGATGGGTTCTTCGCCCTGTTCCTCCAGGCGTGCCATGACGCGCTGGGCGATCACCTCGCCGGCGCGGTCCCACAGGAGCGCATCACGCGCACCGATCGTCTCGGGTGCGGAGTACTCGGGGTGCGCGTGGTCGACGTACAGGCGTGCGCCATTCGTGAGGACGGCGGTCGTCGCGGCAGGAAGGGCGAGTTCTTCGGGGGTCGGCCGAGCGACGCGTTCCGAACCACCAGACGGCGCGAGATGGTACGGATCGTCAGTCAGAAGTGACGGGTCGGCAGCCGCACGTGACATGCGCATGCCGCGCAGATCATTGAGCGGATCCTCCCCCGTGTAATCCCAGCGGACGACACCCGCGCCCTGGGTCGGCGTGCCATCGCGGCTGATCTCGCCGTAGGTGGTGACGACCTTCGTCGACAAAGCGATTGGGTTTGCCCACGCGTCGCCCGGGCGGTACACGCCGTACTCGGTCTCGGTACCAATAATGCGTTCGCTGCTCATTTCACCGTTCCAATCGGCTTCACGCTGATGATTTCCGGAGCCAGACCGCTGGTGCGTGCCCAGTCTTCCGGCGAGGAGGTGGCCGCGAGTTCGAGGGACTCGTTCATCTCCTCGTGGACTCCGCGCAGCAGATGATCCATGCTCAGCCCACAAGATGCGCCCGTCAGCGCGTCCTTGATCGCATACTTTTTGGCTCGTTCGACGATGCCAGCGATGAGAGCGCCGGAGACGAGGTCGGACAGATAAATGCGCTTGTGGTCACCATTGACGAGGGTTGCGAGGAAGAGCGCAGTCGTTTCGTTACGCGCGTAGAGCGCGTCGACAGCGCGTTCACTCATGCCCGCCACGGCCTCGTTGATGCCACCGAAACGCTCGATTTCCGAGGCGTGAATGGGCACCTGGGGCGTCAGATACTTCGAGAAGATGTCGAGGGCGCCACCGCGGTCGGGACGGTCCACGCGGATGCGCACGTCGAGGCGCCCCGGCCGCAACACAGCCGGATCGATCATATCCGCACGGTTGGATGCGCCGATGATGACGACGTTGTCGAGGGACTCGACACCGTCCATCTCAGCGAGGAGCTGCGGAACGATCATCGTTTCGACGTCTGAGGACACGCCCGTGCCACGCGTGCGGAACAGGGCCTCCATCTCATCGAAGAAGATCACGACGGGAGTGTCACCGGCTGCAAGGGTCCGCGCACGGGCAAAAATGGCGCGAATCTGGCGCTCGGTTTCACCCACGAACTTGTTGAGCAGTTCAGGGCCCTTGATCGACAGGAAGAACGTCGATGCTCCCCCGCGCTTCGACAGCGAGTTAGCGACGGCCTTTGCGATAAGGGTCTTGCCCGAGCCGGGAGGCCCGTACAGGAGAATGCCTTTGGGCGGACGCAGACCAAACTGGCGGTACAGCTCGGGATGGTTGAAGGGCATCTCGATCGAGTCGCGCACCTGAGCGATCTGTTCGTCGAGACCACCGATGTCCTCGTACGTGACGTCGGGAACCTCGGGGGTGAGCAGCTGCTCGACGTCCTCGCGCACGATGCGCTCGAACGCGATGCCCGAGCGGGCATCCACGACGAGGGAGTCACCGGGGCGCAGGTTTCCGTGGCGCAGAGGGCCGGCCAGCTCGAGCAGGGTCTCCGCGCCGCCTTCCGCCGCCACGAGAACACGGTCTGCGCCAACCAGCTCAAGCACGGACACGACTTGCCCGCTGCGCGGGAAGTCATCCGCGGCAACGGCGATCATCGTGTCGTCGAGGCGCACCCACTGCCCGTACGACAGGTCAGTGACATCAAGCTTCGGGGCGACGGCGACACGCATACGCTTTCCGCCCGTCACGACTTCGATTTGCCGCGACGCGGGGAATGCTCGCACGAATGTGGCCAGAGTCTGCGGAGGGCGCGACACGTCGGCCAGCTCGCCCTGCAGCCGAATCAACTCGGTACGCGCGGTCGTCAACGCGGTGGTGAGTCGGCCGTTCTTTTCCTCCAGTGATATCAGGCGTCGTTCGAGGGCCTGACGGGCTTCGACCTCACTCATCGGTTGCTGCCTCACGTCCCTCCGACGCCCACGTGTCGGCCTGTGCGACGACGTCGCGGCGGACCTTGCGCACCTTCTTCTCGGAGTTCACACGCTGACCGACCTTTTCCAGCGACCAATCCTGCTCGTCGTCCCAGGCACCACCCTGGCCTTCGGCCGCCTTCGCCGGTCGCGTCGAACGCTCCTGCGGCGTGACGCCTGGGGCGAGGAGTCGGGTGACCACCAGGAAACCGGTGTGAGCCACCATGCGGTGCTCGGGGCGCACGGCAAGGCCATCAAGGTGCCACTCGCGGCGCATGTCCTCCCAGGCAATCGGGTCAGTGAAACGCTCGGAGGCACGCAGATCCTCGACGAGACGCGACATCTGGGTCACGGTCGCGACGTAGCACACGAGCACGCCGCCCGGAATCAGCGCATGGGTGATGGCATCGATGTTCTCCCACGGCGCGAGCATGTCTAGCACGATGCGGTCGACGCTGCCCTCCTCGGCCGACCACAGCACCTCGTCAACGTCACCGACGCGCAGGTCCCACGCGGGGTGACGGCGGCCGAACCACAGGTCGACGTTGGCAGCGGCGATGTCGGCAAAGTCCTGGCGGCGCTCCACAGAAATAAGACGGCCCTGCGGGCCAACCGCATCCAGGAGAGCCATCGACAGCGCGCCGGAGCCAGCGCCGGCCTCGACGACGGTCGCGCCGGGGAAGATATCACCCATATGGGTGATGACCCCTGCGTCCTTGGGGTAAACGACGGCGGCACCGCGGGGCATCGACATCACGTAGTCGACCTGGAGGGGGCGCAGGATCTGGAACTGGCGGCCTTCCTCCGTGACGATGACCTGGCCGTCGGGACTGCCAATAACGTCGTTATGGTTGAATCCGCCGCGGTTGGACTGGAAGCGCCCCCCGCGCACAAGAATCACCTGGTGGAAGCGTCCCTTGGGGTCGCGAACCTGAACGCGGTCGCCCTCGGAAAGGACACCTCGGCGGGTGGGCTGGCCAAAATCGGTGGCCGACGTCGAAGTATTACGCTGAATAGTCATTACGTAAAGGATACCGCTTGCCACCTGCTGCGCCCATGGCAGGACACAGATGAGGGTGGGAGGGGTTAGCGTGGTATTCATGACAGACCTGATCACCCCTTCCGCGGACGAACGCACGTGGGAACCCGCTCTCTCGGCCTCGCGGGCAAAGGAATACGAGCGCTGCCCCCTGCAGTACCGCCTTCACGTCCTGGACGGGTACCGCGAACCGGAAACTCGCGCGAAGGCGCTGGGAACGATCGTGCATGCGGTGCTGGAACATCTTTTCGCCCTGCCCGCGACCGAGCGCACGCCCGAAGCTGCGCGCGGCCAGGTGTGGCCCCAATACGAGGCCTTGGCGTCGAAGAACCCGGAGGTTCCCGCGTTATTTCGCGACGACGCGGACCGTGATGCGTGGCTTGACGAGGCTCGCTCGGTCATCAACGGGTACTTCGCGATCGAGCAGCCTCAGTGGATTGCGCCCGCGGCGCTCGAGCAGCGCGTGACGACAACGACCTCGGGCGGCGTGCGTCTCCTCGGTTTTATCGACCGTGTGGACCGCGCTCCCGACGGGCGGCTGAGGGTCGTGGATTACAAGACCGGAAAGGCACCCGGCCCGCGCTACGTCGACGAGGCGCTGTACCAGCTGCGTTTCTACGCGCTGCTTCTCGCGCGCACACAGGTGCTCCCGTCTCGCATGCAGCTCGTCTACCTGAAGGCTGGCCAGGTCATCACCTTCGATCCCGAGGCGGGGGATATCGCGAACTTTGAGCGTCACATTGACCAGCTGTGGGACTCGATCGCCCGTGACATCGAGAATGACTCGTTCACACCGCGAAAGAATCCCCTGTGCAACTGGTGTGGTGTGCGAACGCTCTGCCCGGTGTTCGGCGGAACCACTCCCCCGCTTCCCGAGCAACATGCACGGTGGCTGTCGCGGACTCGGCTAGGCTAGACGCATGGACTTGAAGCAATGCGGCCGCACCGGGCTCTACCTGTCGGCCATTGGCATCGGTACGCTCACCTGGGGGCGTGACACTGACGGCCCCGAAGCTCTCGACATGCTGCGCCGGTTCGTCGACGCAGGCGGCAACCTTGTGGAATGTTCCGCGTCCCATGGCGACGGTATGGCGGTCGACATCCTGTCCGAGGCCATGTCAGCTGTGGGTCGCCACCGCGTGGCGGTGGCGTGGCGCGGCGGTGTGCGTCGGGCGTCTGAAGGCGCGTGGGTGAGCGCCGCGGGGCGCGGCGATCTGCTGCGCAGCCTCGACGATGCGCTTGCACGGTTGGACACGGACTACGTGGACGTGTGGCTGGTCGAACCGCGCCCGGAGGTTCCCCTGGAGGAGACTCTCGAGGCGGCAAGTGCAGCCTACCGCTCTGGCCGTGCGCGCTACGTGGGACTGTCGCGGGCGACGCATTGGCAGCTTGCCGAGGCCGTGACGCGCGGCGCGGTCGGCGCGAGCGCTCCTATCTCGGTGGTGGAGTTCCCCTTCTCACTCGCCGATACCTCGCGCGGGGCGACGGTTGCCGAGCTGAGTGAACGCGGCGTCGGCGTCATCGCCGCATCCGCGCTGGCCGGAGGTGCCCTGACGGGCAAGTACCGCCACTCGACGCCCGCGGACTCACGCGCCGCTTCACCTCACCTCCGCCATCTCGTGGAGGGTCACCTGACGGGTTCGGCGCGCGGCGTCATTGAGGCCGCCACGCGCGCGGGCGCGGGACTGGAACGCTCGACGGGCGACGTGGCGCTTGCATGGGTACGCGACTATCCGGGCGTCACGAGTGCCCTCGTCGGTCCCCGTACGTTGCGCCAGCTGGAGACCCTGCTGGATTACACGGAGCCGTTGCCTGCCCCCATTCGGCAGGTGCTCTCCGAGGTTGCACAGTAAGGCACGCTTCACGCGATCGCCGTCATGTGAGTGCATATAGATGGGTGGGGCCCGAACCGTTTGGTTCGGGCCCCACCCATCTATGACAGGCTGCTGGTCGAATTAGTCGTCGACTTCGATGAAGTCGTCGTCATCATCCTCGTCGCCGTCTTCCTCATCGTCATCAGAGTCGTCGAAGTCGTCGTCATCCTCGGAGTCATCGAGAATGTCGAACGGTAATTCCACGCCCAGCTGAGTGAAAAGAATGTCGTCGTAAGTGAAGAAGGCGTCGCGCAGCGCAAGCTCAGCTGCTTCGAGCGCGGCGTCGTCGGCCTCGTCTCCATCGCGGGCGATGTCGAAGTGGTTTTCGAAAGCGTTGAGCAGGCGCGTCAGCGCGCGGCGGGCATCTCCAGTCATGACAGTCATTCTACCGTGAGGCGGCACACTTTATCAGGGGAGGTTGAGCTGCGAACGGATAACGGACACCATCAGGTCCGTTCCCTTGATCTCAGCGGTCTGTTCCGCGCCGAGAATGCGGGTCTGACCGTCCGCGTCAAGCAGCTGCGACGCGCCCATGTTCGGGCCGAGAGGCAGAATGACCCATTCCTTCGTCGGCTGGTAGATGGCGTCGGGCTTCTCCCCTTCGATCTGCGCGGTGATGTTCGCAATCACGACGCGGGCCTGCTGGCGCGCGGCGTCGGCACGCTTCGATTCACGCACGTCGGTGAGGTCGCCGACAGCGTAGACGTTCGGGTGATCCACGACCTGCATGGTGCCATCGACGCGGATCGTGCCGTTCGGGTTCATGACAGACTCGTAGTCGCTGCCGATCAGGAAGCCGGTATTGGCGCGAGCGCCGTAGCACTGGAACCACAGGTCGGCCTCGATGACGTCACCGTTCTTGGTTTCGACCATGAAGTGACCGAGGTCGCCGACGTTCTGAGGGGGCAGGTAAGCAAGTTCCGAACCGGTCACGACGCGCACGCCGAGGGTGCTCAGCTGCTCGCTGATCTCGTTGCGCAGCGCATCGGTGTATCCGGGGGTGCCCAGGATCTGATCGGAGGCCTCGACAATCGTGATGTCCAGGCCCGGGAAGGCGTTGGCAAGCTCGCCGGTCAGCTCAATGCCGACGGTGCCTCCGCCAACAATCATGACCGAGCGGGCACGGCCGAGGTTCTCGTGCAGCTGCTCGAGGCGCGCCTTGGCCACGGACGAGCGGTAGGAGGAGTACTTCGCGGGGAAAGGATAGGTCGATCCGGTAGCGAACACGACGTAGTCAGCCTCGATCGGGTCGTGGCCGAACACGTGAACGGTCGTGCCGTCAACACGCGAAACGGTGCCACGCACGACCTCGCCGCGGTGCAGCAGGTTCGTGTAAGGCATGAAGATCGCGTGTTCCCACACGGTGTCAACCGCGGCACGCAGCGCGGCTGCGTGGTGGACGAACTGGTCCTTCTGTTCGATGAGAACAACGTCCGCGAGGGGATCCAGCCCCTTTGCGACCGTGACGCCTCCGTAACCTCCGCCGATGACTGCGACGCGTGCCATGTCTTTCCTCCTTATGAGTGGACCGCGTCTATTGTGTCACCTGGCGGGCACGAATGCGCGTGCTAGGGACCTTAGTCCGCGTCGTCAGCGTTCTCCCCTGTCTCCAGACCGAGGCCGCGGGCGATATTGGGCGCAAAGAAGTTGGGACCCTTGAGCACCTTTCCGTCCTCACGAAGCTTGACGGAGCCGTCGGGCATGAGCTTGGAAAGGTTCGAGGCCTGGACCTCAGCGAGCACAGAATCGAGGTCCATACCGGACTCAATCGCCATGCCGTAGATGACGTAGATAAGGTCGGCGAGGGCATCCGCAGCCTCGATGACGTCGCGCTCGCCATCGTCCGCGGCGACCGCCTCTGCGGTAGCCGCCTCGATGATCGCGCGGGCGCGCTTGCCGTACACCGCTCCCATGAGTTCGGCGAACTCTTCGGCGATGAGGCTCATGCGCAATCCGAGGCGCTCGTAGGACAGCGTCGGATCGTCGAAGGAACGAATCGGAACCGAGTACGTGCGATGGAACTCCTGGACGAGCTCCATCGGACTGGGAGCGCCCTGCGCGGACGAGGTGGGGGTGTTCTTCTCGCTCATGCGTGATCCTTTCGAGTCTGTTCCCAGGCCGTGGCCAGGATGTTCGTAAATGCGGTGATCGTTTGATGTCCGTCGACGAGGAACTGTGCGTCGAAGACGTACGTCGGGACGGCGGTGACACCCATGTGCATCGCCACCTGGAAGTCCGAATAGACGCGGGAGGCCCATTCCTCGTCGCCCACGGCGAGGGCAGCAAGTTCCGGTGGCATGCCGATGTCCTGTGCGCACCCGATGAGGACCTCGGGGTGAGAGATGTCCAGGCCCATTTCGAAGTGCGCGCGCATGATGGCCTCGGCGACTTTCAGCTGCAGCGAGGAGGGGCCTGCCACCGTGTCGGCATCAATATCCGCATCGTGTGCAGCTGCGATGACGCGGTGTGCGCGCGACGTCGGAGCGATGATGAGGTTATCGAAGTCGAAGCGAATTCCCTCGCGTGCACCGAGTGCCTGCATCCGTTCGTCAGATTCGCGCACTTCCTCAAGCGTCGCGGCACCGGATTCCACGAGGGCCACGACGCGGGGCTTATCCACGGGGCCGTCGAGTTCCGGGTCGAGAAGAAAGGCGTGCAGGTAGACCTCGACCTCGTCACGGTGCTCGAACTCCTCGAGGGCTGCGCGTAGGTGCCGCAGTCCGAGATAGCTCCACGGGTCGCAGGTGTCGAGCCACATGTCGATACGCACGATGCCTCCTCACGATTGATATGGAAAACCCCGGAGCCTTTCGGCCCCGGGGCATCTCGTGCGCGGAGGGGGACTTGAACCCCCACCCTCGTAAAATGAGGACTAGCACCTCAAGCTAGCGCGTCTGCCTATTCCGCCACCCGCGCAGGTGAGCGATGCGAACCGTTGCGATCCGCAAGCGAGTAGAAGCTTAACACGATGTCAGCGACATGCGCCAATCGAAACTAGGAGTCTTTTTCGCCGTCGCGCAGGCGCGAGTCGAGAGTTGAGAAAACCTTGACAATAGAATCAATATCGGCTTCAGTCATGCCGTCCAGGAGGTACTCGCTGACGGTCTGCTGATGCAATTCTGTGGCAGCAAGCACAGTTTCGATTCCCTGGGTGGTGAGACACGCGTCGTAACCGCGGCGATCGACAGCGGACGGAATGCGTTCCACCCACCCGTCGCGCGACAGATTCGAGACGAGGTAGGTGACGCGCGAGGGAGAATAAACGACGCGCTCGGCCAGTTCGCCCATGCGTAGGCGATGGCCCGGCGCCTCCCAGAGGGCCAACAGGATGTTGTAGTCGGGCATGGAAACCCCGTAGGTGCGCTTGAGGCGCGTCTCGAGAATGCCCTGCAGGCGCCCGGACGCCTCGAAGAAGACTCGCCATGCGGCAGCGCGCGCACTATTGGCCTGAACGATCGGCGTCAGTCGTGCTCGTGATTCCATGTCTCCCTCCTCGTGGTCGTGTCGGATGCTTCTCTCGGGATAATAGGGCATAGTGACTAAGAAAGCACCAACAACGCGGGGGAGCCACGTGTCTTTGTCCATTTCTGTTGTCCTTTTTGACGTCGATGGAACGATTGTTGATTCCGCTCCCGCCGTCATGAGCGCATTTCGTGGCGCGCTGTCAGACTATGATCTGCCGATTCCCGATGACCAGCGGCTTCGCACGTATGTCGGCCCGCCGCTGTGGTACTCCTTCGGCGACCTGGGGTACGAGGGTGAGCTCCTGGCCAACCTCGTAAGCGGCTATCGCGCGCGATATCAAGCTCACGTTCTCGATCCCGAGCCGTTCCCCGGGGTCATTGATCTGCTGCACGAGCTTCACGACGCGGGTATCCCTCTGGCGACCGCGACGTCGAAGCAGGCACCGATGGCTCTGGCACAGATGTCACATCTCGGCCTATCCACCGTTTTCGATGTGATCGCCGGGGCCACCCCCGACCCGGGATCGAGCAAAGCAACCGTCATTCACGAGGCCCTGACACGTTTGGCGGACCGCGGCGCCGATGTTTCCCACCCTGTCATCGTCGGCGACTCGATCTGGGACGTGCGCGGTGCCAAGGAAGCCGGCATTCCGGTGATTGGTGTCGGATGGGGCTACGCAACCGAAGACGGCCTGGACGATGCGGACGCCGTGTGCGAGACGGTCGAAGACCTGCGGACCTACCTCCTGGATGGCGTGGCGAAGCACGCGCGCAGCGGTCGTTAGCGAAAATCTCGGGAACGCACGTTGATGGGAAGGCTGACGGGATCGATCCGGAAGGCTTGCACGTTGATCGCACCGTCACCCCACTCGAGGGTCCCGCGAACGAGGAGTGCGTTCGACTCCAGGCAGACGCGTCGAAACTTCTTCCATGCGCCCACCGACACGGAGACATTGACGAAACCGGTCTCGTCTTCAAGCGAGAGGAACGTGATCCCTCCGCCCGTGTGCGGGCGCTGCCGATGGGTGACGACTCCGGCGACGTCGACGATGCGTCCGGCCAGGTGCTGACCGAGCTCACCGGCCCTCAGGACGCTCGTGGGCAGTGAATCGCGCACGTAACTGAAGGGGTGCCGCCCCGGGGTCAGCCCCGTCGTGGCGACATCCGAGCGCATGCGTTCCGCTTCCGATAGCGAGGGCAAGTCGGGCACGCGCGAACCCACCTCCGTGCCCGGAAGAAACGGCTGCCATTGACCGCCCCGAGCCTGCGGCTGCGCAAGTGCTCCCGCGGCCCACGCCCCCTCACGCCTGCCCACCCCCAGGCACTCGAGGGCGCCGGCCATCGCGAGCTTTTCCATCGCTGAGGCGCTCACGTGAGCTCGCCGCGCGAGGTCTGCCTGGCTCGTAAACGCTCCCTGGCGCCGAGCCTCGACGATGCGCTCGGCGGCCGCGCCCAGGCCTCGTACCTGATTCAGGCCGATGCGCACCGCAAGGTCGGTATCGACATCGAGGGGAACGGTGCCGCGCGAGGGTAAAGACTCCGGACGCCCCGGGCTGTAGGACTCCCCCGCCTCATCCTCGCTCACGCGTTGCACGCTCGCGTCGACGAGCGAATCGTTGACCGACGGACCTACCACGCGCACCCCGTGTCTGCGGGCGTCCTGCACGAGGGTCGCGGGAGAATAGAAGCCCATCGGCTGGGAGGCCAGGATCGCGGCATAAAAGTGCTCAGGGGCGTGCACTTTCAGCCAGGAGGATGCATACACGATGTGGGCAAACGAAAATGAATGAGACTCCGGGAATCCGAAGTCTGCAAAGCCCTTGAGCTGTTCGAAGATGCGCTCGCGTGTGGGCGCGTCGATCCCTCGCTCTTCCATGCCGGCCATCAGGTCCCCCTTCAGGGCCTCCATGCGCTCCGGGCTGCGCTTGGCCCCCATCGCGCGACGCAGCTGATCGGCGCGCGCTCCCGACAAGCCTGCCGCGTCCGTCGCGATACGCATGAGCTGCTCCTGAAAGAGGGGGACGCCGAGTGTCTGGCGCAGAGCGGGCTCAAGGAGTGGGTGCAGGTAGGTGACCTCCTCGCGTCCCGAGCGGCGCCGCAGATAGGGATTGACTGAGCGTCCCTGGATCGGCCCCGGTCGGATCAGGGCGACCTCCACGACGATGTCGTAGAAGCAGCGCGGTTTGAGCCGGGGAAGCGTATTCATTTGCGCGCGCGACTCCACCTGAAAAACGCCAACCGTGTCGGCCGCGCACAGCAGGTCATAGACCCTCGGATCCTCCTCCGGAAGTGTATGCAGACCCAGAGGCTGCCCCTCGCGCCCGCGCACGAAGCGAGGCGCCCAGCCGCGCAGCTGATTCGAGGCCTCCCCCGCACGTGCGCGGCCCGCCTGGAGCTCATCGAAAGCGACGCGCAACGCCGTCAACATGCCAAGCGACAGCAGGTCAAACTTCACGAGGCCGGCATCCGCACAGTCTTCCTTATCCCACTGGAGGACCGTGCGTCCCGGCATCGCGGCCCAGCCGACCGGGCAGATGTGCGACACCGGCTGATCGGTGAGCACCATGCCTCCCGAGTGAATCCCCATGTGCCGGGGAAGGCGCGAAAGCGCGCGGGCCGCATCCCCAACGAGGGCGGGCACCTCTCCCCTGCCCTGGGACCAGGCTGTGGCCGTGCCGGCTGGGTATCCGAGGGCACGCGCGACGTCTCGGATCGCTGAGCGCGGGCGGTACGTGATGACGTTCGCGACCTGGGCCGCGCGATCCCGCCCAAACGTGTCGTAGACGTACTGGATGACTTCTTCTCGACGGCAGGCTTCGATGTCGACGTCGATATCCGGCGGCCCCGAGCGCGCATCGGATAAAAATCGCTCGAACAGCAGGTTGTGGCGCACCGCGTCCACCGCCGTGATTCCCAGGCAATAACAGACCGCCGAGTTGGCGGCGCTCCCCCTGCCCTGGCAAAGGATTCCGTTGCGGGCACAAAAGTCGACGATCTCCTTGACGATCAGAAAATAGCCCGAAAAGCCGAGTCGCTCGATGACCCCCAGTTCGCGATCGATCGTCTCCCACGCCCGGGGGTGGTGCGCGCGTGATCCGTAGCGCGCATTCGCGCCCTCGTAGGTGCAGTGAGCAAGCCAGCTGTCCGGGGTATGCCCGTCGGGAACCTGGGTACGTGGCAGGCGCGGGGCGACGAGGCGCAGGTCGAAAGCGCACGAGGCCGCAACCTCGCACGCGTTGTCGAGAGACTGCGGGTGCGCCCCATGCAGTCGCGCCATCTCGGCGGGCGACCGCAAAAACGACCGGTGTGCTCCCAGGTGAGCCTCCGCCTCATCCAAGGAGGAACCCAAGCGGATGGCCGCCAGAATGTCGCCGAGTGCCTGCTTCGAGGGCGACGACATGCGCGCTCCACTCGTTGCCACCAGGCGAGTTCCGCTCGCACGCGCGAGCTGTGCGAGCAGGTCCCCGATCTCCTCCTCGTCCCCGCGGGCCCCCTGCCATTCAACAAGCACATGGTCGCGGCCAAACGCGTCCACGAGTCCGTCCAGTACTCGGCGTGCGGCTACCGCGCCCCCAGCTCGCAGCGCGCGCATGAGCGGGCCCCGCCTGCCGCCGGTGAGGACGAGAAGGTCACCTCCGGCTTTGCTTAGATTGACGAGGTCGTGGCGGGGTTTGCGCTGACCGGGTTCGCTCAGCGCTCGCTCGCTCATGGCTCCCACGAGATTGGCGTAGCCGCTGGGACTGGCCGCCAGGATGGGAAGGCGTATCCCCGGATCTTCCGCTCCGGGAGCGAGTCCCCACCCCGGCGCAGATGAGCCCACAACGATGCCTCTCAGAGCATCCGGTACGAGCGTCAGCTCAGCGCCGTACACGATCGGCAGGCCGGCCGCTCGGGCGGCCATAGTCGTCTGAACCGTCGAGTACATGCCGTCAACGTCGAGAATTGCGAGGGCATCGAGCCCGAGGCGCGCAGCCTCCTCCACCATGCGTGCGGGCTCGTCGGTCCCGTCGAGAAAGGTGAAGGCGCTGTGTGCGTGCAGTTCTGCGTAGCGTCGTTCCATGGTCACCCACCCATTATATAGAACATATGTTCGATAGTGATGGTGTGCATGTTCGATCGCACGTGTAGATGGAACGAACGGTGCCCCTCCCGCGAGGGGCACAAGCCCTATGCTGGGAGCATGAATTCCATGCTCGCAGCGTCGCTTCACTCCCCCGGCGCCCTGATGCTCGAGGAACGCCCCATCCCAGCACTTCGCCCACGCGACGTTCTCCTGGCCGTCGAAGCAACAACGCTGTGTGGGACGGACCTGCGCATCGCGACGGGACAAAAGACGAACGGCGTCGCCCCGGGCGTGGTCCTCGGGCACGAAATCGCGGCACGCGTGTGGCGCATCGGAAGCGATCTCACCGCGGGGATCGACGTGCCCGCCCCGGGCACGCAGGTCGGACTCGCTCCGGAGATTGCCTGCGGGCACTGCGCTCCCTGCACCAGTGGGCGCTCCAACGTGTGTGCGAACATGCGCCTGTTCGGAACTGGGGTTGACGGAGGTCTCGCGGACCTCGTTCTCGTCCCTGAAGAAGCTCTCGCGTGCATCACTCCTGTTGCTCGCGACATCGCCCCGCCTCACCTCGCGCTCGCTGAGCCGCTGTCCTGCTGCCTGCGCGCAACGTCGCGCCTACCGATCGAAGCCGGCTCCCGCGTTCTCGTTGTGGGAACGGGCCCGATCGGGCTCATCCACTGCGCGCTCGCGGTTTCCGCCGGCGCACGCGTCATGGCGTGCGGCCGACAGGCACGCCTCGAACCCGCGCGAGCAATGGGAGCTGAGGCGACAACCGCAGCCCAGGGCGAGGAGCTTGTGCGTGAGGTCCTTGCATGGACTGACGGCCCCGGAGCAGACGTCGTCATCATCGCAGTCGGAGACCCGGGCCTCGTCCCCATCGCCGCTCAGTGCGCCCGCATTGGCGGCCACGTTTCCTTCTTCGCAGGCTTCCCCGCAGGGACAATGGCTCAGATCGACCCAAACCTCGTGCACTACCGCGAACTAACCGTCAGCGGCAGCGCCAACGCGACCCTTGATGACTACGCGGCGGCCGTTGATGCGCTCTCGAGCGGACGCATCGACCTGTCACCACTCGTCACACACGAGTATGAGCTGTCCGACGTGCGAGACGCCCTCGAGGCCGTGCGAACTCGCGCCGGCCTGAAGGTCGCCGTGCGCCCGAAGGGCGTGACCGCCCCTTAGTCGAGGAGCCCGCGCAGATCCGCCTCGCTGAGCCGAGCGCCCGTCCCGCTCCCGTTCATCACCGAGGAAATAAGCTGGCGCTTACGATCCTGGAGTTCCACGACCTTCGCTTCGATCGTATCTGTCGCGACCATTCGATAGACGTTGACTTTCTTCGTCTGACCAATGCGGTGCGCGCGATCGATTGCCTGCTCCTCGGCGGCAGGATTCCACCAGGGATCCATGACGTAGACGTAGTCCGCCTCGGTGAGGGTCAATCCGGAGCCGCCGGCCTTCAGGGAGATGAGGAAAACCTGGGCCCGACCCGAGCGGAACTTCTCGATGACGGCGGTGCGACCACGCGTCGATCCATCGAGCTGAACGACGGATATTCCACGGCGCTCCAGCATGTGTCGGATACGCTCCAGGAACGAGGTGAACTGGCTAAACACCAGTGCCTGATGTCCGAGTGGCACGATCTCGTCCAGGCGATCCGCCAGGTACTCGATTTTTGCCGATCCCACGTGCGCATACGATTCTTCGACGAGAGCCGGATCGAGCGCTAGCTGCCGAAGCCTCGTGATCGACGCGAGCACGCTCATCCGGTTCGCATCCACATCGCGCAGCAGATCGAGAATCCGTGCGCGTTCGCGCGCCAGGTACTGGTCGTAGATATGGCGGTGCTCCTTACCCAAATCGACGCGCACAATGTCGACGATCTTATCGGGCAGATCCGGAGCGACCTCCTCCTTCGTGCGACGTAGGACGAAGGGCGCAACATAGGCCGTCAAACGCCCGAGCATCGCCGAATCCGCACCACTTTCAATGGGCCTGCGCACCTGCTGCTGGAAAATCTCCCACGGGGGCAGCAGGCCGGGGCAGGTCAAGGAAAGCAACGACCACAGGTCTCCCAGCGAGTTTTCGATGGGGGTACCCGACACCGCCAACTTCCAGGGTGACTCAAGATCGCGAAGCGCACGGTAGGTCGCCGTGCGGGGGTTTTTCACCGCTTGCGCTTCATCGATGACGATTCCGCCGAGGCGCACCTGGCTCCACTGATCCGCCTCTAAGCGCACCAGGGTGTAGGAGGTGACAACGATATCCGCATCAGCAACCTCTTGCGCAATCGTTGTGCCGCGTCGGGTCGCCGTTTCGGTCACTCCACGTACACGCAGATGCGGCGTGAACTGTCGGGACTGTTCGATCCACACGCCGACAACGGACGTCGGCGCAACGACGAGAACAGGCGCACCGCTTTCCTCGGACTTGTGGGCGCGCAATGCCGCCACCGCCGACAGGATCTGAACGGTCTTACCCAGGCCCATGTCATCAGCCAGAATTCCACCGATACCTCCGGACAGGCGAGCCGTCAACCACGCATGCCCGCGCCGCTGGTACGGGCGCAGGATCGAACTCAGCGACGGTACCGGCGGCAAGCCCTCATCCGCAGAGCCGTCTCGCAGCGGAGCGATCCGCGTCCTCCACGCGTCGGCGATGCGTACGTGGTCCGATGCGCTCGCGAATAGGTCAACGATGCCGACCTGCATCGGCGTGAGCCTAACCCCCTCGCCGTCCCATCCCGCAAGGGTGCGCGCCTCCTCCAAGTGAGCCGCCAGCGACCGAATACGTTCACCGTCGAGGCGCACCCACGTTCCATCGACCTCGACGTAGTCCTGCCCGCCTGCGATCGCCTCGAGCGCGTTGCGCACGCTGATCGTGACGCGGCCGAGACGCAGACGCACGTTGAGGTCGAACCAGTCGCGCTCTGCTGGATCGACGCTCACATCGACGTCGAATCCGTCTTCTCGCACGTCAATCGCACGCACGTCATCTGCAACGTCCCACACGAGGCCATCGACGCCTTCGGAATTGACAACCGTGTCCAAGAATGCGGGAACGCGCCACGGAGACAGCCGCCCCACTCTCGGAGGCGCTGTCCACAGGGCGGAGTCCATCCGGCGGCCCCACGACTCGACGCGCTCCACGATCTGCGCCACGGCCTCGTCGCCCAGGCAGTGGGCTACAGGAGTGCGCGAGCGAGACTCGCCCTGGCAATACTCGGCCCACCAGCGCACCACGACCGATTCCCCGTCGCGACGCACCGTTCCCACAAGGGACACGTCCGGGTGATCCTGCGGGTCAAAACTCCCATCGGAGGACGCCATCGAAAAACGTCTGAGGAGGGCGGGTAGCCACGTGCCACGAAACTGCGCGACATCTTCAGCAGGAATGTGCAGGCCGCGATCGAGAGGAAAGCCATCGAGCGTTCCCAGCCCTTCGATGCGCGCGATCTCGCGCCCTCCATCCAGCAACAGCACGCTTGCGTCGCGGTCGATGCGCGGCCTCGTGATCACCTCGTCTCCGTTGCGCGCGACAACCCTGACGTCAAGGCCGTCAGAACCTGAGCGCACATCAATGTCCGCGTCCCACGTCGCGTGCGAGAGCACCACCAACTCATCGGCCTCTGGCGAGGCGTAGAGCTCAACCCCAGCCCGCACGAGGCGCGACAGCCACGCGAAGGCATGCTCGCCCAGAGAGCTGAGCGTCACCTCCGTGCGCGAGTGCCACGAACGCGATTCACGCGACAGACGATATCCCTCGCGCATGAGAGAAACGTGCGTGGGATCCAAGCCATCGGTCACTGACGCCCACTGGGTCGCCGTCAGATCGAGCCACGAGGCTCGCTTCGTCGTCCACCCCGATGAGGAGCTTGTGCGCAGAGGGATAAGAGACGGCTCGACGCCGGGATCATGTGCGTCGACGACGAGCGCCAACGGCTCGCCCAGGCGGTCGCGGTCCGAGCCCAGCATCTGCTCGAGGACGCGGCTCCACTCAGGCACCGAGCGCTGCTTGTCGCGAGCATCGTCACGTCCGACGATGAGCACCGCGACCGTATGCGGACAGTCACTGCGCAACGGGCACGCACATGTGAGGGAGGGACGCACAGCGCCCTGCATGACGCGCACGCGATAGGTCAGCCCAGCTTCCTTCACACGCGCCTCCGCCTGCTCACCGTCCTCGCTCCAGGAAAATTCCCGCACCGCGCCACCGCGCGCCAAACGCAGGCCGTTTGCCCACGCCGCCGGACCAACGAGGGCCATCATGTCGTCATCCGACAGTGAGGCCAGCGTGTGCGACAGAGATACCATCCTTTCAGTCTACGGCACCCACCCATCCCCAGCACCGGCTCACTGGGCCAGTCCCTCGATCGCCCACTCCCCCTCCTTCCACACGAGAAGAATGTCCCGTCCGTCCTCAAGCAGAGCCCTCATATAGGCCCGAGGCCGCTCCTGCGCCCACCAGCGCCCTCCCACAGGCCAAGGACCTTCCACGCGCACGATAGCGACACGGCGCCCCCTCCCCGACACGGGTTGTGAGGCATCACGCTCGCTCACGAGGTAGGCAGGCGCAGCGCTCAAAGCCCCCCGATGGTCCACACGCACATCGTCGAAGGCGCCCGACGCGCCAACGATCCTCACGCGTACAGGCTCGTCAAAGAGCGTCGCCGGAGGATGAGCAATGCGCCCGTACCACGCCCCCTCGCGCGGACGAAGGGGAGGCTCGCTCCCCCATCTGGCCATCACAACACGGCTACGCGGATCATATCCGCCCTGCACCCGCGGCATCAGGAGAGCATCTGTCCCCGCCATGCCCTGGATGCGCACGACGCTGCGCGAGACATCGCGCTCGCGGTCTGAGCGCCCCCACAACGCCGACGCACTGTGCCCCACCCGCGGGTCACAAGCGGTCACGCGTATACAGGTCACTGCGCCACTGGGCCCTTCGACGCCCGAAGTCCACCCCGCGAGCGTCCACCGGACGCGCAGCGCAACGTCGTCCGGCGCGCACACGTCGCATCCGCTCCACGTGCGCGTACGCTGGCCGCCTCCGCCGTCCTCCACGTCGATGCGCAGCGTCTGCGAGACGAGCCCGCCCTGCCCCAGCCTTTGAGACAGGTCGCGTGCGATGCGCCCAATGGGCACCATCATCGTGTCGATGGAATCTCCACCCGAGTCAATGACGCACTCCATCGTGATGTCTGGTTGAATGCGCCCTGCCAGCGCGATGGCGCTGTCACCTCCGGAGGCGAGAGCCCAGAGCGCTTCACCGACGTCGCCGAAGCGCTCGCACACACGGCCACGCCCCAGCGCCAGAAAATCCGCGCACGTGTAGACACCCAGTCCCGTCAATAGCTCAATGGCGTCAGCTGCTCTGTCAGTCATCGCGTTAGGAACGGCCCACAGGGCACGATGCAACGGGATGCGCCCCAGGAACGATCGGCTTTCTCCTGCGGGAACAATGCGTCCCTCGCGCGCCGCCTCCAGGGATGCGACCGGACCATCGGCAATGCCGACAAAACACTCAACGCCGACGGCCTCTTCAATCGCCGACACCAGAGCCAAGGCGGCGGCCTCCTCGCTCCCGTACCAACGGGCGGGGCCGCGCGCCCGACACCTGGCCACCCCGGGGCGCACGCACTCCACCCCGGCCGCCACTGAATCGAAAGCGTCGACAACGGCGCCGAACGCTCTGGCCTCACGATCGGGGTCACGAGGCAAGCAGACGAGATCGGGGCACACGTACGTCGCCTCGCGTGTGCTCATGCCGCTCCTGACTCCGGCGCGCCGAGCAGCGCCGCTGGCAACGTCGATGCGTTCGCTATGCACGACGGCCCCAGCTCCACCCGGTGGCAGATCGACCACGAGGCAGTGGACGGGCCAATCGGGCACCCACACCACCATGTCACGCACCTAGACCACCAGCCGCATCCGTTGACGCACCGCATCGCGAGAGAGTCCGGGCCATGGGCGCAGTGTCACGATGGTGCGTCCCATCGATCGGGCCCGAGCCGCCAGGGTCCTCTGTTGCGCACTGGATAGTTCAGGAACGTCGAGGCAGACGACATCGCAGGCCTCTATCAGAAGGGAACACAGGTCCCCCACCTGGTGATCTTTCCCCGCGTTTAACACCAGAACACGGTCGAGGTCCATCCCCTGCTGTGAGGCCCATTCCCAGCCGATATCGCCCACCCCGCACACGCCGATCCATCCCTCGGAGGGACATACGTCGATCAGCAATCGGATGAGCTCGGCTCTGCCAGCCGGCCCCAGAAGGACAGGAGAAGTACCCGTCTGCGCATGCTCGACGTCGTCACGCGCACGCAGGCCAACAGCCTGTTCGGCTCGGTTCAACACGTCGCGCGCCGCCAGCAGTCGCGCGTGCGCATCGGTCATGACTCCCCCTCCCAACAATAGAACATGTGTTCGATAGTGGAAGTGTAGAACCCCGCTCACACATCTGCGTCCCGAACGCCGATCGCGCGCAGATAGGTCACAATGGGAACACCAAGAAAAGGAGCACGCATGAACATCGACCAGCGCCCCCTTGCCCCCAGCCCCTACGAAGGCCTGGACGTTCCCACGTTCACGCTGTCGTCGAGCGTTCTCACCGACGGCGCACCAATGCCCGAGTCGGCGACCGCCGAGGCCGGATCCCTTTCCCCAGACCTCACGTGGCACGGCTTCCCCGAAGGCACGGCGAGCTTCATGCTGACCTGCTTTGACCCGGATGCCCCGATCCCCTCGGGCTGGTGGCACTGGGCAATTCTTGATATCCCGGCATCCATGACCCACCTGGAGGAGGGCGCCGGAGCCTCCGACCTCATGCTGGACGGTCCAGCTTTCCACTTGCGCGGCGACGCGGGCGAGGCCTCCTACTACGGAGCTGCTCCCCCCGCCGGCGACCGCCCCCACCGCTACGTGTTCACGGTGCACGCCCTCGACACGGATTCCCTGGGGCTGGATGACGACGCGACCCCGGCCATGGCCTCGTTCGCGGCGCTCGAGCACACGATCGCACGCGCATCCCTGACCGTTACCCACCAGGCTTGAGGACTATGCTGCACATTATTTTTTGGGAGCCGGAAATCCCCGGCAATACGGGAGCCGCCATTCGCCTGTCCGCGTGCACGGGTTCCATGCTGCACCTTGTGAAGCCTCTGGGCTTCGATATGGATGACGCGAAGCTTCGCCGCGCGGGCCTGGATTACCACGACCTCGCACACGTGAAGGTTCACGACTCCCTGGACGAGGCGCTCGCCGAGGTTCCGGGACGCGTCTGGGCACTCACGGGCCACGCGACCACCATGTACTCCGACGTCACCTACGCCGACGGGGACGGCCTACTTTTCGGACGCGAGTCGGTAGGACTGTCCGAAGGCGCAATGAATCACTCGCGCGTGGAGGATCGCGTGCGCATCCAGATGGTCGACGGGGTGCGCTCCCTCAACTTGGCCAACTCCGCATCGATTGTCCTGTACGAGGCATGGCGCCAACTCGACTTCCCGGGTGGCGTCTAGAAGCGGACAGACAACAGAAAACGAGGCCCGGGTTGGATCACTCCGCCGGGCCTCGCTTGCTGCAAACATCGCTCGTTCAAGCAGTGGGTCAGTTCGCCCTCCACGGGGCGGACGGACGTTCCACCTGCTCCGCGAGCGACACAATCCTGCGCGGATTTGACCACCACATCCAGATCAAGCCGATGATCGAGACGACGAGGGGCAGATAGTAGAAGTCCGACCCAAAGCCGGTCCAAGCAGAGCGGGCGGAATTCAGCTCATCCAAGCCGAGCGACGCGACCCACAAAATGACCGGAATGGCGATCGAGAGGGAAATCGTCACCCATCCGACCATGCGCATCCGTCGGCCGTTATGGGTGAGCGCTGTGGCCGCGAGGAGATAGTCAATACCCGCGAGGAGCGCAACGATACGCGGCCCCCAGGGTTGTCCCTGCGCATGAAAAAGATCAATGATCGCCATCACGAGAATCCAGGCTCCGAGAAGCCAAAACATGGCGATAATAATGCGGCCAAGGCCAAGGGACGGCGGGCGCTGATCGCGCGCACCGACGGCCTCGTTCGTCGTGTCATGTCCGTGCACATGTCTGATCCTACCGACAGCACTGTCGAGACGCATCGCATGAGGGATGAGTGCCCCACGCAACCATGCCGTGTGGCCTGATGCACCAGGATGGAACACTGAGCTTCAGGACAGCGTTGCACAAACGTGGGACAATAGGCCTATAAGGACCGTGAGGCCCGCCATGAAAACAACCATCTGAGCTTCGGCTCATCAGCGAGGAGTTTTAAACCTTGAGCGAATCGACCTACGACATCGTCATTCTGGGTGCGGGTTCCGGCGGCTACGCGACCGCCCTGCGCGCTGCGCAGCTGGGCATGAAGGTCGCCCTCATCGACGGCGATAAGGTGGGCGGCACCTGTCTGCACCGCGGCTGCATCCCCACCAAGGCGTACCTGCACGCCGCAGAGACGGCCGAGGCCGTGCGCGAGTCGTCCAAGTTTGGCGTCTCCTCCACCTTCAACGGCATCGACATGGCTCAGGTGGGCAAGTACCGCGACTCGGTTATTTCCGGTCTGTACAAGGGCCTGCAGGGCCTGCTTAAGTCGCGCAACGTCGAGGTTATCTCCGGCTGGGGCCGCCTCGCCGACGCGAACACCATCGAGGTGAACGGCCAGCGCATCACCGGCCGCAATATCGTTCTGGCGACCGGCTCCTACTCGCGTTCCATCCCCGGCCTCGAGATCGGCGGCCGCGTGATCTCCTCCGACCAGGCTCTTCAGATGGACTGGGTTCCCTCCTCCGCCGTGATTCTCGGCGGCGGCGTTATCGGCCTGGAGTTTGCGTCCGTGTGGCGCAGCTTCGGCGCCGAGGTCACGATTATCGAGGCCCTTCCCCACCTCGCCAACAACGAGGACGAGGCCATCTCCAAGCAGCTCGAGCGCGCCTACCGTAAGCGCGGCATCAAGTTCCACACGAACACCCGCTTTGCCTCGGCCGCGCAGAACGAGCAGGGCGTGCACGTGACGACCGAAGATGGCAAGGCTTTCGACGCCGACGTCCTTCTGGTGGCTGTCGGCCGTGGCCCCGTCACCGAGGGTCTGGGCTACGAGGAAGCCGGTATCACGCTGGATCGCGGCTTCGTCATCACCAACGATCGCCTGCACACCGGCGTCGGCAACATCTACGCGGTCGGCGACATCGTCCCCGGCCTTCAGCTCGCACACCGCGGCTTCATGCAGGGCATCTTCGTCGCCGAAGAGATCGCCGGCCTGAACCCGACCATGCAGGCTGACATTAACATCCCGCGCGTGACCTTCTGCGAGCCGGAAATCGCCTCCGTCGGCATGACCGAGAAGCAGGCACGTGAAAAGTTTGGAGACCAGGTGCGCACCGTCGAGTACAACCTCGCCGGCAACGGAAAGTCGTCTATCCTGGCCACATCGGGCATCATCAAGCTGGTCTCGGTTGAGGGCGGTCCGATCGTGGGCTTCCACGGCATCGGCGCGCGCATCGGCGAACAGATTGGTGAGGGCGAGCTCATGGTGAACTGGGAGGCGTACCCCTCGGACGTCGCTTCCCTCATCCACGCACACCCCAGCCAGAACGAGTCGCTCGGCGAAGCGGCTATGGCGCTGGCAGGCAAGCCGCTCCACGTCCACAACTGACCGAAATTTTTTATAGGAGAACACACATGGCAACTTCAGTGACCATGCCCGCTCTGGGCGAGTCCGTCACCGAGGGCACCGTCACCACGTGGCT
>CAUTDS010000025.1:0-28657 GCA_963537175.1 uncultured Actinomycetes bacterium
TACGTGAGCGAGGGCGTGCCCTCCCTGCTCGATACGGACGTGTGCGAGGGCGACGCGAGCGGACTCCTCGTCCTGTACTCGCTGTCCAAGCAGTCCAACCTCGCGGGCTACCGCGGCGCCCTCATCTACGGTGATCCCGCGCTGGTCGCCCCGATCGTGAGCGTGCGCAAGCACTCTGGGCTCATGGTGCCCGCCCCCGTCCAGCACGCGATGGCCGTCGCTCTCAACGACACTGAGCACGTCGAGCGCCAGCGCAGCGTCTACGCCGTACGTCGCGCACTCCTCCTTGAGGCGCTGACTGACGCCGGCCTCGACGTCGACCCCGACACGGCGGCCGGCCTGTACCTGTGGGTCTGCGACCCCGCCAATCCCACCGACTCGTGGGCTCTGGTGAACCGCCTGGCCGAGCTTGGTATCCTCGTCGCCCCCGGCGACTTCTACGGCACGGCGGCCCACGGGCGCGTCCGCATGGCCCTGACCGCCACCGACGAGCGCATTCAGGCGGCCGCCAGCCGCATCCGCGAGGCCTGGACCGCGCACTGACGCGTCAGCCACAGAGGCGAGGCCGGGGCTACCTTGCGCAGTGTGCGCGGGCGGCCCCGGCCTCGTTCGTAGAGAAAACTCAGTTCGACGCGTGCAGTGCGTCGTTGAGCTCGATACCCACGACGCCCGCGCGGGCGATGGCCTCGATGCGGCCGGTCTGAGAGTTGCGGCGGAACAGGATGTTCGACGCGCCCGACAGCTCGCGCGCAGCAATCGTGCGCGGCTCGGCCTCGCCGGAAGAATCGATGAGCGTGACCTTTGCGCCGGCGGTCACGTACAGGCCGGCCTCGACCACGCAGTCGTCGCCGAGCGCGATGCCCAGGCCCGAGTTCGCGCCCAGCAGGCAGCGCTCGCCCAGGCGCACGCGCTGCTTGCCGCCGCCCGAGAGGGTACCCATCGTGGAGGCGCCGCCGCCCACGTCCGAGCCGTCACCGATGACGACGCCCTGAGAGACGCGGCCCTCGACCATCGAGCGGCCCAGCGTGCCCGCGTTGAAGTTGACAAAGCCGGCGTGCATGACGGTCGTGCCCTCGGACAGGTAGGCGCCCAGGCGCACGCGCGTGCCGTCGGCGATGCGAACGCCGGAGGGCAGCACGTAGTTGACCATCGGCGGGAACTTGTCGACGCCCTGCACGGTGACGGGGTGGCCGTCGCGAGCGCGCAGGCGCAGGCGGGTGGCCTCGAAGTCGGCGACGGCGCACGGGCCAGCATCCGTCCAGACGACGTTGGGAAGCACCGCAAAGATGCCGTCGAGGTTGATCGTGTTGGGCTGAACCAGGCGGTGGGAGAGCAGGTGCAGACGCAGGTAGGCGTCCTCCGTCGAGGCGGGGGCTTCCCGCAGGTCAATCGTCGTGGTCACGACGACGGTGCGCACGCGGCGCGCGTCATCGACGCGCTCCAGCACGGACAGCGAGGTCGCCAGCTCCTCGTCGGTCCCGGCCTCGCCCAGGTGCGGGGCGGGGTACCACGTGTCGAGTGTCGTGCCGTCCAGAGTGATCGTTGCGAGGCCGATGCCCCATGCGGTGCTGTTGTCCATGCCCCTACAGTACGGCGCGACGGGCGGGTGATTGGCGCTGAAACTCAGCGGCGCGGCGCATCCCACAGGTCCGGCCAGAAGACACCGAGCTCGGTGGCCATGGAGCGTAGCAGCGGCAAAGAGATGCCGACGACCGAGTGATAATCGCCCGTCACACCCTCGATAAAGGGGCCGCCCAGCCCATCCACCGTGAAAGACCCCGCCACGTGCAGGGGCTCGCCGGTAGCGACGTACGCGTCTATCTCGGCATCCGAGATGTCCCCGAAGTGGACCTGGGTCGAGGCGGAGCGGGTGACGGTCGCGGTGACTGCGCGTTCGTGCCTCTGGTCGTCATCCGACGAGGCCGGGGCGAGGATCGCGGCCGAGTGGCCCGTCCACAGGGTGGCGCTCGTGCGGCGCATGGCGCGGATGCGCTCGCGGGCTACGTCGGGAGTGTGGGGCTTGCCGAGCATCTGGCCGTCGATCTCGAGCATGGAATCGCAGCCAACGACGAGGACGGCCTCGCCCTCGGGCAGTTCGGTGTTGGTGTTGGGTGTACTCAGGGCTTTGCAGACGTCGGCGCACTTGGCTGCGGCGAGCGCCGCGACTTCGTCCGCCGGGGTGGTCGTGCCACCTGAGAATGCGCGCCCGCCGGGCAGTGCAGCGAGGACAGCGTCCTCGTCAACGGTGGACACCTGGACGATCGGTGTGATGCCCGCCGCAATGAGCGTTGCGCGGCGTGCGGGGGAAGCGGAGGCTAGAACAAGGCGCATAGGGACATTGTGGACCATCGCGCGAGAAGCGTGGAGACAAACTGAAATTTATTGCAAGACGGCGGGTTTTCGCAGGTAAACGTGCAAAGCACTGGTGAAAAACTCATCAGACTACTACAATTGTCTACGTACGAGGTCACAATCTCGATGTGACTTTGAAAAGTGATCTGATATACCGTTACCCGCTGATGTGGTGTTGAGTCAGCCCAAAGAGGAGGGATTTGCGATGGATGAGCACGCGGCTTCGTCCCCTGCAACTCCTGATGACCTGACCGCAACAAGCTACGTTCCCCAGCTGCTCGGAGGTCATCTGACGTATTCGGCCCGCGATCTTGCGGAGTTGACGGATACGCCTATCGAACGTGTCTTCCGTTTCTGGATTGCGCTCGGTTTCCAGGCTCCCACCGCAGACGACAAGGTGTTCTCTCAGCGCGATCTGGAAGTTTTCAGTCGTTGGCACGACCTCGTCGAGTCCGGTGGCATTGACACGGCTACCTCACGCTCTCTCCTGCGCGCCAACGCCCACCTGGCTGACCGCCTGGCCCTGTGGCAGTTCGAGGCCCTGGTAGAGGACTCGATGCGTCGCCTCATGCTGGACGACACGACGGCCCGCATGTACGTGCTGGACCACATGCGCGAGTACATCGACGTCTTCCAGGAGATGTTCACATACGCCTGGAGGCGTCAGCTCGAGGCGACCCTGTCCCGTTTCGACCGCGAGGTGTCTCAGCGAGGGCACGAGGAGCGGCACAACCGCTTCCCGCTGAACCGTTGCCTCGGCTTCGTCGACATGGTGTCCTACACGTCGTCCTCGACGATCCTTGGTGATGCCCTCGTGGGCCTCATTGAGCGCTTCGAGGAGGAGAGCCGTAACGCTGTCATCGAGGAGGGGGGTCGCGTCGTCAAGATGATCGGTGACGCCGTCCTCTACATTGCCGATGACCTGCCGACCGGCCTGCGTGTGGCCACAGCCCTCATCGAGAGGCTGAATGCCGACGATGAGATGCTGCCAGTGCGAGCATCCTTCGTGCGCGGAGACGTTTTCTCGCGATCGGGTGACGTCTTTGGGCCCACCGTGAACCTCGCGTCTCGCCTCGTGGACATCGCTCCGGTGGGCAAGATCCTCACCGATCCGACCACGGCCGCCGCTATCGCCGCCGGCGAGGTTGGCGACGGGTATGAGCTCGAAGAGTTCCCGACCGCGGACTTGCGCGGTTTCGGTCCCGTCTCGCCGTACCTGCTCTCAAGCGTTGTCAAATAACGTTCATCTCGCAGTGTGAACGAGCATCTGATCAGCCCGCATAACGGGTCAAGAAAGGTGCAAGTTTTGGTTCGGAATTGCTAAGATGTAAGCGTGACTACAGTTCTCCTCGTTGAAGACGATCCGGCCATCTCCGAGCCCCTCGCCCGTGCATTGGGCAGGGAGGGCTACGACGTGCGCGCACACGCGACGGGCGCTGACGCCCTTGCGGATGTTCGCGGCGTTGACCTGGTCGTCCTGGACCTCGGCCTGCCCGATATGGACGGCCTGGACGTCGCCCGCGAGATCCGTTCCTCCGGCAACCGGGTCCCGATTCTGATCCTCACTGCGCGCACGGACGAAGTCGACATGGTCGTCGGCCTGGATGCGGGCGCGGACGACTACGTGACGAAGCCCTTCCGCCTCGCGGAGCTCCTCGCTCGCGTGCGGGCGCTCCTGCGTCGCCAGGCTGCCGAGCCTGCCGAGGGTGAGCTGCGCGCTCAGGACATCCGCATGGATGTCGCCGCGCATCGCGCCTTCGTGGGCGACGTCGAGCTGAGCCTGACGGCCAAGGAATTTGACCTGCTGCGCGTGCTCCTGCGCGAGGCCGGCTCCGTCGTTGCTCGCGACACCCTCATGCGCGAGGTGTGGGGTTCGGATCCGACCGGCTCCACGAAGACTCTCGACATGCACGTGTCGTGGCTGCGCCGCAAGCTCGGTGACGACGCGACCGACCCGCACTACATCACGACCGTGCGCGGGATGGGATTCCGCTTCGAGAACGCGCGCTGAGCGCGCCGCTGAGGGAGGCCCGCCATGCGCGCTCGCGCGGTGAGGATGATCGTCTCGATCGTCGCCGTCGTGTGCGTGCTGATGGGCCTACCTGGGGCGTTCTTTGCGTCTGCGTCCATCTGGACGTCCGAACAGCGCAACCTCGACGTTCAGGCGCAGCTCGTCCTCCAAAACATCGAGCGCAGGCGCGCCGCGGGGGAGGGGAACGACCCCGCAACCCTGGCCTCGCTCGTGGCGGATCAGGCGAATAGTCGCGGCGACGAACTCGGCTACCGCATTAAGGTTCCCGAGACCAACCTCGTCACTAACAGCAAGGTTTTCCCTGGGCAGACCCTAACCGCGCTGGCCTCGTCTCCGAGTGGCGTTTCCGTGCAGCTGACGACGTCGGCGTCGAAGGCTCTGAACCGCATTGCGTGGACGTGCGCGCTGTTCGGCGGGGGCATGGTTGCCTCCATGGCGATCGGCTGGTTGCTCGCGCGCTCACTGTCGCGTGAGCTGTCAGCCCCGCTTATCTACCTGGCCGCCCAGGCCGAGCAGATCGGCTCGGGCGGCGTGCGCGCCCGCGTGGAGAAGTCCGGCATTGAAGAGATCGACCTGGTCTCCGAAGAACTCGCTCGCACCGGTGAACGCATGGCGGGCCGACTCGCAGCCGAGCGACAGGCTGCTGCCGACGCCTCCCACCAGCTGCGCACGCCGCTGACCGCCCTGTCCATGCGCCTGGAGGAGATCGAACTCATCTCCACTGAGGATGAGGTGCGCGCCGAGGCCCGCACCTGCCTCGAACAGGTGGAGCGCATGACCAACGTGGTGACGGAGCTGCTCGACGTTTCCAAGCGTCAGACCAGCCAGACCGAGGCGATCCACATTCTCGAAGTCTTCAACACGGCCCGCGAGGAGTGGGAGGACCAGTTCGAGGCGGCTGGGCGCTCCCTCATCTTCCTCGACGAGGCCGAGCGCCCGATCCTGGCCGACGCCGGAAAGCTCGGGCAGGTCCTGGCGACCCTCATTGAAAACTCGCTGCGCTACGGCGGCGGAACCACGCGCGTGTGGGCGCACGCGGGTACGTCCAAGCGTGGCGTCGTCATCGAGGTCAGTGACGAAGGCGAGGGCATCGATGAGTCCCTAGCGCCCGATATCTTCGAAAAGGGTGTCTCTGGGCACGGCTCAACGGGCATCGGTCTGGCCCTTGCCCACGACCTCGCGCAGGCGATGGGCGGGCGCCTCGAGCTCAAGACGAACAAGCCGCCGGTCTTCACCGTGTCGGTCGCCGCGATCCCCGCGTCCCTCGACCCAGATCGCGTCATGCCCGAAGGCCCCCTCATGTCCATGGGACGCCGCTCGCGGCGCTTCTAGCAGCGGAGTACATTGAAAGGCGTGGAACACGAGATGCTGACCCCTCCCACCGTTGCCGTCATTGGCGGCGGACAGCTGGCACGCATGATGCAGGAGAGCGCGGTCGCGCTCGGCATTAACCTTCGGGCCCTCGTCGAGGCCTCGGATGGGTCGACCGGTCAGGTGACCGTCGACAAAGCGGTAGGTGAGCCCGCCGACCTGGACGCGGTCCGCGCGCTCATCGACGGCGCGGACGTCCTCACCTTCGAGCACGAGCACATCCCGGCCCCCACGATGGAGGAGGCGGCCCGCCTCGTCTCCGTTCAGCCCCCGGCGAGCGCCCTCCTGTACGCGCAGGACAAGCTGGCCATGCGCGAACGCCTCACCGACATGGGGATCCCGTGCCCCGCGTGGGCGCGCGTCGAGGATGAGGCACAGCTGGCAGAATTCGGCGCGACGATCGGATGGCCCCTCATCGTCAAAACCCCGCGCGGCGGATACGACGGGCACGGCGTGACGATCGCCCACAGCCCCGCAGACGTGGCCTCCTGGTGGGGAGGTGGCCCCCTGCTGGCCGAGGCCCTGGTTCCCTTCACCGGCGAGGTGGCGGCCCTCCTCGCGCGCACCCCCTCGGGCGAGATCGCCTCGTGGCCCGTCGCCTCCACCGTGCAGGTGGACGGTGTGTGTGCCGAGGTCACCGCGCCAGCCGTCGGCATCCGGCCCGAGACGGCCGCCGAGGCTCGCCGCATCGGCGAACGCATCGCAGCCGAGCTGGGGGTCACCGGCGTCCTCGCCGTGGAAATGTTCGTCGTCGGAGAGGGCGCGGACGAACGCGTCCTCGTCAATGAGCTCGCCATGCGCCCCCACAACACGGGACACTGGACCATCGACGGGGCCGTCACGAGCCAATTCGAGCAGCACCTGCGTGCCGTCCTCGACCTGCCGCTGGGGTCCACCGACCTGCGCGCCCCGGGGACGCACGCTGTCATGGTCAACCTGCTGGGCTCCTCCCACACCCAGCCCGCACGTGCCCTTGCGGCGGCCTTCGCAGCCGGGGGAGCGGGAGCGAAGGTTCACCTCTACGGCAAGGAGGTGCGCCCGGGCCGCAAGCTCGGCCACGTCACCGTCGTCGACTCGGATCCCGCCCTCGCTCTCGAGCGAGCACGGGCGGCCGTCAGCGCCCTGCAGGGCGAGGCCCCCACCGACTAACCCTCCCACCTATCCGCGGCCGAGGGACCAGGTGCCCCGGCCTCGTCCCCTTTCCGAAAGGACTGCCCATGACCACCGAGCTCGACATTCAGCTGACCGCCACCGGCGAGGACCCGCTCGTCGGCGTCGTCATGGGCTCTGACTCCGACTGGCCCACCATGGAAGCGGCCGTCGGCGCCCTCGCAGAGTTCGGCATCGCCTGCGAGGTCGGCGTCGTCTCCGCCCACCGCATGCCCGAGGACATGGTTGCTTACGGCCGATCCGCCTCTGCGCGCGGCCTGCGCGTCATCATCGCCGGAGCTGGGGGAGCGGCACACCTGCCCGGCATGCTCGCCGCCCTCACCGAACTGCCCGTCATCGGCGTGCCCGTGCCCCTCAAGCACCTCGACGGTGTCGACTCCCTGCACTCCATCGTCCAGATGCCCGCAGGCGTGCCCGTCGCGACCGTCTCGATCGCGGGTGCGCGCAACGCGGGTCTGCTCGCAGCACGGATCCTCGGAGCCGGTGAAGGAGAGCGCGCCGAGACCCTGCGCGCCTCGATGCGCGACTTTCAGAAGGACCTTCGCGACGTGGCCAGCGCAAAGGGCGCGGCCCTCGCACAGCGCGTCTCGCAGGCGCACTGAGGCCGCACAACACAAGCCCCGCGCGGGTAGCCGCAAGGGGGCGGCGCGTCGTATCCTGAAGCCATGAGCATTCTCGTTTGTGGCGGCGCCGGCTACATCGGCGCACACGTTGTCCGACTCCTGCGTCAGCGCGGGGATCGCGTCGTCGTCGTCGACGACCTGTCCACCTCCAACGCGGCCAGGGTCGGGGACACGCCCCTGGTTCGCCTCGATGTCGCTACCGATGAAGCCCGTTCCGTCCTCTCCAACCTCATGGTGGACGAGGACGTCACGGCTGTCATCCACTTCTCCGCCCGCAAGCAGGTCGGAGAGTCCGTCAAGCGCCCCGCCTGGTACTACCAGCAGAACATCGGCGGCATGGCCAACGTGCTGGCCGCGATGGAGGACGCCGGCGTCGACCAGATGATCTTCTCGTCCTCGGCCGCCGTCTACGGCATCCCCACCGCCGAGGTTGTCACCGAGGATATGGCCGGACACCCCATCAACCCCTACGGCGAGACCAAGCTGATCGGCGAGTGGATGATGGCCGACTGTGAACGCGCCTGGGACCTGAAGTGGATCGGCCTACGCTACTTCAACGTCGCGGGCGCCGGCTGGCCCGACCTGGCCGACCCGGCCATCATGAACCTGATCCCCATGGTCCTCGACCGCATCGAGCGCGGCGAGAGCGCCAAGATCTTCGGCACTGACTACGACACCCCGGACGGCACCTGCGTGCGCGACTACATCCACGTCCTGGACCTGGCCGAGGCCCACATCGCAGCGCTCGACGTGCTCGCCGAGGGGCGACAGCCCGACCACCACACCTACAACGTGGGCACCGGCCTGGGCACCTCCGTGCGCGAGATCATCGACGGCCTGCGCCGCGTCATCGGCTGGGACTTCCCGGTCGAGGAGCTGGACCGTCGCGCGGGCGACCCGCCCAAGCTGATTGGCGACCCGCTGTCCATCGGCGTGGACCTGGGCTGGAAGGCCAACAACGGCCTCAACGAGATCCTCACCTCCGCGTGGGAAGGCTGGCAGGCGGGTCCGCGCCCGATCACCGTCCCCGGCTCCTGAGCGCGTGTGCGCCCAGACTCAGCTCCGGCCTCGTTCCTAACTGTGGGAACGAGGCCGGGGTTTATCTGTCGCCTATTGGCGGGTTCGGATGGAGTACGTCAGACCCCGTCGACCTGGTTGAGGTCTGCTGTGGTCAGTGTGCCCGCACGGAGCTTGGCGAAGAAGTCGTCCGCGGTCGTGTCGCGCAGCAGTACGGCGGAGGCTCCGGCGTTCGTCGTGAAGTTCAGCGACTCGATCGGGGGGACGCCCATCATCTGATTCGACGAGGCGCCGCGCAGCGCCCATACGAGCGACGCGACCGTCACGACTGAGGAGTCCTCGTCGATGGTGAATGACTTCGAACCGGCGCGCTCCACGCGCAGGGTCTTCGCGGGATTAACGAGGGTCGAAGGCGAGGCTGCCGAAGAAATGACCTTCGAAATCACCTGACGCTGACGCTTCGTACGGCCGATGTCGCCCTCGGGATCCTGGTAGCGCATACGCGAGAACTGCAGGGCGGTCGTGCCGTCCACCGTGTGGCAGCCGGCGGTCCACTTCAGCCCGGAATACTGGTCGTCCGCGTCGTTGTCGTAGCACAGCTCGACGCCGCCGACGGCGTCCACCATGTCGGGTACGGCGCCCATGCCGATCTGCACGAAGTGATCGACGGTGAGACCCGTCAGCTTCTCGACGGTCTCCACGAGCAGCTGCGGGCCGCCGTATGCGTACGAGGCGTTGATCTTGTCCCAGCCGACGCCCGGGATCTCCGCGTAGGTGTCACGCGGAATAGACAGCGCGACCTTCTGCCCGTTCGGGGCGACGTTGACGAGCATGATCGAGTCGGCGCGTTCGGACTCGTTGAAGCCATCCTGGACGGCGCCGTCGGCGCGCGAGTCGGAACCCGCTAGCAGGTAGGTCGTGCCCGGAGTGTCGGCGGCCCCCGACAGGGCGCTCACGCGCCCCATGTTCGTGTTGGCGTCCCACATGAGGAATCCACCCCACGCGAGGACGAGGACCAGAAACAGGCACAGGGTCTTGAGGATCGGGTGGCGGCGCTTGCGTCGCCTCGGCTTCGCGACAGGAGCCGTGGGAGCGACCGGCGCGGCCGGCGCGGCCGGCGCGGGTGCGCTCTGGGACCGATTGATCGTCACCTGACGAGGCCCGTTGCCCGACGGGGCATACGTGCCCGAACCCGACGAACGGCCGGAACCCGGCGCGTAGGACGGAGGGTTGGCGGCCGAGGCCGGCTGGAACGACGGCGGCTGCTGGGCCGGGGTGCGGCGCGGGAAAATCGACTGGGAGTCCCTCTGAGGCTGATCCAGCGTGCGGGGCATCAGCGGGCGAGCCGCCGCGGCCTCGTCGTCCGAGATCCTCCACATCTGCGGGGCCAGAGCCTCCGGAGGGGGAGTGGGCGCGCCACCGCGTACCTCCTCACCAACGACGTGAGCATCGTCGGATCCGGGGCGGCGTCTCTTCGGGTCAGGCGTAAACGAAGGAGGATTGCTCATTGGTTCTTTGGCGGGCAGGTGGCGGCTGACTTCTTGGCGGCTTCCTCGTTCGCCGCGTTATTCGCGACCGAGGCGGACTGCTCGGTGTTATCCGTGGAGGTCTCCTCCGGGCTGGGATCGGTCGTCGGAGCCTGCGTCGGAGTGGGGGTCGAAGGAGCCGTCGTCGCGGTCGGATCGGGAACAACGAGCTGCGCGCCGTTGCCGTCCGTGTAGGTCGTGCCCACGGGCAGGGCCTGGTCGTTCTTCAGGGCGGTCCACACGTTGCGGGCCATCGGCTCGGAGGGGATGCGGCGGTTGGGATCCCAGGAGGGTTCTTCGACCGGCATCGTCACGAACTGGATGTTGGAACGGTCGATGTTCTGCAGCACGTTGATGAGGAGGGACGCATCTGAGCTGGCGTTGCCCAGGTTGGGGGACACGTTCACGGAGGAAATCGCGGCCTGCAGGAAGCTGATGAGCGAGCCGGGGTCCGTTACGTAGTTCTTGTCCTGCAGCTCGCGCAGCATCGCGGAAATCAGCTGCTGTTGGCGGCCGATACGGGAGATGTCGGATCCGTCGCCCTGGCCCTTTCGCGAGCGCATGTAGGCCAGCGCGTGCGTGCCCGACAGCTTCCAGCAGCCCGCGTCGATGTAGAGCTGGGCAGAGTCGTCGTCGATGCGATCGGGGATGTTGAACCAGACGCCGCCCAGGGCGTCGATCATGTTAATAAAGCCCGCAAAATCAACGACCATGAAGGCGTCGATGGACATGCCGGAGAGCTTTTCGACGGTCGAGCGCACGCACGCGATGCCGGGGCCGATGTCCTCCGGTTCATCGCCACCGTCCGCGCCGTAGACCATCGCGTTGTTGAACATGTCGTCCGTGGTCGGCTCGCTGGTGGTGCCATCGCGGTGCTTACACGCCGGGATGTCCACCAGGGTGTCGCGGGGGATGGAAACGATCTGCACGCGGGAGCGGTCCGCGCTGACGTGAATCACCATCGTCGAGTCGTTGCGCAGGCCGGGAACATCGTCCGCGTCGCCCGCGCCCAGCTCGCCGCTGGCGCCGTTACGCGAGTCGGTGCCGACCACGAGGATGTTGACGGCGCGGCCTTCGAAGGAGTCTGGGGTGGCCTTGTTCTGTTCGTCGCTCGCGTAGGCGTCGATGCTGACGACTCGGTTGGCGAACTGAGTGCTCAGCTTGGCGTAGACGAAGCCTGCGGAGGATACGACGAACAGGACACCGGCCAGGAGCACGGCGAGCGCGCCGCGCAGGAAGCCGAAGCGTCCAAAGTTGACGGCCGAGTGCTGGATCGGTCGCAGATTCACGTTACTCATCATTCGTAACCATATCGTTATCTGGCGTGTTTGTCGGTGAAGCAGGGCCGTTAGCGGCGCGTTCCACTCCGCTCGCATCAGCGTGTGAGCTGTCCGTCTCGGTGCGGGCGTCCCTCGGATCGTCGGGTGGAAGGACGTGCGCGAGGGCGAGGGAGCGGGCTAGTTCAGCCATGCGCTCCTCGGCGCGGGCCTCGCGTCGATAGCCGGTCACCATCTGCGCGATCAACGCGATGACGAGGCCGTAGACGATCAGGTTGACCCCTCGCTCAACGCCGATTGCGTGGGCAGCCGTGTTGGCCAGCGAGGGCACGAGGATGGCCACGATAGCCGCGGCGACGACCGCTCCGATGCCGATGCGGCGCAACGCCAGGGACGAGGCCGAGGACACCGGGCGCACCAGCCACCACGCGGTGAGCGCGAGGGCGAGGAGCAGGAGGATACGGATGGCGAGGTAGGCGCTCATCGTCCCCCCAACGCGAGGTCGACGACGATGTTGACGGAGTTGAGCAGAGGTTGGCCCTTCGCCCGCGAGTAGTCCGTGTAGGAAATCGTCACCGGGTGCTCGGCGCCGGGCAGGCCACAGGCGGCCAGCTGGGAGACGATCTGCGAGGCGTGGGCCATGCGTGCGTGGGTGAGATGCACGTGGGCGAGGGCGTCAGCCCGGATGACGCGCAGCCCGTTGTGCGTGTCCGTGAGATCCAAGCCCGTGCGCAGCCGGGCCACCCAAGCTCCCAGGCGCAGCATGGCGCGTTTGACCCTACCCGCCGAGGACGGGGAGCCCGACAGGAAGCGAGAGCCGAGGACGAACGCGAGATCCTCCCGGCGTGCTCGCTCGACCATGGCGGCCGCCTCGGCGGGGTCGTGCTGGCCGTCGGCGTCGAAGGTGACGACGTATCGCGCCCCGCGGGCGAGGGCCGCATCGAATCCGGTTTGGAGGGCAGCGCCCTGCCCCAGGTTGAGGGGGTGTCTCGCGGTGTAGGCCCCCGCGGCGCGGGCGACGGCGGCGGTGTCGTCACTCGAAGCGTCATCGACGACGAGGACACGCGGGAAAAAGGTGCGGACTCCCGCGACGACGCCCGCGATGACGGACGCCTCGTTGTACGCGGGGATCACCACCCACGTGTCGGAGCCGATCTGCATTTGATTAGTGTCGCACATCGAGATGGGCGCGCGCCTATAGTGTGGGGTATCCGGAAGGGCGCGCAGTGCCTCATTGCGCGCACGCGCACACGCAGATAACGACAGGGGAGTCCCAGTGATCGATCCCAGCGCCGACGTCGCCCCCAGTGCGATCGTCGCTCCTAGCGCGCGCGTCTGGCACCTTGCCCAGGTGCGCGAGGATGCGCGGATCGGGGATGAGACCATCGTTGGACGTGGCGCCTACATCGGCGAAGGCGTGAGGGTCGGTGCGCGCTGCAAGATCCAGAACTACGCGCTCGTCTACGAGCCCGCCTCCCTGGCCGATGGAGTGTTTGTCGGCCCCGCGGCCGTCTTGACGAACGATCACGCTCCTCGTGCGATCAACGCTGACGGCACCCTGAAGGCCGCGAGCGACTGGGACCGCGTCGGTGTCACCGTCGAACGCGGAGCAGCCATCGGGGCGCGCGCCGTGTGCGTGGCCCCCGTGCGCATCGGCGCGTGGGCCTCGGTCGGCGCGGGCGCCGTCGTTACCCGAGACGTTGCCCCCTACGCGCTCGTCGTCGGCGTCCCCGCACGCCGCGTCGGGTGGGTCGGCGAGGCCGGGGTGCCCCTCGTGGCCTCCGACGACACCGGGAACGAGGCTTCGGACCGCACGTGGGTGTGTCCGGCCTCGGGACGCCGCTACGTCGAGCGAGACGGTGCCCTGTCACCCGAGGAGGCCCAGGCCTCGTCCCCGAATGACGCCGAGATGCCCGACCAAACCACCGAGGACCAGCAGTGACGCAGCCGTTCATCCCGCCCGCACGCCCGCTCATCGGCGAGGAAGAGATCGACGCGGTCGCCGCCGTCATGCGCACGGGCATGATCGCCCAGGGCCCCCAGGTCGCCGCCTTCGAAGAGGAGTTCTGCGCAGCCCTGGTGCCCGACACCCAGGCCGTCGCGGTCAACTCGGGAACCTCGGCCCTGCACCTGGGACTGCTCGCGGCCGGGATCGGGCCGGGCGACGAGGTCATCGTCCCCTCCTTTACCTTCGCGGCCACCGCCAACTCGGTCGCCATTACGGGCGCGACCCCCGTGTTCGCCGACATCGACCCGCTCACCTTCACGCTGTCGCCTGCCGCCGTCGAGGCCGCGATCACGCCGCGCACGCGGGCCATCATGCCCGTCCACCTCTACGGCCACCCCGCCCCCATGGATGCCCTCCAGGCGATCGCTGATGCACACGGACTCATGGTCTTCGAGGACGCCGCCCAGGCACACGGCGCGAGCCTGCACGGGCGCGCGGTCGGCTCCTTCGGCGCCTTCGCGGCCTTCTCCTTCTACCCGACGAAAAACATGACCAGCGGCGAGGGCGGCATGGTCACCTCGAGCGACCCCGACGTTATCTGCGGCGTGAAACTCGCGCGCAACCAGGGCATGGAGACGCGCTACGCCAATGAAATCGTGGGCCTCAACAACCGCATGACCGACATTCACGCGGCCATCGGGCGCGTGCAGCTCACCAAGGTCGGCGCGTGGACCCGCGCGCGCCAGGATAACGCCGCCTTCCTGGACGCCCACCTGCGCGGCGTCACCGTCCCGCACGTCGCGCCCGGCGCCACGCACGTCTACCACCAGTACACGATCCGCGTGGCCGAGGACAGAGACGGTTTTGCCGCAGCCCTGCGCGAGGAATACGGCGTCGGCTCGGGCGTCTACTACCCGATTCCGAACCACGAGCTGCCCTCCCTCGCCCGCTACGCCCCCGGAGCGGAGCTGCCGGCCACGCGCGAGGCGGCCGACCAGGTTCTGTCCCTGCCGATCTACCCGTCTCTGACGCCCGGAGAGCTGGAACGAATCGCGCACGCCGTGAACGCGCTGGCGGAAGCGGGGGCCTGACATGAGTATTCGCCTCGGAATCCTCGGCATCGGCTCGATGGGCCGACACCACGTGCGTAACGCCCGCGCCACCGCCGGCGTGGACCTCGTCGCCCTCGCAGACCCGGGCGGGGACCGCTTCGGTGTTGCCGGCGACCTGCCCGTCCTGGGCGGCGTCGAAGAACTCATCGAGGCCGGCATCGACGCCGCGATCATCGCCGCGCCCACCGTCCACCACGAGGCCGCGGCCCTGGCGCTCGCCGAGGCCGGGGTGCACACCCTCGTCGAAAAGCCCCTCGCCACGAGCGTGGAGGCGGGCCGCCGCATACGCGACGCCTTCGCAGCCGCGGGCCTCGTCGGCGCCGTCGGCTACGTCGAGCGCTGCAACCCGGCGCTCATCGACATGCGCAGGCGGATCGCGCAGGGCCAGCTTGGCGAGATCGAGCAGATCGCGACGCGCCGCCAGTCGCCCTTTCCCGCCCGCATCAGCGACGTCGGCGTGGTGAAAGACCTGGCTACGCACGACGTGGACCTGGCCGCGTGGGTGGCCGGCGCCCCCTACGAGAGCATCTACGCGCGCACGTCCGCGCGCTCGGGGCGGCCTCACGAGGACATGATGGTCGCCTCGGGCGTCCTTGCAGGCGGCATCCTCGTCAACCACCTCGTCAACTGGCTGACACCATACAAAGACCGCACGACGATCGTGACGGGGGAGCGCGGCGCGCTCGTCGCAGACACCGCGATGGGGGACCTGACCTTCTACGAGAACGGCCACGCACCCCTGCAGTGGGATGCCATCGCCGCCTTCCGCGGGGTGAGCGAGGGCCAGGTCGTGCGCTACGCGCTCACCAAGCGCGAGCCCCTCGCCCTCGAACACGAGCGCTTCCGTGACGCGATCCTCGGCGTGGGTGCCGAGCACGTCACCATGGACGAGGCCCTGGACAACCTGCGCGTCGTCGAGGCCATCTTGTCCTCGGCTTCGTCCGGGCGTTCCGTCGACCTGTAGAGCGCGGCGCTAACGGGTCACGTCGGCGTAGATCGTGCGCAGCTGATCCACGGATCCGCGCAGCGAGCGCTCGCGTGTCACCCACGCCCGGCACGCCGCTGCGCGATCCGCGCGCTCGTCCTGCGACCAGGCCAAGGCCTCGTCGATGGAACGGGCCAGGGCGTCCGGCGAGCGCTCGGCCGTCAGCATCGAGGCCCCGGGCGCGATCATCTCCGGTGTCCCGCCCGTCGAATAGGAGACAACGGGAACGCCGCACGCCTGCGCCTCGAGCAGCACGAGTCCGGCGGCCTCCTGTCGTCCCTGCGTCGGCTTCGTGGGCAGGACGAGGACGTGGGCGCGGCGCATCCAGTCGCGTACCCCTTCCCGATCCAGCCGTCCCGTGAACGTCACGTGTGCTGGAGCGCGAACGCGCAGGCTCGTCTCCAGCGGCCCGTCTCCGACGAGCACGAGGCGATGTGGGCGACGCCCCACGAGCATGGCCGACGCCCGCGCCAGGTCGTCCACCCCCTTGAGGTGGCTGAGCGCGCCCACGAACAGGACGACGGGCTCCTCGCGCGATTCCGCTGTGCTCGGGGCGGGCGTCCACCAGTGCGTGTCCACGCCCTGATAGTGCACGCTCAGGTGCGCCGGATCAGCGCCCGCTTCTAATGCGACGTCCGCCAGGTATCGGGAGACAGCCAGCAGCCGACTCGCTCCCTCGAAGGCGGCCGTGCGGTTGCGCGCGTTCCACGCGGCCCCCGCGCCGCGCCCGAGCCTCGGGTAGGCATCCCCGCCGTGTAGCGTCACCACGAGGGGCGCGCCCGTCTCCCGCGCGGCGCCAACGGCTGGCAGGGACCACGTCGCCTGATGCTGGTGGATAAGGTCCGGGCGCCACGATGCGATCGCGCGGCGCATCTGGCCCAGGCCTCGTGCCTGCGCGGCCACGCGAAGCGGGAGGGGACTGCCGAGCGCGCGCGGAGCGGCCTCGTCGATGGGGATCGTGATGGACGGATCGGTAATGCGCGCCGCGAGCGCGAAAGCCCGCCAATCGAGCTCCGGCATCGCGAGGGCGTGCGAGAGCGCGAAGTAGGTCGGGGGAACCAGCAGGGTTCCCTTCGTCAGGGCGACCCTCATGAGTTCCACCCGAGGGTGGGCGTGGATCGGTGAGCGGGCATGCCACCATCCTAGGGGCAAGCCGCGCGCCCCAGGTGATTAAATGAGTCCATGACGAACGCACCTGCCCGCCCCGCCCGCTCAGGCGTCCTCGCGCAGGTGCTCACCCTCCTCGGCGGTACCCTCCTCGCCCAAGTCATCGTCTTCGTCGCCCAGATCGGCATCGCCCGCATCTACACGGATACGGACTTGGGGTACCTGGGCATCTTCACGTCCGCCGCTACGCTCGGCGCCGCCGTTGCGGGCGCCCGCTTCGACCTCAGCATCGTCCTGCCCGCCCCCGGGGACGAGGCCTCGGCCCGGTCCCTGGCCCGCCTGGCCTCGCGCTGCGTGCTGGTCGCCTCCGCGCTGGCCACCCTGATTGCGGCCGCCGCATGGCCGTGGGTGAGCGCGCGCTACGGAAGCGCGCTCGCGGGCTGGCTGCTCGCCGTCGGCGTGTCCGTCCTGTTCCTGGCGCAGGGGCAGGTGTGCTCCTACTGGCTGACGCGCCACCGCCGCTTCCAGGCGATCGCGAGCTCCTCTGTCGTGCGCGCCCTTGGGATTGCCGCCCTGCAGCTGGTGTGCGGTTTCCTGGCTGGCGGCGGCTTGGGTGCGGCGATTGGGGCGACGATTGCCGGCCAGGGCCTCGCCGTCGCCTACCTGTCGTGGCACGCCCGCGACGTGCGCGAGCGCGAGGCCGCGGATCCGACCCTGCGCGAAGTGGCCTCGCGCTACCGCAAGATGGCCCTCGTGGGAGTGCCCAACGTCGTCGTCGACGCGCTGCGCACGAGCGCGATCCCGATGCTCATCGCCACGTATTCCGTGGCCTCGCTCGGCCAATTCAACATGGCGTGGCTGGCCCTGCAAGCCCCGGTCGCCCTCATCGCGGGGGCACTCTCGCAGGTGTACCTGCCGCGCCTGTCGGACACCCCGCCCGGCGAGATGACACGCGTCGTCGTGCGGGTGGGTGGTATCGCGCTGGCATGCTCGATCCCCGTGTTCGCCCTGCTCGCGTGGGTGAGCCCCGCGCTCTTCCCCCTCGTGTTCGGGGCGCGTTGGGAGGCGGCCGGATACTTCGCGCGCTCCCTGGCCCCCTGGCTCGCCCTCACGGTTGCGACCTCGCCGCTGTCGAATGTCTTCGTCGCGACCTACCACCAGCGCCGCATGCTGGCCTTCGCGTGCGTGTACTGCGTAGCGCCGCTGATCTGGCTCGCGGCCAGCCCCTACGGCGTGGAGGCCACGGTCGCGGTGCTGGGCGGCCTCATGGCTGCGCTGCTCGTGGGTATGTTGGTGATGGCTGTCCTGACGGCGCGCGCCTACGACCGCGGCGACGGGGAGCGTCCTCAGGTCGCGTGACACCCGTGTTTCAACCGCGGGCTCGCGCGGCCAGGGCCCGCTCGTAGGCCTCGCGCAGGCGTGCGGCCCCCTCCTCCCAGGTGGGGATTGCCGGCGGGCGGAAAGCCTCGATGTCCTCTTGCGTGATGGACTCCAACGCAGAAACGAGGTCGCGCTCCGGGTCCTCCAGCACCCACGTGTCGGCCTGATCGCCCAGGTATCGGCGGGCCTCGGACAGGGGAGAACACAGTGCGGGCATCCCGGCCGCGAAGGCCTCCATCATCTTGTTGGGCGTGGACATGCGGTGCGACAGGCACCCGGACTCGATGAGGCACAGCGCTACGTCAGCCCCGCGCGTCATGGCGAGCACCTGGTCCGGGTCCACGGGAGGCAGGCGGTGGATGTTCGGGTGGGTCGCAGCCGCACGCTCGACCTCGGGCAGTAGGGCCCCGGAGCCGACGAAGACCGCGTGTGCGCTCTTCACCTGCCCAAAGGCGCGCAGAATCAGGGGAATATTGCGCCCGGGCGCCAGGTAGCCCGAATGCAGGTACAGGAGCGCGCCCTCCGGGATCCCTAGCTGCGCGCGCAGGTCGATGACTCCCTCCGCGCCCGTTGGGGCGTTCGTGACGACGACCGGATCCACGCCCGGGTACGCCTCGCGGTACCACTGAGCGATCGACTCGTTGACCACGGACACCACGTCCGCGCGGTGGATGTAGTGGCGCTCGATGACGCGCTGGAGGCGCTGACGCAGGCCCGCCGACCCCACCGTCTCCGTCTCCAACTCGTGCGCGTTGTACGCAAACACCGCGCCCGTGCGCCGCGCCAACGCGTGCGCGAGGGGCAGCAGGAACAGGTTCTGCGCCGAGACGGCCGCGACGCGCTGCCTCGCGAACCGCCGGTACACGCGTGCCCCCCACGCCCCGACGACCCTCACCCCGCCCAAGGGCGCACCCAGGGACGCGCCCCGAATCCTCGTGAGGTGCACGGTGGGGGCCACAGCCTCGTCCGTGGGGAGCTCGCCCTGATCGATCCCGACGACGTGCGTGCGCGAGAAAAGCGGGGACAGTGAACGCGCGATCTTCACCAGGCGACCGGGCGAGGCCAGGTTCGACGGGTAGAGCAGGAGATTGAGCGCGCGATCCACGCCCCCATTGTAGGTGGGGCGGGGCACTACACTGGAGGGGAACAACGAGGCCGGAGACGGAAAGGGGAACCGCATGCGCATCGCGGTCGTCGGCATGGGCAAGATCGGTTTGCCGCTGGCGGTGCACTACGCGCGCGGCGGGCACACCGTCGTCGGCGTGGACGTGAACCCCCGCGTGGTCGCCCTCATTAACGAGGGAGTTGAACCCTTCCCGGGTGAGGCGCACCTGGCCGAGTACCTGCCCCCGCTTGCCTCCTCCGGCGCCCTGCGCGCCACGACCGAGTACGCCGAGGCGATCCCCGGCGTGGATACGGTCGTTATGGTCGTGCCCCTCGTCGTCGATGACGAGAGCCGCCCCGACTTCCGCGTCATGGACGCCGCCACCCGCTCCATGGCCGCCCACCTCACGCCCGGCACCCTCGTCTCCTACGAAACCACCCTGCCCGTGGGCACGACGCGCGGACGCTACAAGCCCCTCATCGAGGAGGTCTCCGGCCTGACCGAGGGCCGCGACTTCGACGTGGTGTTCTCGCCCGAGCGCGTCCTCACCGGCCGTGTCTTCGCCGACCTGGCCCGCTACCCGAAGCTCGTGGGGGGCCTGCGCGAATCCGGCGAGGCGCGCGGCGTTCGCTTTTACGAGGCCGTCCTCTCCTTCGATCAGCGCGCCGACCTGCCGCGCCCCAACGGCGTGTGGCCCATGGGCGGGGCCGAGGCCGCCGAAATGGCCAAGCTCGCCGAGACCACCTATCGGGACGTCAACATTGGCCTGGCCAACCAGTTTGCGCGCTACGCGGACGCGGCCGGCATCGACGTCGCGCGCGTGATCGAGGCCTGCAACTCCCAGCCTTACTCGCACATCCATCGGCCCGGAATCGCGGTCGGCGGCCACTGCATCCCCGTCTACCCGCGCCTGTACCTGGCCGGCGACCCGGACGCGACCGTCGTGTCCGCCGCGCGCGCAGCCAACGCAGACATGCCCGCCTACGCGGTCTCGCGCGCTGCCTCCCTGTTGGGGTCTCTGGACGGCCTGCGCGTCGCGGTCCTGGGTGCCGCCTACCGAGGTGGGGTCAAGGAAACCGCGTTCTCCGGCGTCTTCGGCGTCACCCGCGCGCTGCGCGAGGCCGGGGTGCAGGTGAGCGTTCACGACCCGCTGTACTCCGACGACGAGCTGGCGGCCTTCGGGTGGGACGCGTACCACCTCGGCGAGCCGGTGGACGTCGCCATCGTCCAGGCCGACCATGCCTCCTACCGGGACCTGGCCCCCGCTGACCTGCCCGGCGTGCGCCTCCTCGTCGACGGCCGCGCCATCACCTCACCCGAGGCCTGGGCCGGCACACCGCGCATCACGATCGGCGGGGGAAGCACCCCCGCATGCTAGTCACTCTCGCGACCCGCACCTTTACACCCGAGCCGACGGCCGCCGCGCTGCGCCTCGGGGCACTCGCCCGTGCGCTCGCCGCAGGCGGTGACAGGGTCCGGGTCCTCACCTCGCGCCTGGCTCCCTCCGTCGCCCGCGACGCCCGACAATCCGCAGACGGCGGCGCTGAGTCGGGGGAGGGACGAGGCCTCGTCAGCGTGCGACGCGCCCCCGTCCTGCGAGACCGCACGGGAGCGGTGCGCGGATACGTCTCCTATATGTCTTTCGACGTCCCTCTCGTCGCCAGGCTGCTCGCCGGCCCCCGCCCGGACGTCGTCGTCTCCGAGCCCCCGCCGACGACCGGAGCCGCCGTGCGCATCGCCTGCGCGGTGCGGCGCGTTCCCTACGTCTACTACTGCGCCGACATCGTCTCGGACGCTGCCGCGCTCGCGGGCGTGCCCAGCGTCGTTGTGCGCGCGGTCGCGGGCCTGGAGTCCTTCGCGCTGCGCGGAGCCCGACGCGTCATCGCCGTCTCCGATGGGGTTGCGCGCCGCGCCCGTGACCTGGGGGCTCGTGACGTAGCGGTCGTCCCCAACGGGGTGCGCGTGCCCGACACGGTGGCCGCCGGCACCCCCGAGCGATTCCCCGCCTGCGGCGGTCCCGTCTTCGTCTACGCGGGCACGGTCGCCCAGTGGCTGGCCCCCGAGGTCTTCGTTGACGCCTTCGAGCGCGCGCGAGCACGGCTTGGGGACGCGCGCCTCGTGTTCGTGGGGCAGGGGAGCGGATGGGAGGCCCTCGCCGAGCGCTCTTGCGGCGTGGCCGGCATCGAGATGATCCCCGCCGTCAGCGCCGAGGAGGCGGACCGGTGGATGGCGCGAGCCACCGCGACTCTCGCCTCGCTGCGACCGGGCGGATACGACTACGCCTACCCGACGAAGATCCTCGCCTCCCTCGCGCAGGGCACTCCCGTCATCTACGCGGGGCCCGGTCAGGCCGCCCGCGACGTCGCGGAGGGTGGGCTTGGGGTGGCGTGCGGCCTTGACGCCGACGAGATCGCCGAGGCCATGGTGGCCCTCGCGTCGGGCAGTGCTCCCTGGGTGGGGCCTGAGGGGGTGCGAGCCTGGGTGCGCGAGCGTCGATCGGTCGTGTCCTCCTCGGCTGCGGCGGCCGCGGTGGTTCGAGCGGCGCTCGCGTAGACCTCGGGAGTTTTCCTCTTCAGCGCTGATATTTCAGTGTGGCCGCGAGGCATTGTCCCTGGCCGCGAGTGCTTTCAGCGGCGCGTCGGCGCGTCCCGATGAGAGGGCGCATTGTGTCGGGAGGCCCCGGCCTCGTCTCACATGCGAAATAGCTATCGCTTCAGTTCATATCAGTTTATGCGTATAACTATTCTCATGTTTACAGTTACAACATAAGTACCTACAATCACGACTGTCACATCAGCAACATGAAGGATCACTATGCGCTCCTCGTGGAGGACCATCGTCGCCGGGCTCACCCTGGCCCTCGGCGCAGCCGCAGCGGCCCTCGTGCCGCCCGCGCACGCAGCAGGTATCACGATTGCCATCGACCCCGGGCACGGCGGCTCCGACCCCGGCGCGGTCGCCAACGGACTGCGTGAAAAGGACCTGACCCTCGCGGTCTCCCTGGCCCTGAAGGAAGAACTGGAAAGCTACGACGGTGTGCGCGTCGTCATGACTCGCACGACGGACACCCGTCCCTCGGAAAACACCAGCGCCGACCTGTCCAGCCGCGTTGAGATGGCCGCAGCCGCGGATGCGGACGCCCTCGTCTCCATCCACTTCAACTCGGGCGCGCCCATCGCGAAGGGTGCCGAGGTCTGGTACCCGAATTCCTCCTCGTACAACTACGGCACCCACACGCAGGGGCGCACCCTGTCCAACGCTATCCAAAAGCAGCTCACCGGCCTTGGTCTGGCTGACCGCGGCATCAAGACGCGCGACAACCCCTACTACGACTACCCGGATGGCTCGACCGGTGACTACTACGCCGTCATCCGCCAGTCGCGCGAAGAGAACATGACCGGCGTCATCGTCGAGCATGCCTTCGTGACCTCCGCATCCGACGCAGCCCTCCTGCGCAACGAGAGCTTCGTGCGCTCCCTCGGCATCGCCGACGCGACCGGCATCGCCCAGGCTTACGGGCTGAGCAAGGGCACCTGGCGCGCAGCCGGTGACTCCTGGAGCTTCATCTCTAACGGCGTGGCCAAGACCGGCTGGTTCTCCGCCGGTGGCCGCTGGTACTGGGCCGGCTCCAACAAGCAGACGATCCGCGGATGGTCCACCATCAACGGACGCCGCTACTTCTTCGATGACTCCACCGCCATGGTGACGGGCTGGAAGCAGGAAGACGGCAAGTGGTACTACCTGCGTCCTGACGGTGACATGGCCACCGGTTGGGTGAAGGTCGCCGGCTCTTGGTACTACATGAACGCCGACGGCGTCATGGTCACCGGCTGGCTCAGGGACGGCAACAACTGGTACTGGCTCCGCGCCAACGGTGCGGCCGCGATCGGCTGGACCAACGTCGATGGCGCCTGGTACCTCTTCGAGGACGATGCGCGCATGCTCACCGGCTGGCAGCTCACTGAGGATGACAAGCGCTGGTACTACATGCGACCCAGCGGACAGATGGTCACCGGCTGGCTCCTCGACGCCGGCAAGTGGTACTACCTGGACGACGAGGGCGCCATGAAGACCGGCTGGACCAAGGTGGGAGACACCTGGTACCACCTGAACTCCTCGGGCGCGATGAGCACCGGCTGGCTCCTGGACGGCGCCTGGTACTGGCTGGACCCGAACTCGGGCGCCATGGCGACGGGCACGGTCACCGTTGAGGGACGTGCATCCACCTTCGCTTCCTCCGGTGCGTGGCTCGGCTACGCGGACGGCAGCGACGCTCAGGCGGCCTCGCGTTCTGCCTCGCGCAGCGCCGCCGTCACGAACGCGTCCGGTCAGCGCCTCATCATGAGTGCGCCCACCGCCTCGCGCTCGGAGATCATCGACGCCATGGAAGAGGCGTGGGATCAGGCCGGCTACAGCTACCCGAGCGCCATGGCCGCCGGCGGCGCGCCGACGATCCGCGACTTCGCCTCCATCGTCTACGACGAGGCCGTGGCCGAGGGCGTGTCCCCCGAGCTGGTCTTCGTCCAGGCTATGAAGGAGACGGGTTGGCTGCGATTCGGCGGCGACGTGAGTGTCAGCCAGTACAACTTCTCCGGCATCGGAGCGGTCGGTGGCGGCGCGAAGGGCGCATCCTTCCCGGACGTGCGCACCGGCATCCGCGCCCAGGTTCAACACCTGCGCGCCTACGCGGACTCCTCGGTGACCACGGCCTCGCTCGCGAACACGGTCGTCGACCCGCGCTTCACCTACGTGCGCAAGGGCGCGGCCCCCGTGGTCGAATACCTGGGCATCCAGGAAAACCCCAACCGCACCGGCTGGGCAGCAGCCAAGAACTACGGCTACGACCTGGTGTCCATGATGAAGACGTACTTCTGAGAGTTCTTCTGTGACGAGGCCGGGGCCGGCTGCGCGATTCAGCGTGGCTGGCCCCGGCCTCGTTTATCTGCGGCGCGCACATATGTTGCGCTCCGGCGCGGTATCTGCGGAAACGACTACAATCTCAAAGAGCGGTCCGCCCCCACGGCCTCGGGGTGCCTGTGCCGGACAACTACGCGTCAACGACTTCGAATGGAGGTGCCCGGGCGATGAGCTCCTACAGCAAGACGTACGCGTCTGATCCTCAGCTCTGGGACGCGGACCCAAGCTTCCTGCTGAAGTGCCAGTACACGGATGGGACGCAGGCAGTGATTCTGTCCGGATGGCATCGCCGGGCCATGGAGTTCGAGAATCCGATCGTGCTGCCCCCGCTGGACGACGGTGACGGCTACCGGTACTGCCCGATCGACGCGCACACCCATCGCGAGGACCCGTGGAACGGTATCGACAGGTACGAGCTCGAAGTGTCGCTCGACGGCGCGCACGACGAGGAGATCTCCTCGCTCCTCGACAAGCTCATGACGCCGGCCGTCGCTCACGCACTGATGGCATCGATGCCGGAGATGATCCAGCGGGTGTCGGCGAACAAAACGAACGTGCCCTTGCAGATCGATGATGATACGAGGATCACGTACGTCGATCTGCTAACCCAGAACCTGCCGGCCCGTTCCGGCGATACCTCCGAGCCGCTTCGTGCTCTCCATCGCTGGTGCCGGATCTTCGACATGGGTAACGGCACCGTCTCGATCTATCAGCCGGTCTCGGCAGACCAGCTCGACAATCTTCGCTGGCCGCACAATGGCATCTGGCTGAACCGTGGGCAGGGGTACTTCACCGATCCTTCGGACGTGGGTGACATCGTTGAGGCTTTCTCGATCCCCATCAAGTACGAGCAATACAACCTCGAGAACTGGCGGATTGAGTTCGAGTTCTGGGAGAACGAACCCTTCCAGATCATGATCAGCGACGATTCGGAGGAAGCCACGCAGCGCCTCGGGCGGGCGCAGCGAGAAATCGGCGTGCTCTCCCAGTTCGTGACCACGGCGTTCCTCGTCTCCAGGAACCTCGAACGCCGTTCCAAGGTCAACGAACTCGTGACCGGGAACGAAGCCCTGCGCTGCCTCGCGACGCGTAAGGTCGCCGAACTCAAGGCGACGATCGAAGAATACCGACGGCTGCTCGAGCGGGCGTCCGGCCTGCTCGCGAACACCGCTCAGTCTGTCCAGGCCGTCGCGAACCAGGAAAACGCCGAGGCCGCAGAACGAACAAACACGTTCCTCACCTTCGCCTCCGCAGTCTTTTTCGTCCCGACGCTCATCATCTCTTTCTTCTCGATGTCCATCATTGGTCTCAACCAGGGCGAGACTCTTCCCTCGCTGTGGTTCGTGCTTGCCCTGTGCCTGGCGAGCGTGGTCGTCGCGATTGGCGTTCTCGTTATCTTGAGGCGCCAGCTGAGGAAGAGTCGACAGAAGGCCCCAAGGAGGCGATGACGATGTTCTCCACCATTACGTCAGGCGAGATCCGGCAGGCGCTGGAGCAGGTGTCGCGCCAGTACCTGGCGGGCAACCTCTCTCGGCCGCAGGCGGTCGCGCACTACGACACGAGTGATCTGGAAATCGGCATCACGTCCTATTCCGATGACGCGTGCGAGCAGCCGCACTTCCATACGCGGGCCACCGAGTACCAGTACATGCTGTCCGGGTGGACGCAGTACCTGGATACGGACACGGGCGAGGAGTATGAGTTCCGTGCGGGCGACTTCTACGTCATCGAACCTGGGACGACCTACGCGCAGCGCTCGAAGCGGGGGACGCGGATTCTCTTCATCAAGGTTCCCTCCAGGAACGACAAGAACGTCGTCACCCCCGGCCCGGATGTCGAGGCGTGGCTGGCCTCGACCCTGACGACGACGCGCGTGGACTACTCCCACGCCCCCGATGCGCCGGCGGCCAACTCGATAGTGCCTGCGGCAGCGGTCGCCATCGAGCACGAGGACCACATCCTCATGCTCCAACGCCGGGATAGCGGGAATTGGACGCTCCCGGGCGGCACCCTCGAATTCGGCGAAAGCCTCGCCGAGTGCGCGGTCCGCGAGCTCAAAGAGGAGACCGGCCTTGACGTGCAGGTGACCGGGATTGTCGGCACCTACACGGACCCGGACGTGCGCATCGCATACTCCGACGGGGAAGTGCGCCAGGAGTTCACCGTCGTGTTTTACGGGGTGTCTGCGGGCCACGAGGTGTCTCTCGACTCTGAATCCGCGGGTTTCCAGTGGGTGCACAAGGATAAGCTCCTCGATCTGCGCCTCGCTGACTCTCAGCGTCGCAGGCTGACGGATCTCCTGCGGTATCTGGCCGACGGCACGCAAAGGATCGCATGATGACTGACTTGACGCCCGCAATCGGTATGGACGAGGACCGGCTGCGCCACTGCCGCGGGGTTGGGATGAAAGCCTCCGAGCTGGGGCGGACCCTGTTTGGCTGGTCGGATGAGAAGTGCCGCGACATGTTCGTGATGGGCTACCTGCACGATGTCGGCTATCAGTTCGCCCATGAACAGTCCGAGCACGAGGAACTTGGCGGGGCCCTGCTGCGCTCCCTGGGGTTCACCTACTGGGCGGAGATCTTCCACCACGGCAACCCCGACAGCGACTACCAGTCGGAGGAGCTCCTGGTGCTCAACCTGGCGGACATGCTGACGTCGAAGGACGGCAGCGCTACGACTATCCCTGCGCGCCTTGCGGACATCGCGAGCCGCTACGGCGTTGAATCAACGCAGTATGTGGCGGCGAAGAAGCTCGCGGACGTTCTCGTCGCGCAGGTACGGGAGATCGGCGGTTCGCAGGAGATCCTCAGCCAGCTGCTCTGAGCACGCGTTCGGGGCGAATCGGCTGCGTGCCTTAACCGTCTTCTACGCCGCCCTCATTCGTAATCGTCGCCCCACGTGCACGCAGGGTGTACGCGGACATAGCACAGGCCCCGAGCGCCAGTCGGTGCCCGGGGCCTGCCTTGTCCGTGTGGAGGTCAGCCGCGCAGAGAAGCGACGTAGGAGTCGATGCGCTGCGAGGAATCCTCGGGGGTGAAGCCCGTGGCCTTGATCTTCGTCAGGTCCAGGACGGAGGACAGGGGGCGCGGAGCCACCTCGCGGCCCGCGAAGTACTCCTCCGTCGTCACCTCGGTGACGTCTTCCGGATCGCGGCCGCACAGCTCGAACACGCGCTTGGCGATCTGCGCCCAGCTCATGACCGGTCCCTCGCCCGACAGGTTGTAGGTGCCAAACGGGGCGTTGCTGGTCAGCAGGTGAATGATGCCCTTGGCCAGGTCGGAGGTGAAGGTCAGGCGGCCCACTTGGTCGGACACGACCGAGGGGGAAGTGCCCTGATCCGCCAGGGACGCCATGGTCTTCAGGAAGTTCTTGCCGTCGCCCACAACCCAGGAGGTGCGCACGATGTAGTGCTTCGGCGTCGAGGCCACAGCGGCGTCGCCGCCCGCCTTCGACTGGCCGTACGCGCCCAGGGGAGAGGGTGCCTCGTCCTCAACGTGCACGTCCTGCGTGCCATCGAAGACGTACTCCGTCGAGATGTGGACCATCGTCGCGCCGTGAGCCGTCGCCTCGCGGGCCAGGATCGCCGGGCCGGTCGAGTTCGCCTGCCAGGTTGCACGGCGGCCCTCGGGCGTCTCAGCACCGTCGACGTTCGTCCACGCGGCCGCGTTGATCACCACGTCGATGTCGTCCCACGGCAGAGCAGCCACCTGCTCGGCGTCGGAAATCGACACCTCGGGCAGGTCCACCCCCGTCACCGTGAAGCCGGCCTCGGGCAGCGCACGCATGAGCTCGCGACCCAGCTGGCCGTTCGCGCCCGTCACGAGCGCGCGGCGCCCCACGGGAGCCGGAGCGGGGAAGGGGGTCACGTCCGCCATGCGCGGGTGAGCCTTGTCCTTGTCGGACAGGATGGCGCGCTCGAGCGGGATCGGCCAATCCACGGCGGCCGTCTCGTCGGCCAAGTTCAGGAAGGTGTAGCGCGCGTCCGGCGACCAGTGGTCGTTCACCAGGTAGGTGTACGCCGTGTTCGGCTCCAGGGTCTGGTAGGAGTTACCCACGCCCTTGGGGACGAACACCGCCACGCCCGGATCGATGATCGTCGTGTAGACGGTGCCGAAGGACGGGCCCTCGCGCAGGTCCACCCAGGCGCCGAACACGCGGCCGGTTGCGACCGACACGAACTTGTCCCACGGCTCCGCGTGAATGCCTCGCGTCACCCCGACCTCGTCGTTGAACGAGATGTTGTTCTGCACGGGCTGGAAATCCGGCAGGCCCAGCGCGACCATCTTCTCGCGCTGCCAATTCTCCTTGAACCAGCCTCGGTTATCGCCGTGAACAGTCAGATCAATGCGCAAAAAGCCGGGGATCGGCGTGGTCGTAATCCCCAGGGGCTTAGCGGTGGGCGCCATGGTTCTTCCTTACGTGCGTGGTTTTTGTGCGGACGCAACATTCCATGTAAATACTATCCGATCTGCACCCCCGCGGCGGTGTGCGCCGCCCCATGGGCGCGCGCGGGGGCAAAGTTGTGGAAAAATACTGTCGTACAGGGATAATTGTCAACGACGCGCGACCCACACGAGGACGCGCCGGGAAGCGGAGGCAACATGAAAGGCATCATCCTGGCGGGCGGCTCGGGCACCCGTCTCAACCCGATTACGCTGGGGACATCGAAGCAGCTCGTCCCCGTCTACGACAAGCCGATGATCTACTACCCGCTGTCGACCCTCATGCTGGC
>CAUTDS010000026.1:0-27646 GCA_963537175.1 uncultured Actinomycetes bacterium
TTTTCCTCCACTAGCGTGGACACCAACGGTCTTCGGCACGGATCAGCTTAACAGGCCATGCAATGGCGTGCAAGCAACGGGGCGAGCATCACAGACGAGGCCGGGGCCGGCCGCGCGCACAGTCCGCCGCTGGGCAGATGCGCGAGGCCGGCCCCACCCCACTCAGACGAGCGTCCACCCCGCTGCTCGCGTACGCGCGTCCCAGAATGCCCGGTATTGACCGTTCTCCTGGGCGTAGAGCTGCTCGTGCGTGCCGATCTGTGCGACGCGTCCAGTCTCGCTGAGGACAACGATTTGGTCGGCGGCCGTGATCGTGTCGAGCTTGTGCGCGATGACGATGAGGGTCGCGTCGCGCCGCAGGGCTCCCATGGCGTCGGTGACGCGCGATTCGTTCTCGGGGTCGAGGGCGCTCGTGGCCTCGTCGAAGAGGACGACGGGCGCGGCTTTCAGGAGCGCACGGGCGATAGAGACGCGCTGGCGTTCGCCGCCTGACAGGGCTCGGCCAGCCTCGCCGACGGGGGTGTCCCAGCCGAGCGGCAGGCGTTCGACGATCTCGTCGACTCCGCTCAGTCGGGCCGCTTCCTCAATGTCCGCCCGGGTAGCGTCGGGGTTTCCGACGCGCACGTTAGCCTCGAGGGTGTCGTCGAAGAGGTAGACGTCCTGGAAGACGAGGGACAGCTGCGCCATGAGGTCGGCGGTGTCCCAGTCGCGCACGTCGCCAGCTCCCACGCGGACGCTGCCCGCATCCACGTCGTAGAAGCGTGCGATAAGGCGCGCGATGGTGGTCTTACCACAGCCCGAGGGGCCTACGATCGCGGTCATGGTTCCGGGGTCCACGCGGAAGGACACGCCCTGCAGGACCGGGCGGTCTGCCTCGTAGGAGAAAGAGACGTCCTCGAGGGAAACTGACGCGCCCGACGAGGCCTGGGCCTCGCCGGAGGATCGCCGACCGTCGGGCGTCGGCAATTCGGGTGCGGAGAGGATCTCATGGCTGAGGTCCAGGACCGGGCGGCGGGTTTCAAACGCGGAGGCGAGCGCGCCAATGTCGACGAGGATCTGCGTGAAGCGTAGGAGCAGGCCGATGGAGACGACTGCTTCCACCGGGCCGACGCTGCCGGCGACCGACAGCCAGCCGATCGCGCAGATAAGCGTCACGACGACGGTCTGGGCGGCCATGCCGTTGACGATCTGGCCGAGGGTCTCCCTCATGAGTGAGCGACGCGCGGCCACCCCGTACTCGGATTCGGCCCGCTGGAGGGGCTCGTAGGATGAGGCGCGCCCGCACGCGCGCAGGGCGCCCTGCTTGGTCGCGTATTCGACGATGCGGTGAGACAGCTCGCGGGCGGGAGGCTCCTTCAGGGAGGCCCCCGACTGCAGGCACCGGCGGGCAACCCACACTCCCCCGCCGACAACCGGGATCGAGGCCAGGCACACCAGTCCGAGGACCGGTGAAAACACAGTGATGCCGACGAGCATCGTCAGCGAGGTAACAATCGCGGCGATGAGGGGCGAATACATGTGCGCGAAGATCTCACCCAGAACCATGAGTTCGCGCGAGACAAGGCGCGAGGTCTTTCCGGCCGTGTCGCCGCGGAAGGAGCCGAGCGGCAGGGAGGCCACCTTGTCGCCGATCGCCCGGTGCATGTTCGACAGGAAGTCGAAGGCCACCGAATAGGAGCGCATGGCCAGCAGATACTCGATGACAAAGGAGATAAGGGCGCACGCAGCCAGCACGACGAGCCACGATCCCAGGCCTAAACCCCACGCGGGCATACCCGAGGTCAGGGCGATGGAGGCCGGGATGAAGGCGACCAGGGAGATGCCGCGCACTGCGCCAACAATGCAGGACAGGACGGTCGCCTGGACGAAGTCGGCTCGCCCCTGCTCGGAGAGGGGTTCGCGCAGGCGGGTAATGAGGCCGAACATGTCAGTGTCCTTTCGCGGGCGTGCTCATGCGTCGCATGTACGGGTGGTCGGCGAGCTGGTCGGGCGTGCCCATCGCGATGAGGCGACCTGCCTCGAGGATGGCAACCTGGTCGACGCCGGCGATCGAAGCGGCGCGGTGCGCGATGACCAGGACCGTCTTTCCCTGCACGAGGCGCGAAAGCGCCGCCTGGATATCGGCTTCGGCTTCCGGGTCGGTGAAGGCCGTGGCCTCGTCGAGGACAAGGATGGGGGCGTCGACGAGGAGGGCGCGAGCGATCGCGATTCGTTGAGCCTGGCCCCCAGAGGGGTGGGCGTCCTCCCCGATGACGGTATCGAGGCCTCGGGGCAGAGAACGCACGTAGTCGTCGATGCGGGCAGCGCTGGCGGCCTCCCAGACCGCGTCGTCGCTGGCGCCCGGAACCCCCAGCGCGATGTTGTCGCGAACGGAGATATCGAGGAGCTGCGGATCCTGGAGGACGAAGGAGACGTGCCGATAGAGCAGGTCGGGGGCTATGTCACGCACGTCGATGCCACCGATGCGCACGCTCCCTTTGTCCGGGTCGGCGAAGCGCGCGACCAGCGTCGCGAGCGTCGATTTTCCCGATCCGGAGGAACCAACGAGGGCGGTCACCGAGCCCTCGGGGATCGTCAGGCTCACGTCATCCAGCGCGAGGGTCGCTCCATAGGAGAAGGAGACGCCATCGATCTCGATGTCAGCTCGCTGCGGCTGCGCACTTCCCCCGGCGGGCAGCGGTTCGACGGAGAGCAGGTCCACGATGCGAAGCGCTGCAGCCCCGGCGATCTGGTAGGCCCACGTCGTCGTGCCCAGAACCTCGATGGCCGCCGGGATGACGAGGGCGATGAGCGCGCAGGTGATGACCTGGACCGGACTCACGATCCCCGTTGCCGCGAGCGCGGAACCGCCCGCCGTGGAGATGAGCAGGATCAGGGAGGGAGACACGGTCGCCTGCCCCAGCGCGGAACCCTTCAGCAGCGGACCGCACCAGTCGACGTAGAAACGGGAGAATTCCTCGGCGGCCCGTGTGAATCGCTCGTGTGAGCGCCCGACGGTCCCGAAGGCTTTGACGACACTGATACCGGACACGAACTCGACCATCGTCGATGAGACGCGCGTGAGGTGTCGGTCCATCTCAGCGGTCTTCTCCCCCATGCCGCGCATCATCCACACGTTGAGGAGTCCGTAGACGGGCAGCGTGGCGATCGACAGGAGTCCGAGTCGCCAGTCGACGACGAAGGCGTAGATAAGCAGGGATGCCGGCGCGCTGACGGCGGCTGCGGATTCGACGGGCGCGTGCGCGATGACCGTGTGCACATCGTGCGTGTCGTCCTGAATGGCCTTGCGCACGGCCCCCGAGTTCGTGGATGTGAACCAGGCGAGGGGCGCTGCGGCGAGGACACCCACCATGCGCGAGCGCACGATGTGCCCGAAACGCACGTCCGCAAAGTGGGTGACGGTCAGAGCGACGAAATAGATCCCGTAACGCACACCGAACGCACCCGTCAGCCACATGAGCAGCGTCATCACCTCAGCGCGATCCGGGGCAACGCCCGAGCGCGCCGCGTCCAGCAGCACTTCCCCCAGCTGGACGAGGATCACGTAGGGGGCAACCGCGAGCGCACCGTAGATGAGACCGAGCACCCGGGACAGCATCATGGATCCGCGGATGGGGGCTGTCAGTTCTTTGAAGGCACGCTGACCCGCCAGATGCGCGGCGCGCGGGTCTTCCATGCGCGCTCCGCCGTCATGCGGGTCACGTGGGGACGAGGCAGTGGTGTCCTCGCGCTCGTCGGTGTCGTTCATTGGTGGTCTCCTTCGCAAGCACGCTTGGCGCCCGTCGGCGTGAGCGTGATGAGTTGGTCCGCACAGGCTGACGCGAACTCGCCGTCGTGAGTGACGACGATGACGGCCGCGCCTTCGTCCGCGATGCGGCGCAGGGTGGAGGTGATGGAGTCAAGGTGTCGGGCGTCGACGCCCGACGTGGGTTCGTCAAGGATGACGACTCGGCGCCCGGTCGCGCGGGCGGCGGCAATGACGAGGCGCTGTTTTTGCCCTCCCGACAGGCTGAGGGGGTGGCGCTCTCCCAGGTGCGCGAGGTCGAAGTCTGCCAGGAGCTGCTCCCCAACCTCGCCGCTCGCCTCGGATGCTCCGATCGTCAGTTCACCCGCAACCGTGTCGGAGAAGAGCTGGCGTCCGGTGTCCTGCATGACGAGAGCGCAGGCGGCGCGCCGCTGCCTGCGAGTCACCTCCTGGCCATCCAGGGCGATCGTCCCGGAACCGGGATCAGCCAGCCCGCACAGCACGCGCACGAGGGTCGTTTTTCCGGCGCCGTTCTCGCCCGCGATGCAGGTGATCTGCCCTGCCGGAAAATCGACGTCAAGCCCCTCGAACACGGGAGCATTCCCGTAGGAGAAGCTCAGGTCCCGGCATGACAGACATCCATCCCCTTCGGCCGTGGCCTTCGCCGCGGTGCCACTCGAGTGCACCCAGGCCTCGGGCGGCCCTGGGTCCACGAGGGTCCGTAGGCCGAGCGAGCGCCGCTGCGCGTCATCCAAGGAGTAGAACTCCTCTCCTGTCCATCGACGCGTAATTGCTCCACCCTCCATCAGGAGCACCTGGTCGGCGAGCCCACGCAGGAAGTGGAGGCGATGCTCGACGACGATAATCGTCATCCCCTGGTCTTTGAGGATCGCGAGGGCGCGTCGCACGTCGGCGATGGCATCGGGGTCCAGGTTCGAGGTCGGCTCGTCGGCGAGGAGGACCGGGGCACCGGATGCCAGGGCGCAGGCGAGCGCCACCTTCTGCAGCTGCCCGCCCGACAGGGTGGACAGTTTGCGGTCCATCAAATGCGCGATGCCCATGAGGTCGGCGGCGCGCTCGCTGCTCTCGATTAGGGCCTCGCGGTCCCGACCGTAGTTTTCCCCACAGAATGCAAGTTCCTCGGCGACGGTGTCGCAAAAGAACTGGGTGCGGGGGTTCTGAAAGACTGAGGAGCACAGGTGACCAACCTCGGTCAGGGGAACCTCGGCGAGGTCACGGCCGTTGATCCGCACCGTGCCTTCCAGCTCTCCCGGCGTCATCTGGGGGACGAGGCCGGTGAGCGAGCGCATGAGCGTCGACTTCCCGCAGCCCGAGGATCCGCACACGAGCGTGAGGGTGCCCGGCCGGGCGGACAGGTCGACTCCGGCGAGCGCGTCGACGCGATCACCCGTCAGCTCACTGACGTAGGAGAACGACAGGGATTCAACGTCAATCATGGGAGTACTCCGAGGTAAGCGCCGAACTCAATGGCGACGACGCCGGCGACGCAGACGAGGGCCGCCACGTCCCAGGCGCTGGCCCGCAGCCGCGTCAGCGAGGTGGGAGGCGTGGGTCCACCCAGGCCTCGAATGACGCTCGAGGCCGCCAGGTCGTCGGCTACGCGCGCGATGGAGGACAGCAGAGGGACGAGGAAGCGCTCGGCGATGACGAGGGGGTGGCGCAGCACACCGCGAATCCCGAGGTCGACGCCGCGCATCTCCATCGCCTCGCGAATGGCGACCGCCTCCGCCCCAACCGTAGGGATCACACGGAACGCGACAGCGAGGGCGTCGACGAACACGCGCGGCAGGTGAACCGCACGCAGCGCCGCTTTCATCTGACCGATCCGCGTCGTGCGATACACGTACAGGGCGAGGCCAAAGCCCGCGAAGAACCGCGCAAACCAGAATGCAATCGCGGCGCACGTGCCGATCGCGAGGACCACGCCACGCGGCGCCCCCATGCCCTCGAGCCACGCGACGAGGAGGGGCGAGCCGAGGCTGAATGCATCGCAGACGAGGCACCCGAGCCCGGTGCGCGCTGCGGTGGCGCCACCCACCTCCCACAGGAGGGCAAGCACCGCGAGCAGCTGCACTGCCAGCAGCGTGGACGTGGGGCTCGCGCGCATGACGAGCGCGTTAAGGACGAGGAGGGCAAGGAGCTTGGTGCGCGGATCCAGCCTGCTCGCTGACTCGCCTGGGGCGTCCTCAGCGAGCGAGATCTCAGGCAACGCCAGCCTTCGCGAAGTGCTTGCGCAGCAGGAAGCGCCCGATGAGTCCACCGATGCACGCGACGATCATCGCGACGACAACCCACCCGCCAATGACGGCGGGGCTAAAGAGCGCACGCATAGCATCCGCGTAGTCCTGCCCCATCTGGGCTGCCACGTTCTCGAAATAGGATTCCGGAGCGAAGAAGATCGGAGCGAGCGGACCGATCATCCACAGGGAAAACAGCATGTACGCAGCGATGTTTCGAGGGGCGCTCACATAACCGCCACCGCGGGCGATGAGATCACCGAGGAAGCCAAGGATGAGAGCCGCCGGCACGGTCACCCACGCATGCCCGGTCACCACCATCAGGAAAGCGACGATGCCTCCCATGATCGTGAGTGTGCCGAACATGCGCGAACGCACCAGCATGAGGAGGACGACCGGCCCATTGAGGAGGAGGCCAACAATCCAGCCGACGAACATGAATGCCGGCCCGAAGAAGCCCAGCATCCCCGAGCACCACATGAGGACGAAGTAGACGGCGGTGAAAGCACCGATCGTGACGGCCGAGCGCGCCTTTGTGACACTCGACCCGGTAACCTGAGACATTTTCGTAACCCTTCACAAAGATAGCTTTATAGAAGCAAATTAAGGCTACCCTATTCTCTACCCGGATTATGTGACCTATGTCCCTTGTTTCACCGTCAGGCGCGAATCAATCAAGTCGCAGACGCCACTAAAAAAGCCGGGCCCCGCGCAGCGTGCTGCGCGGGGCCCGAATGCTTGATCAGCGAGCGAGGCTCACTTCTCGATGAGGTCCTTGACCTTGGTGACATCCAGTGGGATGCCGGGGCCCATCGTCGTGGCGACGGCGCCCTTGAGCAGGTAGCGGCCCTTCGAAGAGGTCGGCTTGAGACGCAGCACCTCGTCCAGGACGGCGGCGTAGTTCTCGGTCAGCTGCTCGGCGGTGAAGGAGACCTTGCCGACGATGAACGCCAGGTTGGCGTGCTTGTCGACGCGGAACTCGATACGACCACCCTTGATCTCCTTGACGGCCTTCGCGACATCCATGGTCACGGTGCCCGTCTTGGGGTTCGGCATGAGGCCACGGGGACCAAGGACACGGCCGAGGCGGCCAACCTTGCCCATGAGGTCGGGGGTAGCAACGGCGACATCGAAGTCGGTGTAGCCCTTGGCAACCTTCTCGATGAGCTCGTCGCCGCCGACCTCGTCGGCGCCTGCGTCGATCGCTTCCTGAGCGCGCGGACCAACGGCGAAGACCAAGACCCGGGCGGTCTTGCCGGTGCCGTGCGGCAGGGAAACGGTGCCACGGACCATCTGGTCCGCCTGGCGGGGGTCGACACCGAGTCGGAAGACGACCTCAACGGTCGAATCGAACTTGGTGACGGTGGTCTCCTTGGCCAGCTTCATGGCCTCGAAGGGGGTGTACAGCACGTCCGCGTGGACCTTCTCGGCCGCTGCGCGGTAGCTCTTGGAGCGCTTGGTCATTCTGCTTCTTCTCCTTGCAGTCGTGGGTGTCGGGCAGCGCCTGCCCTACCACGGGGGGTTGGTTGAGGTCAGCCCTCGACGTTGATGCCCATGGAGCGGGCGGTGCCGGCGATGATCTTGGCCGCGGCCTCGACATCGTTGGCGTTGAGGTCAGCCATCTTGGACTGGCCGATTTCGCGGGCCTGATCCATCGTGATCGAACCAACCTTGACGGTGTTGGGGGTGCCGGAACCCTTCTGGATGCCAGCAGCCTTCTTGATGAGCTCAGCGGCAGGCGGCGTCTTGAGGACGAACGTGAAGGAACGATCCTCGTAGACGGTGATCTCAACGGGGATGATGTTTCCACGCTGCGACTCGGTGGCCGCGTTGTAAGCCTTGGTGAACTCGACGATGTTCACGCCGTGCTGGCCCAGAGCGGGGCCGACGGGCGGTGCGGGGGTAGCGGCGCCGGCTGCGATCTGAAGCTTGATCAGGCCGGTGACCTTCTTCTTCGGTGCCATGAATGCGGGTCTTTCTTCTGAAGTTCTGGCCGACGGGTGTCGGTCAGGGCGGAGCGTTTGGCGCTGCTCACTGGGTTTCAGTGGGCATAGTGCGCCCTACGCACACAAAAGTGAATCATAACGCGATTCCGGGCTTGATCCCAAGTCCGGGTGCGTGATGTCACTGCTCGAGCTTCTCCACCTGGTCGAAGCCGAGCTCGAGCGGCGTCTCGCGCTCGAAGATAGTGACGAGAACCTTGAGCTTCTGGGTCTCGGGCATGATCTCGGAGATCGTGGCCGACATGGTCTCGAAAGGTCCGTCGGTGACGGTGACGATCTCGCCGACCTCGAACTGGGTCTGGACGACCTGGACGGGGGCAGGCTGATCCTTGGCGGCCTCGGCGGCTTCCTCGAGGACGTTGGGCGTCAGGAGCATGACGACCTCGTCGATCGAGAGCGGCACGGGGTTGTGCTGGTCACCCACGAAGCCGGTGACGGCGGGGGTTTCCTTAACGACACGGTACGAGGCCTCGTTGAAGTCCATGCAGACGATCGCGTAGCCGGGGATACGCACGTGGCGCACGCGCTTCTTGGCGTTGCCGCGGTACTCCATGACGTACTCGTCCGGGACCTCGACGGCGAAGATGTAGTCTTCCATGTTCTGCGTGGTGATGCGCTGCTCGAGGTTAGCCTTCACCTTGCGCTCGTGGCCGGAGTAGGTGTGGATGACATACCAGTCACCGGGGGACATGTAGAGCTTGCGGCGCAGCTTGGCGATCGCTTCCTCTTCGACCGAGGCCGGGGCCTCGTCGTCCGATTCGGTTTCCTTGTCGGCAACCTCCTCGATGACCTCATCGACAACTTCCCGGGCAGCTCCGTCGACAAGGGCGTCGGCGGTCTCCTGCTGAACCTCTTCCTGGCGCTCCTCGAAAGTCTGTTCCTCGGTGTACTGTTCGTCGCTCACGACGTTTCCCTCCTGCGAGTGGGGCTGGACCGTAGAAGAAACCCGCCTGCAGTGTCCTGCGGGCGGGTTCGTCGGTCTCAGCCGAAGATCAATGCGCTTAGTTTACCGAATCCGAAGTCGAGTAGGCCAGCGAAAAGCATGATTGCGGCGACAAACACAACGACGACGAGGAAGTACGTCCAGGTTTCGGATCCCGTGGGGTAGGTGACCTTCTTCATTTCGTCAATGACCTGCTTGAAGAAGAGCCAGATGCCACCGAAGAAACCGGGACGCTTCGTCTGCTCCTTGGCGGCGGCGCTACGCTTGCGGGTAGCTTCATTCTTAGTGCGATCTCGGCGCGAGGATTCAGCGTCCGAGGCAACACGATCGGCCATGGGAATCCTCCTACGAAAATGATCAGCCTAATCCGCAGGGCAGGCGGGACTCGAACCCACAACCGCCGGTTTTGGAGACCGGTGCGCTACCAATTGCGCCACTGCCCTACGCAGGAAAACCTGCCTGAGAAACATTAGTGGATGTGATGCGACTTTGTCCAACCGAGTTTCACCCCCAGTCCACACAATCCCCGAAATTCCGCCCCAGGTCTCGTAAATGAGAGGTAGCCCACGCGCGCTTTGCAGGGGTGTCAACCCGCTCAGGCGCATGACGTGGGACCATGGAGGGGTGACCAATACTCCTCGCACCCGTGTCTCTGATCGTTTCAACGCCATCACGCCGTCCGCGACCCTGGCCGTGGACGCGAAGGCCAAGGCCCTCAAGGCCGCCGGCCGCCCGGTGATCGGCTTCGGCGCCGGCGAACCCGACTTCGCCACGCCCGACTACATTGTCGAGGCCGCCGTCAAGGCCGCGCGCAACCCCGCGATGCACCGCTACACGCCCGCCGCCGGCCTCCCGGCGCTGCGTGAGGCCATCGCGGAAAAGACCCTGCGCGACTCCGGCTACGAGGTCTCCCCCGCCGACATCGTCGTCACCAACGGTGGCAAGCAGGCCGTGTTCCAGGCGTTCGCCGCGCTGCTGGGCCCCGGCGACGAGGCGATCCTGCCGACGCCGTACTGGACCACCTACCCCGAGGTCGTCAAGCTCGCCGGCGCGACCCCCGTCGAGGTGTTCGCGGGAGCCGACCAGGACTACAAGGTGACCGTCGAGCAGCTCGAGGCCGCGCGCACCCCTCGCACGAAGGTCCTGCTCATGTGCTCGCCGTCCAACCCGACGGGCAGCGTCTACACGCCCGAGGAACTGACCGCGATCGGCCAGTGGGCCCTCGAGCACGGCATCTGGGTCATCTCGGACGAGATCTACGAGCACCTGCTCTACGAGGACGCGCAGAGCGCGCACATCGTCAAGCTGGTGCCCGAGCTGGCCGACCAGTCCGTCATCCTCAACGGCGTGGCCAAGACCTACGCGATGACCGGCTGGCGAGTGGGCTGGATGATCGGCCCCTCCGACGTCATCAAGGCCGCGCTGTCCTTCCAGTCGCACCTGACCTCCAACGTCAACAACGTCGCCCAGGAGGCCGCGCGCGCCGCCGTGTCGGGCTCCCTGGACGCCGTGGACGAGATGCGCGTCGCCTTCGACCGTCGCCGCCGCACGATCGTCGACATGCTGCGCCAGATCGACGGCTTCGACGTTCCCACCCCCAAGGGCGCGTTCTACGTCTACCCCTCCGTCGAGCGCCTGCTGGGTCGCGAAATCCGCGGCCGCGTCGCCAACACGTCGGGCGAGCTCGCCGACCTGATCCTCGACGAGGTCGAGGTCGCGGCGGTCCCGGGCGAGGCCTTCGGCCCCTCCGGCTTCCTGCGCTTCTCCTACGCTCTGGCCGACGACGACCTCGTCGAGGGCATCACCCGCGTGCAGGAGCTCTTCGCCTGATGCACGTCTCGTTCGAACGGACAGAGCAGGAGGCCCCCCTCGGGACGGTCCTCCTCGCCCACGGGTACGCGGAACACTGCGGGCGCTACGCCCACCTGCGCTCCGCGCTCACCCGCGCCGGTTACGACGTCGCCTACTACGACCACGCGGGCCACGGGACCTCTGAGGGTCCCCGTGCCCGCGTAGACGTGGGCGCGCTGATCCGCGACTTCGGTGGCGCGCGCCGGGCGGCCCTCGCCCACACGCGCACGCCGGACCTGTTCCTGTTCGGACACTCGATGGGCGGCATCATCGCGGCCGCCTCCACGATCCTCGACCCGACGCGGCTGCGCGGCACCGTCCTGTCCGCGCCCGCGCTGCGTCCCCTCCCCCATGTCTCCCCCTCCCAGGCGCGCAGGCTGCTGCCGATTGCGCGGCTGCGCCCCGGCCTCGTCGTGGCGAAGGGCGCGTCCGACATGGAGGTCTCTCCCCTGTCGCGCGACCCACAGGTCCAGCGCGACTTCGACGCCGACCCCCTCACCTACAAGGGCGGCGTGCCGATCCTGACGGGCGCGACCATGATCATTCAGGGCGACGAAGTCATCGCGCGCGCCGACCGCCTGCGCACTCCGACGCTCGTCATGCACGGGTCGAACGACCTGATGGCGGACCTGCGCGGCTCGCGCGAGCTCGTGCGCGGGGCACGCGCGGCGCACCCGGGCGCCGACATCCACCTGCGTATCGTCGACGGCGCCTACCACGAGCTCCTCAACGAGCCCGAAGGCCCCGGCCTGATTCGCGACATCATCATCTGGCTCGGGGAGCACTAGGCCGTGGAAGCGCCCGCTGTCCCTAACCTGACGGCCCCGCGCCCGACCCCACCGGGCAGGCGTGACCTCGCCACCCTCCCCAAGGCCCACCTGCACCTGCATTTCACGGGAGCGATGCGCCCCTCAACGATGATCGATATGGCGCGCACGCAGGGAGTGCGCCTGCCCCCTCACCTGCTGCACATCGACGCGGCGTCCATGCCGGCCGACGGGCGCGGGTGGTTCCGCTTCCAGCGCGCCTACGACTCCGCGCGCCACCTCGTGCGTTCCGAGGCCGCGATGCGCCGCCTGATCCGCGAGGCCGCCGAGGACGACGCCGCCGAGGGCTCCGTGCGCATGGAGATCCAGGCCGATCCCACGTCCTACGCGCCCTATGTCGGCGGCATCACCCCGGCGCTTGAGATCATCATCGACGAGGCCCGGGCTGCCTCGCGCGATACCGGCGTCGATATCGGGGTGATCGTCGCGGCGTCGCGCATGAAGCACCCGCTGGACGCGCGCACGCTCGCGCGCCTGGCCGCGTCGTTTGCGGGCGACGGCCCCGGCGATGTCGTGGGTTTTGGCCTGTCGAACGATGAACGCGTGGGTTCCACGGCTTCTTTTGCTCCGGCGTTCCGCATCGCGCGCCGCGCCGGGCTCGTGGGCGTCCCGCACGGCGGCGAGCTCCTCGGCCCGTCCTCCGTGCGCGAGGTCGTGTCTGCTTTGGCGCCTGCCCGCCTCGGGCACGGGGTGCGCACCAGCGAGGACCCGGACCTGCTGAAGGCCGTCGTTGACGCGGGCATCGCCCTGGAGGTGTGCCCCACGTCGAACGTGCACCTGGGCGTGTACACGGATTTTTCGCAGGTGCCGCTGCCGACGCTTCTTTCGGCCGGTGCTACCGTCGCACTGGCGGCCGACGACCCGCTGCTGTTCCGTTCGCGCCTGGTCGCCCAGTACGAGGTCGCGCGCGACGTGTTCGGCCTGTCCGACGAGGCCCTGGCGGACCTGGCGCGCTCTTCTATCGACGCGTCACTGGCCTCGCCCTCGCGCAAGGCGGCCTGGAAGGCCGGCATCGACGCGTGGCTCGCGGCACCTGTGGCGTAGGACCGTCGCGGGGTGGCTGCGCCCACTGCGGCACCCAAATCACAGGCCACCCCGGTGCCCAACGGCTCGCATGCGGATAGGTTACGCGCACGCGGATAGGTTATGAAGATGTGGATAGGTTATTAACCTATCCGGATGTGAATAACCTATCCGCATCGTGACAACCTATCCGCGTAACGGATCCGAGAGTGCAGGCAAGCTTCTCCTCAACACTCCCAAAATTCCACGCCACCGCAATCTCGCATGCAATTCCCCCACGCTTCTTTCAAACATTGAAACCAGAACGTTGATATTCCGCGGTTTTCAGGATGCACGCCAGGAATGCTTCCAGGGAATTGCATGCGAAATTTGGGAGGTCTCAGCGGAACACGCACCCACCTCGGCGGACGGCCCGCATCCGGATAGGTTACGAACACGCGGATAGGTTATGAAGATAGGGATAGGTTATTAACCTATCCCTATCTTCATAACCTATCCGGATCGTGACAACCTATCCGCGTTCGATAACCTTCGAAGCAAGGCGGTAGACCTGCGTGACTTCCCTGCTGGAGCGGTCCCACGTCTCGAGTTCGGCCGCGACCAGCTCCGGGTGCTTCTTGCTGATGTCCCGCAACGCGTTGCCCACGGACTTGCGGACATACTCGCTTGAATCGCCGCGCAGCCTCGACAACCTCGAGACAGCATCGCCGGGATGGTCCCGGAAGTAGGGGCGGTTCGTCCAAATTCTCAGGCCTTCAGTGACGGCCCTGCGCACGCCCGGGCGTGGGTCACTCAGCCACTCGTCGATGACAGGAAGAGCCTCCTCGTAGCCCCTGACAGCGCAAAAGTCGTCGAAGGCTTTTGCCAGGACCTCTTGGACCCGCCAATTGGAGTCACCCGAGACCTCGTCCCGGAGGAACGACAGAACATCCGGATCCTGCGACAGGTGCCCCAGCAGAAAAGCCGCGTACATGCGCACCTGATAGACCTCGGAGCGGTATGCCAGGTATGCCACGCGCAGCGCCTGTTCACGGTCGAAGGAACCGTAGTCGGAGCGGGCACGGCGCTGCTCGTGCAAGAAACCCCGCTCTATGGCCGAAAACTCTCGTTCCAGGCCCTCCACGTACTCTTTCACGGCGCCCCTCCGCGCGTCCAGCCCTACCAGGCGATGCCGACCGTGACCGGCTCGGGCACCAGGGTCACGCCAAATGCCTCAAAGACACGCTCGCGCACGGCGCGGGCCAGGGCCTCAATGTCGGCGCCCGTCGCGCCGCCGCGGTTCGTCAGGGCCAACACATGCTTGGTGGACAGGGACGCGCGCGGCGGATCCCCGGCCTCGGGCAGGTGGAAGCCCTTGCCACAGCCCGCGTGATCGATGAGCCAGGCGGCGCTCGTCTTGACGAGGCCATCCCCCGCCATGAAGCGAGGTGCGCCCTCGGGCAGGGAGGCGGCCGCGGCCTCGGGCAGGATCGGGTTGGTGAAGAAGGAACCGGCGCTCCACGTGTCGTGGTCGGCGGGGTCCAGGACCATGCCCTTGCCGCGACGCAGGTCCAGGACGGTGGAGCGGACCAGGGACGCGTCGGCGCGCTCCCCTGCCTCGACGCCAAGGCGGCGCGCCAGCTCGGCGTACATGACGGGGGCGCTCAGGGGCGAGCGCTCGAGGCGGAAGTCGACGGAGAGGACCACCCAGCGGCCTGTGGGACCCCAGGGGCGGTCGCCCAGGCCGGGCTCACCGACGCTGCGCTTGATCGCCGAGGAACGGTAGGCGAATCCGAGGTCGGAGGGCAGCAGGCGCACGACGATGCCCGTCAGGCGATCGTAGGCCTCGACGCTCTCGATGGTCTCGGAGACCTCGTGGCCGTATGCACCTACGTTCTGCACCGGGGAGGCGCCGACGGTTCCGGGGATGCCGGAGAGCGCCTCGAGGCCGGACAGGCCCTCAGACAGCGTCCAGGAGACGAAAGCGTCCCAGACCGTGCCCGCGCCGGCACGCACGACGACGGATCCGGCGGGGTCCTCGTGGATGATGGAGGCGACCTCATCGAAAGGCTGCACGTCGACGACCGTGCCCTCGAAGGGGGCGTCTGACGCCAGCAGGTTCGACCCGCCGCCAACGACGAGGAGCGGGCCTCCGGCGGCATCGGCCGCGGCGACAGCCTCGACGAGGGTGTCGGTCATAGAAACGCGCACGTAGTTGGCGATGGATCCGCCCACGCGCAGGGTCGTCAGATCAGCAAGGGTCGTCATGCCCCTAAGCCTAGTCGCCGAAGGCGAGGTCCGTGCGCTTCGTCCCGCGGCGGTCGGGCACCTGCCCGGCGAGCACGATCGCGAGGAGGACTGGCAGGGCGACGAAGGCGAGCGCTCGGTGGTAGCCGATGTGGTCGGCGATGAGGCCGAGGAGCGGCGGGCCGATGAGGGCCGCACCGTAGTTGACGGTCGAGAGCACTGAGACGCGCGCGGGCGTCATGACGGGGTCGACGGACAGGGCGGAGATGCCCAGGGGGAAGCCGAGGGCCGATCCGATGCCCCACAGGGCAATTCCCGCGACGGCGAACAGGTGGTGCGGCGCGAAAGCCACGAGCAGCAGGCCCACGACCGCGCCCGTGAAGGTGATGCGCAGCAGCTTCGGCGAGCCCAGGCGGGCCTCGAGGCGCGGGGACGCGAAGCGCACGATCGTCATCATGAGCAGGAAGAACGCAAACGCCGCAGACGCCGCCGCGGTCGAATAGCCGTAGCCATCGACCATCGACAGGTTGAGCCAGTCGTTCGCCGCGCCCTCCATGAGGCCCGCGCTCATGACCATGAGGGCGATGAGCACGGTCTGCTTCTCGCGCCAGGCGACGCGGGTGAGGCCCTTCGCCTTGCGTTCCGAGGCCTCTGCCCCGTCGCTCTTGTCCTGAGCGGGCGCAAGGGCCGCGACCTCGTCCTTCGTCAGGTAGAAGCCCACGGCGGTACCGCAGGCGAGCAGCTCGAGGGCCGCCAGGCCGAAGAGGTGGGCACCGAGGGGCAGCCCCATCTGGGCGGCGAGCGCGCCGAGGAGGGCGCCTCCCAGCATGCCGACCGCGTACATCGCCTGGATGACGGGCACGACGGTGCGGCGAACGGCCGCCTGAACGAGGCCGGCCTCGATGTTCATGGTCGCGCCCCACAGGCCGTTGCCGGCGGCGAGCAGGACGAGGCCGGCGGTGGCCAGCGGGATCGAGACGCCCTGCGCGCCCATGCCCGCGCAGACGATGCCGAGAGCCCAGATGAGCACGCCGATGCGGCCCGAGGCACGCGCGCCGATCTTGGTGACGATCGGTCCGGAGGTCGGCAGAGTCAGCAACGACCCGAGGGAGGCGATGAGAAGCATCGTGCCGATCGTCGCCGGGGTCAGTCCGAGGTCGTCGCGCACGTCGGGCAGGCGCGAGAGCCACGCGGAGGTACCAAAACCGAGGCACACGTAGACGACGCAGGTGGCGCGAAGGGCGGCGTGAGCGCGGGAAGACGGGACAGACATGCTGGGTAATATACGCGCATTGTCGCCAGAAAAACGCAGTGCGCGGGCGGGTGTTGATCACCCGCCCGCGCACTGTCCCACCGGCGAAAGGATCAGCCTTCCACAGCGGCCTTGAACCACGTCGTGATCGAGGTGGGGTGCGTGATGGCAGTGCCGACGATGACGGCGAACGCGCCGGCCTCCATGGCGGCGGCAGCCTGCTCGGGCGTGTGGACGCGGCCCTCACAGATCACGGGCACGTCCGGGAACGCGGCGACGACCTCGCGCAGCAGCTCCAGGTCGGGACCATCGGTCTTAACGCGGTCGCCCGTGTAGCCCGCCAGGGTCGTGGACACGATATCCACGCCGGCGTCGACGGCGCGCTGGGCATCCTCGAAGGAACCGCAGTCAGCCATGACGAGGGTACTGTCCTCGCGCAGGGCCGCAACGGTCTCGGCAAAGCTCAGGCCGTCGAGGCGCGGGCGGCCCGTCGCGTCCAGGGCGACGATGTCGGAGCCGGCCATGACGCAGGCGCGGGCATGACGCAGCGAGGGGGTGATGTACACGCCCTCGTGGCCTTCCTTCCATAGGCCGATCACGGGCACGTCGACGCGGCCCTTGATCGCGGAAATGTCGGACAGGCCCTGGCAGCGGATGGCGGCGGCGCCACCGATCTCGGCGGCGCGGGCGATCTGCGCCATCGTCTCGGGGTGGCGCATGGGCTCGCCCGGGTACGCCTGGACGGAGACGATGAGCTTGCCCTTCAGGGAAGCAATGAGCGGGTGCATGGTGAACTCCTATGCGTGCAGGAAGAAGGAAACGGCCCCGAGCAGCGGCGCGTCGCCGCCGAGGGAACCAATGAGGATGGGGGTGTCGGCAACGGGGGTCATCGCGGAGGCCGCGAAGCCTTCGCGCAGGGCGTCCCACCAGATGTCCCCGGAGCGGGTCATGGACCCAGACAGGATGACGACGGCCGGGTCCACGCAGTTGACCAACGAGGCCGTGGCCTCGCCGAGCGCGAACGCGGAACGGGAGAAGCAGGCGGCCGCCAGGGCGTTGCCAGATTCGGCAAGCTCCTGCAGGGCGCGCCCGCCGTCGACCTCGGGGTCGGACTCGCCGCGCAGCGAGTTGTACCAGGCCGTGATGCCCGAGCCGGAGCAGAAGGACTCGATGTGGCCCATGCGGCCGCACGAGCACGTCAGGTCGGGAGCGAAGTGATGGTGGATGTGGCCCACGTGTCCGGCGATGCCGCGCGACCCGAAGGAGACCTGGCGGTCTTCGACGAGGGCGCCGCCGATGCCGGTGCCGACGGCGATCGACAGGACGGAGCGGTAGGGCTGGCCGGCGCCGAGCGTGGCCTCGCCCAGGCCGTGCGCGTGCACGTCGTTCAGGACGCGCACCTTCAGGCCGGTTGCCTCCTGAAGCAGAGCGCCCAGGGGGGTGCCGCCCCAACCGGGCATCGTGCCTGTGGCGGAGACGATATCGCCGGTCGACGGGTCGACGACGCCGGCGCTGGCGACGGCGACACCCGCGACCTGCGGGTGAGAAGCGACCAGGGACGAGGCGAGGTCGCAGATGCGAGCCGCCACGTCCGCTCCGCCGCGCATCGCGTCGGTGGGGATCGATCCGCGCTCGGTGACCTCGTAGGTGTCACCGGCCTCGACGATGCCCCACCCGACCTTGGTGCCACCGATGTCGAGGGCAAGGAGCGTAGTCATGAGGATCCTTACGAAAAGTCAGGGGTATAAGAAAATCGACGAGGCCGGGGCGCGCGCCCGAAGGCGCGCAATATGCGGAACGGAACTGCCCCGGCCTCGTCGACGTATCAGGAGAGCAGGCCGACCGCGCGCAGCACGGACGCGACATGCTCCATGTTGTCACCCTCGATGGCGGCAACCGGGCGCGGCATCTCAGGCGAATCGAAGACGCCGAGCAGGTGCAGGGCGGCCTTGAAGGCGCCGACGCCCGCACCGAAGCCCTGCACACCCTTCACCTGGACAATGCGCATGAGCTCCGCGAGGCGGTCCTGCTCGGTGCGCACGGCCTCCCAGTCGCGGCGCTCGTAGGCCTGCCACTGACGCACGTAACCCTCGGGGTCCACGTTGGCCAGGCCGGGCACGGAGCCGTCCGCGCCGGACATGTAGGCACCGTCGACGACGACCTCGTGGCCGGTGAGCAGCTGCATCGGGTGGCCGGCGGCCTCGTTCGCCAGGCACAGCCAGCGGAACGCGACGTCGTCGCCGGAGGAGTCCTTGACGCCGTCGATGACGCCATCGCGGCCCAGGCGCATGAGCAGGTCGGGCGACAGCTTCGTGTGCACGCACACGGGGATGTCGTAGGCCCACAGCTCGAGGCTGGTGTTCTCCTTGAGGAGGCGGAAGTGGCGCTCGACCTCGGTCTCGCCGCCGAGGGCGTAGAACGGGGCGGTCGCGACGACGCCAGTGGCGCCGCCGATCTCTTCCACGGCCTTGATGTTCTCGATGACGCGCTCGGTCTCGGTGTCGATGACGCCGACCAGGAGCGGGATGCGGCCGTCGACGATGCGCACGGCTTCGCGCTGGATCTGGGCGCGGCGCTCGGCGGTCGAGAAGGCGACCTCACCGGTGGAGCCGGACACGAACAGGCCGTCGAGGCCTGCCTCGATCAGGCGGTTGATGTGACGCTCGAGCGAGGGAACGTCGAGTTCGCCGTCCTTGAGCGGAATGGCCAGGGGCGGGACGACGCCACGGATCTTCGAAGACATAATTACTTCTCTCCTTCGAGGTTGGGGTGCAGCAGCGAGGGCGCGGCACCCAGGAGCTTGCGGGTGTAGGGGTCCTCCGGGGCGGCGAGCAGCTGTGCGGCCGGCCCTTCTTCGACGACCTTTCCACCGTTCATGACGGCGATCCGGTCAGACACGTAGCGCACAGTCTGAATGTCGTGCGAGATGAAGACCATCGCCAGGCCCAGTTCCTTCTTGAGGTCCGTGAGCAGGTTCAGGATCTGCGCTCGCACCGACACGTCGAGTGCGGAGGTGGGCTCGTCTGCGATGATCGCGTCCGGGCCGATGGACAGGGCTCGGGCGATGGCCACACGCTGGCGCTGGCCACCCGAGAGCTGTCCGGGAAGCGCGTCGAGCGCGCTCGAGGGCAGGCCGACGAGCGAGATCAGTTCGCGCACTCGCTTGGCTCGCGAGGCCTCGTCACCGATGCCGTGCACGCGCAGCGGGTCAGCGAGCTGGTCCTGGACGTGCATACGGGGGTTCAGGGCGGTCGCGGGGTCCTGGAAGACCACGGAGACGACGCGGCCGATCTCCCGTCGGGCGGCGGCGCTACGCTTCGTGACCTCCTTGCCGTTGAAGAACACCTGGCCGGCGGTCGGCATCTGCAGGCCGCACATGACGTTCGCGGTCGTGGACTTGCCACAGCCGGATTCGCCGACGATGCCGAGCGTCTGTCCGCGCTCGATGCGCATGTTGACGCCACGCACCGCGTAGACCTTGTTGGGCTTGAACAGGGAGCCGGTACGCGAGGTGAAGGTCACCTCGACGTCCTTCAGTTCGATGATCGGGGTGTTGTCGCTCATCGCGTTTCCTCCTGACCGTTCGTTTCCTGCGAGAAGGCGTCGGCCTCATCGCGGGGCGGCAGAGCCGCGTACACGTGCTCGGGACCGACCTCGGTGAGGACCGGGCGGATGTCCAGTCCGTAATCGGGGTGCGAGGACCTGGGGGCGAAACGATCGCCCACGGGGAAGTCGCGAGGCGAGGGCACCGTGCCGGGGACCTGGTGGAGTCGGCCGGAGCCGGACTCGATCGAGAGGACGGCGCCCAGCAGGCCGCGCGTGTACTCGTGGGTCGGGTGCGTGAGCAGTTCCTTGGTGGGGGCCTGCTCGATGACCTGGCCGGCGTACATGACGGTAATGTGGTGTGCCACCTCGGCGACGAGCGCCAGGTCGTGGGACACGAAGATCATGGCGAAGCCGAGCTTCTCGCGCAGCTCGTTGAGGAGCGCGATGACCTGCTTCTGGACGGTGACGTCCAGGGCGGTGGTCGGCTCGTCCGCGATGATGAGCTTCGGGTCGCGGGTCAGGGCCATGGCGATGAGAACGCGCTGACGCTGGCCGCCCGAGAGCTCGTGCGGGTAGGACTCGAGGGTGCGCTTGGGATCCAGGCCCACGAGCCAGAGGAGTTCCTCGGCGCTGCGGGTGCCGCCGCGTCTGGTCAGCTGCTTCATCTGATCCCTGATCAGCATGGCGGGGTTAAGGGACGACAGGGCGTCCTGGTAGATCATGGCCATCTCGTGGCCGAGCAGCGCGCGGCGTTCCTCGGCCGACTTCTCGAGCAGGTTCTCACCCTGGTAGAGGATTTCGCCGGTGATCTCGGCCTTGGGGTCGATGAGGCCCATGATGGTCAGGGCCGTGATCGACTTGCCGCAGCCGGACTCGCCCACGAGGCCCATGGTCTCGCCGGGACGGACCTTGAAGGAGACGTGGTCGACGACGTTGACGTCACCATGACGCTCGAACTTGATGCACAGGTCGTTGACCTCGAGCAGCGGGGTCTTCTCCAGGTGCGCCTCGAAGCGGTCGGTGCGCTTGCCTTCGACGGACTCGAGGTCGTCGAGGCGGGCCTGCAGGGACTCGGCCTGCTCGGCGTAGGCGCGGCGCGGGTCGAGCAGGAGCTTGTCGGCCTCGCGATCGGTGTTCTTATCGACCTGGGCGACTGCCGCCGAGGAGGGTGCCGCGACCATGGCGTCGGTGATGCCCTCAGACAGAATGTTGAGGCACAGGACGGTGATCATGATGAACAGGCCCGGGAAGAACGCGGTCCACCACTTGCCCAGCAGAACCGACAGGTTCGACGAGGCCTCGGACAGGACGTTGCCCCACGTGGCCACGGTGGTCGCCTGGAGGCCCGAACCGATGAAGGTCAGAGAGGCCTCGAGGATGATCGCGTCGGCGACGAGGACGGTCGCGAACACGAGGACCGGGGCGGCCGTGTTACGCATGACGTGCTTGGTGAGGATCCAGGGGGCGCGGGCGCCGGAGACGATCACCGCACGGACGTAGTCCTCACCGTAGGCGGCCATGACGTTCGCGCGAACGATACGCGACAGCTGCGGGATGTACACGAATGCAATCGAGCAGATGATCACGAGGACCAGGCCGAAAGTGTTGCCGGACTTGGACAGCGTACGGCCGAAAACCAGGACGGAGACGGCCGCCATCGCGATGCCGGGCACCGCCATGATGATATCCATGACGCGCATGATCGCTTCGGAGAAGGACTTGCGCACGACGGCTGCGACCGAACCGATGATCGCGCCGAAGAAGAGCGCGATGAGGGTCGAGCACAGACCGATCAGCAGCGAGAAGCGTCCACCGTACAGGACGCGCGCGAAGATGTCACGGCCGACGTGGTCGGTTCCGAACAGGTGCTCGCCGGAGGGGGCGCTCCACTTGTCGAAGATCTCATCGGGACCGTAGGGAGAAACGTAGGGCGCCAGGATCGAGACGAGGACGATGAGGGCAAGGATGCCCATCGCGATCTTCGATCCGGTGGACATCGCACCGATGCGCGAGAAACGTGCGCCCTTCGCGGTGACCTTGCCGAGCTTTTCTTTCTGATTCATGCCTCACACCGACCTAATACGCGGATTGATGAGCAGGTAGAGCATGTCAACGATCATGTTGACGACGATGAACGCGATCGCGACGACGAGCGCACCACCCTGCACCAGGGTGACCCAGTTCTCCTGGATACCCTTAAGCAGGACTGCCTTACCCATTCCATCGATGGAGAAGATAATTTCGATGACGACCGCGCCACCCATCAGGTAGCCGATGCGCAGGCCGAGGACGGTCACGGGCGTGATGAGCGCGTTGCGCAGCACGTTGCGGGCCACGACGATGTTCTTCGGGATGCCGGCGCCGACCGCGGTACGAACGTAGTCGCGGTCCAGTTCCTCAACCATTGAGGTACGCACGACTCGGGTCATCTGACCGATGACGGGAACCGCCAGCGCGATGGCGGGCAGAAGCATCCGCAGGAACCAGCCGCTTGGATCTTCGCTGAACGCGGGCAGCGGGCCGGAGACCGGAAGCTTCTGAACAAATCCAAGGACCAGCAGCGCTGCCAGCCAGAAGGACGGGGTGCCGATGCCGATGACCGAGAACACGCGGATGACCTGGTCGGGCCAGCGGTCGCGGTACAGAGCGGCGAGAACACCGAGGGGGAAAGCGACGATGACGGCGAAGAACAGGCCGAGGAAGGTGAGCTGCAGGGTGATCGGAAGAGCCTGAGCAACCAGATTGGACACGTGGTTGGACGTGCCAACGCCGTAGGTGCCGAGGTCACCGTGGAGCATGTTCCACAGGTAGTGACCGTACTGAACGAAGAAGGGGTCGTTGAGACCGTGCTGTACACGGTACTCTTCGAGAGCTTCGGGGGTCGCGGTCTCGCCCAGTGCCGAGTAGGCCGGGTCGATGGGAGACAGCGACATGATGAAGAAGACGAGGAAGGACACGCCGACCACCATGATCGGCAGGGCCACCAAACGTCGTCCGATGAGTCGCAGAAGGTTATTCACTGCTAGACCTCCATTTCAACGGATTTTGGCAATGAGAAAGGAGGGGTGGCGCCCGACTGTGGCGTCTGCCTCAGGGCGGGGCTCCACCCCTCCTTTCTGTGTGGTCCCTAGGGGACTTACTTAGCGCTCACACCGAGCAGCTGCAGGCCGGTGGAGGAGATCGGCTGGAATCCTTCCACCTTTGCGGGGTTGGATCCAGTGATCATGTTGCGGAACACGAGCGGGAAGATCACGGTCTTCTCAGCGAGCAGATCCTGAGCCTCGCCCCACTTGGCCTTGGCGGCGTCACCCTCGAGCTGAACGGCCTCGTCCATGATGGACTGCAGCTTGTTGAAGGACTCAGGGTCGGACACCTGCCAACCGTCACGCTTCTTGGTCCAGACGTTGTCGCCGTTCCACCAGGAGATGATGATGCCGGGGTCGGTACCGAAGACCGAGGGGTCGCCGGGGGCCAGAACGATGTCGTAGTTGGGGTTGTCAACGTCGGTGACGTTGGCGTAGAGGTCAGACGAAGCCATCTGAGTGTGGTTGACCTTCAGGCCCAGGGCCTCCAGGTCGGACTTGATCTGGGGAACCAGGGAGAGGACCCACGGGTGGTCCGTCGACACCAGGTTGACCTCGAGGCCGGAGACGCCAGCGTCGCTCAGGAGCTTGGCAGCGGCATCCTTGTCGTAGGACAGATCGGTCGAAGGCTTCTTGTAGGCGGGGTTTACCTCGGGCAGGAAGGAGGTCGCCTCAACAGCCTGGCCTTCGAGCGCGGAGTTGATCAGCTTCTGCTTGTCGACGGCCTTGAGGATCGCGCGGCGAACCTCGGGCTTGTCGAAGGGAGCCTTCTGCGTGTTGAACATCAGGAAGGGATTGCCGTAGCCGGGCTTGGACTCGACGTTCCAGCCGACGCCCTTGAGCTGATCCTGCGCGGAGGCGGGAACGGCTTCCATGATGTCGATGGTGCCACCGATGGCGGCGGCGAGGCGGGCGGAGTCATCCTTGAGGGACTGCCACTTGAGGGTGGCGACCTTCGCGGGCTCGTTGCCGGTGTAGTTCTCGTTCGGAACAGCGGTGATCTCGGTCGCCGTGATGTTCTCGTACTTGTAGGGGCCGGTACCGATCGGCTTGGCCTTGAGCGAGTCTTCGTCCATCGACGCGGGGACAACGCGGACGTTAACGAAACGCTCCTTCAGGTTAGCGAAGGGGTACTTGAGCTTGATCGAGATGGTGTTGTCATCCTTGGCTTCGACGCTGTCGACGAAGGTGAAGAACTGACGGTAGATCGACTTCTCGGAGGTCGCGCGCTCGTAGGAAGCGACGAAGTCGGCGGCGGTCACGGGGGTGCCGTCGGAGAACTTCGCGCCGTCGCGCAGCTTGACCTCGTATTCGGTGTCGGAGATCTTCTCCGGGTCACCGGCGGCCAGCGCGGGGCTGACAGAGTAGTCGGCCATGTTGAAACGGTACAGGCCCTCGAGGACCTGCCAGTTCGCACCCATGCCGAGAGCCGAAGTGGTGATCGGGCCGTAATCGGTGGTCTCGTAGGCGACACCGGCGGTGATCGTGCCCTTCGGTCCGTCGGAGGCCTTCGAGCCGCCGTCGGTCGACGTGGTGGTGGACGATCCGCCGCCGCACGCGGTCAGGATCATGGCGGCAGCTGCGGTCAGTGCAGCGCCGGTTGCGAAGTGTTTGCGCATTCGCATGTTCTCGCTCCTCATCTTCGAGAATTGGGACGTGCGGTTCTGTTGTTCCGCTCGCTATACTGATTCCATGTTGTCAGACAAATTAATGCAAGCGATATCACCTCCATCGCCCTCAGGAACCAATCAGAACCGACCCCTACCAACATCGATTGACTCGAGATCCTCGGTAACGATGGATGCAATCAAGTCTTACATTTTGCGACATGGATTACATCCTGGCGACCGCCTCCCCACAGAATCGGCACTATGCGCCGACCTTGGCGTTTCGCGCTCCTCTGTGAGAGAAGCATTACGCCGCCTCCAGGCTCTCGACATCGTGACGGTCCGTCAGGGTTCGGGTTCATACGTCGGCGAGATGTCCATGCAACCGCTCGTCGAGACGCTCGTTCTGCGTGCCGCCCTCGACGAGATCAACGGCGCACAGTCCCTGCACGCGATCATCGATACCCGCCGCGCACTCGACCTGGGGATCGCGGTTCCGCTCACCCGCGCCATGAAGGGCACGACAAACCCGCACCTGTGGGAACTCGTCGAGGCAATGACTCAGTACGCGCACTCGGGTTCGACCTACCTGGAGCCGGACATCGCGTTCCACTCGGGCCTCCTCGCCTACGTCGAGAACGAGCTCATGCAGCAGCTCGTGGGCGCCATGTGGCTCGTCCACCAGAGCGTCACTCCCCAGCTGGCCGCAGCGTCGCGCCAGGAAATGGAAGACACAGCCGAGGCCCACGCGGCCATCCTGCGGGCGTGCGAAGCCGGAGATGTCGAGGCATACACTGCGGCAGTCGACGCGCACTACGCCCCACTCCTCGCGATCATCGAAGGTCGCTAGAGCACACAGAAAAACCCGGAGCGTTGTGGGGGCACACGCACCGGGTTTTCTGTATCCGCTCAGAGGCGGGCCTCAGCCTCCCAGAGGCCGCGGTCGCGCTCGAAGACCACCACGGCCTCGTCCCCATCGACCGTCGCGTCGCTGTATCCGAAGTCGCCTTCCCCGTAGGAGGCGACCACCTCAGCGCGCACCTCACCCTCCCACGGGGGCGTCAAGCGAAGAATCTCACCGCACGCCCGCGCATCCACCCTCCCGGGGTGCAAGAACAGCGAACCAATCATGCGCGCATTGCAGCCCGGGTCATCACACTCCCACAGGCGCCCACCCTCCCAGGTGCGCCCATCTCCCCACGCGAGGTAGCGTGCACCTGAGCCTCGCCCCTCGAAGCCCTGGATGCGGCAGTTCGCGACGAGGCGGCCGTCCCACACGCTCAGCGTCGTCTCGTCGAGGAGCACTCCCCCGTCGCCCCGGAGGGGATCCGCAGCCCCGACGAGGCGCCCCCCGCGGGCGTAGACGACGCGCACGTGCGTCTCATCCCCCACGCGCACGACGTAGGGCAGCGCCGCGGCTCCGTCGACGGTCGCAGTGCCCCCGGACGTCGCAAACAGCGCGTCGGCGCCCGTGAGCTCATAGAGTTCATCCGTCATGTCCACATAGGCGAGGTCTTCGGGGCCGCTCCCCCACGCCCACCAGGCACGCAGACGCTCGCCGTCAGCTCGTGAGTCCATGTAGCCCACGCGCCCATCCGTCGACGCAAACGCCAGGTGCATGAGGCCGTCACCGTCCACGCAGACACACGCATCCGAAGAAACGGACGGTCCGCCAGGCGGAAGCGGGCGCGGCTCACTCCACCGCCCCACCCCCTCGCGCACCATCCACTGGATGCGGTTCGGATTCGGCAGATCCGAGGCCATCGTCAGCCCGTTGAAGTCAGATCCCGTGCCCGAGGCCGGGGCAGGCCTCTCGTCAAAGAACAGGACGGTGCGCTCGTCCGCGAGCGTCACGAGGCCGGGAATGCGCGCCTCGCCCGCGCCCTTCGGGGCGACAATGCAGCAGAAATTAACCGAGTCAGTCATGTGCCCAGGATAACAGAGGTGTTATAGGACACTACGTGTTGCTGTGTGGCGCTGCCTGTTGCTTGTGGACCCGTGGGTTTTCTGGGCGCCGGGCCCGGCCGCGGGGCCGGGCTGTTGTGTGTGCCAGTGGGCGGCGGCCAGGCCCTGCGGCCCCTCCGGCACCCTCCATGCCGGTGGCGGTGGGGGGTTTGCACTACACGAAGCCCTCTGGCGGCGTGTCATCGGCGTGTCGGCCCCTTATGTAGTGCAATTCCCCCGTTTGGTGACGGTGAGGCCACGGTTTGAGGTGGTGTGGCGCCCACAGTGCAGACCGCCTCGGCGAAAACCGGTGAAAACGGGGTGTTGTGGGCGATATGGTCTACGTTTTGGCCACAACGGTGTCTGTCGTGGCACGCTGTTCGCACGCGAAGCCCTGAACGTGCACGTTAACCCCTAGACCTGCATGTGGGCAGGGCTGCCCACGCGCATCTCATCGGGTTAACGTGCGGGTGAGAGAGACCAGGTGTGAAATGGCGGGGCCGGACATGGCTTCAGGACCCGCGGGTTCCGCGGCTTCGCCCTGTCGGCCTGGTGGACCGGTGGTTTGAAACCATCGTCGCCTTTGCTCGCTGGTGCCTGTGTGGGATTGAAACCGCCATCGCCTTTGCGGGTGAGAAATGGGCGCTTTTGGTGCAGTTTTCGGGCGCAAAGGTGATGGCGGTTTCAGCGGTACCTTGTTGGGGATGTGCAGTGGTGTTGTTGGTTTCAACGTCGCCATGTTTCTGCGTCCTGTACGCGAAATATTTCGCCCTGCTCGGCCTGATGTGGGTGCGAGCGCGAAAAGGTTCGCCCCGCAAGCCCAAAATGGGCAAAATATGCTGTTTTCAGGCGCGCTGGGCGAGTTTTTTCGCGGAAATGCGGCTGGAGGGGTTGTGCGGGGCGAGTTTTTCGCGGACCAGCAGTCGTGGGATCCCACCGGGCGAGTCTGTTGCGCCGTGCGCCTGGCAGCCGGGCCCTTCTACTGGCACCCTTAATCCCTCAATGCGCAGCTAAACCCACCTCGTGGAAGCTGGGCGCGGCCGCTCATGCTCCACTAGGTGGGTTAACGTGCGCGTCAGTGGGCCTGCGCCACCGCCCATCGGGTTAACGCGCGAGTGAGAGGGCCCACGTGCGCAGGATGCGTTCACAGAAACAAAAGCGGGGCCTCATGGCTCGCAGGCGTCCCGACGCTCCCCATGCCTCCTCGGATACGACGGAGGCGGGACCCCGAAGGATCCCGCCTCTCGTTGCACGCGGTGGCCACGCCATCGGCGCTGAAAAATCGGGTTATAGGACATTTCGTGTTGCTGGGGTTAGTCCCAGGTGTTGTGGTAGGGG
>CAUTDS010000027.1:0-27569 GCA_963537175.1 uncultured Actinomycetes bacterium
GGAGGTCATGGATCCAGACCCACACGTAGGAGATCGCCCACGCGAAGGGGTGGAGGATTGCGTCGAACATAGTTTTCGCTTTCGCCGTGGCGCGGGAGCGCCGCTGTTTCGTTGTTCCTTAGAGTCCCGAGGCCGTGTCCGGCTCGGTCAGGTCGTGCTCCGGGTCGAGTCCCATGGGGTCGGGGCGGACCCAGTTGTCGTGCCCAGCCCAATCCTCGGGTGGAATCCAGGGGTCGGGTTTCCAGCGTCCACGCTCTGGTACGTGGTCCACTCCCCCGTGGCTCCAGGGGTTGCATCGCAGCAACCGCCAGGTCGCGAGGATGAGTCCCTTGATGGGTCCGTGGACGCGAATGGCCTGGAGAGCGTAGGTCGAGCAGCTGGGTGCGTATCGACACCGGGGGCCGAGGGCCGGGGAGATGTAGCGCTGGTAGGCGACGATGGGTGCGGACACGAGAGCGCGCAGCGCCCGGCCCGCCAGGTTCATCGCGCGTCCCACTTACGCCACGCTCGCGCCATCACGCGGTCGAGGTGTTCGCCGAGTTCCTTGGAGGGCACGCCGAGGGCCTTGTGTGAGGCCCGCACGACGACCCGAGCTCCTTCGGGGAGCTCAGCGATCCTTTCGCGCATGAGGTGGCGCAGCTGCCGCTTGACGCGATTACGTCCGTTGGCGCGCTTGATTTCCCGCTTGGGTACGACGAAACCGACGAGGCGACTGTTGCGTTCCTCGTCGGCTCGGACGTGGACGACGACCAGCGGATCCCCTGCTCGCGTTCCCTGTCGGATCGCGGCGGTGAAGTCCGCTGGGTCAACCATGCGGTGCGCGCGCGGCAGCACCGGGGTGTCTCAGGCGGACAGCTTGGCGCGGCCCTTGCGGCGGCGGGCAGCCAGAATGGCGCGGCCGGCGCGGGTCGACATGCGCAGACGGAAGCCGTGCGTCTTGGAACGACGACGGTTGTTGGGCTGGAAGGTCCGCTTGGTGGTCACGGCAATTCTCCTCGGCGGGGAGTGGTTTCCCACTCGGTATCGGTTGGGCTATCGACACACGGGGGCGTGATAGCGGGGACGCACGCCCGAAATGGGCGCAAACAAAGACCAAGACTAAGCGGATTGGGGCCACACGTCAACGCGGCAGCGTTACCCACCGCGTCACACACAGTATCCACAGCTGTGCAAATCACTGTGAATTTCTTCCGTCCACAAAGGGTGGATGACGGGAGTTATCCACAGGCTGTGCGCATTTTTGCTTTCCGCATTCTGCTGCGGACCCAAAGTTGTAACTACAGAGCTGTGATTCTGTGATAGTTCTCCACAGCTTCATCCCCAGTCTGTGTATAACATGTGCGCGGGCTACACTTCGACAATGTACGAGCGTCACGCACATCACCGATAAGTCGTGACCGAACTCACCAGTATTTGTGACCGGAGGTTGCCGTGGAGTCGGATTCCCTCACACGCGCATGGGCTGCGGCCCTGGACGCAGTCCCCACCGACGAGCTGGGACCCGTCGCCACGTCGATGCTGCGCTCCGCTCGCCCCCTCGGCGACATCGAAGGCACGATTCTGCTCGCCGTCCCCAACGATTTCACCAAGCAGTGGATCGAAGACAAGGCACAGTCGAAGCTGACAACCGCCCTGTCCGTGCACCTGGGCCGCACCGTCCGCATCGCCATCACCGTTGACCCCACGCTCGAGGTCGTCCCGGAAGAAGAGGAAGAGGAGGAGCAGACCCCCGCCGCGCCCACCTCGCCTGCGGCCGCCCCGGCCTCGTCGATTGATGAGGACGAGGAGCACCACTCCCCCGCCCTCGTCACCGCGCCCACCGACTCCGGCCCGACCCACCTCAACCCGAAGTTCACCTTCGACACCTTCGTCATCGGCCCGTCGAACCGTTTCGCGCACGCCGCCGCGCTGGCCGCCTCGGAAACCCCGGGTACCGCCTTCAATCCCCTCTTTATCTACGGCGATTCCGGACTGGGCAAGACGCACCTGCTCCAGGCCATCGGCCACAACGCGCTGTCGATGATGCCCCACCTGAAGGTCCGCTACGTCAACTCCGAAGAGTTCACGAACGAGTTCATCAACGCGATTCGTCTCAATAAGACGGACAATTCCCAGGTCGAGGCCTTCCACCGCCGCTACCGCGAACTCGACATCCTCCTTATCGACGACATCCAGTTCATCGGCGACAAGGAACAGACGGTCGAAGGCTTCTTCCATACCTTTAATGCGCTGCACAGCGCCAACAAGCAGATCGTCCTGACCTCGGACCTGCCCCCGGCCCAGCTCAAGGGCTTCGAGGACCGCATGCGGTCGCGCTTCTCCTCGGGCCTGCTCGTGGACGTTCAGCCGCCGGACCTGGAGACCCGCATCGCGATCCTGCATAAGAAGGCGGACGCCGAGGGCCTCGAGGTCACCCCCGAGGTGTTCGAGTATGTGGCCTCGCGCATCTCCTCCAACATCCGTGAGCTGGAGGGCGCTCTCGTGCGCATCGGCGCGTGGGCGTCGCTGTACCAGGAGCGCATTGACTTAAACCTCGCGCAGATGATGCTCAAGGATTTCGTGTCCAACCCGGACGACAACGAAATCACCGTCAGCCTCATCATGAGCCAGTGCGCCGTTTACTTCGGCGTGACGATCGAGCAGATGGGTTCGTCGGAGCGCAGCCACAACGTCGTCGAGGCCCGCCAGATCGCCATGTATCTGTGCCGCGAGCTCACCGACCTGTCGCTGCCCAAGATCGGACAGGCCTTTGGACGCGATCACACGACTGTCATGCACGCGAATAAGAAGATCTCGAAGCTCATGAAAGAAAAGCGCGAGACCTTCAACCACGTGTCGGAGCTTACAAACAGGATCAAGCAGAAGGCCAGGGAGTCGTGAAAATGGCGCGGGCGCTGAGATAAGTCGGCGCCCGCGCGAGATTCACAGGAGTTGTGCACAGCTGGTGGACGAATGCGCTCACGCTGTGGAGAAAAGGGCCTCGCCTGTGGATCTCAAAAAGTTGTCATTTGCTTCGTGCACAGGAGGACGTGACGAATCCACAGCCTCGTCCCAGAATGACATCACAGAGATTTGACTGAAATTCCGCCGCATAAGGGAGTTATCCACAGAACTCACAGCCCTTATGATGGAGGGAAAGTCAAATGACAAAAATTTTTTCACAGGCCTCCGTACAACAACGGCGCCGCCGGCGCTGCGCGATGGCGCGCGCGAGGCAAATTTCCTGCCCCACGTGGGCACACTTGTGGGTAAAGTAGTGTCCGATCCGTTTTGTGTTTTGGAGGCAGCTATGAAGTTCACCGTCGCCCGCGATGTTCTGGCCGAAGCCGTGTCGTGGACCGCCCGCGCGCTCCCCGTGCGTCCGGCATCGCCGATCCTGGCCGGCGTGCGCATCAAGGCTGAAGGCGACGAGCTGACCCTGTCTTCCTTCGACTACGAGGTCTCCGCGAACTCGTACATCCCCGCGACGGTCGACGAGGCCGGCGAGGTCCTCGTGTCGGGTCGCCTGCTGGCCGACATCTCCAAGTCGCTGCCCTCCAAGCCCGTCTCCGTCGAGCTCGATGGCCAGAAGGTGAACCTGGTCTGCGGCTCCTCGCACTTCACGCTCGCGGTCATGCCCCTCGACGAGTACCCCCTGCTGCCCGCGCAGCCCACCGGCATCGGCGCGATCGATTCCTCGACGCTGTCGCAGGCCGTGTCCCAGGTGTCGATCGCCGCGTCGCGCGACGACACGCTGCCCCTGCTGACGGGCGTGCGCATCGAGATCAACGGCCCGGCAATCACGCTGCTGGCCACCGATCGCTACCGCCTCGCGATGCGCGAGCTGGATTGGGAGCCCACCGACACCTCGATCGAAGAGGTCGCTCTGGTCAAGGCCCGCATCCTCCAGGACGTCGCCAAGTCGATGACTTCGGGCGCCAAGGTCGAGGTCGGCCTGTCCGGCGAGTCCCAGCCCGGCGCCTCGTCCCTCATCGGCTTTACCGCTCAGGGACGCCGCACTACCTCGACGCTCATGGACGGCGACTACCCCGCCGTGCGTCGCCTCTTCCCCGACACCACCCCGATCCAGGCCGTCGTCGATCGCCACGCGCTGCTCGAGGCCGTCAAGCGTATGTCGCTGGTCGCCGAGCGCAAGACCTCCGTGCGCCTGGCCTTCACCGAGGGTCAGCTGGTCCTCGAGGCCGGCCAGGGCGACAACGCTCAGGCCTCCGAGGCCATCGAGGCGACCCTGAGCGGCGATGACATTTCGACCGCGTTCAACCCGCAGTTCCTCATCGACGGCCTGCAGGTCCTGGACACCGACTACGTGCGCTTCGGCTTCACCCACCCGACGAAGCCGGCCGTCATCACGGGCCAGAAGAAGGCCGACGAGGGCGAGGTCACGCAGTTCCGCTACCTGCTGATGCCCATCCGCTTCGGCATCTGACGTGCGCGTCTCCCACCTGGCCCTCGACGACTTCCGCTCCTGGAAGCACGGGGTCGTCGAGCTGCCCGAGGGCCCCACGGTCCTCGTGGGCGCGAACGGCCAGGGAAAGACCAACCTCGTCGAGGCACTCGCCTACCTGTCCACGTTTTCGTCGCACAGAGTCGGCGCGGAGGGTGCCCTCGTGCGCATCCCCATCGACGAGGCAGAGGCCGCCCCGGGTGGTGCCGTCATCCGCGCGAGGGTCGTGGCCTCGGGCCGCGAGCAGGTTATCGAGCTGGAGATCGTGCGCGGCAAGGCCAATCGTGCGCGCATCAATCGCGCGCAGGTCAAGCCGCGCGAGATTCTGGGCATCGTGCGAACGGTCGTGTTCGCCCCCGAGGATCTGTCCCTCGTGCGCGGCGACCCGTCGGTGCGCCGATCCTTCCTGGACGACCTGGCCACGCAGCTCTCCCCCATCCATGCCTCCGTGCGCTCCGACTTCGACCGTGTCGCGCGCCAGCGCGCGGCGCTCATGAAGGCAGCCCAGGCCTCGCTCCGCCGCGGACAGTCCCCCGACCTGTCGACCATCGAGATCTGGGACCAGCAGTTCGCCGCGCTGTCCGCGCGCATCACGGCCACGCGCGCGTCCATCGCGTCGCGCCTGGAAGAGCCGGCCGCGCGCTCTTACGACGACGTCGCCGATTCTCCGCGCCACTTGCGCCTCGCCTTCGACGCCTCGGTTGACCGTGTCATCGGCACGGACCCCGACAACCCGGCCACCGCTGACCTCACCGACGTGGAGGCCCAGACGGAGCGCATGCTCGCCGCCCTCGCGTCGGTACGAGACAAGGAAACCGAGCGCGGCGTCAACCTCGTCGGCGCACACCGCGACGACCTCACCCTCAGCCTCGGCGCGATGCCCGTCAAGGGCTACGCTTCGCACGGCGAATCGTGGTCGGTCGCCCTCGCGCTGCGCCTGGGCGCCTTCGAGCTGCTCAGCGACGACGGCGACACCCCGATCCTCATCCTCGACGACGTCTTCGCCGAGCTCGACTCCTCGCGCCGTGAGGGCCTGGCTGCCCTGGCCTCGAAGGCCGAGCAGATCATCGTCACCTGCGCGGTCGCCGGCGACCTGCCGCCCTCCCTCGACCACCACGCCCTGCACGTGCGCCTCGACCCCGAGCGCGGCACCGTCATCGACGGACCCGACCATGAGTGAGCGCGAGGACATGGCCGACGACGAGCTGATCGGCCCGGCTGCTCCAGGCGAAGAAGCCGACGCCGACGAGTTCGTCGTCCGCGCCCTCGAACGAGCCCAGAGCGTCGCACGCACGCACGGCTACACGAGGTCCACCCTGCCCTCGTGGGGCCTCGACGAAACACGTCCCCGCCGCAGCCTCGACGGATCCAGCGAATACGCCGCCATCGAAACCGACGGCTTCGGCCGCGTCGCCGACGAGGAGAGCGTCGCCGCGCGCGCCGCAGCCCGAGCCGCCGCCTACCGCCACAGAGGCGGGATCGAAGCACCGGCCTCGTCGACGGAGGAGGACCCCGAGGGTGACCTCGCGGCCCTCCGCATGGCCCTGCAAGGAACCGGCGCCTCGTGGAGCCGCACCCCCGGCATGGCCGCCATGCGTCCGCGATACCGCAGGGCCAACTCCCTGGGCGCGATCCTGGCGCGCACAATCAAGACGCGCGAATGGGACACCCACACCAAGATGGGGTCCGTCATGGCGAAATGGCGCGACATCGTCGGCCCCCAGGTCGCCGAACACGCCCGCATCGAGACCTTCGAAGGCCACCGCCTGGTCGTGCGCACCGACTCCACCGCCTGGGCGAAACAGCTCCAGCTGCTCCTACCCACCATCGAGCGGCGCATCGCCGAGGAGGTCGGATCCGGCGTCGTCGAGCAGGTCATCATCCGAGGCCCCGTCGCCCCCTCGTGGCGCAAAGGACCCTACGTCGTACGTGGCCGAGGCCCGCGCGCCGACTACGGGTGACAGCGCCGGGGACCCGGGCGTCCAAACGATGTTTGTGACCGCGCGGTCTCTGATACCCTGTTCCGTTAGCCCGCGCGTGAGTGCTTGTTCGCGTGAGTGCTTGTTAAGGAGATATCATGAGCAATCCATTCGCCAGGAACGAAGGAAGCGCCCAGAACTTCGGCCAGCAGGGCGGATACCCCGGCGCCTCCCAGGGCGGATACCCGGGCGCTGCGCAGGGTGGATACCCACAAGGCCAGCAGGGCTACGGGAGCAACCCCTACGGTGGCCAAGGTGGCGCTCACCCCTACGGTGGACAACCCGCAAATGCTGGGTACGGCATGCAAAACAACGGCGGATACCCGCAGGGCTACGGTCAGCCGGGTATGACCCCGATGGGAGGCCCTCAGAAGAGCGGATCCTCGAAGGCCCCTCTCTTCATCGGTATCGGTGCTGCAGCTCTCGTCCTCGTCCTCGTGATCGTCATCGTCATTGCGCGACTGTCGGATTCAGACTCCGATGACTCACGTACTACAGCCTCCCCTTCGCCGAGCTACTCCGCGCCCGCGCAACCGTCGGGAACCACCCCGCACGGATCGAACCAGCAGGGATCGAACCAGCAGGGCAAGAACAATCCGTCCACCTCGCCGTCGCAGAACAGCGGATCGGGCAAGAGCTTGTTCACCGACTCCCCCGAGGGGACCACGACCACGTACGAAATCGTGGACGTCACCCCCGGCCCCGTTGCCGACAACAACATCCCCACGTTGAAAGTCACCTACCTGGTCACCAACAACGGCAGCGACCCCGAACCGACGAACTACTATCAGCCAGCCTTCCAGAACAATCAGCCGCTCGGCCAGCCGATGTTCTTCTCGACGTCCCAGCCCTCGGATTACGAGATGCTGCCCGGCGAGGAGGATGTCGAACCCGGAAAGACCGCTCAGGTTGTCGTCTACTGGGGCCTCGTCGACAAGAATGCTCCTGTCGAATTCCGCAACAAGCACTGGCCCCTCGACCAGGCCATGGGTAAGAAGCCGCAAACGTGGACCTGGCAGCCGAAGTAATCACCGTCTGACGCAGCAGGTCGATGACTCTTCAGGGAGTCATCGCAGGCGTCTCTCCAAGCAGCCACACGCGCGTCTGCGGGCGCTGCGCGCACCAATCACGGGGCCGCCCTCCCAGCCGGGAGGGCGGCCCCGTACGTCCCAGCCGCAACAACAATCGACATGCGACTGGTCACAGTCGAGTTTTCGTTGGAATCACGCAGTTTGTAAAGTAACCCTCCGAGCCTGTCAATCCCGGGAACAAGCGCCACTTTTGGTAGAATCTACAAGGTTAAACATCTATTTTCGCGCACTGCGAGGGGAGCCACGTGGCTGACAACGAGAAGACCGCCGAAGGCGAGCAGTCCTACGGCGCATCGGACATCACCGTCCTCGAGGGCCTGGAAGCCGTCCGCAAGCGCCCGGGCATGTACATTGGATCCACCGGCGAACGCGGCCTGCACCACCTGGTGTACGAGGTCGTCGACAACTCCGTCGACGAGGCCCTGGCCGGCTACGCCGACCACATCGAGGTCACGATCCAGGAAGACGGCGGCATCAAGGTCGTCGACAACGGTCGAGGCATCCCGGTCGACGAGCACCCCACCGAGCACAAGCCCACCGTCGAGGTCGTCATGACGATCCTCCACGCCGGCGGCAAGTTCGGCGGCGGCGGCTACGCCGTCTCCGGCGGCCTGCACGGCGTCGGCATCTCCGTCGTCAACGCCCTGTCCACCCGCGTGAACACCGAGATCCGCCGCCAGGGCTACGTGTGGCGCATGTCGTTCGCAAACGGCGGCACCCCCATCACCCCCCTCGAGCGCGGCGAAGAAACCGACGAGACCGGCACCACGCAGGTCTTCTACCCGGACCCGGAGATCTTCGAAACCGTCGAATTCGACTTCGAGACCCTGCGTCAGCGCTTCCAGCAGATGGCCTTCCTCAACAAGGGCCTGCGCATCACCCTGACCGACGAGCGCGAGTTCGCCACCGACGAAGGCGACGAGATCGCAGGCAGCGAGGAGGCCTCGGACAAGAAGACCAAGGGCCACCGCACCGTCTCCTACTGCTACGAGCACGGCCTGCGCGACTACGTCGAATACCTCGACTCCGCCAAGAAGTCCGACACGATCAACAATGAGATCATCGACTTCGAAGCCGAAAACGACGAAGGCACCATGAGCGTGGAAATCGCCATGCAGTGGACCACCGCCTACTCCTCGTCCGTCCACACCTTCGCCAACACCATCAACACGACTGAAGGCGGCATGCACGAGGAGGGCTTCCGCACCGCGCTGACCTCCCTCGTCAACCGCTACGGCCGCGAAAAGGGCATCATCCGCGACAAGGACGACAACCTCACCGGTGACGACGTCCGCGAAGGCCTGACCGCCGTCATCTCGATCAAGCTCACCGAGCCCCAGTTCGAAGGCCAGACGAAGACCAAGCTCGGCAACACCGAGGCCCGCACCTTCGTCGCCCAGCAGGTCTACTCCAAGCTCACCGACTGGTTCGACGCCCATCCCGCCGACGCCAAGGCCATCATCAACAAGGGCCAGGCCGCACAGGCCGCCCGCGTCGCCGCCCGCAAGGCCCGCGAGGCCACGAGGCGCAAGGGCGTCCTCGAATCGGCCTCCATGCCCGGCAAGCTGCGCGACTGCTCGTCGCGCACGCCCTCAGAGTGCGAAATCTTCATCGTCGAGGGCGACTCCGCAGGCGGCTCCGCCGTCGGCGGCCGCGACCCCGAGCGTCAGGCCATCCTGCCGATCCGCGGCAAGATCCTCAATGTCGAAAAGGCGCGCCTGGACCGGGCCCTGTCCTCGGACACGATCCGCTCCCTCATCACCGCCTTCGGCACCGGCATCGGCGAAGACTTCGACATCTCGAAGCTGCGCTACGGCAAGATCGTCATCATGGCGGACGCCGACGTCGACGGCCAGCACATCGCCACGCTGCTGCTGACCCTCCTCTTCCGCTACATGCGACCCCTCATCGAGGACGGTCACGTCTTCATCGCCATGCCCCCGCTGTACCGCATCAAGTGGACCAACGCTGAGCACGAATTCGCATACTCCGACAAGGAGCGCGACGAACTGCTCGCCGCCGGTGCCGCCGCGAACCGCCGCCTGCCCAAGGAAGGCGGCATCCAGCGCTACAAGGGTCTGGGCGAAATGAACGACCACGAACTGTGGGAGACCACCATGGATCCGGAACACCGAATCCTCAAGCAGGTCACCCTCGACGAGGCCGCAGACGCCGACGAGACCTTCACGATCCTCATGGGCGACGACGTCGACCGACGCCGCACGTTCATTCAGCGCAACGCCTCAGACGTGCGCTTCCTCGACATCTGACATTACCCGCGACCAGCCCAGCCCCGGCCTCGTACCGGGCGGGCCTGATCGAGCAGAAACAACGTAAGGAACACTTGTGAGCGACGAGCCCACTACCGACGCGCGGCACATCTCGGACACCGAGCGCATCCGCCAGGTCGACCTGCAAAAGGAGATGCAGCGCTCCTACCTCGACTACGCCATGAGCGTCATCGTCGGGCGCGCCCTGCCCGACGTGCGCGACGGCCTCAAGCCCGTCCACCGTCGCGTCCTGTACGCCATGTACGACGGCGGATACCGCCCCACCTCCTCGTTCTCCAAGTCCTCCCGCGTCGTCGGCGAGGTCATGGGTAACTACCACCCCCACGGCGACGCCGCCATCTACGACGCCCTCGCGCGCCTCGTGCAACCCTGGTCGCTGCGCTACCCCCTCGTCGCCGGCCAGGGTAACTTCGGCACCCCCGGCAACCTGGGCCCCGCCGCACCCCGTTACACCGAGTGTAAGATGGCGCCCCTGGCCATGGAAATGGTCCGCGACATCGACGAAGATTGCGTCGACTTCCAGGACAACTACGACGGCCGCAACCAGGAACCCACCATCCTGCCCGCGCGCTTCCCGAACCTGCTCGCCAACGGCTCCGAAGGCATCGCCGTCGGCATGGCCACCCGCATCCCGCCGCACAACCTGCGCGAACTCGCACGCGGCGTCGAGTGGGCCCTCGAGCACCCCGATGCATCCCGCGAAGAGCTCCTCGAAGCGCTCATCAAGCTGATCCCCGGACCCGACTTCCCCACCGGCGCCACCATCCTGGGCCGCAAGGGCATCGAAGACGCGTACCGCACCGGCCGCGGCTCCATCACGCAGCGCGCCGTCGTGAGCGTCGAGGAAATCCAGGGCCGCCAGTGCCTCGTCGTCACCGAGTTGCCCTACCAGGTCAACCCCGACAACCTGGCCGACAAGATCGCCCAGCTCGTGCGTGACGGAGCGATCAGCGGCATCGCAGACATCCGCGACGAGACCTCCGGCCGCACCGGCCAGCGCCTCGTCATCGTCCTCAAGCGCGACGCCGTCGCCAAGGTCGTCCTCAACAACCTCTACAAGCGCACCAGCCTGCAGGAGAACTTCTCCGCCAACATGCTCGCGCTCGTCGACGGCGTGCCCCGCACCCTGTCGATCGACGGCTTCATCCGCCACTGGATCAACCACCAGATCGACGTCATCGTGCGCCGCACGAAGTTCCGCCTGCGCAAGGCCCTTGAGCGCCTGCACATCCTCGAAGGCTACCTGAAGGCCCTCGACGCGCTCGACGAGGTCATCGCCCTCATCCGCCGCTCCCCCACGGTCGACGAAGCCCGCGCCGGCCTCATCGAGCTGCTCGACGTGGACGCCATCCAGGCCGACGCCATCCTGGCCCTCCAGCTGCGCCGCCTGGCCGCCCTCGAGCGCCAGAAGATCATGGACGAGCACGCCGAACTCAAGGCCCGCGTCGACGACCTTAACGACATCCTCGCCAAGCCCGAGCGTCAGCGCGCCATCATCTCCGCCGAACTGTCCGAGATCGTCGATAAGTTCGGCGACGAGCGCCGCACCCGCATCCTCCCCTTCGACGGCGAAATGTCGATGGAAGACCTCATCCCCGAAGAGGACGTCGTCGTCACCATCACCCGCGACGGCTTCGCCAAGCGCACCCGCACGGACAACTACCGCTCGCAGAAGCGCGGCGGCAAGGGCGTGCGCGGCACCCAGCTGCGCGGCGACGACGTGGTCGAACACTTCTTCGTCACGACCACGCACAACTGGCTGCTCTTCTTCACCAACCTTGGCCGCGTCTACCGCGCCAAGGCCTACGAGATCCCCGAGGGCGGCCGCGACGCCAAGGGCCAGCACGTCGCCAACCTGCTGGCCTTCCAGCCCGACGAGCACATCGCACAGGTCCTCGCCATCCGCACCTACGAGGACGCGGACTTCCTGGTCCTGGCCACCAAGCGCGGCCTCGTCAAGAAGACCCCGCTGAGCCTGTACAACTCGCCCCGCTCCGGCGGCATCATCGCCATCAACCTGCGCGAGGACGAGGACGGCAAGCCCGACGAGCTCGTCTCCGCACAGACCATCATGGCCGACGAGGACCTCATCCTCGTCTCCCGCGACGGCCAGGCCGTGCGCTTCACCGCCACCGACGAACAGCTGCGCTCCATGGGCCGCTCGACGTCCGGCGTGCGCGGCATGAAGTTCCGCGGCGACGACGAGCTCCTCAGCATGGAGGTTCCGCGTGAGAACACCGACCTGCTGATCGTCACCGAGTCCGGTTACGCCAAGCGCACCCCCGTCGACGAATACCCGACCAAGTCGCGCGGCACCCTCGGCGTGCGCGTCGGCAAGCTCGTCGACGAACGCGGCGGCCTCGTCGGCGCCCTCGTCGTGCGACCCGATGAGGACGTCATGGTCATCACCGAGTCCGGCAAGCTCGTCCAAGTCAACGCCTCCGACGTGCGACCCACCGCCCGCAACACCATGGGCGTCATCTTCGCCCGCCCGGACGACGGCGACCGCATCATTGCGATCACCCGTAACTCCGACTCGGGTGATGAGGACGAGACCGACGAGAGCGAGAACACTGAGGCCACCGAGGCCGTGGATGCCGCGGAGGGGACCGACACCCCCGCGGACGAGGCCTCGGCCCCCGCAGGTGGCGACGACACCGCAGACGCTGACAAGTGACGCACGATCACGGGACGAGGCCACCGCCTCGTCCCGTGATCAATCTGCCAAAGCGGCGCGGAAGCAGCGCCGGTGCCAGGCGATGCGGTAGCCTGGCAGGTAGGAAGTGCGATCTGGAAGGAAACCCATGAGCGACCACGTCTCGAGCACCCGCAGCGACGCTCCCCGCCGAGTTGACCTGGCTATCGCGCGCATCGACGCGTGGACCGTCATGAAGGTTTCCTTCCTCCTGTCGGTCGCCCTGGGTATCGCAATGGTCGTCGCCACGATCGTCCTGTGGCTCATGGTCGACGCCATGCACGTCTTCAGCCAGCTTGAGGAATTCCTTAAGACCATGGGTGCCGGCCGCTACGCGGACCTTCTCGACTACGCTCGCCTGCCGCGCGTCATCTCCTACGCGACCATCGTCGCCGTCATCAACGTCGTTCTGCTCACCGCCCTGTCGACGCTGGGAGCCATGCTCTACAACGTCGTCGCCTCGCTGGTGGGTGGCGTCAAGGTGTCCCTCATGGATGAGTGAGGGCACTCGCGCAAGGGGTCGGCTCATGCCGGCCCCTTTTGCTATGCCTGGCGAGGGTTCTCGCGGTGCTTGTGGCGCCGCCTGATCTCCGGCCGCCGCGTGGGTTGCCTTGATGGGCTGGGCCGCTGTGTGTGCCGGTGGGCGGCGGCTTGTCCGATTGTTGGTGTTGCTTGTGGCCCCACGGGTGTTTCGGGCGCCGCGTCTGCTTTTATGGGCCGGGCCGCTGTGTGTGCCGGTGGGCGGCGGCCCGCCCGCGAGATCGCCACACGCGAGCTTCGCTCGGAGTGGTCGATCTCGAGGCCCGCCCTGGCCCTGCCGCCGCCCACCGGCACCGCGGCCTGGCCCTTCGGTCCCTCCGGCGCCCTTCACCCCTGTGGGGTCTGGTGTGCTGACGTGCGGTTTGGCGCGTCGGCTCGTTGTCCGGCCAGGCCTTGCCGCCGCCCACGGGCACCGCAGCCAGGCCCCGCGTCTGGAGGCTCGCCCGTGCCCTCCGGTCCCTCCGGCGTCCTTCACACCTGTGGGGCCGGGGCGCTGGTGTGTGGCTCGATGCGTTGTCTTGGTACCTGGCCTGGCCCTGGCACCGCCCGCGGGCACCGCAGCCTGGCCCTGGCACCGCCCGCGGCACCGCAGCCGGAATTAGCGATTGAGCTTGTTGCTTGCGGCTCCGCTGGTGTTCTGGGCGCCGTCGGGCCCGGCTGCCCGCGAGATCGCCACACGCGAGCCTGCGGCTCGGAGTGGTCGATCTCGAAGCCCGCCCGTGCCCTCCGGACCCTCCGGCGCCCTTCACACCAGTGGGCCTGGTCGCTGATATGTGGCTCGGCGCGTCGGATTAAAGACCGGCCAGGCCCCGCCATAGCCTGCGGGCATCACAAATCTCTCGCGTGAAACCGGCGTCGCCTTTGCTCGCGCAGGCTGAGCCTCAGCTGAAACCGTCATCGCCTTTGCGGGCGTGAAATGGGTGTTTTTCGTGCGTTTTTTGGTTGCAGAGGTGTTGTCGGTTTCAATGGTTGCTGTTGAGGGGTGTGCAGTGATGATGGGGGTTTCACGGTGGCCTGCATCAGTGGCTGCAGAGGTGTCATTGGTTTCAACGTCGCCACGTTGGTGCGTTCTGTGCGCGAAAAAGTTCGCCCCGCGCGGCTTGATATGGGTGCGAGCGCGAAAAAGTTCGCCCAGCGCGCTGAAAACACCCCAAAAATGGTGGTTTTGGGCTTGCTGGGCGAGTTTCTTCGCGGAGATGCCGCTGGAGGCCCCGTGTTGGGCGAACTTTTTCGCGGAAGTGCCGGTGGTGGGACTGTGCTGGGCGAACTTTTTCGCGGGTTCAGTGGGGGAGAGGGTGTGCTGGACCGATTTTGTTGCGTCTACCGGCATCGTGGCCGGGCATCACAGGTGACGCGGTGCCCTTCATGCAGGAAATAGTGGGGGTTTTGCACGACACGAAGCCCTCTGGCTGCGTGTCGCCGTCGTGTCGGAGCCTCATGTCGTGCAATTCCCCCGATTGGTGTCTGAGTGTCAGGGGTGTAGTGCCCAAAGTGCAGACCGCCTCAGCGAAAAACGCGGAAGACTGGGCTGGTAGTGGCGAAGCGGTCTGCGTTTTGGGCGCAACGGCGTCTGTCGTGCGTGTTGTTCGCACGCAAACCCGCTATTGCGAGCGGTAACCCGTTATGTCGCACGCAAACCCGCTATTTAGCGCGTGGGCGGGGCTGCCCAGGTTCGTATTAGCGGGCCCACGTGCGTATTAGCGGGCCCATGTGCGCATTAGGGGGCCCATGCTCGGATTAGTGGGTGAATGTGCGCGACAAACGGTCCAAGTGGCCACCAGCGGAGCCGGTGTCGCTACTCGGTGCCGATCCGCGTCGGGCGTGCCCGCAGGGCCGCCCGAAGAAGCCGACGCAACAAGGCTCCCGCTCGCGACGCCGGACGATGATCGGGAGCAAGTAAAGGCCCTTCCGCGCGCCACGCGTACGGGTTGTGGCTGAGCGGACCCGGCCAGGATGACGCGACGACGATGGCGGGCGCGGGCAGGGGGAGGAGGGGACTCACCCACGAACCGGCCGTCACGTAGATGCGCATGAGCCCGTCGATGCTCTCGAAAAAACCACCCTCGACAACCGACGAGGGAAATCCAACAGGATCAAATGCGTAGACGTGCTCGAGCGCCGGGGGAGTGGCCGCAGCAGCAGCGTACAGCGCGAGGTTCGCGCCCTTCGAATGACCGACCACAACGATAGACCCCTCGGCCCGCGAGGCAGCATACGCCAGGTAGTTCGCGGCCCACCGCTGTGAGTCCGTCGGAAAATCGAGAGCAAAGCGGGCATCCTCCGCCCACCCGACCGCGCTGGCGTCCATCCCGCGGAAAACCACGTAGGTTGCCCCGGCCTCGTCGACGAAGGTGACGGCGCCGAACTGCGCGAGCGGCCGCGACGTCAGACGAGTGACCGCGTCACGCACGCGCAGGCCCCCGAAACGCGCGCTCGCGCCGGCGGCCTCGAGGAGGGGACGATCGGCGTGGGACGCCAATGAATAGCGATACAAAGCCTGGATGGACGAGGCCTGGGCGACCTCTCGGAGCAGGCACCCGCGCGGGGAACGAGGCCCGGGCAGCGCGTGAAAATCCACGTAGACCAGGCAGGAGAGTGTGAGGGCGTCGGCGGGGGAGAGGTCCGCTCGTAGCGGTGTGCGCGAGTCTCGGGCATGCTCGACGACGGTAGTCACGAGGCCTCCTCCTCTCCATCGAGGGCCGGACGATCGCGGTCGTGTTAGACGTCACGAACGCTCGATTTTGCCGGATGGCCCTGTGCTGTGTACTATATCCGAGTGCCCGAAAGGGTGCCGGTTGGGCCTATAGCTCAGTAGGTTAGAGCGCAGTCCTGATAAGACTGAGGTCGGTGGTTCGAGCCCACCTAGGCCCACCATCCGCAGGCGAGCGAAAGCGGAGGATCATCATGAAGAAATGGGTCACCTGTTGCGTGGCTGTCGGATCCGTCGTGGCCGTCGGCATCGCCGTCCGACAAATTCTCGTTGATCTTTCTGATAACGCTGACCTGTGGACGTCCGTCACGGACGCCGTGGAGGACTGAGTCTCTCCAACGGGGCTATGGCGCAATTGGTAGCGCACCTGCTTTGCAAGCAGGGGGTTACGGGTTCGAGTCCCGTTAGCTCCACTCGACGTACAAGGCCTGGACCCTTGCCATCGTGGATGGTTTCGGTTCGGGCCTTTTTGCTGTCTTGGGCGCAGGCAAGGGCGTTGGTGAGGTGGGCTCTGGCGTCGGCATAGCCGCTGTGTTGGCCGCTTCGGTCAGGCATGGGCTGTGGATGCTCCGCGTACTTGCTGGTAGGCGGCGAGCGCCTCGCGTCGTGACTCGGCCAGGTCGACGACGGGCACGGTAGGCCGAGATATTCCCTCCGGGATCCAGCGAGTGACGTAGCGCCTGTGCGCATCGAAGCGGGTGCGCTGGAGTTCAGGGTTGAAGATGCGGAAGTAGGGCGCAGCGTCCGCGCCGCTGCCGGCCACCCACTGCCAAGAAACAGGATCATTGGCCTCGTCTGCGTCCACGAGAGTCTCCCAGAACCACCGCTCGCCGTCTTGCCATGGCTGGAGCATGTTCTTGGTGAACAGCGATGCGGCGACCATGCGTACGCGGTTGTGCATCCAGCCCGTCTGCCATAGTTGCCACATGCCGGCGTCGACGAGGTCAATGCCGGTGCGGCCCTGTCGCCAGGCTCGCACCAGATGGTCGTCGGGACAATAGGGGAATTCCGCAAAAGCTGGACGCATGGGGGTGTCCTCTAGATGTTCGCGGTGGTGGAGCAGGTGCCAGCAGAACTCGCGCCAGTAGAGTTGCCTGGTCCAAGCGGCGATATCCTCGCCCTCGGCTGTGCTGCTACGGGCTGCGATCACGGCTTGGCGCGGCGACAATTCTCCGCACCGCAGCCTCGGCGAAATCCTGCTGGTGGATGTTTCCTCCCCGGGCAGGTCACGGCGCGTGACATAGCCGGGCAACCAGCTGTCGATGGCGTCCAGTTGGCGCCGGGCCGCCAATTCACCGGGCTCCCAGTGCTGTGCGAGGGTGTCTTCCCACCAGGCGGGGCCCTCGTCGAGCAAGCCAAGGTCCTCTAAGTTCTGCAGGACACCCTCTGCCTGCAACGTGGCGAGGGCTGTGGCCGCACCGCGCGGCTCGTCAACCGGTGAGGGCTCGGGCAGGAGAGGACCGAGGGGCAGATCGGCGAGGGCGTGGCTGAACGGCGTGAAAACTTGGTAGTGGGAGCCGTTGGCCGTCTGCATCAGCCAGGGTTCGGCGAGCAGGCTCCCGGGGTGGCTGTGCACGTCGGTGCGAGATTTCAGCTCCTGCTTGATGGAGGCATCCAATCGGCAGGCTGCCGGGGCGTAGCGTCGTGTCCAGTGCACGGAGGTAGGTTGCAAGGTGTCCACGACTCGGCGCATGACGTTCGCGGCATCACCCTGGGCGAAGACGAGTGGAATGCCCAGGTCGGCGAGCCGCGGCGCCAGCTGTTGCAGGCTGTGGTGGTACCACCACCGGGTGGCCGCACCGAGCGGGCGTGGGCCGTGCCGGTTGTTGTCTTCATCGGTCCTGCGGGTTTCGTGGATCCACAGTGCCACCACGGGTCCGTGTGATGCCGAGCAGGCGGCCGTCAGGGCCGGGTGGTCAGCCAGACGGAGGTCGTCGCGAAGCCAGATCAGTGTGGTCATCGCTGGTCATCGTACGTGAGCGGCGACTGGTGCCACAAGAGACGTCTGAGGTCCGGTGATGGCGCGCCTGCTGGATGAGGGCTGGTCGATGCGGGTTTTCGTTTGTGAGCTTTGACAATTTAAGCAGCTCAGCGGCGCCGCTGAGGCCATATTGTGCGCTCGGATGAAATTTGTCCGACCACCTGGTTATTCGTGGAATATTCGGGTGCTCCGTCACAAAAATTGTGGAAAGTGGCCCATCAGCTGCAGCGAAGCGCCGTATTTATCCACAGCGGTATACACAGTTGTGTATAAACCGTGTGGACGGTAGTTTGTCTCGACTCATGAGCGTCATTAAAACTGACCTATGGAGGGGAAGTTGGAGGCCTTCTGACCTCGGAAAATACCCCTTCACACTTGCTGCGAAACCCGTAGAATTGGCTTGAAATATACGCTTTTCGCACATTCAGGAGAAGGCTGTGCACACCAACCATACGTGGTCGAAGGCCTCCAAGCCGGCCCAGCTGCTTGCCATGCTGGTCACGACCGCCCTCGTTATGCTCGGCGTCACGACGCTGCCCACATATGCGGCGGCCCCGACGCTCAAACTCGCTATCACACCCGACGAGACCTCGTACCTTTCCGGTGTTGAGCAGCGATACGTCGTCGAGTTTTCCTGCGCCTCCACCACGGAGGACTGCGTCGACTCGGTCGTTACCATCACGCTGCCCCACACCGTGACTCCCGCGGGTGACCCCAACCCCGACTCGGCCCCCGACGGCGTCAACGCCACGGCCACCGCCGGCAAGAAGGTCGTCACCCCCGAGATTAAGCGCCCGACCGCAAACGCCGACGGCCTCGTCACCTACAACCTCGGAACCGTCGCTGCTGGCTCCTCGTTCCAGACGGTCCTGACCTTCACCGCCCCGCGCGGCGTGACCCCCGGCGGTTCCACCGTTACCCCGGTCGCGACCTTCACCTCGGGCGAGAGCAAGGAAACCTCTCAGGCGACCGTCACGATCAAGTCCGAGCCGACGCCCCTCCTGAGCAAGACCGGACCGGTTGCGACCCCCAAGAACGTCGATGTCACCTACGAAATCACGCCGAAGTACGACACCAACGTGGACGGCCTCAACGGCAAGTCCAACATGACCGACGTCGTCATCACCGACCCGCTGCCCAAGTGCGCGAAGTACGTGTCCTCCTCGGCCTCGGGTAACACCAAGACGAACACGGCCGCGACCGTGGAAAGCTCCTACGACGCCGCGACCCACACCGTCACCTGGAACGTCGGCGACGTCAACCCCGCGTTCATGAACATCGTCCTGTCCGTCACCGTCCACTACGACGACACCTGCACGGACGAGACCGTCACCAACACCGCGAAGCTCACCGGCAAGGAGATGCACAACGAGACCAACGTTGTCACCGCCGACGCCTCCTTCACGCACCGCTTCGACAGCGAGATCCGCTACGGTGGCGGCTTCAACAAGCGCGCCATGAGCCAGTTCGAGCGCGGCAAGCAGGGTAACTGGCTGTACAGCTACTCCAACAACTCCAACGTCCCGGTCGTCATGGAGTACACCGACTACCTGACCTGTGGCCTCGTGTCCCCGACCGACGGCTCCAAGGACTGCGACAAGCCCCTCATGCGCGTCCACACGATCGACACTCAGACGACGACGCCCATCGAGATCACCTACTGGACCAACAAGGGCAACACCGGCACTCAGACCGTCTACCGCGGCAAGGCATTTGACTTCTCCTCCTTCGCCGCCGACGAGTACCTGACCGTCTTCCACTACAAGCAGACGATCCCCGCCGGTGAGTCCTCCATCCTCAACGTCGCCGGCCCCGTCGGCGCCGGTACCCCCACGACCGAGGACGGCACCACCTACGTCCAGGCCGACACCAACTCCGCCGCATGGAAGGCCGGCAAGTCCGACCAGTACGTGCGCGTCCAGAACTGTGTCTCCGACTGGTCCATGAAGTCCCTCGACGGCTCCCGATCCATCCAGATCCCCGCCGACGACTACTGCGACATCCTCACCCTGGGCACCGCGCTGCCCAAGTACTACAACGCCAAGTCCACCATCAAGGGCAACCTGGCGTCCCCCGGCTCCGAGGTCACCTTCAGCGTCACCGCGAACAACACCTCGACCGTCGTTGACTCCCAGCCCGTCATCTCCGACCTGCTGCCCTGTGGCATGACCTTCGTCGAGGGCTCCGTCACCGGCGGACCCGCAGGCAAGGAAAAGACCGTCACGGTCCGCGACGTCACCGACGCCACCGGCTGCACCCGCCAGCTCGTCCAGGTCACCTGGCCCGGCTACCAGACCAAGGGTGGCACCACCATCCAGCTGCGCGGCAAGGTCGGCCCCTCGATGAGCGCCGGCACGCACAAGAACGAGGCCTACATCTCTGCGGCCGAACCCGAGTACGCGCTGACCTCCAAGAAGACCACGATCTGCTTCTACGGCTCCACCGACGACACCTACGATGTCAACGGTGACGGCAACACGGCCGACCAGGTCTGCCCCGTCTCCTCGACCTTTACGGTCTCCGAGCAGGCTGGCGCAGACGTCGTCCTCGAGAGCCTCGGCTCCGTGGAAGGCTCGACCTACAAGAAGTACACCGACGGCGTGTCCATGATCCGCCAGGGTGAAGACGGCCAGTACCGCATCACCCCCACCAACTCCGGTAACGCGGACCTGTCCGACATGACCGTGTACGGCATCCTGCCTCACGTTGGTGACACCGCCATCCTGGGCTCTGATCCTCGTGGCTCCGAGTGGGCGCCCATCCTCACCGGCCCCCTCCAGGTCGGCGCAGGCACGGGCATCGACCCCTCGCAGGTCACCATCGAGTACTCCACCTCCTACAACCCCTGCCGCGGCGAAGTCATGAAGCAGGGGGACGCCATGGCAGCCGGCCCCGCCGGATGCGACAACAACTGGACCACCACCCCGTCCTCGTGGGCGGATGTGAAGTCCTACCGCATTTACATCAACGGCAAGGCCACCCCGATCAAGGCCGGCGCGTCGATCCCGATCATCGCTCCCATCAAGGCCCCCGATAACGCGACCGGCATCGCCTACGAGTCCGTCGCGATCGCGGCCACCCAGGCCTCGAACAACCGCGCCATCCTGCCCGCCGAGCCGATCAAGGTCGCCATGGCCCTCGCGCTCGACGTCGCCCTCAATAAGACCGTCGTCTCCGACGCGTCCAAGCTGAAGCCCGGCGACCAGGTCACCTACCGCATCGACGCCGGCAACATCGGCCAGGGCAAGGCCCCCGACCTCAAGGTCAAGGAAGCTTTCCCCGCCGGCACCACCTTCGTGTCCGCCGAAACGCACAAGTGCGCCTCCGGCTACACGACCGGACTGCCGCAGGAATGTAAGGGCACCGACGAGGCCGGCACCTTCGACGGCACCACGTGGACGATCGGCGACATGCTCGCCGGCGAATACGCCTCGCTCTTCGTGACCGTCACGCTGAATGCCGATACCGACGGCAAGACCCTGAACAACACGGCTGCCTTCGTGAACCCGCCCGAGTACGACCTCGTTCCCGGCAACAACTCCTCGACGGCGTCCATCACCGTCAAGCACCGCCTCTCCGGCAAGGTGTACTACGACGCGAACGAGTCCTCCTCGTTCGACAACGGTGAGGACCCCTTCAAGGACATCACGGTCGAGCTGATCGGCGCCGACGGCAGCGTCGTCGCGACCACCAAGACCGACGCGGACGGCAACTACTCCTTCACCGGCCTCGACGCCGGAACCTACACGGTCAAGGTCACCAAGGCCGGCGACATCGCCGACCTCGACCAGACCGAGGACCCGGACGGCACGAAGGACAACGCCTCCGGAGCGATCACCCTGAACGCCGACAACCCGGTCCGCGAGAACGTCAACTTCGGCTACATCAAGAAGCACGCGATCTCCGGCAACGTCTACCTCGACCAGAACCGCGACAAGACGAAGAACACGGGCGATATCGACCTGTCCGGCGTCACCGTGAAGCTCCTCGACAAGGACGGAAACGTCGTGGGTACCACCACGACCGACGCAAACGGCAACTACTCCTTCACCGGCCTGAACGACGGCACCTACACCGTCCAGGTCGACAAGACCGGCCCGCTGGCCGACAAGGAGCAGACCGAGGACCCCTCCGGTAAGACGGACTCGCGCTCGCAGGCCATCACCTTCACGCGCACCGACCCGGACGTCACCAACGTCAACTTCGGCTACGCCGACGACTACTCGATCCACGGCCTCGTCTACCGCGACGGTGACCGCAACGAGACGCACGGCGCAACCGAGAAGGGCTACGCCAACCAGACCGTCGAGCTGCGCGACAAGGACGGCAAGGTCGTCGCGACCACCACGACGGACGAGAACGGCGCCTACTCCTTCGAGAAGCTGCCCGCCGGCGACTACACCGTCAAGGTCGTCAAGGACGGTGCCCTCACCGACCTCGACCAGACCGAGGACCCGGACTCCACCAAGGACTCCACCTCCGGCGTCATCTCGCTCGGCAACGACCACCGCACCGAGACGGACGTCAACTTCGGCTACATCGCCAACAACTCCATCAACGGCACCATCTACCGCGACGGTGACCGCGACGGAAAGAAGGGCGACACCGAAGGACGCTACTCCGGCGTGACGGTCCAGCTCCTCGACAAGGACGGCAAGGTCATCGCCACCACGACGACCGACAAGGACGGCAAGTACTCCTTCGAGCACCTGCCCGACGGCACCTACTCCGTCAAGGTCGTCAAGGACGGTGTCCTCACCGACACCGACCAGACCGGCGACCCCGACAACAAGCTGGACAACGCGTCCGAGCCGATCACCCTCGACGAGAAGAACCCCACCAAGGGCGACGTCGACTTCGGCTACGTCCCGAACAACACCATCAAGGGCACCGTCTACCGCGACGACAACCGCGACAAGACGATCAACGGTGACGAGCCCGGCCTCGAGCGCGTGAGCGTCCAGCTCCTCGACGAGGACGGCAAGGTCCTCCAGACCCTCGACACCGACGCGGATGGCAACTACGCCTTCCAGCACCTGCCCGACGGCAAGTACACCGTCAAGGTCGTGCGCTCCTCGTCCATCAAGGACTACGACCAGACCGAGGACCCCGACGCAACCGTCGACGACACCTCCGCGGTGTACACGATGGGCCCGGATCACTCCCTGCAGGAGAAGGTCAACTTCGGCTACGTGCCGGACTACTCGATCGCCGGTCGCGTCTACCGCGACTCAGATCGCTCGAAGTCTTACACGAATGGTGAGGAGACCTTCTCCGGCGTGACGGTCGACCTGCTCGACAAGGACGGCAACGTCGTGGCCACCACGACGACCGATAAGGACGGCAACTACTCCTTCGAGAAGCTGCCCGCCGGCACCTACCGCGTCAAGGTCCACCCGGACGGTGACCTCGCCGGCCTCGACCAGACCGAGGACCCGGACGGTATCGCCGACTCCATGTCCGGTGAGATCACGATCGGCTTCGACAACCAGAAGGTCACCGGTGTGAACTTCGGTTACGTCGCGCCGGAAGTCCCGGCCACCAAGCCGAGCACCGGCCTGGCCCAGCGCCTTGCGCGCACCGGCTTTGACGGTCTGATCGGCGGAGCGGGCCTCGGAGCGGCCGTCGTGGGCGGCATGTTCCTGTGGATGCGTCGCCGTCGCCAGGACTGACGGTCATTCGGCCTTAAGCCTCAACGAGGCAGTGGCTGAGTGAGCCGACAAGGGGCGGGTACTTCGGTACCCGCCCCTTTCGCGTACCTGGGTGGGTGTGTGGCTGGTGTTCGTGGCCCCACGGGTGTTGCGGGCGCCGCCGTGGGGTCTGCCTTGATGGGCCGGGCCGCTGTGTATGCCGGTGGGCGGCGGCCCGCTTGATCTTCAGTGTTGCTGTGCCCCGCCTGATTTCCAGCCGCCGCGTGGCCTGCCCGCCCGCGAGGCTAGGCGACCTCACTTCGTTCGGCGCCGCGCCTCGAATTCCGCCCGTGCCCTCCGGTCCCTCCGGTGCCCTCCGCACAGGCGGCGCTCGTGGCTGTGCGAGGCGCGGTTGTCTGAAACCGGTGTCGCCTTTGCGGGCCAGTGTGGTGGGTCAGTTGAAACCGGTGTCGCCTTTGCGGGTAAGAAATGGGTGTTTTTCGTGCGTTTTTCGGTTGCAAAGGTGTTGTCGGTTTCAACGGTCGCTGTTGAGGGGCGCGCAGTGGTGATGGCGGTTTCACGTTGGCCTGCATCAGCTGCTGCAGTGGTGCCGGTGGTTACATTGTCGCCACGTTGCCGCGTCCTGTGCGCGAAACAGTTCGCCCTGCGCGGCTTGATGTGGGCGTGAGCGCGAAAAAGTTCGCCCAGCGCGCTGAAAACACCCCAAAATTGGTGGTTTTGGGCTTGCTGGGCGAGTTATTTCGCGGAAGTGCTGCTGGAGGGGCAGTGTTGGGCGAGTTTTTTCGCGGATAGGCCGCTGGAGGCCCCGTGTTGGGCGAACAATTTCGCGGGTGTGGGCCTGGACGCCTCGTCTCGTGTGGCATGTGCTCGGTCTTGCCGCAGTGTGCAAACCTCGGAGGCAACCGCGGCGGGTGTTGTGGGTGCATGAAGGAGGCAGCGAAGGCGCGGGGAGCTGTCGCACACGCAAACCTATGCAGACCAACGGGAACACCATGCGCCGCGTCTTGTGGCGCACTCTGGAATACCAGCGCTGACCTGCACCGCAGCTGTACACAGCGTATGCAGGAGCGCCCGGGGCCGTGGCCCCGGGCGCTCCCCGCAACACATGAGCTCCGATAACTACCGGAATAACTTCAGGGCATTAGGCCCAATCATGAACGGCGCCAGGATCATCGACGAGCCGAGACCCACGCTAAAGCCGCCAATCACGTCGGTCACCCAGTGGACGCCCAGGTACAGGCGCGTTACGCAAATAAACACGATGAACGTCAGCGCGGCGGCCCACAGCAGGTAGCGCAGACGCCGACCGACGCGCGTCGTCGTCAGGACCAGGACCAGCGACACGAACAGCGCGGTCACGACCGTCGCGTGACCCGATGGGAACGAGTAGCCGTCCTCGGTGATCAGGCGCAGCGCCTCCTCGGGGCGAGGACGCTCGTACACGTGCTTGATGATGTAGCTGTTTGCGGCCGAAAACACCACGGAACACAGGATGTACAGGGCGTTCATGACCTTCTTGATAAACCACCACACGGCGCCCGCCACGACCAACGCCACCACGACAGCACGCTTGGGGTCGAAGAGCCACGACGCGCCCGCCATGAACGTGTTCATCGCCGGGCTGCGCGACGCGATGAAGTCAGACCACACGGTGGTGTCGATCGACAGGGGACTCGTGATGAATCCGCCCGCGACGGCGACAGCCGCGACGAGGAGAACCCCGATGATCACGGGGGGAGACAGGAGGCGACGAGCAATCATAGTGAAATCCTACCGTAGTGTCAGTCGTTGGCGCCGTACTCGTACATCCAGCGCCCGGCCCGGCGCGAAAAGCGCGAACGCTCGCGCATCTGCCCGGTCTCGCCGGTTTCCATGTCCCGCCACGAGGCCACGAACGTCACGGTGCCCTCCTCGTCGGAAGGACCCCCGGCCTCGGCCCCGAGAATCTGCAGACCCGTCCACTGCGTCCCCTCCACCCAGTACGGGGGAGCGGGGCGCGTGCGCGGGTGCCACGTGCGGAACAGGTAGTCCTCATCGCGCAGCGCGAACGCCGTGTAGCGCGACCGCATGAGCGCCTCGGCGGTCGGAGCCGCCTCGCCATCCAGGTAGCGCCCGCAGCACTGCGCGAGCATCGCCCCCGACCCGCACGGACAGGTACGAGGCCGGGGCGCGCCAGCGCTCGCAGCGCTGGGTGCAGCGGGGGAGGAGGTCACGCCTGGTCGCCCAGGGAGGCCAGCCAACGCTCCGCGTCCAGTGCCGCACGGCAGCCGGAGCCGGCCGCCGTGATGGCCTGGCGGTACGTGTGGTCCACGGCGTCACCGCACGCGAACACGCCCGCGACGGACGTGCGCGTCGACGGCTCGTCGACCGTGATGTAGCCGGCCTCGTCGAGGGCGACCTGGCCGCGCAGGAAGCCCGTGCGGGGCAGGTGGCCGATCGCGACGAAGACGCCGTCCACGGCGATCTCGCGCGTGGAACCATCCACCGTGGAGGACAGGCGCAGGCCGGTCACGGCCTCGTCGCCCAGGACCTCTTCGACGGTCGCGTTCCACTCGAAGGAGATCTTCGGGTTGTTCAGGGCGCGCTCGGCCATGACGCGCGAGGCGCGCAGGGTGTCGCGGCGGTGCACGACAATGACCTCGGACGCGAAATTCGTCAGGAAGGTGGCTTCCTCCATCGCGGAGTCGCCGCCGCCGATGACGGCCAGGCGACGATCCTTGAAGAAGAAGCCGTCGCAGGTCGCGCAGTAGGAGACGCCGCGGCCGGAGAACTCGTCCTCGCCGGGAACGTTCATGTGACGGTACTCGGAGCCGGTGGCCAGGATGACGGCGCGCGCGTAGAAGACCTCGTCCTCGGTCGCCACGGCCTTCACGTCGCCCTCGAGGTTGACGGCGACGACGTCCTCGTAGCGAACGTCCGCGCCGAACTTCTCGGCCTGCTCGCGCATGTTGTCCATGAGCTCGGGGCCCTGAATGCCCTCCGGGAAACCGGGGAAGTTTTCGACCTCGGTCGTGTTCATGAGCGCGCCGCCCGCGGCCAGCTGGCCGGCCAGCACGATGGGGGCGAGGCCGGCGCGGGCCGTGTAGACCGCAGCCGTATAGCCGGCGGGACCCGAGCCGACGATGACAACGTCATGGACGGTGGTGCCCTCGGGCACCTCGGCCGACGGGACCTGCACCTCGGCGGTCTGCGCGGTGGTATCGGTGGACTCGGCCGTCACCAGGCCCGGAATCGTCACGAAAGACATGCGTACCCTCCTTCAGGGTTACTGAACTGTAAGTTCGGAGATCCACGCCCAGTTGCGTCCGTCCTGGCTCTTGGGCATGGAGCGGAACTGCAGCGCGATCGAGTCGGTTTCGACGGCCGTGGGCAGCTGAATCGTGGTCGTCGGAGACAACGCCGACATGGCCAGCTCTGTTCCGCCGCGCGGGTTCGCCGGGTCCGTGACGTTACGCACGACGACCTCGCCGCCGGACGTCGCCGGGTCCATGTTGAGCGTCACCGAGGACACGGTGGCCTTCTGCTGGAGCTTGACGACGATCGTCACGGACGTCTCGTCGCGGAACTGGTTGTTATCGAACCAGCGCGAGGACCAGGACGTCGACGGGTTCGAGTCGATCATGTTGATCGCGCGGTCCGGGTGGTCGCCGTCGTCGTTGTTCCACGACAGGACCTGCACGGAGGAGATCACGGGGGTCGTGGTCTGAGCCGGCGGGGGCGTCGTGGTGAGCGCGGGGCTGGGCTCCTCGTCGGACTGCTGCTGGGAGACCCCGGCGCGCAGGGACTGGGCCAGATCCAGGTTGGTGACCGGTCGGGTGGCCATCCACGGACCCCAGATCGCGCCGAAGAGCACCAGGACGACGCCGAAGATCAGCGCGGGCTTCGTCGGGTCGATGAGCGTGCCGGAGCGCTTGGAGGAGCCATCCTCGCTTCCCGAGGCCGGGGCGTCCTGCGCGGGAGCGACGGGCATCGGGGGGACGGAGTCCATGACCTCGGTGGCGTCCTCAACCGGGGGAGCGGGAATCGCCTCGGGCGCCTGCACGCGCGGAATCTGATGCGTCGCGGGGCCGTCCGTCAGGGGAGCAGGATGGGGGTAGTTCTCGGGACTCACCTCGCCGTCGCGCTCGTATCCGCTAGCGGCGGGTGCCGGCGGCGGGGGAGCGAGGGGGAACGCGGGGGCCTCAACC
>CAUTDS010000028.1:0-26765 GCA_963537175.1 uncultured Actinomycetes bacterium
GCTGACCAAACTGAGGCTGACCACCCTGGGGAGCCTGGAAGCCACCCTGCTGCTGGCCGAACTGGCCCTGCTGCTGGCCCATCTGAACGCCGGCGAACGCGCCACCGAACGCATTGGGGTTATCGATCGGAGCGACCGCACCGTTCTTCAGCTCCATGAGCAAGAGGCCACCCGCAACGCCGAGTGCGACGGAGAACAACCCCAGCATGAACGCGCCAAAGCCGGCATCGAGGTAGGGATGAGTGAGCGCGCGAATGAACTGGACGAAACCAAGCAACGCGACCACAAGTGCGCCGATGCCCGCCGAGAGGTACGCCCACTTCTGGTTCGTGAACCAGTAAGCGGCGCCCAGGCCGACGACAGCGATCAGCAAGATGAAGTGGAACACCGAGTATCCACCCATCCAGTTGAACATCGAGTAACTGTCACCATAGCCACTGTAGTACGGCAGCAGCATCGAAACGAGGATGAGGACCGCCGACGCAGCAATACCGATAAGCGAGTAGGTCGCGCGAACGGAACGGCCACTCACCTTACCGGTTTCAGCGACGACAGCCGTCTGGAACTGGTTGAACGCCGAGTTCGCGGCAGCGCCGAACTGCTGGGCGGCAGCTTCGAACTGCTGACCCGCCGACTGGCCGGCCGGAGCGTAACCCGGCTGCCCATACTGAGGCTGACCGGGCTGTCCGAAGGGGGCCTGCTGACCCTGCTGCGGCTGCGCACCGAACTGGGGCTGGCCAGGCTGGCCGAAGGGGGCCTGCTGACCCTGCTGCGGCTGCGCACCGAACTGGGGCTGGCCAGGCTGGCCGAAGGGGGCCTGCTGACCCTGCTGCGGCTGCGCACCGAACTGGGGCTGGCCAGGCTGGCCGAAGGGGGCCTGCTGACCCTGCTGGGGAGCCGCGCCATACTGGGGCTGGCCCTGCGCCTGAGCATCTGCCTGGGGCTGGCCCTGCGCCTGAGCATCTGCCTGCGGCGGGTTGCTGAAGGGAGACTGCGCGACCTGCTCCTCGGTCGACGGGGCCACAGTGGCCTCGTCACCCGCGGGGGCCTCGGACTGCGCCGCGCCCTCAAGGATTGCCTGCTCAAGATTGTCGTCGGAGGCCTCGGCTACGGGAGCCTCGGGCTCTGCGGCGGCCTCGACGTGGGACTCTTCGACCACAGGCTGCTCGACGTGGGACTCTTCAACCACGGACTGCTCGACGTGGGACTCTTCAACCACAGGCTGCTCGACGTGGGACTCTTCAACCACGGACTGCTCGACATGGGACTCTTCAACCACGGGCTGCTCGACGTGGGACTCGACCGGCGCAGGGTCAGCCTCGGTCTGCGCGTCCTCGTGGACGCCAGCGAAAGGCTCGGCATGCTCGCCGGCCTCCTCCGCGGGGGCCTCAAACTCGGAGACAACCGGCGCCTCGACAGCCGGGGGTTGCGCAGGAACGACACCCTGATCAGCGAGCCACTGCCCGAGGGCAGGGTACAGCGACGGGTGCGTTGCGACGTAGGGACGCAGGTCCGGGCGAGCGGCAGTGATATCCGCGAGATCCTGGGCCGAAAGCGCCGGATTACTCATGTCAGCAGCGGTGAGCTGCGACGGATCGATAGTGCTCATCTGTATTCCTCTCGCACCCGTAGGTGCAGTTCCTGATGGCGAACAGCCAATACTATCGCGCCGAGGGTTGTATACGTCAAGACGTTCACACCATGAAACATGGGCGCGAAACAAAAGACCCGGCCCCTCACGGGACCGGGTCTGTGGTGGTAGCGGGGACAGGATTTGAACCTGCGACCTCCGGGTTATGAGCCCGGCGAGCTACCGAACTGCTCCACCCCGCGTCGGCTCTAGATACTCTAGCGCATCAAGGGGGAGGGCACAAACCGGGCGCGGTGATTTACGTCCCAGCGGTCAGTATCTGTTAGTGGGCGGGTTCCCACGCCTCCAGAGCACTTACTGGGGCGCAGCGAAACCTGACGCGTTCGTTGCTTGAGAGGACGAGGCCTCGGGCGCGGTCTCGGGAGAAGCGCCCTCGGGCGCCGCCGACGGAAGCGGAACTTGTCCGGCCGGAGCAGGTCCCGCGGCAGGGACGGGAGCGCTCATCGCGTAGGGCACGGGCGCCGACTTGAAGTCAGGGATCGCGAGCAGGATCGCGGCAACGACACAGAGCCATTCGAGTGCGCGCATCAAGAGCAAGCGCGCACCCAAGGCGCCCATCTCATAAATGTCAGGGTTCGGAACGAACGCGTAGTACCACGGAGTTTCGTTAACAACGAACATAACCGGAGTGACGATGAAGAACAGCACCACAATGATGCACGCGGCGACATAGCGCGCGATGACAGCGCCCTTGCGGAGATAGAGCACCGCAAGCGCGATGACGACGATTTCCATCAGGCGCCAGAACCAGAACATCGGGTTCGAGAACCGGCTCACGTAATTGTCGAGATGATCGAACTGATAGGGAATGAATCCGTGCACCAGGGTAATCACCTGGAGGACGATCACCATCCACGCGCCAATGCGTGCGTGCATGGATCGCGACGACCTCGCTGCGCCGGTGTGCAGGGGCGCGGCACCATAAGGAGCGACGGCTGGCGCCACCATCACGGGAGTACCCGTCGGTGCAGGCAGCGACGAAGCTTCCGCTGACACCTGGCTCGGCTGAGGCACGCCCGAAGGCTCAGTGAAGGGATTATTGGGGAGAGTCATCGTCTTCCTTCCACGATGTCGATGGGTCCCATGGACAGATGCCCTCACCATAGCAACGGCACGCCGGAGCATGCTGGTCGACAACTCATGCTGGGAAAGCGTTCTCTCACGCCGCTTCCCCACCCCACAGACGGCTGCGCGCCCGGCCCCCTCACGACGTATGTCGGCAGGGCCGGGCGCGCAGCGGCTTGAGTCAGCGGTTATGAGCCGCTTTGTGCGCCGCTTGTGGCGGATGGGCTCGGGCTGGGCGTCGGCGCAGGTGTCGCAGAGCCGAGCTCCTGCTGGGCGGCCTCGGCGCGGGCGAGGGCGTCGCGCAGACGCGTCTGGGCCTGTCCGTAGGCCGTCCAATCGGACTTACTCATCGCCGAATCGGCATCGCGCATGGCCGCAGCGGCATCGTTGATGGCCTGCGTCAGGCGAGTATTCGCGTCGCCCGAGGTGGCCGGCGGGGTCGCTCCCGACTGACTGCCGTCGTCGCTCGCCGGAGGCGTCTGCGGCGTCGAGGTCGAACTTCCGTCGTCGGCGACCAGCTGGCGCAGCGACTCTTCGAGGGTCGGCGCAAAGCCGACCTTGTCGCCGAAGGCCGTCAGGACCGAACGCAACACCGGGTATGACGCCGAGCCCGTACCCTGCACGTAGACGGGCTGCACGTAGAGCAGGCCGCCGCCCACCGGCAAGGTCAGGAGATTACCGCGGATGACCGTGGAGTCAGCCTGGTTGAGCAGGTTCAGCTGGGTCGCGATCTTCTCGTCCGAGTCGTACTTGTTCTGCACCTGGCCAGGGCCGGGAACGGTCGTAGAGGACGGGAGGGCGAGGAGACGCAGCTTGCCGTATCCCTCGCGCACCTGGCCGGGGGTATTACCGGTCTCGGAGTCGACGGCGAGGAAGCCCGCCATCGCCTCGCGCCGGCCCTCGCCGCCGCCACCGGGCACGAAGACCGAGGTCAGGGAGAACTCAGCGCTGTCCTGGCCGGGCATCTGCATGGTCAGGTAGTACGGCGGCTGCAGTGCAGTCGGAGCGGGCAAGGGGTTGCCCGCCGCATCCACGCGCGTGGAGGAGTCCGAGCTGGAGGCCGCACCGTGGGTGGAGGTCTCCTCGGCCAGGCGCCAGCGGTCACCGCCGGAGTAGAAGCCGGCAGCGTCGGTCACGTGGTACGTGGCGAGCAGATTGCGCTGAACCTTGAACATGTCCTCCGGGTAGCGCAGGTGGCTCATGAGATCACCCGAGATCGCCGAGACGGGCTCGACGCTGCCGGGGTAGATCTTTTCCCAGGTGCGCAGGATCGGGTCCTGGTCATCCCAGCGGAACAGGCGCACGGAGCCGTCGTAGGCGTCAACGATAGCCTTGACGGAGTTACGCATGTAGTTGATCTTGTTCGCCTGGACGTACTGGCCGACCTCAGTGGACCGGGAGTCCACAGTGGCATTCGAGAGGGTCTCGTGCTGCGCGTACGGATAGTTGTTCGTGGTCGTGTACGCGTCGACGACCCACACGAGACGCTTGGGGGTCGAGGCGTCGCCGTCCATGTCGACAACCGCCGGGTAGGCGGACTGTTCGAGCGTCAGGTACGGAGCGACCTTCGCGACGCGCTGGAGGGGATCGCGATCGTAGAGGATCTGCGACGCCTCGTTCGTCTGCGAGGAGAAGAACAGGTCCGTGGATCCGAACTTGATCGCGTACAAGAGCTTGTTCCACACGTTGCCCACGGAGGGGCCGCCGTTGCCGACGAAGGTTGTGGAGACCTGGCCGCCGACCGCTGTGTCGTCCGGGTAATCGAGTTCCTGAGGCTCGGACCCCTCGGGGGCACCGACGATCGAGTAGTCGGGCGAACCGGGGCTGAAGTAGACGCGCTCCTCGTAGTCGCCCATCTCGCCGACCGAAGGCACGGACTGTTCCCAGTATAACGGCAGGCCGTCGCTGGTCAGCTGGTTACCGTATGCGGCGACCGCGCCGTAGCCGTGGGTGTAGACGGTGTGCTGGTTGACCCAGGTCTGCTGCTCGGCGGACAGGCCCGAAAGGTTGAGCTCGCGCACGGAGATCACCGTGTCGCGGCGCTCCCCGCCCACGTTGTAGCGGTCAACCTTCATACCGGAATTGAAGCCGTAGTACAGGCGCGACTGCTGGAGCTGCTGAACGGTCTTCGTGATGACCTGCGGGTCGAGCAGACGCACTTGGGAGGTGAGGGACTCGGTGTCGAACTGACCGGCCGAGGCCGTGGTCGCAGCGTCGTAGTTCGTCTGATAGTCGACGTCCTGCAGGCCGTAGGCGGCCAGCGTGGCGTCGATGTTGCGCTGAATATAGGGAGATTCAAGGCTGCGCTGGTTGGGGCGCACGCGGAACTGCTCGACAAGGGCCGGGTAGGCGCCGGCCAGGACGAGTGCGGCAACAACGGTGACGGCCACGCCGGTGACGGGAAGGCGCCACGTGCCGCGGAAGGCTGCGACAACGAAGAGGACGGCGACCAGGAAGGAGATGACCGCCAGGATGGAGTGCGCGGGCAGCGTCGCGTTGATATCGGAGTACATGGCGCCGTGAATAGAGCCGGAGTCCGAGGTGAGCAGCTCGTAGCGGCCCAGCCAGTAGTTCACGCCGATGAAGAGCGACAGGCAGGCGGCCATCATGCCGGACTGCAGGCGCGCCTGCTTCGAGGCGTGGGGGCGCGGCGCCAGGCGGATCGTTCCGTACAGGTAGGACACGATGATGGCCGCGACGAGGGCGATGGCGGTGACGGTCAGCAGGAAGGACACGAGGACCTTCAGCGCGGGCAGGACAAACACGAAGAACGAGATGTCCAGGCCAAACTGGGGATCAACCTGATCGAAGGAGGAGCGGTTGAGGAACTGGAGCAGCGTCTGCCACTCGGTGGCCAGGCGAGCGCCGTTCGTGAAACCGAAGAACAGAGCGACGCCCCAGAACGCGAGTCGGCGTACGGGCTCGAGAGCCTTCTGGTAGTCGCGCAGGGAGGCCGAGGCCTGCCCGCGCGTCGAGGACGCACGATGCCGGTACGCGTAGGACATCGAGAGGAAAATGAGTGCCGTGGCCACGATGAAACCGACGACGAACAGGCCGATGTGCGCACCCCACTGGGTGAGGATGACGCGGGTGGCGCTCATCTGGCGGAACCACAGGATCTCGGTCCACACGATCGATGCGCCGTAGATGATCGCGCCGATCGCGATCAGGACGCCCAGAGTGATAGCTCCGGGGCCGGGCTTATGCATCTTCAGCTCGACGGGTGGGCTGTCGGGGTCTCGCGGTGCACGCGCTCCCCCCGGGGGGAAGACCGAAAAATTGAAGCTCACGACAGTCCTCTCTGTAAAACCGATCAGCTTCAATCCAGTGTAGCCGCGCACATGCACTTCTTCGTCTCTGTCTTATTCGCTCTCCGTGAGATTATGGGAGACATGACTGTTGAGATGATGCCGAGTGCGCGCGAGATCGCGCTGGCCAACGTGGTTGTCGATATCGAGAAGGGCGCGGCCCGTGTGGGCTGGGATCACGCCCCGTCCATCTACGCGCTGGTGCCGACCGCGATGCTGCTGGCCGACCCGAACCTGCCCACCGACATCGCCGAGCAGCTGCGCGCGGGCTGGGATGGGACCGAGGACCACCTGAGCGCGATCATCCAGGAGGACCTGGCTGACGACGACATCGAGCAGGTCCTGGCTCACCTGGCGTGGCCGGAAACGGTGCCGGGTGCGGCGATCACGGTCGAACGCATCGTCGTTCCACCGGAGGTCGAGGACCAGGCCCCCGAGGACCCCGACGAGGCCCTGGCCTTCATCTCGAATCACCCCCTGCGCACGGACGTGCGTCTGGCCGTTGGCGTCATGCGTACGGGCGAGTCGTGGTGTGCGCTGCGCACCCGTGCCTTCGACTCTGACGACAAGGTCGGGCAGGGCTCGGCGCTAGTCCCGGCGCTAGTGGACGCCCTGCGCGCTTCCCTCGAGCCGGTGACGGACGAGGAAGCCTGAGAGCATAGAGGAGGCCCCGGCCTCGTCCGGACCAGATGGACGAGGCCGGGGCCCTTTGTCGCCCACCTGACGTGAAGCGGTGGGTGGGCTTGAGAGCGCCCCCGCGCTACTGGCAGGTCGGCAGGGCGTCGCCGGTGCCGTCGGCGATGGAGCGCACGGCGCTCACTGCCTCGTCGAGTGTGGACACTGACACGACGCGCAGATCGTCGGGGACGTGCCCGACGACCTCGTCGCAGTTGTTGGAGGGGGCGAGGAACCACTGGGCGCCATCGCGGTGCGCGCCCCACAGCTTCTGCTGGATGCCTCCGATCGCGCCGACTTGCCCGTCGTAGGACATGGTTCCGGTGCCCGCGATGACGTTGCCGCCGGTCATATCGCCGGGGGTCAGACGATCGATGATGCTCAGCGAGAACATCATGCCGGCGCTGGGACCACCCACGCCGTCGATGTTGACGGTGATGTCGACGGGCAGGACGGGGTCAGCGGAGAGATAGACGCCGAGCTTGGAGCCGGTCTCGGTGGCGGATGCGGCAACCGAGTCGAAGGAGATGTCCTGCGTGACGCCTCCGCGCTCGACCGTCAGCGTCATCGTGGAACCGGCCGGCACCGAGCGCATAAGGGCAAAGGGAGTGGCGGCGCTGGTGATCTCGTGACGCACGCCGTCGGGGGTGGTGATCGCGCGGAGGACGTCTCCCTGCTCGACCTTCCCTTCCGCGTTGGAACCCTCGACCGCGCCCTCAATCGTGATCGTTGCAGGAACGTCCCACCCGAGGTATTCAAGGGCGGCAACCTGGGAGGTCGTCTGCGAGTTACGCATCATCGCCAGCTGCGCATCGCTCACCTGCTGACGTGTCGTTCCCGTGGGATACACCGACTCGTAGTCCAAGATCTTGCTGTGCGGGTCGAAGTATGCGGCGATGAGCTGCGCGAAGTTCAGGCGAGACGCGGGCCCCCCCGATTCGGACACCGTCACCATGCGCAGCTGCCCCTGCCCCGGCTTCGCGGGTGCATCGTACGAGCTGGATTGAGGCTCATCCTGCTGGATCGGCTCTCCCGTCGCGGGGTCCGTTCCCTCGATCTGAAGCATAGGGACGCCCTTGTCGGATCCCAGCACATTAAAGGTCGGACCCGGGCTGTTGACTACGAAGGGAACGGGGATCCAGAAGAGGATCGCCACCATCGCGAGCGCGGCGAGGACCGCCGTAATGAGTCGCCAGCTGATGATGGGGATACGCCGGGTAGAGTCATCCTCCTGCAGCGGCACCAGCTCGATGTTCTCCGTGGTCATCTGCGCATCATTCACCGTGTCATTGTGTCCCACCCGCTCCCCCTGCGCACGCGCGCCGCGCACCATCCCTTCAGCTCTCAGCGTTTTTACAGAGGATTGTCAGCCCCCGCGAACAAGGGGCGGCTAGTCTGTGCTCATGAATGAGTTTGACTCCGACACCCCGTTTGAGGACTTCTTGCGCTCGATCCTGGGCGAGGAGGCGGCAGCCGAGGCCGTACACGCCCTGCAGGCCCAGGGTTTCGATCCCGCGAATCTTCCCCCGGAGTTTTCCGATCCGACGCGTATGCGCGCGGCGATGGGCCAGTTCCAGTTCCTCATGAACACGACGGCTGGACCCGTCAATTGGCGCATGGTGGAGGACAGCGCGAAGCAGGCGGCATACGCGAGCGGCGACCCCTCCCCCACGGCCACGGAGGCCGAGGCCGCGCGTCAGGCGATGACGGTCGCGGACCTGTGGCTCGATGCGGTCACCGATTTCGCCTCCGGCCCGGTCACCCGTGACGTGTGGAGCAAGGTCTCGTGGGTCGAGCACACGATTCCGACGTGGAAGCGCATCTGCGAGCCCGTGGCGCTGAACGTGTCGCGCGCCCTGTCCGCCGCTCTGTCGGAGCAGTTCGGACCCGAGGGCCTGGGGGACGCCGCATCCCTGCCGGAGGGCATGGCTGCAATGCTCGGCAAGACGCAGGAGATGATGCCGCGACTGTCGGCGATGATGTTCTCCGCGCAGATCGCACGCGCGCTGTCGGCCCTGGCCGGCGAGTCCTTCGGCACCTTCGACACGGGCATTCCCCTGTCGGACACGTCGCACGCCGCCCTGCTGCCGCACAACGTCGCACAGTTCTCTGAAGGACTCGACATTCCCTTCGACGAGGTCCGTCAGTTCCTCGCTGTCCGCGAGGCGGCGCACCGCCGGCTCTTCGCCTCGGTCCCGTGGCTGGAGGGCGACCTGGTGCGCGCGGTCGAGCGCTACGCGTCCCAGATTGCGATCGACACGGAGGCCATTTCCGAGGCGGCGCGCTCGGTGGACCCCTCGGACCCGCACTCGGTGGAGTCGGCCCTCAGCGGCGGCGTGTTCGCGCTGTCGACGACGCCCGATCAGCGTCGTGCCCTCACGCGCCTGGAGACGATGCTGGCCCTCATCGAGGGCTGGGTCGAGGTTGTGACGGCCCGCGCCACCCTGCCCTACCTGCCCCACGCGGACGCGCTGCGCGAAATGATGCGTCGCCGCCGCGCGTCGGGCGGCCCTGCGGAGGAGATCCTCGGGACCCTCATGGGCCTCAAGATGCGCCCGCGTCAGGCGCGCGGCGCCGCATCGATCTTTGCGCTGGTGGAGGCCGACGGCGGGCGCGACGCGCGCGAGGCGCTCTGGTCACACCCGGATATGGTTCCCTCCGAGACGGAGCTGGCTACGCCGGACACCTTCCTCACGCTGCGCCGGGCTGCGGCCGAAGAGGACGCGGATATCGACGCCGCCCTCAATTCCCTCCTGGATGGAACGCTCGGCTGGGCGGATGGGCTGGAGCCCGGGGACGAGGCCTCGGCCGACTCGGATGACAAGCCCGAGGACCCTGAAGCACCCACCCCCAAGGGCGAGACAGACTAATACAAACCGAAGCGATCTGACAAGTTATCCACAGATTTTTCAAAACACCACAACGGTGACACGTCTCGGTCCATGATGTCTCTAACAGTTACAAACTGAAGGAGACCATCATGAACCTGATGCATCACACGGCGATCCTGTGGCGCGGCCCGGGCAGCGTCCAAATTGGTGGCGACCGCGCCCGACACGTGCGCCTCGACGACCTGCACGCAAGCGACCAGCTCTGGCTCGCCAGCCAGGCCCGCCCCACTCACGCGCCCGACACTCCCGGGGCTTCCCCAGACCTCCTCGCTGCGCTGGCCGAGGCGGACCTCGTGGAACATCCCGACCGCCGCCCGCTTCTCTCTGTGGACGTTCTCGGCGCGGTACCCGCCACCCTCCTCGCCCTCCATTCGCTGGTCGACACCCTCGCGCTGAGGCTCCGCATCGACGCGCCCACCCTGGTGGACGGCGACTGGGATCACGTGTTTGGCGGCGTGTACACGGGCACGCCTCGCTCGCGCGCGGTGCGCCGAGAGCTCGCCTCTCTGATCCCACTGCCCGACCTGCATGCCCAGGATGCGCCGGACGTCGCACTCGTGTCGGCGGATCGGGCGCTCGACCCCGGCATTCCCTTCGAGCTGATGGCCGCAGACACGCCTCATCTACTCATCACGCGCGGGGAACACTCCTACGAGATCGGGCCGTTCGTGATCCCCGGCTCCACACCGTGCTTCCACTGCATCGAGCACGCGCGCGCCGAGCAGGATCCCTACCACCTCACCCACCTGCGAGAACTCGCCCAGTGGCCACTCGGGCCACTCCCCCAGCTGGCACACTTCGCGGCCGCCCTGCGGATTGCGCGCCTGCTGCGCGACTTCGCCTCGGGGGCACTCACCCCATCCCTGTGCGCCGAGATCGCCACGGTCGACGAGGACGGAACCATCAGCGTCGAACGCGCGATCGGCGCCCACGAATGCGTCTGCGGCATCGACGGCGTGGCCTGCTAGCTCAGGCCCCTTCGTCGACGATGACCTCTTCGCCGCGCACCAGTGCGAGCACCGGAGCGGCAAAGCGCTGCACCTTCACGTCACCGATGCCTCGAATCACACGCAGCTGCGTCGTGTTCTTTGGCATGGCCTGGGCGATGTCGCGCAGGGTCTGGTCGGTGAACACGGCAAAAGGCGGCACGCCCGCCTGACGTGAGACCTCGAGACGCCACGCCTTGAGGCGCCCGAAGAGCTCGATCGCCTGGGGCGATGCCTCTTCCTCGAAGGCCTGGTTGAGGGCGCGGGCGGAGGCGCGCGCCTTCTTCTTCGGCGCGCCCACTCCCGCTTCCTCGGGCCAGATACCGTCGAGCAGACGACTGCGCTTGCGCTTGCCGCGCCCGTCCGCGCCCCGCGAGCGCGCCCACGACAGGGTCAGCAGGTCGCGGGCACGGGTGACGGCCACGTACAGCAGGCGACGTTCCTCCTCGCGTGCGGCCGCGGTCTTTGCGTACGAGATCGGCAGGAGGCCCTCGGCGACGCCAACGAGGAAGACCGCGTCCCATTCGAGGCCCTTGGCGGCATGAATGGTCGCCAACTCGACGCCGGCCTTGTCCGGTTCGACCTGGTAGGCGACGCGTTCATCGAGTTCGGCGACGAAGGCGGCGAGCGTTTCCGCCTTGCTGTCGTCCGCCCAGCCGACGATCGCGTTCATGTTCGACCAGCGCTCGGAACCCGCCTGGCCGGAGGGAGCCTCGGGAGCCCAACCGACGCCCGACAGGACGTCGCGCACGATCTCGCCCACGCTCCCATCGTCGGTGGCGGCCGCTGCCGCGGCCCGCAGGCGCGAGATCGCGGTACGCACGTCGTCACGAGCAAAGAAAGGCTTTCCTCCGGCGACGGCCACGGGAATACCGCGCGCCCCCAAGGCCTCCTCGAAGGCCTGGGACTGGCCGTTCGTCCGCATGAGGACAGCGATCGAATGAGGTGCCATTCCGCCCGCGATGAGGTCGGCGATCGACGCTGCGACGCCCTCGGCCTCGGCCCGATCGTCGTCGTAGGTGCGGTAGGTGACCTGAGCGCCGCCGTCGCGCTGGCTAGACAGGCGCACCGTGCCCTCGCGCTGGCTGGAGCGCGCCAGGACGTCGTTCGCCAAACTCACGATCTGCGGAGTCGACCGGTAGTCGCGGGTCAGCTCGACGATGCGCGCACCCGGATGCTTGCGCCCAAAACCTGTCAAGTAGTCCGGGGACGCGCCCGTGAAGGAATAAATGGTCTGCGCGACGTCGCCGACGACGCACACGTCGTGGCGCCCGCCCAGCCAAAGGTCGAGCAGGCGCGCCTGGAGGAGGTTGACGTCCTGGAACTCATCGACCACGAAGGAGCGATACTGCTTGCGCACGATCGAGGCGACGTCTGCGCGCTCCTGCAGCATGCCGCACAGGTAGATGAGGATGTCCTCAAAGTCGATGACGCCGCGCTCATTCTTCGCGTCCTCGTACACGTCGAGGAGGCGCGCCATGTCGCCCGCGTCCAGCCCGGCGGGCACGTCGCGGCGCAGTCGAGCCACGCGCGAGGCGTAGTGTGCGGCGTCGATCATCGACACCTTCGCCCATTCGACCTCTGCCGCAATGTCGCGCACGTTCGTGCGGTCAATCGTGATTCCGAGCCGCGCGGCGGAGGCCGCAACCAGGGAGGCCTTGTGCGGGATGACGTCGGGCAGCGGACCGCCCACGACGGTGGGCCAAAAATGGCGCAGCTGGCGCAGCGCGGCGGAGTGGAAGGTGCGCGCCTGAGCCTTCGGAACACCCAGCTGGGCCAGGCGGTGACGCATTTCGAAAGCTGCACGCTGGGTGAAGGTCACGGCGAGCACGTTGGACGGGTCGAAGGCACCGACGGCCGCCCCGTACGCGATGCGGTACGTGATCGCGCGAGTCTTGCCGGTGCCCGCGCCCGCCAGGACAGCGAGCGGGCCCGCCACCTGCGTGGCGACGGCGCGCTGATCGGGGTCCAGGGCATCCAGCAGTTCCTCGGGGTTCATGGTCCCCATTGTTCCATCGCCCGCCCTCAGTTGCGTCCCGCGCCGTCCGGGCCGCTCGGCAGTTCGGCGCCATACCATTCCCGAAGCAGCGCGTAGGCGATCGAGGCGCGCCCGGGCGCGCTGATCTCCCCGGATTCAAGCGCGCACGTCAGCTCATCGCGGCTGTAGAAGCGCGCCCACTCGATCTCCACGCCGTCCGCCTGCGGAGTCGGGTACGGCGAGGCGGTGCGAGCCCTGTAGCCCATCATCTGCGAACGCCCGAAGGGCCACGGCTGCGTCGCGACGTAGGTGGGCGTCTCGATCTCGACGCCGACTTCCTCGGAGACCTCGCGGGCAACCGCAACGTCCGGGGATTCCCCGGCCTCGACGTAGCCGGCGATGATCGACACGAAGCCGGGCCGCCACAGCGCATTGTGCGCCAGGAGGACACGCCCGTCATGATCCTGGACGAGGACGATGATGGCCGGGTCCTGGCGCGGATATTCAAGGCGGTCACACGTCTCGCATCGCGCGGCCCATCCGCCGGACACCAGCTGCACCCGCGCCCCGCAGCGCGGGCAGAAGCGGTAGTTGGCGTGCCAGCCCGCGAGCGCAAGCGCGGTCAGCGCCAGCGCCGCATCGTCGCCGTCGAGCTGCCACCCGACCGCGCGCAGGTGCTCCCAGCGGCCCCACGCCTCGTCCCGGCTCGTCTCGACCGCGACGACGGAACGTCCGCGCGCAACCCCAATAAACGAGGCCGTCGCCCCCTCAAGCGCTCGCGTGGCCTCGTCCCCGACCATCCGACGCAGGACCGGGGTATCCGAGGACGACGCCCCGGCCTCGTCGAGGAGCACGACACCGGACGGGTCGACGACGATGACATCGGCCTCACCGCCGCGCACCAGAGCCGCAGGAGCCACGGATTCGCGCAACGCGACGGCCGGATCGACGTGACCGCGGACGAGAGGTAGATCAAGACTCATAACTCCACGGTAACGCGGTGGGCTACCCTAGGCACTATGACAAATACTCCCCTGCGCGCCGATGGGCGCACCCCGTCCCAGCTCCGCCCCGTCTCCATTACCCGCGGCTGGTCGGGCACCGGTGAGGGCTCCGTCCTCATCGAGTTCGGCAACACCCGCGTCCTGTGTGTCGCCTCTTTCACTGAGGGCGTGCCGCGCTGGAAGCGCGATTCCGGCGAGGGCTGGGTGACCGGCGAGTACTCGATGCTCCCGCGCGCGACCGAGCAGCGCTCCTCCCGTGAGTCCGTCAAGGGTAAGGTGGGCGGCCGCACTCAGGAGATCTCGCGCCTCATTGGCCGCTCCCTGCGCGGCATCGTCGACGTGTCCGCGCTCGGCGAGAACACCATCGTCCTGGACTGCGACGTCCTGCGCGCCGACGGCGGCACGCGCACTGCCGCGATCACGGGCGCTTACGTGGCCCTCGCCGACGCGGTGGCCTGGGCGAAGGAGCAGGGCATCCTCAAGCCCTCTGCCAAGGTTCTGACCGACTCGATCTCCGCGATCTCCGTGGGCGTTATCGACGGCACTCCCATGCTGGACCTGCCCTACGTGGAGGACGTGCGCGCCGAAACCGACATGAACGTCGTGCAGACGGGCGATGGCCGTTTCATCGAGGTGCAGGGCACCGCCGAGCACGCCCCCTTCAGCCGCGATGAGCTGAATGAGCTGCTGGACCTGGCGACGCTGGGTAACGCCGAGCTTGCCCGCGCGCAGAAGCTGGCGCTCGAGGCCCCCCTCATGGAGCGCGTCGAGGTGCGTCCGTGAGCGCGCGCCTGGTCTTCGCGACCTCCAACGCGCACAAGGTCAGCGAGCTCGAGGCCATCCTGGCCCCCGCGTGGGAGGGCTTCGAGGCCGGCTGCGTGGCGCGCATGAGCGACTTTGACGTGGCTTCGCCAGTCGAGGACGGCGTGACCTTCGAGGAGAACTCCCTGATCAAGGCCCACGCGCTGGCTCGCGCCACCGGCCTGGCTGCCATCGCCGACGACTCCGGTATCACGGTGGACGTGCTGGGCGGGGCACCCGGCATCTTCTCCGCGCGCTGGGCTGGCTCCCACGGGGATGACGCTGCGAATCTGCGCCTGCTCATCGATCAGCTCTCTGATGTTCCCGACCGCCACCGCGGAGCGGCCTTTGTGTCGGCCGCCGTCCTCGTTACCCCGGATGGTCGCGAGTTCGTCGAGCGTGGTGAGGTGCGCGGCACCTTGACACGCTCCCCGCGCGGCGAGGGCGGGTTCGGCTACGACCCGATTTTCGTCCCCGAGGGCTTCGAGATCACGACCGCTCAGATGAGCGCGGACCAGAAGAATGCGATCAGCCACCGCGGCATTGCCTTCCGCGCCCTCATGCCCCACATCGTGGAGTACCTGCGCGGCTGAGACGTACCGCAGACACAAATGTGCCGGGCACCCGAGGGTGTCCGGCACTTGTGTGTTGCGCCCGCAGGCGCGCCATCAACGGGCGACGAGGTTGCCGAAGATGGGGCGGTCCATCGAGAACTGCAGGGGGTTGCGCTGTTGGCGCACCCTGCGGTGATGGGTGAGGCGATGAAGGAGTGATGCGACGAAACGAGACATTGTGTGCTCCTCTTTGAGTACCGTGCGATGGATCTGTCACCGCGTCGTACTGACATGGTGCGCCTCATTTGTCGTTTTTTCCATCGATACTTTCTTATTTTTCTGTGAAGCGCATCTTACGGACTTTCCCTTGGCACAGCTTGGAAAATTCTTGACCAACGAGGGTTACTTCTCTTAATTAATCAGTCGGTGGATACAGTGAGGGGGCAGGCCCACGGCCTGCCCCCTCACCCCCAATTCAGCGAAGAGTCAGCGAGCTCGCGCCAGGCGCGCACGGCGCGGCAGGAAGCGGCGCACGTCGAAGAAGCGAACGACCTGCATGATGCGGCGCGCGAGACGGTCACGCACGCGCCAGATCATGGTGCAGCCAACGCCGATGAAGATGGCGTTAGTGAGGAAGGACGGCCACGCGCCAGTGGATGCACAGGCGAGGGCCAGCAGGATGCAACTGGAGACATTGAGGGAGTGGTAGCGCAGGGAATCAGGAGCGAAGCGCTTGGAGGAGACCAGGTAGTAGGCGGCGATGGAGGCACCTGCGCCCAACCAACCGAGGACCGGAATTGCGAGAGATGAGATCGTCATGACTCCTATGATGCACCTTCCGCTAGTCAAGCACAATTGAATGGTTCTATAGTTATCTTACAGTTTCACTTAACGAAGGAGTTCGCGTGGATATCGACCCCCGCCGCCTACCTTTCCTTCTGTCCGTCGCGCGCGAAGGCGGCATCGTTGCCGCCGCCGACATCCTCATGGTCTCGCCCTCGGCAGTGTCCCAGCAGATCCAAAAACTTGAGGAGGAAGTCGGCCTCAAGCTCATCGAGCGCACCACGTCCGGCGCGATTCTCACCCCGGCCGGCACGATCGTAGCCGAGGCCGGGAAACGCATCAACGCCGACATCGAAGAAGCCCTCAAGGCGCTGCGCCCCCTCACGGGCCAGGTCACGGGAACGGTCACCATCGGGGCGTTCCTGACGATCTGCAGATCGACTCTGATCCCCGCACTCCCCGATCTCGTGGATGCCCTGCCCGGCATCGACCTGCGCATCGAAGAAACCGAGGAGACCCCCGGCATGGCCGCGCTGCGCACGGGCCAGTACGACATCCTCGTCATCGAACGAGACGAGGATCCGGGCCTGCCGCCTCGCGGCTACACGGACGTTCCCTTCCTCGACGAACCCTGGGTGCTCGTTACCCCCGACTCCGCTCCCCCCATCGGTTCAATCGAAGACCTCGCGGACCTCACCTGGCTGCGCGTCAATCCGGGCACCAGCGGCGACCACGTCATGCGCCGTATCACGAAGGCATTCCCGGACACACGGTGGGCGCCCCACCTCTACACGACCTACGAGGCCGCGCGCGCCCTCGTGCGCGCCCGCACGGGCTCGACAATCCTTCCCGCCATGGCGCTGGCCGGCGCACACACAGAGGGCATGCGCATCACGCCTCTTCCCTCGCTGGGCACTCGCAAGATCCTGCTGCGTCACAAGAATCACGGATGGTCCGAGGCTTCAGGCCCGGCGCGCGTCGCCACGTACCTGGCGGAGTGGAAGCGCCACAACGCCTCATACTCGACGTCCGGCGACTGACTGAGGAGCCACCGCGCCTCGCCCATCGGCGGGGCGCGGGATGGCTCAGAGGCTGACCTGCATCCCGGGGGTCGCGAAGTCGAGGGGACCCGACCAGGTCTGTCGCACTTCGGAGGCCACCCGATCGCGGGGCGTCCAGGGCTGGATGTGCGTCGCGATCATGCGGCCCACTCCGGCTCGCGTGGCGACCTCGCCCGCGCGCACGCCGTCCATGTGCATGTCAGGCTCGGCCTCGTCACACGTGAAGCCGACCTCGCTGAGGAGCACGTCGACGCCGCGCGCTCCTTCAATGATCGTGTCGCACAGGTCGGTGTCTCCCGTGTAGAACAGGGACACCAGGCGCTCGGGATCCTCCTCCGAGGGCCCCTCAATGCGCAGGCCAAAGGCCTCGACCGGATGCAGGGCACGGTAGGGGCGGATCGTCATGGGACCGACCTGGTAGGCCTCGCCCAGCTGCATGTGGGTGAAGGCGAATTCAACCTCGTAGGCCTCATCATCCGGAGCGCCTTCAATCTGGCGCACGCGGCGCAACGTCTCGGCGGGACCAAACAGGGGCAGCGCAGATGCGGTCGCTCCCGGACCCCACTTGCGATACACCTGCAGGGAAATGATGTCGCCCATGTGGTCGGCGTGGCAGTGAGACAGCACGAGAGCGTCGAGCTCGCACGGGCACACGTGCGCCCATAGCGCGCCGAAGGAACCCGGGCCCATGTCGCACACGAGCGAGAACGTCCGCTCTTCGCCCGATCGCGGGTCCATGCCTCGGGCCTGAACAAGGTAGGACGATGCCGGCGACTCCGGGCCAGACATCGAACCGGTAGCGCCGATGACAGTCAGCTTCACGCGATACCACCACCGGTATTCACGCGGGCAACGGAGCCCACCTCGGGGCCGAGGAAACGGCGCGCCAGGCGCGGGAACGCGTCGGAAGCGCCCGTGGCCAGGAACTGGTGCTGCGGGCCGTCGTCTGCGGGCCACGGATCATGAAGGAGCCCGCGGTCCACGAGCTCGTTATAGGTGACGTTCGCGGTCGCCTCCGAGGAGGTCACGAGCGTAACTCCCTCGCCCATGATGCGACCGATAACGCCGGTGAGCAGCGGGTAGTGCGTGCACCCCAGGATCAGCGTGTCCACGCCCGCTTCCTTCAGCGGCGTCAGATACTCGCGCGCCACGGCCTCGATCTCCTCGCCCGTGGTCACCCCGGCCTCGACGAAGTCGACGAAAGCAGGACACGCCTGCTGGCTGACCGTCAGCCCGGGGACCGCTGCGAGCGCGCGCAGGTATGCCTCGGACTGGATGGTGGCCTTCGTGCCAATGACGCCGACGTGGTGGTTGCGCGTGGCGATGACGCTCTGGCGTGCCGCCGGAGTGATGACCTCAACAACGGGGATCCCGGCATCGATCCAGTAGCGTTCCCGAGCGTCCGCGAGCGCGGCGGCCGTCGCCGTGTTGCAGGCGATGACGAGCGCCTTCACACCGCGCGAGGCCAGCTCGTCGAGGGCAGACAGCGTCAGCGAGCGAACCTGCGCGATAGCTCGCGGGCCGTAAGGCGTGTGCTCGGTGTCGCCCAGGTAGATGATCTCTTCGTCGGGCAGCTTGTCGATGACTGCGCGCGCCACCGTCAGCCCACCTAGGCCCGAGTCGAAAATTCCGATCGGGGCGTTGTTCATGTATCGACCTTATGCGTTACTCGGAATTATTGACGGCTTCAAGGAGTGAGTCCTGCCACCATGTGATGAGCATATAGATGGCGGCGACGGTTTGCGAGCGCTCCCCCGTCGGCTCACTGAGCGCCAATTCTTCGATGCGCTGCGCGTCTTGCTGATCCGATAGGCCCAGCTCACCGGCCAAGCCGAGCCTGATGTCATTGAGGGCACCCAGCCACGACCACACGTCGTCGGGACGCACGACGAGGGTGTCCGACTCACCATGCACGATGTGGTCAAGATCGCCGACGATGGCGCGCAAACGGACGGACTTATCGGTGCGTAGAGAATCCTCGGTCAGGGCGCGCAGGCGGCCAGCGTCTTCGTCGTCCTCGCTCATCGAGGGCAGCAGCATACGCAGGGTGCGTTCGCGGGGTTCGTCTCGACGCTGTTCAGTCTCGGTGGCGGCATTCACCATGGACGAGGTCGCGGCGTACTCACCGGGGTCATCCAAGACTACGAGAACCTCCGTGGCGAGCTGACGCAGGAGGAGCGCCTCGCCGCCGCTCATCGACGAGGCGTAGACACCGTCTCGAAGAGCGAAGCCTTCCATTTCCTCAGTCCCGGTCCTCTTCGATGGTGGCGCGTAGACCGTAGGAGTGCATGGCCATTACGTCGGCCTCGATGCGCTCTCGCACGCCCGTGGAGACGGTGGCTCGCCCACGCGTATGAACGGCCATCATGAGTTCCTCAGCGCGAGCGGTGGAGTAGCCGAAATACTGGCGAAAAACGGCGCTCACGTAGCTCATCAGGTTGACTGGATCGTCCCACACGACGGCGCGCCAACGCGGCACCGCAGTGGGTGCCTCGTGCGTGCGGGACGCGGGTTGGAAGATCGTTGTCATACGTCAACACTAAGACGGATTTGTGTATCAGGGAAGGAAATTCGCACCCCGGTGACACGCTTCTCAGGGTAGGCTCACAGTATGCCTGCATCGACATCTACTTCATTGCTGACTGATATGTACGAGCTCACGATGCTCGACGCCGCCCTGAAGGATGGCACCGCGCATCGTCGCTGCACGTTTGAGCTGTTTGGGCGCCGTCTGCCCGCCACGCGCCGCTTCGGTGTCGTCGCCGGCACCGGTCGCATTCTCGAGGCCCTGGAACGCTTCGAGTTCGACGTGGAGCAGATCGATTGGTTGAAAGACCAGGGGATCATCTCCGAGGAAGCCGCACAGTTCCTGGCCTCCTGGCGCTTCACGGGCGACATCTGGGGTTACGCCGAGGGCGAGTGCTACTTCCCCGGCTCTCCCCTGCTGACCGTTGAGGGCACCTTCGCGGATTGCACGCTCCTGGAGACGCTGCTCCTGTCGATCCTCAACCACGACTGCGCGGTGGCTTCGGCCGCCTCGCGTATGACGATCGCCGCCCACGGCCGCCCCTGTATGGACATGGGTGCTCGCCGCGCCCACGAGCGCGCGGCAGTCTCAGCCGCCCGCGCCGCCATCATCGGCGGTTTCCAGGGCACCTCCGACCTCGAGGCCGCCAAGCGCTACGGGATCCGTTGCATCGGCACGGCCGCCCACGCGTTCACGCTCCTGCACGACACCGAGCGGGACGCCTTCGACTCCCAGGTCGCCAAGCTGGGCGCAGGAACGACCCTGCTCGTGGACACCTACGACATCAGGCAGGGCGTCATCAACGCGGTCGAGGCCGCGCGCGCTGCGGGCGGCGAGCTGGGCGCGGTGCGCCTGGATTCGGGCGACCTGGTCGCCGAGGCGTTCAAGGTGCGCGGACAGCTCGACGCGATGGGCGCCACCACCACGAAGATCACGGTGACCTCCGACCTGGACGAGTACGCGATCGCCGCCCTGGGTGCGGCTCCCGTGGACTCCTACGGCGTGGGCACCAAGCTGGTGACGGGCTCGGGCGTGCCGACGGCCGCCCTGGTCTACAAGGTCGTCCAGCGCGAGGATGCCAATGGGGCCATCGTGTCGGTGGCCAAGAAGGCCGAGTCGAAGTCCACGGTCGGTGGGCGCAAGGTCGCCGGCCGCATCATGGGCGAGGACGGCTACGCGACCGAGGAGCTTCTGCTCGTCGGCACGTCCTTCGAGGAGGGCCAGGCTCTGCTGGCAGAGCGCGGCGCCCGCCCGCTGCAGGTCCAGCTGGTCCGCGGCGGCGAGATCGACGCCGACGCCTGGGGGCCCGAGGCGCTGTCCCGCGCTCAGGAGCACCACCTGCGCGCCCGCAACGAGCTGCCCTACCAGGCCTGGCGCCTGTCCGAGGGCGAGGTTGCGATCCCGACGCGCTACGAGCAGGTCGGCTGACCCTCACCTCCCGTTCAACGAAGCCTCGGCCTCGTCCTTCTCAAAAGGGACGAGGCCGAGGCTTGTTATGCGTCAGGGGCGCCGGGACTGGCGGGGCGCTTCAGTGGCGGCCGACGAACCACTCACGCAGCAGGGCGATACGGGCCTCGATCTGCTCGGTCGTCGCCTGGGCGACCTCGGGGCCGCCGCAGCGCGAGCGCAGGCGCGAATGGATGGTCGCATGGGTCTCACCGGAGCGACGCGACCACGTGGAGACCAGGTGCTGGAGCTCCTTGCGCTTGGCGGCGCGCAGCTTGTGGGCGGGGATGCCAGCGTTCTCCTCGCGCATCTTCTGCGCGGCGCGGGTCTTCTTCTGCGCGGCAACCTGGTCGGCCTGGCGAGCGCGCAGCAGGGTCGTCACCTGATCGGCGTCCAGCAGGCCGGGAATACCCAGGTATTCCTGCTCTTCCTCCGAGCCGACCTCGGCGCCCGCGCCCCACGCGGCACCGTCGAACAGGACGCCATCGAACTCGGCGTCCGCGCCCAGGACCTCGAACTGTGAGAGCAGGTCGGAGGAAGCTTTCTCCTCGCGGTTCGCGGCCGCGACGAGAGCGTCCTCGGGATTCCACATGTCGTCTTCGCTGGCCTCGTCGCGCTTGGGACGGTCCAGCGCATGGTCGCGTTCGACCTCCATACCGCCGGCCAGGGTCAGCAGGGGCACGACGGAGGGGATAAAGACGGTGGCCGTCTCGCCGCGGCGCCGGGCTCGCACGTAGCGGCCGATCGCCTGGGCGAAGAAGAGGGGCGTGGAGGCGTTGGTCGCGTAGACGCCGACCGCGAGGCGGGGCACGTCGACGCCCTCGGACACCATGCGCACGGCGACCATCCACTTGTCGGTGGAGTCGGCGAACTCGGAAATGCGGTCGGATGCGTCCGCGTCGTCGGACAGGACGACCGTGGGAGCCTTGCCGGTGATGAGGCGCAGGTGACGAGCATAGGCGCGCGCGTGCTCCTGGTTGGAGGCGATCACGAGGCCGCCCGCGTCGGGCACGGCGCGGCGCACTTCCTCGAGGCGCATGTCGGCGGCGCGCAGGACGGCTGGGATCCACTCGCCCTTGGGGTCCAGCGCAGTGCGCCAGGCCTGCTTCATCATGTCCTTGGTGAGAGGCTCGCCCAGGCGAGCGCTGACCTCGTCACCCGCGCTGGTACGCCAGGCCATCTGCCCCGAGTAGGACATGAACAGGACGGGACGCACGACGCCGTCCTTGAGCGCGTCGCCGTAGCCATACGTGTAGTCCGCGCGCGAACGTCGGATGCCCTCCTCGTCCTCCTCGTAGGTGACGAAGGGGATCGGAGAGGTGTCGGATCGGAAGGGCGTACCCGTCAGAGCCAGGCGGCGCGTCGCGTCCGTGAAGGCCTCGCGCACGCCGTCGCCCCACGACAGGGAGTCACCGGCGTGGTGGATCTCGTCGAGGATGACGAGGGTGCGGTAGGCGCGGGTGCGCGCCGCGTGAACGGCCGGGTTGGAGCCGATCTGCGCGTACGTGACGGCCACGCCATCGAAGTGCGAGCCGGCAACGCCCTGCGAGTTCGTGAAGTCGGGGTCGATGTGGATGCCGAAGCGCGCTGCGCTCGATGCCCACTGGCCCTTAAGGTGCTCGGTGGGGCACACGACGGTGAGCTTATCGACGATACCGCGGGCGATCAGCTCGGTCGCGAGCGTCAGGGCGAAGGTCGTCTTACCTGCGCCCGGGGTCGCGACCGCCAGGAAGTCGCGCGGGGAGGCCGCCATGTAGCGATCCAAGGCAGCGGCCTGCCAGGCGCGCAGCCTGCCAACGGGTGCGCGCCGGGTCGTCTCGCTCACTTGTCGGAGCCCTTTCCACCGTCGGAGAAGGGCCAGTTACGCCCATTCTTTCCCATCGAATCGCGCAGTTCCTTGCAGGTGGGGCACACCGGGTACTGCGAGGCGTCGCGGGTGGGGATCCACACCTTGCCACACAGGGCGACGACGGGCTGTCCCGTCACCATGGACGAGTTCGCCTTGTCCTTGCGCACGAAGTGGGCGAAGCGATCGCCGTCCCCGCCGGTGCGCTCTTTGCGGGTCTCGGTACGCTCCAGCAGACCGGTCGAGGACGCGGTGGAGGGACCGGAGGGCGCGGAGGGGCCGGTGGGTTCGTCGAGGGCATTACGCATGGGGACCATTGTACGTGCCTGGGGGTGCTTCCAACGGGTGGCACGCGTGCGCCGGGAGCGAAGAAGCGACGCTCACAATAAGGCCCCGACCTCACGTTGGCGAGGCCGGGGCGCAGTCGGATGGGGAACCTATCTCACAGGTGTTCCTTCTCCCAGACCTCCTTGTAGAAGTCCGCGAGCTCGAGCTTGGAGGCGGCGGCCTCGTCGAGGAGCACGGTGACGTCGGGGTGGTGCTGGAGGATGGACGCAGGCCAGCGCTGGGTGACGCCGCCCTCGATCATGGCCTTGACAGCGTCGGCCTTGCCTTCACCCGTGGCGATGAAGATGTGGGCGCGCGAGTCCATGATCGTGCCCAGGCCCTGGGTCACGCAGTGCGTGGGGACCTGGTCGATGTCGCCGTCGAAGAAGCGGGCGTTGTCGCGGCGGGTCTGCTCGGTCAGGACGCCCACGTGGGTGCGCGACGCGAGGGTGCCGCCGGGCTCGTTGAAGCCGATGTGGCCGTCCGAGCCGATGCCGAGGACCTGGATGTCGATGCCGCCGTCGGCCTTGATGGCCTCGTCGTAGGCGGCAGCGCCGGCCTCGAGGTCATCGCACCAGCCGTCGGGGCCGTGTGCCGCACCCTCGGGCATGTCGACGAGGTCGACGAGGTTGCGGTGGATGAAGTTCGCGTAACCCTCGTAGTGGTCGCGGGGCAGGCCCACGTACTCGTCAAGGTTGTAGGAACGAACCTGGGCAAAGGAGATCTGACCTGCCTCGTAGCGGCGCACGAGCTCTGCGTAGAGCTTGAGCGGCGAGGAGCCGGTGGCCAGGCCGAGCACGAAGTTCGGCTTAGCGCGGTACACCTCGAGGATGCGGTCCGCTGCGAGGGATGCGATCTGATCTTCGTCGTTGAAAATTCCAATTCTCATGTGTTTAACCTTACACTGTCGACGTTGATTTGTCAGACGAATCGACGAAGATTTTTCGAAAACGTGTGAGCCACGTTATCCGTGCAGGGCGGCGACGATTCGCTCGACCTCCGCTTGATCGGTTCCCGATGTTCCGGGGGCGCGCATGTGGACCTCGCGCGCTCCCGAGGCGGCCACGACCTCGGCGACGTTATGAGCGCGCAGGCCACCCGACACCAGGATGATGATGTCGTCTCCCCCGCGCTTGACGAGACGGGCGAGGGCGTCTGGCTGAGCGACGGCAGGATCCCCGCCCGTCGTCAGCACACGGTCATACCCAAGTTCCATGAGCACGTCGAGGCCACGGTCCTGATCAGTGACCTGATCGAAGCCACGGTGGAAGGTCAACGGCGCGTCCTCGGCCGTATCCCGCAGGCGCGCGGCCGCGTTCAGGTCGATCTGCCCATCGCGGGTGATGACGCCGACGACGAAGCCGAGGCGCACCGGCGCTCCCCGACCGATCGACGAGAGCGTCACGATATCGGAGGCGATGCGGTCGACCTCCTCGCGCGTATGGACGAAGTCTCCGGGGCGCGGCCTCACGAGCACCTGCACGCCTCCGGCGGGCGCCACCTCGAGGGCAGCCGCCACCTCGTCGAACGCGGGGGTCAGGCCGCCGCACGACAGGTCGGTGCAGATCTCGATGCGATCCGCTCCCCCGTCGCGCGCACGACGCACGCCCACGGCATCTTCCACGCAAATCTCTACAGTCGTCACGGCTGCCACCTCTCGTAGCACGTCGAGCCACCCACGCGGGCGGCCAGGATCGCAGCACCCCAACGGCCGCCCGCACCCCCGAGGGAAGCGCGAACGATCTCGGGAGCGTCGCGGAATGTCAGCATCGATGCGAATTCCTCCCGCAGCGGCGCCAGCAGGTTCTCCCCCGCGTGCGACAGACCGCCGCCGATGATGATGCGCTCGACGTCGACGGTGAGCGTCATGTGGGTCAGCGACAGGGCGAGGGCACGCACAGCCGTCTCCCACACTTCGGTCGCCACGGGATCCGTACCGATGCCGGCCTCGACTGCCTTCGCACCGATGTCCTCGCCGGTCGCCTGCTCGTAGCGCCTCGCGATACCCTTCGCCGAGGCGTAGACCTCCAGGCAGCCGCGCGATCCGCAGCGGCAGGATTCACCGCCCGGGAAGACGGGCGCGTGCCCAACTTCGCCGGCGCTGAACGTCGCTCCGCTCCACAGGTTATCCCCGAGCATGAGGGCCACGGAGATGCCGGTGCCGATGGGCATCATGAGGAAGGAGGAAGCTCCCCGCCCCGCGCCGAGGAGTCCCTCGGCCAGTCCGGCGGCGCGCCCGTCGTGCATGAGCGCAGTCGGCACGCCCGTGGCCTCCTCGACCGCGCGTGCCAACTGGACGCCGCGCAGTTCGAGGTTCGCCGCGTACACGACGGTCCCCCTCGCCTCATCGACGAGGCCGGGGCAAATCAGGCCGAAACCGACCAGTCCCGGGTAGTCGCTCGCGAGGCGCGCGCCGATGCGTCCCACCTGCTCGGCCACGGCCTCGCGGTCGGTCGGCTCGTTGCCCTGGGTAAGGATCGTGCCTGCCTCATCGACGATCATCCACTTGATGGATGTGCCACCGATGTCGATGCCCGCGAATACCGGGCCGGGGGAATCCTTGACGGCGCTCATGGCAGAACGACCTGAGCATGCAGATCGGGATCTGCCATATCCGGATCGAAGGGGAACATCGGGCGCTCAATCTTGTGGTGACCGAGGCGGATGAGGTCCTGGTCGACGCCGCCGGGGGTCAGCGCCATGAGCCAGCCCTTCTGGGTCTCGTACAGGTCGGGCTCGAGGTAGCCGATCTTGACGACGACGACATCGGCGGTGGTGATGTCCACGCCGAGCAGCTCGAACTGGCTGTACATCGTGTACTGGTTGCGGTTCGTCGTGATGATGAAGCGCAGGCCGCCCGTGCGCAGCAGCGCGGTGTGGCCGCCCATCGGGTCGTCGGCGAGGGCCTCGACAGTGGCGTGGACATTCAGCGGCCCGGGCTCGCGGGTATCGATGTGCCCGCCGACCTCGAGGTCGACCTCGGCGCCGACGCCGGCCTCCCACGCGACGGCGACCGCGGCGGGATCAATGATCGAGGCGTAGACGACGTCGAGCGTGGCCTCCTGGACGGGCTTCCACTTCAGCAGGGCAGCGAGCGCGACCGTGACGTCGTCGGCGCCACCAGCGCCCGGGTTATCACCGGAGTCGGAGATGAAGAAAGGCTTGGGGCCCTCCTCGGCGGCTGCCAGGCACTCTTCCATGGAGGCGACGGGGGCTACGAACTCGAAGCGGTCGTGCACGTCCCAGAAGTACTGGCCGATACGCTCGGCCTGTTCCTTGACGAGGTCCGCGTCGTCGCCCGTGACGACGACCGCGCCCTTGCAGCGCGGCTGGTCGGCCCACGCGAAGCCGATCCAGATCGCGGCGTCCAGGATGCCATCCATCTCTTCGATGGGGTCGATCATCTTGTACAGGGACTTGGCGGGTTCGATACGGGTCGAGGTCTTTTCGCCCGGCAGCAGCACGGGGACGTGGACGAGGGCCTTGACGGGCTTGGGCTGGCCGTTCAGGAGGCGCATGCCCAGGTTGTAGGCGGCGCGACGGCGCGACTCGAGGGCATCCTCGTGAGGCGCGAGGCGGTAGCAGGTGAGGATGTCACAGCCGTCGAAGAGGTCCTGAGAGACGTTTCCGTGCAGGTCCATCGAGGCGCTGACCATGGGCTCGGGGCCGATCACGCCGCGGATGGCGTTAATGAGGTCGCCCTCGGCGTCGTCCATGCCCTGGACGCTCATGGCGCCGTGGATATCGAAGAAGAGGCCATCGAGGGGGCCGGCGGCCGCAAGGCCCTCGAGAATCTCGGCCTTCCAGGCGTCGTAGGCGCCGCGCTCGACGACGCCGCCGGGCAGGGCGCGCGAGTGCAGGA
>CAUTDS010000029.1:0-26280 GCA_963537175.1 uncultured Actinomycetes bacterium
CGTATCCAGGTCTTCCAGGGTGTCGTGATCGCTCGTCGCGGTCACGGTGTGTCCTCCACGTTCACCATCCGCAAGGTTTCCTTCGGTGTGGGCGTTGAGCGTACCTTCCCGGTTCACGCCCCCACGATCGACCACATCGAGGTCGTCACCAAGGGCGACGTGCGTCGCGCCAAGCTCTACTACCTGCGTGAGCGTCACGGCAAGGCCGCGAAGATCAAGGAACACCGTTCCGGCAAGTCCGCCTGAGGCTTGCCAGGCATACGCCTTGGCATTTTTCACGGAAAGGCCCGACACCGCGCGCCGGTGTCGGGCCTCGCCGTATCCTGGGATGGTTGACGCTACGACAAGGAGATTGCATGACCCCGACAGCAGGACCGTCGCTCGGCCCACTGCATTCGCCTTCTCTTCGGGATCGTGATCGCGCGGAGGCCCGCGCCAGGCGCAATCCGCTCGTGTGGCTGCGCGAGATCCTCATTATCATCGTCGTCGCTCTCGTGATCTCGTCGCTGCTGCGCGCCTTTATCGTTCAGGTTTTCTGGATCCCTTCACCCTCGATGCACAACACGCTGGTGGAGGATGACCGCATCGCCGTCTCACGTATCGATGCGCTGCGTTCAAACGTGCGCCGCGGGGATGTCGTCGTCTTCGATGACACGCTCGGCTGGCTGGGTTCGTCGCAGGCGACCTCTTCCTCGGTGCTGCGCCGCCTGGGCGAGTTCACCGGTTTCGTCCCGGGCGGTAGTGAGCAGACGCTCGTGAAGCGCGTCATCGGCGTCGGTGGCGATCGCGTGTCGTGCACCAGCGCGACCGGCAAGGTGAGCGTCAACGGAGTTGAGCTCGACGAGACCTACGTGCCCGATGGCCAGGTGCCGTGTGGCGAGCGTACTTTTGACGTTGTCGTTCCCGAGGGACACCTGTGGGTGATGGGTGACAACCGTTCGAACTCTGCCGATTCCCGCTACCATATGGGGTCGGGGCAGTCTCCCTACGTGCCTGTTTCCTCGGTCGTCGGTACCGTTCAGGCGGTTATCTGGCCGACGTCGCGTTGGACGACGGATATTGCGCACCACGAGGTATTCGCGTCTGTTCCGGACGCCTCATGACGACCGCCTCGCGTGACCTCGAAGTCTCTCTGGCTCGCCGGTGGGGGATCGTTGCTGGGATGGATGAGGTGGGGCGTGGGGCTCTCGCAGGCCCGGTCGCCGTGGGCGTGGCGCTTATCGGTGTCGATGCCGCACCGGTTCCAGAAGGTCTCACTGACTCGAAAGCACTGACCGCTCGTCGACGCGAAGCCCTCGTCGAACCCGTGCGTGAGTGGGCGTTGGCGTGCGCAGTCGGCTATGCCTCCCCGCAGGAGATCGATGACTGGGGCATCATCGCCGCGCTTCGCCTGGCGGGCCGCCGCGCTCTCGCCGAGGTGGCCAGCCACGGCCTCGTCCCGGGCGGCGTTCTACTGGACGGCTCTCACGACTGGCTGTCCGCACCCGATGACCTGTTTGGGGCCATCGACGGGCCCGACGATCCTTTTGGCGTCGATCTGCCTGTCCAGATGCAGGTGAAGGCCGACGCGTCCTGCGCGGTCGTCGCCGCAGCCTCCGTCCTTGCGAAGGTCGAACGCGATCACCTCATGCAGGATCTCGAGGATCCGGGCTACGGATGGGCGTCGAACAAGGGGTATGGATCGGCTGCCCACACTCGTGCAATCGTAGAGCTTGGCGTGTCGGAGCATCATCGTCGCTCGTGGAAGATGCCGACGCAGGCCACAAAGTAGGGCGCGCCGGGGTGGCGTGGCCCGCCGTGGCATGCGGCCCGGCATGATGGTCCCGTGAGCGAAGAAATCGAAGGTTACGAAAACAATCTGGAGCTGGAACTCTTCAAGGAGTACCGCGATGTCATCGGGTTGTTCAAGTATGTCGTGGAGACCGAGAGGCGTTTCTACCTGTGCAACCATGTTGACGTGCAGGCGCGCCCGGTCGGCGGCGACGTCTTTTTCGAACTGACGCTGTCCGACGCATGGGTGTGGGACATCTACCGCTCGTCGCGTTTCGTGCGCTCGGTGCGCGTCATTACCTACAAGGACGTCAACGTCGAGGAACTCTCCAAGCCGGAGCTCGACATCCCGTAGTCGCGATCGCCTGGTCCTCGGTTATCCACAGGCCTTTGTGCGAACCGCTCCCTATCCACAGGGGGCGGTTTTCGCATTGTGGAACTGATTGCGTCGGGCGCACTGTGGGTGCGGAGGTGATCCGTGATGGGATGCTCAACACGGCCCGATCGTCGGGCCTTGGGTGCTGCGGGCGAATATACCGCCCGGCTGGCGCTCGAAGAGGAAGGCCTGCGCCTTCTTGACACCAACTGGCGCGATGGTCGTCGGGGCGAGCTCGATATCATCGCGCGCGACGAGACTGATCCGCTGCGTTCGTGGACTGTGATCGTGGAGGTGCGCACCAGGGTGGGGCGTCGAAAGGGGAGCGCGCTCGCTTCGGTCGACCATCGCAAGGTCTCTCGCCTGCGAGCCCTGACGGGTGCGTGGTGCAGGGCCCACGGTCACCTTGCGTCGCGTGTGCGTATCGACGTCGTTGCTATTACGGTGGACGCGCGGACGCTGGGGTTGTGGCCGGGGCCCATGGACGAGGCCGTGGATCTTCGCGCTCTGGGGGCCCAGGTTGTGTGGTTGCGGGGTGTGCAATGAGAGGCCCGGGGCTTGCACGCACGTATTCCATGAGCGTCGTCGGCATTGAGGGACACCTGGTCGACGTGGAGACGTACGCGGGGTCGGGCCTCGTGGCGTTTACGCTCGTTGGCTTGCTCGACACGTCCGTACGCGAGGCCCGTGATCGCGTGCGCGCTGCGTTTGAGTCGTGCGGCCTGGACGTGTTGGACCAACGCATCACAGTGAATCTGTCGCCAGCCGGCATTCCGAAGTCTGGGTCGGCTTTCGATCTGTCGATTGCGGCGTCCATCGCTTTGGCAACTGGACTCGTGTCGCCCGTGGCTTTTGAAGATGCGGTCCTCGTTGGTGAGCTTGCGTTGGATGGGAGCATCCAGCCGGTGCGTGGGGTCCTGCCGGCTGTTCTGGCCGCACGTTCGCGGGGCGTGCGTCGCGTTATCGTGCCGTCGGCATGTGCCCAGGAGGCCCGTCTCGTGAGCGGCATTGACGTGCTGGACTTCGCGCATTTTGCGGACCTCATCGAGTGGGCGGGGGGAGAGGCCGTGAAGGCCCCGTTCCACGGAAGGATGGGTATCCGCCGCGAGGGGGACGGTAACGATGATCCTGGGTTCGTTGACATGGCAGACGTGCGTGGTCAGCCGGAAGCGATCGCGGCGATGGAAGTCGCAGCCGCAGGTGGGCACCACGTGTTTCTTCTGGGAGAGCCTGGATCCGGCAAAACGATGCTCGCGTCCCGACTCCCGACGATACTTCCAGATCTCGACGCGGACACAGCTCTGGTCACCACGTCGTTGCATTCGGTGGCGGGCCTATTGCCATCCTCGATATCGCTGATGACGCGGCCTCCGTTCCAAGCCCCGCACCATTCGGTGACCATGCCGGCGCTGATCGGTGGCGGCACGCGCACGCTCGTTCCCGGGGCGGCGTCGCTGGCGCACGGAGGAATTCTCTTTCTGGACGAGGCCGCCGAATTCGCTCCCTCCGTTCTCGATTCGTTGCGCGAACCGCTTGAATCGGGTGTCATTCATGTGCACCGTTCCGGCGTTCAGGCCCGGTATCCCGCCGCATTTCAACTGGTGATGGCCTCCAATCCCTGCCCGTGCGGAGGCGGACATGGTGGGCGTCGGTGCACCTGTTCGTCGATGAATCGACGCAGGTACCTCGCGCGTCTGTCGGGGCCGTTGCTGGATCGAATGGATATCCGCATCGACGTGCATACCCCTACTCGGGCGGACCTAGCCGCGACGCAGATGGACGACTCCGCTTCGATTCGCCAGCGCGTGATTGAAGCGCGAGCAAGGGCACGCAAACGACTCCAGGACACGCCGTGGACCATGAACGCGCAACTTCCGGGAGCGTGGCTGCGTCACCACTCAGGCATCGATGCCTCGCTCATTCGTGAGCTCGATCGGCTCATCGATTCCGGTCACTCGTCCATGCGCGGGGTCGACCGGATGCTACGGCTGGCATGGACGCTTGCCGATCTCGAGGCAGCGCCTCGGCCAACTTTCGACCACATCGTTGCAGCACAGCAGCTGCGGAACGGAGCGGACCACTATGAATGACACCGAACTCTGGGAGGCCGCCTGGTGGTCTGCCGTCGCCGAGCCAGCAGATCCGTGCGCACGCGTCCTTCGTCAGGCATTAGGGGATCGAGATGCTCGTGCGTGGCTGATCGGAAGCTGGTCGGCGCCACCGTCGTCGCTCGCCCGTCACACGGGGATTGACTGGCGCACCCAGTGGAACCGGTGGAGGCAGCGCGCTCTCTCGGTCGATATCGACAGTGAGCTCACACGCGTCGCTCGTGCGGGTGGTGGATTCATGACTCCCGGCGATCCGCGTTGGCCAGAGCACCTTGCGTGCCTGGGGGAGGATGAGCCGATGGGGTTGTGGTTCCTCGGCGACCTGCCCGAGGGGCCGCGCGCAGACCGTCATCTGTCGATCGTGGGCGCTCGCGCCTCCACCGGGGCGGGAAACAGGCATGCACGTAACATGGCTGCGTTTGTCGCTGCGGCAGGGGTGACGGTGGTGTCAGGAGGAGCGATCGGTATTGATATCGAGGCTCACCGCGGGGCTCTATCCGCGCGTGGGCGGACGATCTGCATCCTCGCCGGCGGCGTGTGTAATCCCTACCCCGCGTGCCACGGCGGCGACTTTCGCGCCGTCATTGATGGCGGCGGTGCCCTCATCTCCGAGGTTGCGCCGACCGCCAGGCCGGCAAAGTGGCGTTTCCTGACGCGGAACCGCCTGATTGCCGCATGGAGCGGGGCGACCGTGGTCGTCGAGGCGGGAGCTCGCTCGGGTGCCCTTGCGACGGCGCGCCGTGCCTTGGAATACGGGCGTGAGCTGGGTGCTGTGCCCGGGGCGGTCGACGCTCCGATGTCGGTCGGGTGCCTCGAGCTTGCGCGCAACGGAGCGACGATCATCCGCGACGGACGCGACGCCCTTGAACTCGTTCGCCCGGTGAGCGCCGACGGCGCCGAGCCTCTCTTCGGTATGCCGGTCGAAGAGGATCGCGGCGTTGATGCTCTGGAACCTACCCAGCGTCGGGTGTGGGAGGCGCTTCCCAGGAGTGCTCCTGCATCGGTTGAGGTGATCTGCGTCGCTGCAGCTCTGTCGCGCGACGAAGTCAGTCACGCGCTCATGGATCTGTCGGTCGCTGGCTTAGTGTCGGGCTCGACGCGCGGCTGGACGCGAACAAGCGGAGGTAGACCGTAGGATATCGGTATGACACGCAACGTGGGGGAGCGCTGGGAAGAGTACCTGCGCCTTGGGCGGCGGATGAGCCCCCATACCGTTGCCGCGTACCTCGGGGACTTCCACTCGCTCTTGGAGTTTCTCTCGCTCCGCCCCGATGCGACCCCTGAGCAGCTACGGGAGACGCTGACGCAACGCGCTGTGCGTTCGTGGCTTGCTCAAACCCTCGCGGACGGGGGAGCGCGCTCGACAATCGCGCGCCACACCGCCGCGATTCGCAACTTCACTGCGTGGGCGATGCGTGAAGGGATCCTGACGAGCGACCCCGCGGCGCTGCTGTCGTCCCCGCGCGGCGACCAGCGTCTGCCGTCTCCACTCGACGAATCCGATGCGAGGGTGCTTCTCAACGCTGCGCGGGATGAGGCTGCGGCGGGAGGAGCCTCCCAGATTCGCAATTGGGCGATCCTCGAACTTACGTATGCCTGTGGGCTTCGCGTTTCCGAAGTCTGCGCCCTCGACATCTCATCTCTGAATCGTGAGGCCCTCACCGTGCGAGTCCTCGGCAAGGGAAACAAGGAACGGGTGGTTCCCTACGGGCCTCCCGCTGCCGACGCCCTCGACCATTGGCTGGTTCGAGGCCGTCCCCAGTTGGCTGGGGAGCGCAGCGGGCACGCGCTCTTTCTGGGGGACAAGGGCGGCCGCATCGATCCGCGTATCGTCCGTTCGATGGTGCACAAGATGGCAGCGCGGGCAGGCGTACACGACATTGCGCCACACGGGCTCCGACATTCCACGGCGACACACCTGTTGCAGGGGGGAGCCGACTTGCGTGCGGTTCAGGAGATGCTCGGACACTCGTCGCTGTCAACTACCCAGCGCTACACCCACGTCGATACCGCCCGCCTGAGCGCGATCTACCAGAGGGCGCACCCGCGCGCCTAGGACCCGCGCAATAGGTTGTGCCGTCGCGTGACTGAGGGCCGTCCGCGTACGGTCACTCGGGCGCGGCTAATGTGGCGGCGCGCCGTCCCAGGGGAGAAGCCGCGGGCGCCCGAGCGTCAGACGTATCGGATCGATGTACGTGCGCCTGCCGGTTTTCGCGCCCCAGTGCAGAGTGGGTGATGCTCCTTCGACGACTCCGATGACGTCCCCTTTCTCGACGCGATCACCAACAGCGACGGATGGCGTCACGGGCAGATATGTCGACCAGACGACGCGGCCACCGACGTCGTGACGAATCGAGATGACGCCCCGGCCCGCGACGGGACCTGCGGTATTCACTGTCCCAGTAGCGCACGCGTACACCGGGGATGGTGCGGGATACTGCAACGTCACTCCGCGGCGCCCGGGAAGCCAGTCGTGGGCAGGTGGGGCGAATCCTTCGGTGACGGGCACCGGCTCACCCGTGGGCCATTGCCACCGCTCGCGGTGCGGGGCTGCTGCGCCAGGCGGTGTCGCAGTGATGAGCAGTACGCCGACGAAGGCGCAGATGAGTGAAAGCGTGCCGAAGCGGCTTCGGTGTGGAAATGCGAGGGTCATGACATCAGCCTGCGGGGCAGTGGTGATTCGGTCTAGTCCAACGGCGCCGGTTGTGGATACTGCCATGACATGAAATACCCCTGTGGATAACCAGGGACGACGGCGTGTTCGCGCGTGGCTGCCCCGGCCTCGTCCATGATGGAACCAGTAGGCAACGTCTCATGGCTGTGGCTTCGGACATTTGCGCACTTGTGAGGTAAGATAGCCGGGCACTTGCCCTGTGCAGGTGACTTCGCGTGCCATTATCGCGACCCACGGGAAACCGCCGGGGGAGCGAGGCGCGGCGGCTTCGGTCCCTTCGGGGATGGTCGCCGGTCATGGCACCAGGGTGCGCAACGCGCACAGCAAACCGATAACCCGGGGGAAACCCCACTGATCACTCGCGACTTGCGGGGAAAGGACGAACCATGGCAGTCGTTACCATGCGTCAGCTCCTCGAGTCCGGTGTCCACTTCGGCCACCAGACTCGCCGTTGGAACCCGAAGATGAAGCGCTTCATCCTCACCGAGCGCAACGGCATCTACATCATCGACCTGCAGCAGACCATTGCTGACATCGATATCGCTTTTGACTTCGTGAAGCAGACCGTCGCACACGGCGGCACCCTGCTCTTCGTCGGCACCAAGAAGCAGGCCCAGGAAGCCGTGGCCGAGCAGGCCCAGCGCGTTGGCATGCCCTACGTGAACCACCGTTGGCTCGGTGGCATGCTCACCAACTTCTCGACCGTTGCCACCCGTCTGCAGCGCCTGAAGGAACTCGAGCAGATCGACTTCGACGACGTGGCCTCCTCCGGTCACACCAAGAAGGAACTGCTCATGATGCGCCGCGAGAAGGATAAGCTCTCGCGCACCCTGGGCGGCATTCGCGACATGACCAAGGTTCCCTCGGCCGTGTGGATCGTCGACCCCAAGAAGGAGCACCTCGCGGTCTCCGAGGCCCGCAAGCTGCGCATCCCGATCGTTGCCATCCTCGACACCAACGCGGATCCGGACGAGGTCGACTACCGCATCCCCGGCAACGATGACGCCATCCGCGCCGTCGCGCTGCTGACCCGCGTGATCGCCGACGCCGTCGCCGAGGGCCTGATCGCTCGCTCCGACGTCCGCAAGGGCAAGGGCGAAGAGGCCGCCGCCGAGCCGCTGGCTGAGTGGGAGCGCGAGCTCCTCGAGGGCGAGGTCAAGGCTGACGAAGCTGCTGCCGCCGAGGTTGCCGAAGAGTCGGCCACCAAGCAGGACTGAACGTTTTAACTGAGAGGAATCATCCAATGGCGAATTTCACCGCTGCAGATGTGAAGGCGCTGCGTGAGCAGACCGGCGCCGGCATGATGGATGTCAAGAAGGCTCTGACCGAGGCTGACGGCGACGCCGAGAAGGCTCTCGAGATCATCCGCCTGAAGGGCCTGAAGTCCCTGTCCAAGCGCGAGGGCCGCCAGGCCTCCGCCGGCCTGCTGGCCGCGCAGACCGACGGCACCGTCGGCGTGCTGGTCGAGGTCAACTCCGAGACCGACTTCGTCGCCAAGAACCAGAAGTTCATCGACTTCTCCAACGAGGTTCTGGCCGCCGCCGTCGCTTCCAAGGCTGCTGACCTGGACGCGCTGCTCGCCGCCCCCATGGGTGAGGGCACCGTCAAGGACCGCCTGGACGCCTTCGCCGCCGTCATCGGCGAGAAGCTGCAGATTGGCCGCATCGTGCGCGTTGAGGGCGAGAACGTCGACCTCTACCTGCACCAGACCAACCCTGACCTGCCCCCGCAGGTTGGCGTCTTCGTCGTCACCGATGCCGCCGGCAAGTCCGTTGCCCACGACATCGCGATGCACGTTGCCGCGTACATGCCCGCCTACCTCGATCGCGATTCGGTTCCGGCCGACGTGCTCGACAAGGAGCGCGCAACCCTCGAGAAGATCACGCTCGAGGAAGGCAAGCCCGCCAATATCGTTCCTAAGATCGTTGAGGGCCGCCTGAACGCGTTCTACAAGGACAACTGCCTCGTCGACCAGGCCTTCGCGCGCGACCCCTCGAAGTCCGTTGGCCAGGTCCTCAAGGAGGCCGGTGCCAAGGTCACCAACTTCGTGCGCGTGCACGTCGGTGCCTGATCTGGACACGTCGTCAGCTTGCTGACAAATGGGAGCGGTCCCGCCGAACGGCGGGGCCGCTTCCCTTTTACCAGGTAGTATGGTTCTTAACCGTTCCGCCCTTCCCGGGCCGTTACAAAGGAGAAGCGTCATGTCGACGAACCGCCGCGTTTTGCTCAAGCTGTCCGGAGAGGCATTCGGGGGTGGATCGATCGGTTTGGACCCCAAGGTTGTCCGCAACATCGCGGAGCAGGTTTCGACGGCGGTTCGAGAAGGCGTCCAGGTGGCGATCGTCGTCGGTGGCGGCAACTTCTTCCGCGGCGCACAGCTCGCCCGCGAGGGGCTTGAGCGCTCGCGTGCGGACTACATGGGTATGCTCGGCACCGTTATGAACGCGCTCGCACTCCAGGACTTTATCGACCAGTCCGGCGTTCCTGCCCGCGTGCAGACGGCCATCACGATGGCTCAGGTTGCCGAGCCCTACCTGCCGCTTCGAGCGATTCGTCACCTGGAAAAGGGACGCGTCGTCGTTTTCGGCGCTGGTGCGGGCCTGCCGTACTTCTCGACGGACACGGTGTCTGCGCAGCGCGCCCTTGAGATTCACTGCGATGAACTTCTCGTTGCAAAGAACGGCGTGGACGGCGTGTACGACGACGATCCGAACAAGAACCCCGATGCTCACCGCTTTGATGCCCTGACGTATTCCGAGGCGCTGCGACGCGATCTCAAGGTGATTGACGGTTCGGCGCTGGCCCTGTGCCGTGACAACGGACTGACCACGCGCATCTTCGGCATGGGTGGCGACGGCGCCGTGACCCGCGCGCTGATGGGCGATGAAATCGGTACCCTAGTGACGGCGTGATATAACCTTCACAGACCACTGACTTAAAGGAGCACATAGTGATCGACGATATCCTCCTCGAGGCCGAGGAAAAGATGGACAAGGCCGTGGAGGCGGCCAGCCACGAGTTTTCGAACATTCGTACCGGACGCGCGACGTCCTCGATGTTCGAGCAGCTCCTGGTGGACTACTACGGCGCCCCGACGCCGATGCAGCAGCTTGCTAGCTTCCAGATTCCCGAGGCTCGCACCGTCCTGATTTCCCCCTTCGATCGCACCGCGACCCAGGAGATCATTCGTACTCTGCGCGAGTCGGACCTCGGTGTGAACCCGACCGATGACGGCAACGTTGTTCGCGTCGTTCTGCCCGCGTTGACGGAGGAACGCCGTAAGGAATACGTCAAGCAGGCCAAGAGCAAGGCCGAGGACGGTCGCGTGTCCGTGCGCGGCGTGCGCCGTAAGGCGAAGGACCAGCTCGACCGCCTGAAGAAGGACGGCGAGGCTTCCGAGGACGACGTCGAGCGCGCAGAAAAGCAGCTTGATTCGCTGACGAAGGCCCACACCGAGCAGATCGACAAGATGCTCGCGACGAAGGAAAGCGAACTGCTGACGATCTGATGGCGTCGACGGATCGTTCACTTCTTGCCCAAGTCTTCTCCCCGGGCCCTACTCGCGACAATCATCCCGCGGGTGGGGCAACGGGGAAGGCCGGGCGTAATCTTCCGCAGGCGATCACGACCGCTGTTGTCTTGATCGCTGCGGTCGCCATTCCTCTGTTCACGTCGCTGCCCGCGTTCGTCGGTGTTATCGCCTTCGTGTGCCTCGTCGGCATTTGGGAGCTCGCGGGTGCGTTTGCCCGCATGGGCATCACCCTGACGGTCACACCGTTGTACGTCGGCGCTATCGGCATGGTGACCTGCGCGTGGTGGCTCGGTACGGAGGGCATGCTCTTCGCTCTGTACATCACCGTGTTCGTCTGCGCGGCGTGGCGACTCCTGGACCGTCGTCAGGAGTCCCGGATGAGCGACGTCGTATCGTCAACGTTTGCGGCCGTCTACGTGCCGTTCCTGGCGTCTTTCGTCGTGCTCATGATGGCGGCTTGGCACAACGCCTGGGTGTTCGTTGTCTTCGAGCTCATGGTCATCGCTAACGACACTGGAGGCTGGGCTGCCGGCGTCATGTTCGGCAAGCACCCCATGGCTCCCGCCCTGTCCCCGAAGAAGTCGTGGGAAGGCTTCGCAGGTTCGGCCCTGACGGCTATCGCCGTCGGAGTGGTCGGGCTGTGGCTGCTGGGAGCTTCCTGGTGGTGGGGTGTCGTTGCGGGTATCTCCATTGCCTTTGTGGGTACGATGGGCGACCTGACCGAGTCTCTCATCAAGCGTGAGGCCGGCCTGAAAGACATGTCGCAGATCCTGCCGGGCCACGGTGGTGTTCTCGACCGAGTGGACGCGCTGCTCATGAGCGCGCCGGTCGCCTACTTTATTTTTGCGTGGGCGCTGCCGGGTATTTCTTGGGAGTCTAGCCATTGAGCCAATCGACGAAGGGGCCCCGCGGGGCGCAGGCACATAAGCCGAACGCCGACGGGGTGTCGGATCTTCAGCGTCGCAGCCCGCGCCGTGAGGTTCGTCCGACCGATCAGCCGCCGGAGGGTGCGACGCACAAGGACGCTAAGCCGGTCCTGTCGTTCACGGCTAAGCGGCGTGGCAAGGCGCCTTCGCACCTCGCAGATCTGGATGCCGCGGGCCGTAAGCAGGTACTCAAGGACCTGGGGCTGCCCGCTTTTCGCGCCGATCAGCTGTCGCGCCATTACTTCACGCATTTTGAAGCCGACCCCGCGAACATGAGCGATATCCCTGCCGGGATGCGCGATGCGGTGTCGGAGGCGCTCCTTCCGAACCTCGTCACCAAGGTCGTGTCTCTGGAAGCCGACGGCGGGCGCACGATCAAGGACCTGTGGCGCCTGTACGACGGCGCGCAGGTCGAGTCTGTTCTCATGCGCTACCCCCAGCGAACGACGCTGTGCGTCTCGTCGCAGGCGGGCTGCGGCATGGCGTGCCCGTTCTGTGCGACGGGGCAGATGGGACTGACTCGTAACCTTTCGACGGCGGAGATCGTCGACCAGGTTCGCGAGGCCCAGGCCTCGTGCCGTGACGGAAAGCTCGCGGGCGGGCCCACGAAGCTCTCGAACGTCGTCTTTATGGGCATGGGTGAGCCCCTCGCGAACTACAAGACGGTTGTCGCCGCGCTTCACCGTTTGATTGATCCGGCGCCGGAGGGCTTCGGTATGAGCGCCCGCAACATCACCGTCTCCACGGTGGGCCTCGTTCCTGCGATCAAGAAACTGGCGGGGGAGGGCATGCCGGTGACGCTCGCGGTCTCGCTCCATGCGCCGGATGATGATCTTCGTGACGAGCTGATTCCGATCAACTCGCGGTGGAAGGTCGGTGAGCTCCTTGATGCGGCGCGCGGCTACTTCCTCGCGACGGGTCGGCGCGTGTCGATCGAGTACGCGCTCATCAAGGATATGAACGATCAGGAATGGCGCGCGCAGTTGCTGGCCGATGAGCTAAACAAGCGCGGCCACGGGTGGGTGCACGTCAACCCCATTCCTCTGAACCCGACGCCCGGCTCCATTTGGACGGCATCGACGCGGGCCGCTCAGGAGGCATTCGTCAAGCGTCTGCAGGACAACGGCATCGCGACGTCGATCCGTGATACGCGCGGCTCCGACATTGACGGCGCATGCGGGCAGCTGGCGACGGCGGTTGCTGACGGTAAACGCCCGGTCGGGGAGGCGCGCGCGTGATCAGGACTGATTTTTCTCGTAGTTTCTTGTCCATGGGCTACGACGTGAGCGAGGTCCTGACTTTTCTCGCGGACGTCGACCGTACGCTGACGGGCGAGGAGACGGATCCTGAGAAGGTCGTGACGGCACAGAAGGCTCTGGATGTGGAGTTTTCTGTGAAGCTGCGTGGCTTTAATGATGAGGAAGTTGACGCAGAGATTGACCGGCTCATTGAGATGCTGCGTCACGCCGAGCGCAGGGCAGTGGCGCGGCATGAGAATAGCGCGGGCAGTGACGTTCACGATGGGGCCCTTGCGGGTGGGAAGCCGACTACCGCTTCCTCTGAGTATGCTGATTTCGGCACGCCCGAAGCCGTCGATAAGATTCTTCGTTCCATGACACAGGAAAAGGAGCAGTCATGACTGAGTTCCCTAGGGTTGGTCTCTTCTCGAAGGGCTACGACTGCGCACAGGTCGATGCGTTCTTCGAAGATGCTCGCCGTGCCTACGAGGGGGGCGTTCCCCCGGAGCAGTTCAGCTCCGAGCAGGTGCGTCTGGCGACTTTTGAACTGAAGAATCGCGGCTACAACATCGATGCTGTTGACGGTGCGATGAACCGCCTGGAAGCCGCTTTCGTCAATCGTGACCGAGCGGATTCTGTCGCAGCTGAGGGCGAGGCAGCGTGGTACGACCGCGTCGCCGACCGCGCGACGACCCTGTACCCGCGTCTGCAGCGTCCCCGTGGCGAGCGTTTCGCGCACCCGACGTCGGGACGCGGCTACTCCTGCGAGGAAGTCGATGACCTGCTGGATCGTATCGCGGCGTACTTTGACGAGGCCGGGGAGCTGACCGCTGACGAGATTCGTCTGTCGACCTTCCGTCCTAAGCGCGGTAAGAAGGCCTACATGGAGGGCCCCGTGGACGCGTACCTGGGCCGCGCGGTCGAGATCCTCCTCGCGGTTGACTGATGCCCGTGTCGGTGGAGGAACACACACCCACAATTCCCGTTGTCCTGCTGGGGTCGACGGGGTCGATTGGTACCCAGGCGCGTGAGGTGATTGAGTCGCACCGGGGGCGTTTTGACGTCCTCGGCTTGAGCGCCGGCGGTGCGTCGATCACTGAGCTTGCCGAGCAGATCGTCGCGTTGAATCCCGCGTACGTGGGGGTGGCTCGCGACGTCCGCGAGGAACTGTCGGCAGCTGTGGAGTCGATGGGCGGCACGTGCCCGGAGGTGTTCGTCGGCGAGGACGCGTCCGTCGAGGTTGTGTGCGCGTGCGTCGAACGGGCGGCGCAGCTGTATCCGTCGGCGACGCCGGTGGTGCTCAATGGCATTACGGGCGGCGTGGGGCTGTCGTCGACGCTTGCGGCATTAGAGTGCGGCGCCCGCCTGGCCCTAGCGAATAAGGAGTCGCTGGTCGTCGGCGGTGCGCTGGTGAAGAACGCGATGCGTTTTCCCGGCCAGATTGTTCCGGTGGATTCCGAGCACTCCGCGATCGCTCAGGCGTTGGCCTCGGGCGTGCATGAACGCGGTCTGACCTCTCCGGTTGTTTCTGGCCGGTCCGAGGTTGCGGACCTCGTTCTCACAGCTTCGGGAGGCCCGTTCCGCGGTCGGAGGCGCGAGGAGCTGCGCGGCGTGCGCGCCGAGCAGGCGTTGGCGCATCCCACGTGGCAGATGGGGCCCGTCGTCACGATTAACTCCTCGACCCTGATCAATAAGGGGTTGGAACTCATCGAGGCGCACCTGCTGTTCGACGTGGCACCCGAGCACATCGTCGCGACCGTTCATCCCCAGTCGATCGTGCATTCGATGGTGACGTGGTGTGACGGTGCGACGACGCTTCAGGCGTCGCCGCCGGACATGCGTCTGCCGATCGCGCTGGGCCTGACGTGGCCCGAGCGCTTGACGGACGTTGAGAAGCCCCTGACGTGGGCATCCGCCTCTGAATGGACATTTGAGCCGGTGGATAACGAGACGTTCCCTGCGATCAACCTCGCTCGCTTCGCGGTCGCTGCCTCTGCGACGCATCCCGCGGTGCTTAACGCTGCGAACGAGGTGCTGGTCGATGCGTTTATCGCCGGGGAGGTGCCGTGGCTCGCGATCGTGGACACGGTGTCGCGCGTCGTGCATGAGCATGAGGGCGTCGCGCACCCCTCGTTGGAAGACATTGTGGCCGCACAGCGCTGGGCTTCTCAGCGTGCGCGCGAGCTCGTGCGCGCCGGCCAGTGGAAGGATATGTGAGCGTGGGCTCAATCGTCGGTATCGTCGTTGTCGTTATCGGAATCTTGGCGTCGGTCGCCCTGCACGAGGTGGGGCATATGCTCCCCGCGAAGAAGTTCGGGGTGCTGGTCCCCGATTACGCGGTGGGTTTCGGGCCTGCGCTGTGGAAGAAGAAGATCGGCGATACGACGTACGCGCTGCGAGCGATTTTGCTCGGCGGTTACGTCAAGATCGTCGGCATGTACGCGCCGGCACGTCCGGGCACCCGGCTCGTGGGTCGCGGCGGTAAGCCGACGCTCGCGCAGGAGGCGCGTGAGGCCTCGGCCGAGGAAATCCCGCAGGGGCAGGAACACCGCGCGTTCTACCGCCTGAGCGCACCGAAGAAGATCGCGGTCATGCTCGGTGGCCCGCTCATGAATCTGTTGATCTGCATCGTGTTGTCGGCGGTGACGATGATCGGCATCGGCGCACCCACGGCTTCGCGCACGATTGCGGACGTCCCGGCCACGATCACGAGCGCTTCCGGTGAGGTCGCTTCTCCCGCGTACGAGGCCAGGGTTCGTCCCGGGGACACGGTCGTCGCGTGGAATGGGCAGCCGGTTGCCTCCTTTGCGCAGCTGCAGCGCGCGGTTGGGGCTACCCCGGAGGGGGAGTCTGCCGTGCTAACGGTGGAGCGCGACGGCACTACCGTGGACCTGACGGTCTCTCCGGTGACGGGCGCCCAGGGGGCGCGCATGGTGGGTGTGACTGCGGGCTACGAGTATGTGTCTGCGTCGCCTGCCGATGTGGCAGCTGCGAACTGGCAGATGTTTAAGGGGACGACGGCCGTTGTGACCCGGCTTCCCCAGGCAGTGTGGCAGGTGGGCCGCTCCGTGTTTACCGACGAAAAGCGTGACTCCTCGGGCGTCGTGTCCGTTGTGGGCGTGGGGCGCCTGGCCGGTGAGGTCACGGGTGATTCGCAGGCGCTGGGTCTGCGCGACACGCGTCAGGTTGTCGCCGTACTGCTCAGCCTCCTGGCCTCGCTCAACATGGCCCTTTTCGTCTTTAACCTGATCCCGTTGCCGCCCCTGGACGGTGGACACATTCTCGGGGCGATCTACGAGGGCGTGCGCCGGTTGGTTGCGCGCGTGCGCGGGGCGGAGGATCCCGGCCCGGCGGACACGGCTCGCCTCGTTCCCGTTACCTGGGTTGTCGGCGGTCTGCTCGTCGCAATGAGCGTCATTTTGATCGTTGCCGACATTGTGAAGCCGGTGTCGCTCGGCTGAGTGTCGGCACGTCACACACATCTGCTCCTAAAAGCGACTCTGACCACGCGTTCGTGGTCCGTGTGGGAAGGAAGGCCACTGTGCGCGATAATGACACGGTGAGTGAAATCAATCTTGGTATGCCCGAAGCCGCGGCGTCGCCGTTCCCGCGCAAGCAGACGCGTCGCATCATGGTGGGCGACGTTCCGGTGGGTGGTGGCGCTCGAGTCTCCGTCCAGTCTATGACGACGACGAAGACGCACGACATCGGCGCGACGCTCCAGCAGATCGCCGAGCTGACGGCTGCCGGTTGCGACATCGTTCGCGTCGCCTGCCCGACGGATAAGGACGCGGACGCGCTGCCGATCATCGCCAAGCAGTCGCGCATCCCGGTGATTGCCGACATCCACTTCAAGCCGAAGTACGTGTTCCAGGCAATCGAGGCCGGCTGCGGCGCGGTGCGCGTGAATCCGGGCAACATCCGTAAGTTCGATGATCAGGTGAAGGACATCTGCAAGGCGGCCTCCGACCACGGTGTCTCTCTGCGCATCGGCGTGAACGCCGGATCGCTCGATCCTCGACTGCTCAAGAAGTACGGCCGAGCCACGCCCGAGGCCCTCGTCGAGTCCGCGATCTGGGAAGCCTCCCTGTTCGAGGAGAATGACTTCCACGACTTCAAGATCTCGGTCAAGCACCACGACGTGCTTACCATGATCCAGGCCTACCGGATGCTCTCCGAGGCGGGGGACTGGCCCCTGCACCTCGGCGTCACCGAGGCCGGCCCTGCCTTCCAGGGCACCATTAAGTCCGTGTCCGCTTTTTCGGTGCTCCTGGCCGAGGGTATCGGCGACACGATCCGCGTCTCCCTGTCCGCCCCTCCGGTCGAGGAGATCAAGGTGGGCACGAAGATGCTGGAGTTCATGGGGCTGCGCGAGAAGACCCTCGAGATCGTCTCGTGCCCGTCGTGTGGCCGCGCCCAGGTGGACGTGTGGACGCTTGCTGAGGACGTGACTGAGGGGCTGAAGGACCTGACGGTCCCGCTGCGTGTGGCCGTGATGGGCTGCGTTGTTAACGGACCGGGTGAGGCGCGCGAGGCCGACCTGGGTGTCGCCTCCGGCAACGGCAAGGGACAGATCTTTATTCGCGGCGAGGTCGTCGAGACTGTTCCTGAGGATCAGATCGTCGAGACCCTCATTCGCCGCGCGAACGCCCTCGCTGAGGAACTGGGCCTGGAGCCCGGTTCCGGCGCCGTTGAGGTCGCCCCGATCACCGCCCCGGACGTCAAGCTCCCGGGTATCGACTTCTGAGTTGTTGATAAGGACCATACGCATGCGTATTCGCACTCTTGCCTGTCTGTCTCTCGTTGCCGGCGCGTGCGCCGTTGCTGCAACCGGTTTCCCCCGCCGCATCGGCCTGACGGCCTCCCAGGCGGATGTGTCGCTCCCGGGCGACCTCATCCTGCCCGGCGCGAACGTCGTGGTCGATCGCGGCATCGCGATCGACGCGCCCGCGTCCGTCGTGTGGGACGTCCTCGGCCACGTGTTCGAGCCGGAGGACGAGTCTACGATCATCGATATCGAGGACGAGGACCACATCCTCATGCGCGTCGCGCCGCCGGCAGCCCCCGAAGGAGCCGAGGCCTCGGGCACGTGCGTCATCGCTCTGCTGCCGCTGTCTCCCTCGCGCACGCTCCTGCACATTCGCGAACGTCACGAGGCGCAGGGAGGCGACCGCGCTCTTGCGTGGGCGGGCGTCGCAGCCGAGTCGCTGTCGTCGCTGTCGATGCTGCGCGATCTGCGTGATGCGTGCGTCGGCGGGCTCGTTGATGCCTGATTAGTCTCGTTCCCGCTGTTTCGGTTGGACATTACTCCCCGTTGGTGTTGTAGTATCACCCTGTACGCAACGCCAACGGGGATGTTGCATTGTCCGAAGGGGGACGCATGGTCGCACACTCCACCGCCGTCATCGCACTGGTCGGTCTCGTTATCGCATCCGTGTGGGCGTGGGCCTGGCTCGGTTTTGGCGCGAGCGCCCGCCGTATGGCAGTGCGCCTGGAGATCGGCGGCGGCAGTGCGGCGGGTGAGATGTCCGCGCTCGTGTGGCCCCTCATGCCTTTCCTGTCCCTCCTGTGGTTCCTGACCGGGGACCTGGTGGCCCGCGAGGCCTCCGGCTTCGATACGGCAGGCCCCTGCACGCTCATCGCGCTTGTTCTTGCTGCGATGGTGGGCGTCGCCGTGCGCGCCCTGTACCTGGGCGGGCTTCCCGCATGGGCATACCCGGGCTGGATGGCCCGCCGCTACTACGCGTCGCACCCGGGTGCCCGTGAGCGTGAGCTTGGCGCCCGCGCGGTCATCTGAGGGCCTTGCCGACGCCTCGATGAGGGGCTCATCGGCTGTGCCGGTGGCCCCAGGGCCTTTGCGTGCCGTACTCTTGGAGCATGCTTCGAAATCTCTCGACTTTCTTCCTGCGAACCCTGCGTGAAGACCCGGCCGACGCCGAGGTCAATTCGCACAAGCTTCTGGTGCGTGCCGGCTACATTCGCCGCTGTGCCCCCGGCATCTACACGTGGCTGCCCCTCGGCCTGCGCACGCTGCGCAAGATCGAGGATATCGTCCGCGAGGAGATGGACGCGATGGGCGCTCAGGAAGTTCACTTCCCGGGCCTGATTCCCGCCGAACCCTACAAGGCAACGAACCGCTGGGAAGAGTACGGCCCGACGCTGTTCAAGCTCAACGACCGTAAGGGCGGCGACTACCTGCTGGCCCCCACGCACGAGGAAATGTTCACCCTGCTGGTGAAGGACATGTACTCCTCGTACAAGGACCTTCCCGTCACGCTGTACCAGATTCAGACGAAGTACCGCGACGAGGCCCGCCCGCGCGCCGGCCTGATCCGCGGCCGCGAGTTCGTCATGAAGGATTCCTACTCCTTCGACATTGACGACGAGGGCCTGAACGCCTCTTACCAGGCCGAGCGTGACACCTACGAGCGCATCTTCCAGCGCCTGGGCCTGCGCTACGTCATCGTCTCCGCGATGAGCGGCGCGATGGGCGGCTCGCGCTCCGAGGAGTTCCTGCACCCCTCGCCGATTGGTGAGGACACCTTCGTGGCGTCCCCGGGTGGCTACGCCGCCAACGCCGAGGCTGTGACGACCCCCGTTCCCGAGGCCGTCGATGCGTCCGGCGTGCCCGCGCCCGTCGAGGTTGCGACCCCCGACGCTCCGACGATCGAGTCGCTCGTCGATCTGCTGAACGAGCAGTACCCGCGCGAGGATCGCCCCTGGACCGCCGCCGATACGCTGAAGAACGTCGTCGTCACGCTGACGCACCCGGACGGCGAGCGCGAGCTCCTCGTCGTGGGCGTGCCCGGCGACCGCGACGTCGACATGAAGCGCCTCGAGGCCTCTGTGGCCCCCGCCGAGGTCGACATGGCATCGGACTCCGACTTTGAGCCGCACCCCGAGCTGGTGCGCGGCTACATCGGCCCCACGGTGCTTGGCCCCAACTCGCCGGGGCGCGTCGTGGACGAGGAGGGCAACGTCTCCGGTTCCGTGCGCTACCTGGTGGACCCGCGCGTCGTCGAGGGCACCGCCTGGGTCACGGGCGCGAACGCCGAGAAGCGTCACGTGCTGAACCTGGTCATGGGCCGCGACTTCACGGCCGACGGTACGATCGAGGCCGCCGAGGTGCGCGAGGGCGACCTGGCTCCCGACGGCTCGGGCCCCCTCCACCTGGAGCGCGGCATCGAGATCGGCCATATCTTCCAGCTGGGCCGCAAGTACGCCAAGGCCCTGGGCCTGACCGTCCTCGACGAGAATGGCAAGAGTCAGGTCGTCACCATGGGTTCCTACGGCATCGGCGTCACCCGCGTCATGGCAGCCCTGGCTGAGGCCAACTGCGACGATAAGGGCCTGAGCTGGCCCGCGCAGATCGCTCCCTTCGACGTGCACGTCCTGGCCACTGGCAAGGGCGACGAGGTCTTCGAGACCGCGCAGTCTCTCGGCGGCCAGCTCGACGCGGCCGGCCTGGACGTTCTCGTCGACGACCGCCGTAAGGTGAGCGCCGGCGTGAAGTTCAAGGACTACGAGCTCGTCGGCGTGCCCTTCGGCCTGGTTGTCGGCCGTTCGCTGGCGGACGGCGAGGTGGAGATCCGCGTGCGCGCCACCGGCGAGACCATCGTCGTGCCCGTCGAGGAAGCCGTCGCGCGACTGCGCGAACTCCACGCTGCAGCCCTGAAGGGGGAGTGACATGGCTATTCGTCCCATCCGCATCATCGGTGATCCCGTTCTGCGCACCGTTTGCGATCCGATCACGGAGATCACGCCGAACGTGAAGGCCCTCGTCGAGGACCTGCTCGAGGGCGTCGACATGGACGGCCGCGCCGGCCTGGCTGCCAACCAGATTGGCGTCAGCCTGCGCGCGTTCTCCTGGAACATCGACGGCGAGATCGGCTACGTGCTGAACCCCCGCATCGTCGCGCTGAGCGAGGACGAGTACCAGGACGGCGACGAGGGGTGCCTGTCGGTTCCCGAGCTGTGGTACCCGACCGAGCGTGCCTGGTACGCGCGCTGCGAGGGCACCGACCTGGATGGCAAGAAGGTCGTCGTCGAGGGCGAGGAGCTCATGGCGCGCTGCATCCAGCATGAGTGCGATCACCTGGATGGCCACATCTACATCGACCGTCTCGATCGAGCGACTAGGAAGAAGGCGCTGCGCGATATCCGCAACGCGGGCTTCTGAGCAACTGGCCTCTTAGGTGTGGACGCGCCGGGGAATGGAGTGCATTCCCCGGCGCGTTCGACTATCCTGTAACCACATCGTGTGCGCCTACTCGGCGCAGATCATTGCGACTCACGGCAGTTTAGGGCGTAGGGGAAGACGATCCTGACAAAGCCAACAGGAGGAACAATGAGAGGGTCATACACCCGCGGTGTGCTTTTCGTGCACTCAACACCGCCCGCTCTGTGCCCGCACATCGAGTGGGCGCTGGGCACCGCGCTCGGCCAGGAGGTTCACCTCCAGTGGTCGGACCAGGAAGCGGCGCCGGGCATGGTTCGCTGCGAGTTCTCGTGGGTCGGACCGATCGGCTCGGGCGCCCGTTTGGCGTCCGCTCTGCGCGGTTGGGAGCACCTGCGTTACGAGGTGACGGAGGAAGCCACGGCCTCGAGCGACGGCGGTCGCTGGTGCCACACGCCTTCCCTGGGTATCTTCCACTCGCAGATGGACACGATCGGCAACGTCGTCGTTCCCGAGGATCGCATCCGCGCAGCGCTTGAGTCCGCAACGACGTACGAGGAGCTTCGTGAAGGTCTCGACCTGGCGCTCGGCCAGGCCTGGGATGACGAGCTCGAATCCTTCCGCCACGCAGGTGCAGGCGCACCCGTGCGCTGGCTGAACAACCGGGTCGGCTGATGGGCTCTATCGCCGACCTGCTCGGAGACCAGCTGCGTGCAGGCTTAGCGCAGCTGGTCGACCCCGAGGCTTCCGACGAGGCGCCCGGGGCTGCCCCGGCCTCGTCCGAAAGCGCGGTTGAGACCGCTCAGGATCGCGCGCGCGAGGCGGCGATGGAGGCCGTTCTCGACGAGGCAGAGCTCGACCCCGCGGACACACGCGGTGAGCTGACCCTGCGCGGCGATCTGGACATGGACGACATCTCCCTTTACGCGGTCGTCGCGCGCGTGGAGCGCGAGGCGAAGGTGACACTGAACGACGCTTCGGTGGAGCAGTGGGTGACGCTCGAGGACCTGCTTGACGCCGTTTCTGACGCCGCGTCCAATCACTAGCGAAAGACCTTGTCAGCGTTGCTTCAACGACGCTTCCAATGTTCGTAAAGTGCCGGAATGTTGGGCCTACAGGGCCTACCATGGAGGCGCACCTGCCGGAATGACCCGGCTGGCGAACAGACGGAAGGAACCACGTTGACCCGCACCGAAGAAGATCTGCTGGGCACCCGCGAAGTACCCGAGGACGCGTACTGGGGTATCCACACGCTGCGCGCCATCGAGAACTATCAGATCTCGGGTCGCACTATTAATGAGGCGCCCGAGCTGATCCGCGCATTCGCCCAGGTGAAGAAGGCATGCGCGATGGCGAACATGCAGCTCAAGGCCATGAAGCCGTCTAAGGCCGAGGCTATCATCGCCGCCTGCGACGAGATCATCGAAAACGGCCGCTGCATGGATCAGTTCCCCGTCGACCAGTTCCAGGGCGGCGCCGGCACCTCCGTCAACATGAACGCGAACGAGGTCATCGCGAACCTGGCTCTTGAGATCCTGGGGGAGGAGAAGGGGCGCTACGACATCATCAACCCCAACGATCACGTTAACCGCTCCCAGTCGACGAATGACGCCTACCCGACGGCCTTCCGCATCGCCCTGTGGCGCAAGGTGAATCGCCTGCGCAAGGCCATCGATGAGCTCGCCGATTCTTTTGATGAGAAGGGTGCTGAGTTCCGCGACATCCTCACGATGGGCCGCACGCAGCTGCAGGACGCCGTCCCGATGTCGCTGGGCAGTGAGTTCTCCGCTTTCGCGCACACGCTGCGCGAGGAGGACGAGCGTCTCGTCAACAACGCAGAGCTGCTCCTGGAAACCAACCTGGGCGCCACCGCCATCGGCACCGGCCTGAACACCCCGGACGGCTACCAGCAGGTCGTTGTGCGCCACCTGCGCCGCATCACGGGTGCGCGCGTCGTCGGCTCGCCGAACCTCCTCGAGGCCACGTCGGATACGGGCGCCTACGTGTCCATGCACGCCACGATCAAGCGCAGCGCCGTCAAGCTCTCTAAGGTCTGCAACGACCTGCGTCTGCTGGCCTCCGGCCCCCGCGCCGGCCTCAACGAGATCAACCTGCCCAAGATGGCTGCGGGCTCCTCGATCATGCCCGCCAAGGTCAACCCCGTGATCCCCGAGGTCGTCAACCAGGTGTGCTTCAAGGTCATCGGCAACGACCAGACCGTCACCATGGCGGCTGAGGCCGGACAGCTCCAGCTCAACGTCATGGAGCCCGTCATCGCACAGGCGCTCATCGAGTCCATCAACCTTCTGGTCAACGCATGCGATACGCTGCGCGAGCGCTGCATCACCGGTATCACGGCTAACGAAGAGGTGTGCCGAGGTTACGTGGAGAACTCCATCGGCATCGTCACGTACTTTAACGATGTCATTGGCCACCACCTGGGCGATGTCGTGGGCAAACGTGCCGCAGCCGAGGGTAAGACCGTCCGCGAAGTTATCCACGACATGGAGCTCCTGTCGGAGGAGGAGGTCGAGCGCATCCTCTCGCCGGAGAACCTCGCTCACCCGAAGTACGCGGGTACCGAGGAAGAATGATCGCCTGACGCCTATAAACGACGAGGCCGGGGACCCCACGTGGGTGCTCCCCGGCCTTCGTTGTGCGTGGCGTCGCTAGGGGAGTAGGGACTCCTTGAACGAGCGTACGAAGGTGCCGAATCGCTCCACCCGGTCGGAGAAGTACCGGTAGATGCGCCTCCGCGCGTCGCCCACGTACTCGACGGTGCGCAGGTCCTCATAGCGGAAGCGGCCGCGTTCGTCGATGAGCGCAGAATCCACCAGGCGCCCGGTGACCGCGCAGCGGAAGTGCGTGTAGGTGCCGTCGTCCGTAGCCTCCAGGACGCGGCACAGCAGGCTCATCTGGGAGCCGTCCAGTACGGGGATGCCGTCGTGGTCGCTCGATACCAACTGCGCGTCGCGGAGCTTGTCGCCACCCGAGACTGTTCCAGCGTACTCAAAAAGACCCATGGCCTCGGCACCAAACAAATTGAGGGAGCAGACGCCGGAGCGTTTGATCGAGCGGGCTGCGTGCGTGCTGGAGTCGCAGCCGATCATGACCATCTGTCCCAATGAATACGAGGACGAACCCGTCGTGATGCCAACGCCGACGGCCTCGTCCGGGTACGCCAGGATGTAGACCGGAAAGCCGTAGTAGAACTTCTCTGTGTCGTAGGGAACGTGCATACATCCATTGTGTGCCGGCGACAGGCGGCAGGCAGCACCTATCCCACCGATTGGCACAAACGACGAGGCCGAGGACCCCGCGTGGGGATCCCCGGCCTCGTTCTCATGACCGCTGGGCACCGCGATGGAGGAGCGCGGGCCTAGCGACGATCACTCCTCGCCAGCGTGGTCGTTGCCCTGGATCGAGTAGTTGAACAGCTCGTACTTCTCGATCGCCTGCTGGACGACGGACGGGTCAACCTGACCCTTGTCGGCGAGAGCGGCGAGCGTGCGCACGACCATCGACTCGGCGTCGATGTGGTACCAACGGCGGGCGGCGCGACGGGTGTCGGAGAAGCCGAAGCCATCCGCGCCGAGCACGTGGTAGTCGCCGGGGATCCACTGACGGATCTGGTCGGGCAGCATGCGGTCGAAGTCGGAGGAGGCCACGAACGGACCCTCGCGACCCGCGAGCTTCGTCGACACGTAGGGCGTGCGGCGAGGCTCGGTGGGGTGCAGGAAGTTGTGCTCCTCAGCGTCCAGGCCGTCGCGGCGCAGCTCGTTCCACGAGGTCACGGACCACACGGCGGCGTCCACGCCCCAGTCGCGGGCCAGCAGCTCGCGGGCCTCGCGGGCCCACGGAACGCCCACGCCGGAGGCGAGCAGCTGAGCCTTGGGGCCACCGAAGTTCTGGTGCTCATCGACGTTGTAGATGCCCTTGATGATGCCCTCGACGTCCACGTTCTCCGGCTCGGCAGGCTGGTGGATTGGCTCGTTGTACACGGTGATGTAGTACATGACGTTCGGGTCGCGGTCGCCAGCGTCGCCGTACATACGCTGCAGGCCATCCGCCATGATGTGGCGGATTTCGTAAGCGTAGGCCGGATCATAGGAGACGAACGCGTGGTTGGTGGCAGCGAGGACCTGCGAGTGGCCGTCCATGTGCTGCAGGCCCTCGCCCGCGAGCGTCGTGCGACCGGCGGTCGCGCCGACGACGAAGCCCTTGGTGAGCTGGTCGCCCGCGGCCCAGAACTGGTCGCCCGTGCGCTGGAAGCCGAACATCGAGTAGAAGATGTAGATCGGCACCATCGGCAGGTCGTGCGTGGCGTAGGCCGTGCCGACGACCTGGAAGGCTGCAGCGGAGCCGGCCTCGGTGATGCCCGTGTGGAGGATGCGGCCCTGCTCGGACTCACGGTAGGACAGCATCATGTCCGCGTCGACGGGCGTGTAGGACTGGCCGGTCGTATTGAAGATCTTCGCCGACGGGAAGATCGCGTCCAGGCCGAAGGTGCGGGCCTCGTCGGGGATGATCGGCACGAAGTACTTGCCGACCTCCTTGTCCTTGAGCAGGTCCTTGATGAGGCGCACGAGAGCCATGGTCGTGGCAACCTCGAGCTTGCCAGAGCCCTTCGAGAGCGCCTCGAAGGGACGCGTGGGCAGGGCGGGAAGCTTGGGCTGGCGCTCGGCGCGGCGCTCGGGAACCCAGCCGCCGAGGATCTCGCGGCGCTCCTTCATGTACTGCAGGGCCGGGTGGTCGGCCGGCGGCATGTAGTACGGCGGCATGTAGGGATCGCGCTCGAGTTCCTCGTCCGTGATCGGGATCTGGAGGCGATCGCGCAGCTGCTTGGCGTCCTCGAGCGTCAGCTTCTTCATCTGGTGCGTCGAGTTACGGCCGGCGAAGTGCGTGCCCAGGGCGTAGCCCTTAATGGTGTGCGCGAGGACGACGGTCGGCTGGCCGGTGTGGTCCATGGCGGCCTTGTAGGCGGCGTAGACCTTGCGGTAGTCGTGGCCGCCGCGCTTGAGCTCCCAGAGCTGCTCGTCGGTCCAGTTCTTGACCATTTCCTTGGTGCGCGGGTCGCGGCCGAAGAAGTGCTCACGCACGTAGGCACCGTCGTTCGCGCGGAAGGTCTGGTAGTCGCCGTCCAGGGTCTCGTTCATGACGTGGACGAGGGCGTCGTCCTTGTCGGCGGCGAGCAGCTGGTCCCAGCCGCGGCCCCAGATGACCTTGATGACGTTCCAGCCGGCGCCCTTGAAGAAGGCCTCGAGCTCCTGGATGATCTTGCCGTTGCCGCGCACCGGGCCGTCGAGACGCTGCAGGTTGCAGTTGATGACGAAGGTCAGGTTGTCCAGGCGCTGCTGGGCGGCGAGCTGGAGCATGCCGCGGGACTCGGGCTCGTCCATCTCGCCGTCGCCGATGAAGGCCCACGTGTGCTGCTGCGACGTGTCCTTGATGCCGTTCATGTGCAGGTAGCGGTCGAACCA
>CAUTDS010000030.1:0-25768 GCA_963537175.1 uncultured Actinomycetes bacterium
TGTGGCGATCTCGCGGGCGGGCCGCCGCCCACCGGCACACACAGCGGCCCGGCCCGTCAAGGCAGGCCACACAGTGGCCGGGCCCTCCGGCGCCCGAAACACCCGTGGGGCCACAAGCAACACGAAGCCGCCCGGCCCCACAGGGGGACCGGGCGGCTCACGCATCAGGCCGCAAGGCAGCCATCAGCGAAGGTTTCAGCGCATCTGCGTGCCGGCAGCGCCCAGGCGCTCGCAGGCCTCGACAACGCGGGCAGCCATGCCGGCCTCAGCCGACTTGCCCCACGTACGCGGATCGTACTGCTTCTTGATGCCGACCTCGCCGTCGATCTTGAGGACGCCGTCGTAGTTGCGCAGCATGTGGTCAACGACCGGGCGGGTGAAGGCGTACTGCGTGTCGGTGTCGACGTTCATCTTGATGACGCCGTTGGCGACAGCGGTGGCGATCTCCTCGGCGGTGGAGCCGGAGCCGCCGTGCATGACCAGGTCGAAGGGACGGTGGTCGAGGCCGTAGTGCTCAGCGACCTCCTTCTGGATGGTGCCGAGCAGCTCGGGACGCAGCTTCACGTGGCCGGGCTTGTAGGCGCCGTGCACGTTGCCGAAGGTCAGAGCGGTCAGGTAGCGGCCGTTCTCGCCCAGGCCCAGGGCCTCGACGGTCTTGATGGCATCGGCGGTGGTGGTGTACAGCTTCTCGTTGATCTCGCCAACGACGCCGTCTTCCTCGCCGCCGACAGCGCCGACCTCGATCTCGAGGATCGTGTTGGCCTTGACGGACAGGGCGAGCAGTTCCTTAGCGATCTCGAGGTTCTCGTCGAGGTCGATGGCGGAGCCGTCCCACATGTGGGACTGGAAGGTGGGCAGCTTGCCTTCGGCAACCTGGCCGGCCTCGATCTCGAGGAGGGGGCGGACCCAGGAGTCGATGTTCTGCTTGGCGCAGTGGTCGGTGTGCAGAGCCACGGTGATGCCGTAGTTCTTGGCAACCTCGGTCGCGTAGGCGGCGAGGGCCAGCGAGCCGGTGACGCGGTTCTTGATGGTGGAGCCGGAGCCGTACTCGGCACCGCCAACGGACACCTGGAGGATACCGTCGGACTCGGCCTCGGCGAAGCCCTGGAGGGCGGCGGTGATGGTCTGGGACGAGGTCACGTTGATCGCGGGGTAGGCGAACTTGCCATCCCGTGCGCGATTCAGCATCTCTGCGTAGACCTCAGGGGTTGCGATAGGCACTTGGAGCCTCCTAATCGAGTGACAGTTTTGTCGTGTTAGATTCTCTCACATTTTGCACGAGCGGGGAGGGGAAGGAAGTCCCGTTTGGACGGTTTTCTTCCAACCCCTCCCCGACTGCTATGCGTCAGTTGGAGCGGCCGATGCGGACTCCAAGTTCGGCGACGGACATGACGTCCGTCAGGTCCTTAGCGACGTCAGCCTGGGCCGAGGTGCCGCGGAATCGGAGGTAGGACCCGTTGCCCGCGACCGGGATGTCCACGGTGCCCGGGACATTCGCCAGGGAGGTCACGAGGACGGGGTTCCCCTGTGCGCTCGGGTTGCCCTTGTTGTCGCCCTGCCCCTTGAGGGCATCTTGCGAGCCGGCGAGGTAGATCTGGACGTCCTTGGCGCGGCCCGAGGCCTTGGGGCCATTGCCGGCGCGCGGCGTGTAGGAGACGGCGCAGACGTCGTATCCGGTGGTGCCATCGCCGATCTTCAGGTCGATCCAGTGGGGCCACTTGCGGGCGTTGTCGGTGCCGGGCAGCTTGGCCTTCTTGGCATCGATGTACTGGGAGTGCCAGTACGTCGCGGGGTCACCGTCGGTGGCCATGGACTCCTTGCCGCGCTCCCAGCGGGTTTCGACGGAGTCGGCGGCGACGGCCTTGGCCTCGATGCGCGGGCCGCACACGCCGATCAGGCCTTCGCTGGCCACGGTCTTCTCACCGGAGTGCGAGACGGTGACGGTGAAGGTCGCTTCACCGAATTCGGTGGTGGGGCGCGCCCAGAACTTCACGACGCGGGTCTCGCCGGGGGCGAGGCGGTCGATCGGCTGGGGTCCGTTGGCGAGCTTCCACGAGTTGGAGACCGCAGGGGTCAGGTGGATCTTGGTGGCGTCCGTGGTGCCCTTGTTGGTGACGGAGACCTTGAGGACGGTTTCGCCCCAGTTCTCGTCGCCGACGATGGGCAGGTCGGCGCGGTTCATGCCGGCCAGGGCGGTCTTCGGGTAGGCCTCGTCACCAACGCGTTCGATGCTGACATCGAGGGCCGAGGACGCCTGGGAGGTGAGGGTGAAGACCGAGTGGCTGTCGACGGTAACGTCGAGCGGCAGCTGCGCGACGGTACCTTCGGCGGTCTTTTCACCGCCGTTGGGGCGGCGCGACAGGTAGCCGGAGTCGATGACGCTCAGGTACTGGTTGGTCATGGCGTTACGCAGGCGGAAGCCATCGCCGGCGGGCTCAGCGACCCACTTCTGGGGGTTACGCGTCGCGTAGTCTCCCTGGAACGTGGGGGTGAACTCCTGGCTCGTATCGGCGCACGCGTAGGCGACCGCGGGGTGTCCGGGGGTCGTCGAGACGTGGGTCTCGGAGTTAGGCGTTTCCTCGGAGTAGACGGCGAGGCAGCGGTTCGCGTTGACCGAGCGGATCTGGTAGTAGCCGTCAGGGGTGGCGGCCAGCTCCCAGTTATCGGAGGCAGTGCCCGCGGTCGGGGTACCGCCAGACACGCTCAGGGCGCGCCCGTCGGACAGTGCGATCGTGTACTGGCCGGGGGCGAGGGTGTCGCGCGTGGGGTCGACGTAGGTGGAGGGCTCGCCCAGGGCCTTGATGCGCGCCTTGAATGCCTGGACGTTGCCATCGGCCTTGGGGGTCTTTGCGTTCCAGAACATCTGGGCGCCGTAGCGCAGGCCTTCGGTGACCCAGGCCTCGGCCTCGTGGTCGGTGACCTTGCCGTGGCCACCCTGCCAGATGGAGACCTTGCCGCCGCGGATGGAGGCGTCGGGCACGGTGTAGCCGTCGTTCTGGTAGAACGAGTTCATCGTCCACGTTCCGTAGACGCCTTCCAGGCCCTTCACCTGCATGACGTAGGAGGACGGCTGATCGCGGTAGTAGTACAGGGCGGAGGAGGCGTTGACGAGGGTGTAACCCGCGTCGACGAGGTTCTTGACGGGCAGGCCGCGGTTGGCGTCCTTCTGGCTGGACTCACCCTTGCCCCAGTATTCGATGATGACGTCCTTGTCGATCGGGATGCGCGAGATGTCGGCGATGCCGTCGTTCCACACGCGCAGGGTGCCGCCGCGGGACTTGACGTGCGCGTTGACCTTGTTGATGAAGTCGTTGAACGCGGCGTCGAAGGTCATGGACTGGTCGCCGTAGTGGCTGCGAATCTGTGCGAGGTACTTCTTGAAGTCGCCGGGGCCCTGCTTGAAGAAGAACTCGTCGGCACCCATGTGCCATTCGTTGGAGCCGAAGGCGTCCATGTACTCGTCGATGAGGTCGAAGTAGAACTTCTGGGCGGCGGGGTCGATGAAGTTGAGGTGGTTGGGGCTCTTCTTGCCGGAGTCGTCAGCGACCTGGTACTGCGGGAAGTTGCCGAGGATGGTGCCGGTGTGGCCGGGGGCGTTGAGCAGCGGGACGACGCGAACGCCGACCTCGCGACCGTGCTCGACGATGGCCTTGACTTCATCCTTCGTGTAGTAGGAGAAGGAGGTGGTGGCGGGGTACTTGTCGGACTTGATGCGCAGCTCGAGGGACAGGTAGTTCATCTTCAGGTCGGACATGCGGTCGATCTGTCGGATGATCCAGTCCGGGGTGATGTGGGTGCCGCAGGCGCACAGGGTGGCGCCACGGTCAGCGAAACGCGGGATGTCCGTGATGCTACCGGCGGGCACGGTGCCCTGGCCGGCGCGCACAGCCTGTTCGATGGTGCGGGCGCCCCACAGGAGGCCGGCGCGGGTGGCGGCCACGACCTGGGCGCCGTTTGCGTTGACGGTCAGCTGGTAGCCCTCATCACCGAGGTCGGTGCGGGACGCGTTGACCGTGAGGGAGACGGCGTTGGAGGCGGGGGCCGCGCCGGTCCCCTCGGTGATGCCGGTGATACCAGCGTCGGTGAGAGCGCGGCTCAGCAGGGCACTAACGCCGGCAGCGTCGGCGGAGTCAGTGCGGACGATCTGAAGGCCAGCGCCGGGGGTCCAGGTGCCCGAGGCCGGGGCCCATCCTTCGAGGGAGGGGATCGTTCCGGGGACCTGGCTGGCAGCCTGAGCGTTCAGGTGGGAGGTCAGGGGGACGAGGACCGCGGCGACGAGGGCGCACACGGACGTGAGGATGAGTGCGACTTTCGCTCGGGTGCGCGCGAGCCGAGGCGCCCGCGCATGGCTTGGCGATGACTGAGGCATTAATTCTCCTGTTCAACGGTTTGCTTCCACGCAAACTGTCTAAAGCCCGAATTAAAACGGATGCTCCGTATCCATTCCGACTACTTTTTGGCCCGCAAATGCTATCAAAGATCGGAGGATAAAAACAATAGAAACGGTAAAAGATCAGTTGGTCAGTGCAAACGCCTGCCAACCGGGTTAATTAGTGCATTTCAGTTTGACAGTTCGTCCACAAGTCACTAGCTTTGCGCACCCTCCAGACGCGACGCGTGCGCCCACATAACGATCGCGGCGGCATGACCAACATTCATGGACCGAGTCGAACCGCGTTGAGTAATGGCGACGACTTTGTCGCAAGCCCGAATCATCTCGTCGCTCAGTCCGGAGGCCTCCGATCCGAAAACAAGGCAGGCGCGCTCGGGCAGCACCGCCCCTTCGAGCGCGACGGACCCCTCGACGTTGTCGACGCCGACGAGTGTCAAGCCCTCACGCGAGCAATGCTCAACGAGCTGCGCCACCTCGGGGCGGTGATCCACCGGGAGGTAACGGTCGGTGACCATCGCGCCGCGACGGTTCCACCGCTTGCGCCCCACGACGTGCACGCGGCGCGCGCCCATGGCATTCGCCGTGCGCACAATAGACCCGATATTGAAGTCATGATCGAGATTCTCCACCGCCACCTCGAAGGGCAGCGAGCGGGCAGCGATGTCCGCTCGAATCGCATCCATCGTCCAGTACCGGTAGCGGTCTTCGACGTTGCGCCGATCCCCCGACTTCAGGAGTTCCCGGTCATAGTGCTCACCGACCGGCCAGGCGGCCTCCCCGCCCGGCCACGGACCGACTCCGACCTGCCCGGACTGCGCGGCCCCGGCCTCGTCGCTGCCGCACGCGCCATCACGCGCGATGTCACACCCGTTTTCGAACTCGTTCACGGATCCCACCCTAGCGGCACCGTAGAATGGAGGCATGACCGCCCTGACGCACAAACCCACACCACTGACCGATCTACATCCCGTTACCGCGTGGCTCTCCGACATGGACGGCGTCCTGGTCAAGGAGAATCGGGCACTTCCGGGCGCGAACGAGTTCCTCGCCGCTCTGCGCAAGAAGAACATCCCCTTCCTGGTCCTCACCAACAACTCGGTGTTCACGAACCGCGACCTGTCCGCGCGCCTGGCGAACTCCGGTCTGGACATCCCCGAGGACAACATCTGGACCTCCGCGAACGCGACGGCCGCGTTCCTGCACCAGCAGTCGCCCGGCTCGACAGCCTACGTCATCGGCGAGGCCGGCCTGACCACTGCGATCCACTCCGCGGGATACGTGATGACGGAGATCGACCCCGAGTTCGTGGTGCTCGGCGAGGTGCGCTCCTACGACTTCCACGCGCTGACCCACGCGATCCGCCTCATCGAGGGCGGCGCGAAGTTCATCGCGACCAACCCCGACGTGTCGGGCCCCTCCGACGAGGGCACCCTGCCCGCCTGCGGCGCGATCGCGGCGATGATCACGGCGGCGACCGGACAGAAGCCCTACTTCGTGGGCAAGCCGAACCCCGTCATGATCCGCGCGGGCCTGAACAAGATCGGCGCGCACTCCGAGAGCGCCGCGATGGTCGGCGACCGCATGGATACGGACGTGCGCGCGGGCGTCGAGGCCGGCCTGCGCACCCACCTGGTCCTGTCGGGCTCCACGGCCCGCGAGGACATCAACAATTTCCCGTTCCGCCCCTTCGGCATCCACGAGAGCATCGGCGATCTCGTCGAGCTCGTCGAGGCGGCGCACTGACCCACACCGATCCGGAAGGAACACTCATGACCAACGATTCCCACAAGGCGCGCCTGGCTGCCCTCGTCCAGGAACTCTCCGTCATCCACGAGAAGGTGACCCTGGCGTCGGGGCGCGAGTCCGACTTCTACGTCGACATGCGTCGCTCGACCCTGCACCACGAGGCTGCTCCCCTCATCGGCCACGTCATGCTGGACCTCCTGGAGGAGTCCGGCTTCGCGGTGGGCGAGGAGTACGTGGCCGTCGGCGGCCTGACGATGGGTGCGGACCCCGTCGCGACCGCGATGATGCACGCCGCCGCGTCGCGCGGCCTGGACCTGGACGCCTTCGTCGTGCGTAAGGCCGCGAAGGACCACGGCATGAAGCGCCGCATCGAGGGCCCGGATGTTGTGGGCAAGAACGTCGTCGTCCTCGAGGACACGTCGACGACCGGCGGCTCGCCGCTGGAGGCCGCGCTCACGCTGCGCGAGGCCGGCGCGAACGTCGTCGCCGTCGCGGTGATCGTCGACCGCGCGACGGGCGCGAAGGAGCGCATCGAGGCCGAGGGCTTCCCGTACTTCTACGCACTGGGACTGGAGGACATCGGCCTGGCCTGATTCTCCCTTTCTATCTGACGAGGCCGGGGCCTGGTTCTGCGTGAACCTGGCCCCGGCCTCGTATCGGTGCGCGCGCCCTCACATGTGGGGGACGGAGCGCATGGCGCGCGCGGTCACCCAGCGCGGGGCAACCTTCATGGCGCCCATGGCGACCTTGTAGGGGATGGTGGGGGTGACTTGAACGCGGCCCGCACGCACGGCGTCGAGGGCCTCTGTGACGACCCGCTCGGGGCTGGCCATGAGCCAGGAGGGGGTCGAGCGCATGTCGACGCCCGCGCGCTCGAAGAAGGGTGTGTCGACGGGGCCGGGGCACACGACCGTGGCGGTGATGCCCGATCCCTTGAGCTCGGCGGCGAGGCCCTCGGTGAAGGCGACGACCCAGGCCTTGTGGGCAGAATAGGTGCCCGCACCCGTGCGGGAGGCGACGGAGCCAACGTTGAGGATGGCACCGCGTCCGCGCGAGCGCATGGAGATGCCGGCGTGGTGGGCCAGAGTCATGACGGCGCGGACCATGACGTTCAGGCCGTTGATTTCGTTCTCGAGGCTGTTGTCCAGGAAGTCGGTTCCGAGTCCGAATCCGGCGTTGTTGACGAGGAGGTCGACGGGCGCCAGGTCCGCTTTGTCGCGGTCGTTGGGGCCTCCGACGTCGAGGCGGGCGGCGACGCGTCCGCAGCCGGAGTCGGTGGACAGGTCGGCGGCGATGACCTCGGCGCGCACGCCGGCGACGTTCGCGAGCGAATCGGCGAGCGCGCGCAGGGCGTCTTCACGGCGCGCGACGAGCACCAGGTCGTGGCCTGCGGAGGCCAGCTGCCAACAGAATTCTTCACCAATGCCGGAGGTTGCTCCGGTGACCAGCGCTGTTCCCATGGAGGAAGTCTAGCGCCGCGCGCGCCGGGCAGCACGAAGCCGGGGCGGGAACACTGTGTGCTCCCGCCCCGGCTTGGCGTGTCATCGGGTCCGGATCAGGTATCCAGCTCCACCACCGGCGAGGGCCGCCGGGATGACGAGGAGGACGAGCCAGTAGGGGCTCCATCCGCCGGAGCTTCCCCCGTCAATAGCCGCTGCGATGGGCATTGCACCAGCTGCGTTGGCTGTCCCGTTCTCGGGGATTGCCGCTCCACCACTCTGCGCGGTCTCGCCGCTCTGCGAACCACTCTGCGCGCCGCTCTGGGGAGCGGCCGACGGACTCGCTGACGGGGTGGCCGCGGGGGCTGCCTTCGGGGCGGTCACGGGTGCCGAGCTGGCCGCGCCGCTCGTCCCGCTTGTCGCTCCGTTGCTGCGGGCAGCCGGAGCGCCGGTCGCACTCCCACCGGTTGCCGAGGGCGCGGTGCGAGTCGCACCGGACGAGGCCGGGGTGCCTGCGTTGGTCGCAGGTGCTGCGGGCAATCGAACCGGGCCGCCACTGGGCACGGGAGCCGGGAAGGGGCGCGGCATGGGTGCCGGGTCCGCGCTCGGAGCCGGAGCAGGTGCGGGATCAGAACTCGGCGCGGGTGCCGGAGCCGGATCCGCAGAGGGAGCGGGTGCCGGAGCCGGATCCACGGTCGGGGCCGGAGCGGGTTGCGGATCCGCAGAGGGCGCGGGCGCCGGATCCGTCGTCGGTGCGGGGAAAGGCGTCGGCATCGGCGCAGGTGCGGGATCCGCGGTCGGAGCGGGAGCCGGAGTGGGATCCGCCGAGGGAACGGGAGCCGGGTCGGTCGTGGGCGCAGGCGCAGGCGTCGGGTCCGGGGTGGGGACCGGCTCCGGCACCGGGGACGGTCCGGGCGACGGCGTCGGCACGGGCTCTTCCTCGACCGGCGCGGGCTGCTCATTGTGGCGTCCGGATCGGACGATCACGGTGAAGGACTGGGGCTCGACGAGGCTGCGCTCGCCGCTGCGCGCGCCCACCTCGATGCGGTAGGTACCGGGCGCACTGAAGACCCAGTTGCCATGCATGTGCGTCGCCTCGGTCGTGTGGACGAGGCCGTCACCCTTGGACGAGTCGAAGTGGACCTTTGCGCCCGCACCGAAGGTACCACCCTGGAAGAAGGCGACGCGAGCACCCTCGGGGGCCTGCGCGAGGTGCAGGGTGAGGTCGGCGCCCTCGGGCAGCGCCGCGTAGTCGATGCCCTCGGTGGACAGGCCGGGCCACACGATGTCGCTGTTCTGTGTCTCTGGCAGCACGTAGGTAGCGGTGCCCACTGGTCCGAGCACGTCGTAGCTCGGGTCAGACAGGGACGCGGGGCGCACGAAGCGAGCGTTGGGTGCGACCGTAAGGGTCGTTGAACCGACGGTGCGCATCACGGAGGTGCGCGCGTTCGTCAGGGAGTCATCCTTGACGGCCAGGCCGTAGGTGAGACCGCCCTCGCCGCTCGCCTGGGTGAGGCGCACGTCCAGGTGTCCGCGCGCGATCTCCACAGGGTCGCTCAGCAGGGACGAGGAGGGGGACGGGGTTGCGTCATTTCCGCCGTTATCGGGGGCGGGAGCAGGGGTGGGCGTCGGGTTCGGAGCGGGTTCCGGCTCTTCGGGTGCGGCGACGCCGTCACGCATCTTCAGCATGGCGGTGAGGCCGACGTGAGATCCGACGGTGACGTCGGAGGCGTCAGCGACGGTCATGACCGCGTCCGAGAGCGGGTGGGGTCGTAGCGTGACCCGCATGTACATGGGGTCGGACTGGCACACGCCGAGGTCCTGCGTCTTCATGTCCATGCCACCAGCGCCCAGCGTGCCCTCCATGGAACACCAGGGGCTGAAATCCCACTTGGATTCGAAGAACTCGATCTTGTAGGTGGCGCGCAGGTTCGGGTCGTTTGCACGAACCGTGGCGGTGTACTGATCGGTCGAGCCGGGGACGAGGTCGTAGGAGACGTCGACGCGGCGCGAGGAGATCGGCAGGTGGTCGGGGTTCCACACCGGCGCGGGGTCCGGGTTGGAGGGGCCGAGGATGGTGTCAGTTCCGCCGACGGTGACAGGCTCGGTGTCCTTCTGGGAGTAGTGGACGGTCTGGGAGATCCAGCGTGCCGAGGCGGAGTCGCCGGGGATGTAGATCGCCTGGACGGCGGCTGCATCTGCACCAAGCAGCTCGGAGACGGTCGCACGTCCGCCTTCGACGCCGACCTCGGTGAGGAAGTAGCCGTTGACGGTGATCCACGCGCGTCCCGTGTCGGTGGCGACGCCCGTGTCGAGCGTGATGTCGGTCAGGTGGTTGTCGCCGGGGTGCTCACGCTCGGCGTGATGCGACAGGGTGAGCGTCGGGGTCGCTGCGTTGCCATCGGCACGCTCCGCACGCGCCGCGTTGTAGGCGGATTCGATGTCCTTGATGGTGCCCTCGGTGGGGTCCGCACCGCCAACCTGCCAGACCAGAGGAGTGATCGGCGAGGAGTAGATAGCGGTGCCGTCGGCGCTGCGAGCGGTCATCTTGTAGTTCGCAACGTAGCGACCCGGATGCGTGAAGGTCGTGTACAGGTGGGTGTGGCGCGGGTTGTAGACGCTTCGGTACGCGGTGTCGTGACTGGAGAGGAAGCGGTTGACGCTGTCGCCATTGTCGATGAACATCTCCATGCGGCCCGGGCCGTCGACGCTGATGAGGTCGAGCGTGTAGGTCTCACCCTCGAACTTGTCGGTGTCTCCGATTTCGCCGGCGCCGAGGCCCGCCCAGATGGGCGTGTTACCGGGGCCAGGATTCTGGGGTGCGGCATTCAGGACGGTGCCTTCGCCGCCCAAGAAGGCCAGGTCGGGACGCTTTGCCGGGATGACGAGCTGCGACTTCGCCTCGTCTTTCTCGCCGGTACCGGTCCACGCCTTGGGGATCCACAGAGCGGTCTTCTCCATCGGCATGTTGATGGTGTTGAGAGAGAAGCTGTTGGTGTCGTCATGCCAGACGGGGATGGGTGCATCAACGTGCTGCCTGGTAACGATCCATTCCTTGTCCTGGTCGGGACCGGCCCACGCGGCGGCGGGGGTCAGCGCCAGGAAGAGGGCGAGCGCAGCTGTGCTGATGCGTCGCAGGTGTGACATTCGAGTGCCTTTTCTAGCTATGTTGTAGGTGAGAATCATTATCACTCTAAATAAGCACTCACACAACTCACACCGACCAGGCATGTTTCACGCGCGTTTCACGCAGCCGCCACTGTCCCCCGCCGATAGGCTCGACTCCATGAGATTTGCGACCTGGAACGTCAACTCCATCCGCACGCGCGTCGACCGCGTCATTGCTTTCCTTCAGCGCTCCGGCACGGACGTGCTGGCCATGCAGGAAATCAAGTGCCGCCCCGACCAATTCCCCACGGAGGCCTTTGAGGAGGCCGGCTACCACGTCGCCATCCACGGTCTCAACCAGTGGAACGGCGTCGCCGTCGCCTCCCGCCTGCCGATCCTGGACGTTCAGGACCACTTCCCCACCCAGCCCGCCTTCGGCGAACCGCCCGTCGTCGAAGCCCGCGCGCTTGGCGTCACCATCGACACGACTGGCGCCCTCCCCTCCGAGGATGGGCAGGCCTCGTCGATGACGATCTGGAGCCTGTACGTCCCCAACGGCCGCGAGCTCACGCACGCGCACTACGCCTACAAACTGGAGTGGCTCGCGAACCTCGCCGAGCAGGGCCGAGGCTGGCTCACCGATCCGGGCGCCCTCATTGCCCTCGTCGGCGACTGGAACGTCGCACCCTTGGACGAAGACGTGTGGGACATGAGCGCCTTCGAAGGGGCCACGCACGTGTCGGCCCCCGAGCGCGAGGCCTTCGCAGCGTTCGCCACGGACGGATGGGTCGAAGTCACGCGAGACCGCGTCACAAACTACACCTACTGGGACTACCAAAAGCTGCGCTTCCCCAAGAACGAGGGCATGCGCATCGACTTCGCCTACTGCTCGCCTGCGCTCGCTGCGCGTGTGAGCGGCGCACAGATCGATCGCGACGAGCGCAAGGGCAAGGGCGCGTCCGACCACGTGCCCGTCATCGTCGACGTCGACTGAGAGGCCAACAAGGCCGGAACTCAGCCGGCGACACAGGTCGAGGCCTGGACGTGCGCCCAGGCCTCGTTCCGTATCGATTACGCGTGCTCGCGCGCGAGGCGCAGCAGCTCAGCGTTCAGCGCCGACCAGTTGTCATGATGCCACTGCCCGAAGGGCTCCGCGCCGACGAAGGCGGCGCTGGCGCGAAGATCACGGTCCGCCCACACGAAGGAGCCGGACTGTCCGAAGTGCCCGATCGTGCGCGGGGAGGCATCGGGCGCGGTCCAGTGCGACGACTTCTCTCCGCGAATCTCGAGGCCGAGGCCCCACGGACAGGGATTGAAGCGCCCATAACCGGGCACGACGCCAGCAAGCGCAGGAAACTGCGACAGTGCGGCGAGTGCCGCCAAGGGGCCGTTCACCAAGGTCGGACGCGCAAGCTCGGCGCCGAAGAGGCTGACGTCTGACGCGCTGGCGATCCCCGCGTAGGCGGGGCTGCCCGGAATATCCGCGCGCGTCATCCCCAGCGGCTCGAACACCGTCTCGCGCGCCCACTGGGCAACACCGACGCCGGTTGCGGCCTCAATGACCTCGCCGAGGACGTCGAATCCCTCGTTGGAATAGATCCGGCGCTTCTCGGGAGCCGCCACGGGACGGCGCCCCTCGAACGGCAGGCCCGAGGCGTGGGCCAGCAGGTGACGCACCGTCGCCCCCTCGGGACCCGCAGGATCGTCGAGGGACATCAGACCTCGTTCGACCGCGACTAATGCCGACCACGCAACAATCGGCTTGGTCACCGAGGCGAGCGGGAAGACACGATCAACGTCGCCGTGCGAATAGACGACGTCGCCCTCGACACGAAGGACGAGGGCGACATCGAAGGATGGCAGTGGGCCGATCACGCGGTGGCCTCCGGAGCCGGAGCCGCACCTGCCTCGGCGGCTGCGGTGGTCTTTTCACTGATCTTACGCAGCGTGCGAGCGTACACTTCGGCAACCTCCTCGGGGACCGAGGCCCCGAGCTGCAGCACGTAGTGCGCAGGCAGACGCAGGAGCTGCACACACACAGCAAGGAAGTCCGCGACGAACTCACGCGCGTCGATCGGCTCGTCGTTGTAGCGAGCCGAGACGACGGAGCCGTACCAGTAGCGGATGAGGATCCTCGCGAGCGTGCGAGGAGTCGTGCCGATCTCGGCGCCCTCCTCATCCACGAAGGTCTGGATCATCGCAGTGAGAGCTTCCTCCATCTGCTGGGTGCGGTACTTGTAGTGCGCGTGTGCAGGGTGCGTCTCAGAGGAGGACTCGGCCCACAGGACACAGTCCAGTGCGATGGCCGCGTCGGCACCGGGCTTCATGGCGAAGCGCATCTCCCCGACTGCCCAGTCAACAAACGAGCCTGCGGTGATACCGCCCTCGTCGAACCCGCCTTCTGCCTCTTCGTTAATGGAGACGTCGAAGAGCGCATTCATCTCCTCGTGACGCTGGATCGCGCTGCGCAGGATGGCTTCCTTCGAGGGGAAGTGATAGACCACCGCGGGGTGCGAAATGCCGACTCGGCGGCCTAGGTCGCGCAGGGAAAAGCCGTTATAGCCTCGCTCTGCAATCAGAACCATCGCTGCCGAGAGGATGGATTCACGCGTCGCCTGTCCTACGGAGTAGGCGCCACGGGCCTTCCTCTGGGTTGTCATATCATCTCCTGCTGTTGCGGGCACCACATACCGCATGCCCGAAATACACACTGGTAGTCAGTGTACCGCGCAATCTCAGGGTTTATCAACATTCATGACAAGCCCGTCAATGGAATCGTTGATGTCAACTGTCACATTCTGACCATCTTGAACGTCTCCACTGAGCAGCAGCTTGGCCAGTCGATCGCCAATCTCGCGCTGAATCAAGCGGCGCAGCGGGCGCGCTCCGAAGGCCGGATCATAGCCGACTCGAGCGAGCCATCCACGGGCCGGTTCGGTTACTGTCAAACCGATGCGGCGCTCGCGCAGGCGAGACTCCAGCGACGCGACGAGCAAATCGACGATCTCGCCCAGATTTTCGCGGGTAAGAGCGTCAAACATGACCGTCTCATCCAACCTATTGAGGAACTCCGGACGGAAGGCTGCCGACACGACCGACATGACAGACTCCCGCTTTTCTTCGGGTGTCAAGTCGGGGTCCGCCAGGAACTGCGATCCGAGGTTCGAGGTGAGGATCAGAATGGTGTTGCGGAAGTCGACCGTCCGCCCCTGTCCGTCGGTGAGACGTCCATCATCCAGGACCTGCAAAAGAATGTCGAAAATCTCAGGATCAGCCTTCTCCACTTCGTCCAGCAGAACCACGGAATAGGGACGACGGCGCACCGCCTCGGTCAGCTGACCGCCCTGCTCGTAGCCCACGTACCCCGGAGGGGCACCGACGAGGCGCGCCACCGAGTGCTTTTCGGAGTACTCGGACATGTCAATACGCACCATCGCACGCTCGTCGTCGAAGAGGAACTCCGCGAGCGCCTTGGCCAGCTCCGTCTTACCCACGCCCGTCGGGCCGAGGAAAAGGAAGGAACCGGTCGGACGGTTCGGGTCGGACAGGCCCGCGCGAGAGCGACGGACCGCGTCAGACACCGCACGCACGGCATCTTTCTGACCGATCAGGCGCTTGCCAAGCTCGTCCTCCATGTGCAGGAGCTTGTCGGTCTCCGTTTGCAGGAGCTTACCCGTCGGAATTCCGGTCCACGCCTCGATCACCTCAGCGATCTCTGCGGGGCCGACCTTCTCGGCGATCATCGGCTCGTCGTCGCTACGGGCATCCTGCTCCTCGGCCTGCGCTTCCGCCTCGGCGATCTGACGCTCGACGGCCGGGATTTCACCATTCTGCAGGCGACCGGCCTCCTCCCAGCGCCCCTCGCGCACGGCCAGCTCAAGCTGGGTGCGCAGCGAGTCCAGCTGGACGCGCAGGTCACCAACACGGTTATGACCGGCCTTCTCGGCCTCCCAGCGAGCCGTCAGAGCGCGCAGGCTCTCCTCGCGGTCGGCGAGGTCGGCGCGCAGCTTGCTCAGCCGCTCCTGGGTCGCCCCATCCAGACCCTCCGGGTCGGACTCGGTCAGGTAGGACTCCTCCATGCGGAGACGGTCCACGCTGCGGCGCAGCTCGTCGATCTCAACCGGCGAGGAATCCAGCTCCATGCGCAGGCGCGAGGCAGCCTCGTCGATCAGGTCAATCGCCTTGTCGGGCAGCTGGCGCCCCGTGATGTAGCGGTTCGACAGGGTTGCCGCGGCAACGAGAGCACCATCGGAGATGGTCACCTTGTGGTGGGCCTCGTACTTCGGCGCAATACCACGCAGGATCGCAACCGTGTCCTCGACCGAGGGCTCGCCGACGAACACCTGCTGGAAGCGGCGCTCAAGCGCCGGGTCCTTTTCGATGTTCTCGCGGTACTCGTCAAGGGTCGTCGCGCCGACCATGCGCAGCTCGCCGCGGGCGAGCATGGGCTTGAGCATGTTGCCCGCATCCATCGCACCCTCGGAACCACCACCCGCACCGACGACGGTGTGCAGCTCGTCGATGAAGGTGATGATCTGCCCGTCCGAGCGAGAAATCTCGGACAGAACCGCCTTGAGACGCTCCTCAAATTCACCGCGGTACTTCGCGCCGGCGACCATCGACGCCACGTCAAGGGCGATGAGGCGCTTGTCGCGCAGGGACTCGGGAACATCGCCCGCGACGATGCGCTGGGCGAGACCTTCGACGACGGCCGTCTTGCCGACGCCGGGCTCGCCGATCAGAACCGGGTTGTTCTTGGTACGGCGGGACAGGACCTGCACGACGCGACGAATCTCGTTGTCGCGGCCGATGACCGGATCGAGCTTGCCTTCACGCGCGACCTCCGTCAGGTCGCGCCCGTACTTAGACAGGGCCTCGAAGGATCCCTCGGGATCCTTCGAGGTGATCGGATCGGGGCGCAGCTGAGCGAGCGCCTGCGTGAGCGCATTGGCCTCGGCGCCACCCTGGGTGAGGATGCGCCCCGCCTCGGTCTGCGACGCGGCCAGCGCGATCAGCAGGTGCTCGGTCGAGATGTACTGGTCACCGCCAGCCTCGGCGCGCTCGCCGGCGTCGCGAACGACCGCGAGCAGAGCATTCGAGGGCTGGGCGCTACCGGCGGATGCACCCTGCGCACTTGGAAGCGCCACGAGGGCATTGCGGGTGCGCGCGCCGATCGCACGCGCGTCGGCCCCAACGGCCTCAAGCAGGGAGAGCGCGATACCTTCGCGCTGTTCGATCAGTGCTTCGAGCAGGTGGATGGGCTCCACCTGCGGATTACCGGCTGCAGCGGCAGCCTGGAGCGCAGAGGAGACGGCCTCCTGCGCCTTTGTCGTCATTTCACGTGTCATGAAATCACTCCTCCAAATGTTTTGTCTGGTGGCGTCGAGTCACTCAACGCCTTCTAACAGACACAACGAAGCTGAAGTTGAGTCTATTCCACTCAACTTCAATTTTGGGGAGGATGTGAGTCAGTTCTCGGGGAGCCAGGCAGGGCCATCAAACCCGCGCTGATGCCCGCCGGTAGGACCAGGCCCTTCATCATCGTCGAGGCCATAACGCTCCTCGAGCGCGCGGAAAAGCTGAAGGGTCGTCGCCAGCGCACACATCACCTGCTGCACAAGCTGCGCATCCGTCGCGCCATACTCGTAATCAGCATTCACCTCTGCGACGACGCGGTCCCCCTCGTCCTGATCGGCGACGTACGCCTTCGGCCACAGGAACTCGCCATGCCACGCCTGCAGGAAGTCACGCAGATCCTCACCAAATTCGATGGGCACGAGGCTCTTCATGAAGGCAACGATCGACAACACCTCCCGCGAATCACCGAGGAAGCGGAAGCAGAACAGATGCCCCTCCCAGAAGCCGCAGAGGTCCCCATCGCTATCGATACGCCAAGTCCAGCCCTCAGAGTCAAAAAGGAGCCCTAAGCGCTCCTGCGTGATGGGGCGAACCATATCGAAACGATTGGCTTCAAACTCCGAATTACCCGTGACAATTCCTTCCGGAGGTGCTGCGTTGCTACCCCCCCATTGTTCCATATCAGAGGCGGTATCGTCCGGCAGTTCGCGGCGGCGAGGCGTCTCCTCACCGTCGGTTCCCCCGTCGGCATCCGCCCGCCATAGCCAGCCCATGATGTACCCCTAGTCGTGCTGATGATTGGTGACGCGCCACTGCGTCGCTACCGATGGGGCGAGAGCGCGCCGGTCGCCCCTGACAGCGGTCTGCACATGCATACCCATTGGCGCCTCCTCAGCTCACCTCATCGTGTTACCAGCACGTGTCTTGGTAACTTCACAGTAGCGCAGAAACCGCGAAAAACCAACGCCCACAACAGATTCAAGCCCTCGGAGGGGACGCGCGATGAGACAGCGCGTCACCATCGTCGCAGCTCACCCGGGAGAGCTCACACCACTTGTTAACAAATGTATGATTGCTCACATTTTGATATAGCCCTTGCGAGCAACGCTTATTTCTATTAAATAAGAAAATTTCACTCGCTTTCGCACGTACGCCCCTGCACACTTCCATTGGCCTCGGCACTCGGCGCGGCAACCGGATCCGCCGCGCCCAACGAGGCCTGCGCGACTCCTGCGGGCGCGTCCGATCGAACGCCGGAAACGGGCACGAAGGTCGGCATCGGCCTCTTCCTGGCACTCTTCGCAACCAGCCAGCGCAGCGCCCATTCCGCTGGACCGCGAGACGATCCCAATGCCTCGGCAATGACACAGCCGAGGCCGATCAGCGCCCATACCCCCGCAGCGATCAGCCCAGACACAGCCACGCCCAGCGAACGCACGCCACACGCACCGAGCGCACTGAAGATGAGGATGAAGAGCAGCGTCTGGGAGAGATAGGCCGTCATCGAGCGTCGGCCGATCGCGCTCAGGAACGCGCACACAGTGCCCAGCTTCTCGCGCGGACCGCCACCCACGAGAGCCAGAAGGGCCAGCCAGCCGCACGCGCCCGCGACCCCCGAGGCATGGAACAGCGGGTAGGACCAGGCGGCCGAGCCGGCAAATGCCCAATCCAACTGCATGAGCGCAAAAGGCAACCCTCCGAGCACTCCAATCCCCAGGCCGCAGGCCGCGATGCCGGACAGCAACGCCCCACGCCCACGCGGGTCCTGAAGGAGACCCCAGCGCGCCACCCCCACGCCGATCATGACGCAGGGAATCACGAGGGACATCAGAACAGTTCCGATGGTCGCCCCCAACCAGTTCCCCAAGGACATCAGCGGGTGGAACATCGTCAGCGCAAACGGGCCGTGATATTCGAGCACCATAGGCGTGCCACCCATTGAAAACCCCATCCCCCACAAGCCGAAGAGGCTGAGCGCAGCAACGAGGGAGCCCACCAGGACGCGAGGCCACGCGCGCTTCATGACGATGACTTCGGCGAAGAGCACCGCGACGAGGCCGTAGGTTCCGATGATGTCGCCGGAGAATATCAGGGCATGCACAGCGCCGAAGACCAGCATCCACCAGCCGCGGCGACGGATCAGGCGCGCGGCCACGCGGCGAACGTGACGCTCAATGTTCTCCTCGGCAATCTGTCGCTGGACGGGATGCCAGCCGACGACCACCTCGGCGGGGAAAAACTGCTCGATGGCCTTGCGCTCGCGCTCCATCGTGCGCGACGCCATGATCGCCATGCCGAAGCCGAAGAGAATCGAAAACAGCGGGTAGGCTCGACGATCAACGAGCAGGGTCCGCGCAAGGTACCACCACTGATCGGCGCCATTCATCGCCTCGAGCACCGCGTGCCCAGCCGGGGGAGTCTCCGGGAAGTAGGCAATCCAGAAGGGCACATTCGCCAGCGCAATGAGCGCAAGCATGAACCCGCGCGCCACATCGGGCGCCGGGTATCGAAGCTGACGTTCTCCCGTGAAAGACAGGGTGTGCATGGCATCCTTCCTCGTCGTGGTGTCAGTGTGACGAAGGGGCGAGGCCGGAGAGCGTTTCCGGGCCTCGCCCCTGATTGCGTCGCGCGGGTCAGTAGATAGTCGACATCATGGCCTGCTGCTGAAGCTCTTTGCGCTTACTGCCAGCTCGGACCAGGAGGACGACACCCACGATGATCAGAACGATGCCAGACACGCCAACCAGGGTGCTCCACAGGAATGCTCCGCTGGTCGACGAGACCAAGTCATCACCACTCACGGGCAGACCCGTGATCCGAACGTCGGAGGACACGCCCTGGCACTGAATCGTGTAGGTGCCCTGCGCCAGACCGTCGATGGAATACACCTCCGAGCTGCTCTGCAGCCGCTTCATCTCGAAGCTCTGATTACTTCCATTGGTCAGCGCGCAGGAGGACGCCTCACCGGGCGAGATCGTCACCGTATAGCTGCCGTTGGCGCCGACTTCGATGGTTCCACCGTTCGGCACGACAGTGCCGGCGGCCAGGTTTTCGCCGAAGCCAGAGAAACCCTGGAACATGAGGACGAAGAAAAGGATAGGCGCGACGACAATGGCCATGAGGATGCCAACAACAATGAGGATGACACCGGGGGCTTTACTGGGACCCTTCACGATGGGCATCGCGACCGGACCACCGTTGCCTCCGCCCTGGAAGTTCTGAGGTCCTCCCTGCATCGGCATGCCCTGCGTGGGCATTCCCTGCGTGGGCATTCCCTGCATCGGAGCGCCCGCTCCGTTGTCACCGTACTGGGGCCAGGGTGTGCCCTGATCACCGGGAACACCGTAGGGGGGATTCGACATGCGCGTGCCTTCCTCAAGGAAATTTTACTTAAGCATAACAATGCGGAACACGGACTGAACAGTGCGCCAACGCGATTGGAACGCTCAGATACCCCTCGATCGTACGCCGTTTCCTCTCCTGGGGGAAAGCGCGGGAGGGAACCACAAAGGGGACGAGGCCCGGGATGCTTCCCCAGCCTCGTCCCCTTTCGTGGAGCTTCAGTCAGCGCACGGCGCCCAGCATGGCTTCCTGCGTGATGCGGCGGCGCTTGCCGTTCACCTTCACCAGGAGGACGATACCGACGATCAGGACGATCAGGCCGGTGACACCGACGACGGTTCCCCACACGAAGGGCATACCGAAGACCTTTGCAACAACCTCAGGCGATGCGTTGAATGCACTAATCTTCGCACCGCTGGCGATGCCGTCACACTGCAGCACGTACGAGCCCGCGGGCACGTGCTCCACCAGGTACACACCCTCGTTGCCAGCGTAGGGTTCCAGCTCGTAGCTCTTGTCGTCTGCACCGATCAGCGAGCAGGAGGGATCCTTGTCCGCATCGCCCCGCACCATGAAGACGCCGTCCGCGGTCACGGTGACGACGCTGCCGTTGGCGGTGGTGCCACCGTTGACCTCGTTGCCCTCAGTGCCGGCCAGACCGGCGATCATCGTTGCGAAGAAGACGATCGGCGCGATGATGACCATGAGCGCCACGCCGAGAACGAGCGTGGTAATGGCGCCACCTCGACCGGGCAGCTTCGGCATGACCACCGCAGCGGGAGCACCGTAGCCCTGAGGAGCTACGGCACCCGGATAGGGAGTACCGTTCGTGGGCACCGCGCCCTGCTGGCCCGCGGGACCGTAGGAGGGGTTCGACATGTCCGTTCCTTTCTGATGAAAACTCTGCCGACCGTCAGTAAGGCGTGCAGATTGATGAGAACGTGCCAACATAGCACACCGCCGACCCCTGCATGGGATCGGCGGTGAAAAACTCCGAGTTCTGATCTCGTGTCAGCTCAGCGACACTCCGCTCAGACGCTCCTCGCGCAGCTCGGCGACGCCCGGCACGTCGAGCGGCTCCAGCGTCGCGCCTGTAGCACGCTCAAGCAGCAAGTCCGCCAGCTCGGGGTTACGGGCGAGAGCGGGGCCGTGCATGTAGGTGGCGATGACGGACCCCTGAACGGCGCCGTCGTAGCGCACCTCTGGCGCTTCTTCCCCCTGGGGCGTGCCATTCCCAACACCGGAGATGACGCGTCCCAGCGGGGAGGCATCGGGGCCGAGGACGGTGCCGCCCCCGTGATTTTCGAAGCCGGTGAGGGTCTGGGTCAGGCCGTCGAGAACGGGCTCACAGACGAGCTCGCCGATCGCGCGATGCCCCTGGGGGCGCGTCGTAATGTCGAGGACACCCATGCCGGGAACGCGCACGCCGCGCGCATCCTCGTACCAGTGGCCAAGAACCTGCAGGGAGGCGCAGATCGCGAGGAGCGGGCGACCCGCATCGAGGGCGCGGGCGAGCCCGGAAGTGCCACGGAACTTGTCGGCCGCGAGCGCCTGGGCGGTGTCCTCGCCGCCTCCGAGAGTGTAGATGTCCAGGCTGTCCGGGATCTCCTCGGTCAAGCCGACATGAACGACCTCGGCGTCGATGCCGCGCCTGCGGGCGCGCTCGGCCAGGATCAGTGCGTTACCGCTGTCGCCGTAGGTCCCCAGGACCTCGGGCATGAGGACGCCGATTCGCAGCGTGGAGGCGCTCATCGCGTGCCTTCCTTTCGATCGAGCAGGACCTTGAAGTCGCGCATGGCCGTGTAGTTGAGGAGCATCTCGACGCGACCGGGTTCGCACGCGGCCAGGGCGTCCATGGGCAGCGGAACGAGGTCGCAGTGGACGCCCGCGTATTCGAGGCGCACGGCCAGGTCGGCACCGCGCTCGCCGCAGGCGACGACGCGGCGGCCGGGCTGCTTGACGGCGGAAAAATCGACGTCCCACAGCCAGGAGAGATCCTGACCGTCGGGAACCTGGCCGTTAACGCCGATGACAACCTGATTGACGCGCGGATCGATCATCGTCATGGCTTCCTGCCATCCGGCGGGGTTCTTGGCGAGCATGAGGCGCGCGCTGCGTCCGTTGACGTCGTGGACGGAGTAGCGTCCCGCGACTTCGGTGACGCTGCTGACGGCCGCTGCGGCAGCCGCGGGGTCGATGCCCATCGCGACGGCGGCGGCGACGGCCTGTGCAGCATTGCCAAGGTTGGCGCGCCCGGGAAGCTTCAGCTCGAGGGGGACGCTGACGCCGTCCGGTCCGCGTAGCGTCGCGCGCGGACCCTCGGGGGCTAGCTCGACGTCCTCGAGCCACCACTGAGGCTGAGGACGGGCGCTGAGTTCAGGCAGAGCCTCGCCATCGAAAGCGGGGATCAGGTGCCAGTCCTCGCCGGAGCGGACGACGCGGCCGCCACGCGGATACGCCGCGGAGTCGCCTCCCCAACCGGCGCCTGCAGCCACCCACACGACGTTCGGATTGTCGGCGGCGGCTGAGACGATGAGGGGGTCGTCGCAGTTGGCGACGACGACGGCATCCGCATGGGCAGATGCCCCCTCACGCAGGCGACGCTCGACGGAGCCGATTTCGCCGACTCGGTCGAGCTGATCGCGCGAGAGATTCAGGTACACGAAGACCGCCGGATTGACGTCGGCGGCGACGGCGGGCACGTGCATCTCGTCGACCTCGAGGGCGGCTCGCGTCGCTCCCTTGCCCTGCATGAGGGCCGTAATAACGCCCGAGGTCATGTTGTCGCCGTTGATGTTGGAGGCGACGGGACCGGCGCTTTCGAGCGCTGCGCGCACCATGCGGGTCGTCGTCGACTTTCCGTTCGTGCCGGTCACGATGACGGAGGAGTAGGGGGCTGCCAGCTCCGAGAGGAACTTCGGGGAGATACGCAGGGCAACCTCGCCGCCGATCATGCCGCCGGATCCACGTCCGAGGGCCCGGGAGGCGAAGCGGGCGGCACCGCCGGCCGCTTTGGCCAGGCGCGAGCGCACCGACAGGTGATACGAAGATTTCGTCATGCGTCCACGTTAACGCATGCGGGGCATCGGTCGCGCCGCTGACGCATCTCAACCCTTTCCATCGGGACACAGACGAGGAGTACCGCGGGGGCCACTATCCGCGCGCGACACGCTGATACGCACCTGACCGGCGCAGATAGTTACGTATTGCATACCGACGTTATCCACGCCATCTCTCTGTGACGGCATCGATATATCCCACCGGTTAATTCCGGCCAGTCGGACGCCGAACCGCGCTACCCGAACATCTCACAACCTGAGCAATCGCAAGGAAAACACCCGCCCATTGACATAATTGCAGGTCAGAGGGCATTTTCGAAAAATAGTTGCAAATCTGGCGCACGCATTTCACGTACCCCCTGCACGTTTGCACCAAGCGATGAACACCTCAACAATCGACTATCGAAACCTGCTGTGACCTGGTAAAACTATTTTTAGCAGGCGAAAGCCTGTTGCCTGTTCCAGGCTTCGGTCGGGGATCCTGTGTGCCCCCGGATCCTCGATCGAATTACGCTGCGGGACCCATCCACTGGATGGGTCCCGCAGTCCTTTATGTGTCGATGTCCTAGCGGCGAGAGACGATCGTCCCCTCAATCACCGGGCGCGCCTTCGATCGCGGCGCAGCCGGAAGGGCCGAACGCGCCGGGGCCTCGGAGGAGGCGAGCGCCGCGAGCGCCCGAACCGGATTCCACACGGTGAGAGAGCCACCAGAACGAGCCTCAGACCTCGAGGAGCTATCCCACGGGCGCTGACCTCGTCGCAGCGGCATAACCTGACCGTCCGCAGACGCAGCGAACACGCGATCGCGCTTGGCTTCGGCTGCGGCCACCGCCCCACGCAGGGCGTCCCGCTCCTCCTCCAACGCCTCGACACGGCGCTCGAGCTCGAGGATGCGTCGGATGCCCGCCAGGTTGATGCCCTCTTCCTGACTCATCCGCTGCACGTCGCGCAGACGCTGCACGTCCCGCTTCGTGTAGCGGCGACCCCGCCCCTTGGTACGGGCGGGGATCACCAAGCCGAGACGGTCGTACTGGCGCAGGGTCTGCGGATGCATGCCCGCCAGATCGGCCGCAACCGAGATGACGAACGTAATCGCGTCGTCCGATCCAGTCGTCGCCATGGCTTACTCCTCCACGGCCTCGAGCAGGGATGCGCGCACGTCGAGGTCACCCTCGGCCTCCGCCATCTCCTTCGCGAGCTTCTTGAGATCGCGGCTCGGCTTGTCAGGAACCTGGATGGCCACTCGGGCGATCAGGTCACCCGTCGTCTTCGAGGTCTTCACTCCCCCACCGCGCACGCGAATCTCACGGCCCGAGGAGGAGCCCGCGGGCACCTTGACCGTGGCCGTGTTGCCGTCAATCATCGGCACGTCGACGGCGGCACCGAGGATGGCCTCGGACACGGTCACGGGCAGGGAGATGACCAGGTCGTCGCCCTCGCGCGAGAACACGGGATGCGGCTTGACGGTCACAGCGACCTCGAGGTCGCCGGCGGGACCGCCGTTAATACCGGGCTTGCCATGGCCCTTGACGCGGACCTTCTGGCCGTCCTTAATACCCGCGGGGATGCGGACCTTGATCGGAGAGCCGCCGACCTTGATGGTCAGGGTCGCGCCGTTCAGGGCCTGACGGAAGGAAATGGCCAGCTTTGCGCGCACGGTCCCGCCCTTTTCAGGGGTGGGTGCCGCCTGCTGGGCGTGACCGGCGGCGCCGAAGGGCGAGCCGTAGGTGTCGCCTCCAAATCGCGCGCCACCGCCGCCACCGCCGAAGAGGCCTGAGAGGATGTCCTCAAAGCCAGCCCCGCCGCCGGGCATGCCGGAGGTCTGGAAGCGCACGTTATGGCCGCCTCCACCGAAGCCGCCGGCGCCGCCGAAGGCACCGAAGAGGTCCTCGAAGCCGCCCGCGCCGCCCGATCCGGCGGAGAAGCGCGCCCCACCGCCGGCCATCGCGCGGATCGCATCATAGCGCTTGCGATCCTCGTCATTGGACAGAACGGCGTAGGCCTCGCCGATTTCCTTGAACTTGGCCTCCGCGGCCTTGTCGCCCGGGTTCTGATCCGGGTGCCACTGCCGAGCCAGCTTGCGGTAGGCCTTGGTGATGGCCTTCTTATCCGCCGTCTTGTCGACTCCGAGGACCTTGTAGAAGTCCTTGGAGAACCATTCCTGTTCACTCACGCGCGTGTCACCTCTCTTTCAGTTGCGAGCGTGTCGATGTCATTCAGGGTTGTTCACCAGCACCTTCGCGGCGCGCACGATGCGTTCGCCACGGCGGTAGCCGCTCGCGAGGACCTGCCCGATGACGGGATGGTCGACGTCCGGGCTGGTGGTCGCCATGAGGGCGTCGTGCAGGGCGGGATCGAAGTCGTCGCCCGGGGCGGCGTAGCGCTCAAGCTCGAAACGCGTCTTGAGCGTCTCCTCGAGCTTCGTGGCGATCGACGCGAAGGGGCCGTCCTCCAGGTCGCCGTGCGCGCGGGCGGCGGCAATGTCATCGAGGACGCTGATGAGCGACTCGATGACCTCGTCCTGGCCCGCGGTCTTATGGCCGGGGATGGCCTCCTTGGAGCGACGCACGTAGTTGGCGTACTCCTGGCCCTGGTTGTACAGCTCCGCGTTGGCGCGGGCCAGCTGGTCCTCGACGCTCGCGATGCGCTCGAGGGCCTTGGCGAGGTCGGAGTCCTCGATCTGCTCCTCGAAGGCACTCATGTCGTCGGTCGAACCCTCGGACGAGGCCTGGGCAGCGTCATCCGCGCCGGGTGCGGTCTCGTTGTTCTCGGCCGCCTGGCCGGCCGGGGCCGACTCGAAGGAGTCGGCCCCGGCGACGTTGGCGTCTTCGTTGGGCGCCGAGAAACCGTTGGTTTCTTCGGTGCTCACTTGTTGTCCTCGTCAACGATCTCGGCGTCCACGACGTCGTCCTGCGCGGGCGCGGACTGGGCGCCGGCCTCGTCGGCCTGCTGCTTGGCGTAGATCTCCTGGCCGATCTTCATGCCGGACTCGGACAGGGTCGCCATGGCGGTCTTCACGGCCTCGATGTCGTCACCCTTGAGGGCTTCCTTGACGGCGTCGACGTCCTTCTGGACGGCCGCGCGGGTCTCCTCGGAGATCTTGTCGGCCTCGTCCTTGAGCAGCTTCTCCGTCGCGTAGACGGTCTGCTCAGCCTGGTTGCGGGTGTCGGCCTCTTCGCGGCGCTTCTTGTCCTCGGCGGCGTGCTCCTCGGCCTCGCGCACCATGCGGTCGATGTCCTCCTTGGGCAGGGACGAACCGCCGGTGATCGTCACCGACTGCTCCTTGCCGGTGCCGCGGTCCTTCGCGGAGACGTGAACGATGC
>CAUTDS010000031.1:0-25000 GCA_963537175.1 uncultured Actinomycetes bacterium
GAGGCGGCCCGCCGCATGGTATGCGTATGCGAGGTTGTGGCGCGAGGCCAGGGTGTCGGGGTGGTCCTCACCCAGGACGCGTGTGCGGTCGGTGAGGACCTGCTCGTACAGGGCGATGGCCTCGGTGAGGCGGCCCGCCGCATGGTATGCGTATGCGAGGTTGTGGCGCGAGGCGAGAGTGTGGGGGTGGTCCTCACCCAGGACACGTGTGCGGTCGGTGAGGACCTGCTCGTACAGGGCGATGGCCTCCCCAAGGCGGCCCGCCTCCCGGTATGCGTATGCGAGGTTGTTGCGCGAGGCCAGAATGTCGGGGTGATCTGGGCCCAGCAGGCCCTCAAGAGCGTCCACGGCAACGTCGAGGGTCAGAGCCTCGTAAGGAAGCCCGAGATCACTCGCGTGTGAGAATGCCTGGAAGAGAGCCTCGGAAATGTGCGGGGACTTGAAAAGAACCTGGGAATGCTCCTGCGTACCAATCGAACGAAGCTGGTCGACTAGGTCGAAGGCTTCTTGTCGGCGCGCTTTCGTGTCGTTGCTAGGGTATCTGCTGATGTTTACACTGCCCAGCAGGCCCGTAGCCGCTGCACGCGCGTCTTCGAGTTCGTTGTTTTTCCAGGAATTGCGCAGCACCTGTGCCTGGAGGCGGTGAATCGTCGTTTTACTTCTGTCGCGTGCAGTCTGTTGGACGATGGATCTGTGAATAAGCTCAGTGAGCGCATCGTGAGCGTCCTCGTCTTCGGCTTTGTTAGCGCCTTGAAGCTCATGGTTGTCCTGCTGCTCAATGGTGGGGTCGAGCCATCGCGTGGGCACACCGGATTCTGCGAGCAGCGCGAGCGCACCCAACTGGCGTCGAGCCATCTGCTTCGTACCATTCTTCATACTATCGACGGCGGCTTCGACGGCCATCCGCAGTACCGTGGCCACGTCGTCCGTATACTCATCTCCAGGAATAGGGCGAATGACAAGTTCCTCGCCGCGGGATTTCAATCGCTTGAGATACCGGGCCAATGACAGGTCTTTGTGACGTGCGGTTGCAGCGGCCTGGGCAATGGCGAGAGGCAAGTCGCCGAGGCGCTCGGCCAGCGCATCTGCGGTGTCGTGATCGTCGGACTTCGTGACCCTGAGGAGGTAGTTGATCGACTCGCTGCGATCGAATACTCCGACCTTGATGCTGTTCCACCCCTGGTCTTCCCAACCCACCTTGTTCGTCGTCGTTGCGACCACGCGCACACCGTCGCCGCTCGGAATGAGTCCCGTCAGGTGATTGATGTCTTCCACGTTGTCGAAGACGATGAGTCTGTCGGTGGGAGCGGCGGACTTTAGGTGGTCGAGGCAACGACGGACGATTACGTCCTGAGCGGGTTGGTCGCTCGTGTCAATCTTTAGCCGCTTGGCAAGTTCGACCAGGTCGCTCTGGATAGTATCGGGTGATACCGCGTTTATCCATGCGACGAGGTTCCAGTTTGCGTCTTCGCACTGTTCGGCGAGAGATGCAGCAAGCTGAGTTTTCCCGCAGCCGCGCATGCCCATCAGAACCGTGCGTCGTCGCGTCGGATCAGCGATCAGCGAGTTCAACTGTTCTTGCTCGCAGCGCGCAACAAATAGGTCGTCGGCAGCTAGGTCCGGTCGGCTACCAAACGCAACGCGGAGGGGCTTGCGCTCAGCAGGGGAGAAGCTCCCGACCATATCTTTGAGGTCGTCGAGCTTCCTGTGAGTATCAGCGTCTGCCTCACGGGAGCGATCTGACTCTGCGTCGACCTTATCGCCAAGTAGCTGCATCGCGTGCTCGAGGCGAGCAATTTGATCTGTCAGGGCGGGGAAACAGCGTAACAAGCTCGTTAGAGCGACGCGGTCGAAGTTGGTGGACCACGGCGCAAGGGTGAGGAACTCCTCCGCCACGCAATCGAGGATTCTCCCGTACAGGGCAGCCATATCTCCATGAGCATTATTGGGGGCTGGTGCGGCCCCGCTTCTGAGTTGTTCGCGGAAATGTTCGGGTTGCTGCACCACTATGATCAGGGCATCATCGTTCTCCGCAAGCGTCTTGATCGTGGCACGAGCCGCCTCCAATAGTTGTGAGACGACCTCCTCGATCCATGCCTTATCTAGTCCTGTCGCCATGAGTTCTTCCTGGATGGCGTCAAGCTCAGCATTAACAGCGCTGTTCAGTGAGCGAATCATCTCAGCATTGGGATCACCAAGAGCATTGTTCTTGATGTCGGCAAGCAAGTTGAGACACTCCTGGCCGCCGTCGATCATGTCAGCAACAGGGCCAAAGCCGGCCATCTTGACCAATGTCTTTACGACGGTGATCGATAGGTTTGCGACGTTGCTGTTTGTGCTCATGGACACAGTCTACACATCACAGCCAGTCCATGTGACCACGCGTTAAAACGTGTGACGGCGTGGGGCCGAAAGCTACTGCTTCCGGCCCTACACGGTGTTTGATTGCCTGCTTGTCAGCGGCTCTTGACAAAGCGCTCGATGCCACGCATGAGTGCACCGTCGGAACGCGGCGAGTCAGTCCTCCTCGCGCTCCTCGACGACGTCTTCGCCGACGACGAGCTTGCCGGACGCGCCAGCGCCGAGCTGCTCCAGGGCGAGGCGGCCCACCAGCTGCTGGTTGGTGGTCGTGCGCTGGGGGCGTGCGCCGGACAGGAAGCTGAAGAACCAGCTGACCAGGGTACCGACCTGCGACTTGAAGCCGACGATGTAGAGCAGGTGCAGGAAACACCAGGCCACCCACGCGACGAAGCCAGTCAGCTTCTTGTTGCCCATCTTCACGACGGCCTGGAAACGCGCGATCGTCGCCATCGAGCCCTTGTCGTGGTACGCGAACTCGGTGGCCTTGGGTGCGCGGCCCGCCAGGCGGGCAGCGATCGTGTCGGCGGCGAAGCGTGCGGACTGGATCGCGCCCTGCGCGACGCCCGGTACACCCGGGAAGGCCATCATGTCACCGAGCACGAAGATCTCGGGGTGGCCCGGCAGGGTGAGGTCCTTGTTGACGGCGACGCGCCCAGCGCGGTCCACCTCGGCACCCGTGGCCTCGCCCAGCGCGCGGCCCAGCGGGCTAGCGGCCACGCCGGCGGCCCACACCTTGCACACGGACTCGATGCGCTCTTCCTCGCCGGACTTGTACTTCAACGTCACGCCCTCGGAGTCCACGTCGGTGACGAAGGCGTTCATCTTCATCTCGACACCGAGCTTGGCGAGGGCCTCTTCGGTCTTGATGCCGAGCTCCTCGCCGAACGGGGGGAGCGGATGCTCGGCGCCGTCCACCAGGATGACGCGCGCCTTGGTCGGGTCGATGTTGCGGAACTCGCCCTTGAGAGTGTGAGAGGCGAGCTCACGGATCTGTCCGGCCATCTCCACGCCGGTCGGGCCTGCGCCGACGACGACGAAGGTCAGGAGCTTCTCGACCGCAGCCGGGTCGGTCTCGATCTCGGCCAGCTCGAAGGCGCCGAAAATGCGCGCGCGCAGCTCGAGGGCGTCATCGATCGTCTTCATGCCCGGCGCGAAGACGGCGAAGTGGTCATTGCCGAAGTAGGACTGGCCCGCACCCGCCGCCACGATCAGCGTGTCGTATTCGGTCTGCTCGCGCTTATTGTGGTTGCGCCACTTGACGGTGCGAGTTTCGATGTCGATCTCCTCGACGAGCGCCTGCAGAACGGTCACGTTCTTCTGGCCGCGCAGGATCTCGCGCGTGGTGGGGGCGATGTCGCCCTCGGAGAGAATGCCCGTGGCCACCTGGTACAGCAGGGGCTGGAAGAGGTGGTGCGATGTGCGGGCCAGGATGGTGATGTCGGCATCGGCGTTCTTCAGTCGACGAGCAGCCGTCAGGCCTGCGAAGCCGGAACCGATGATGACAATGCGGTGGCGGGACATAAGACTCTCCTTCAATTACGCAAGGCTAATCTTACTAATTTATTGCGTCCCTACTTTGTGAGGTCTGGCGCACCTGGGCACACTGTCCTCAACTCTGAAAAAGCCGTGCTGCCGCGACCGGATCCGGCTTGCCCGTCGTCGTGGTCGGGAGCGTGTCGACGACCAGGACGCGACGCACCTTCTCCCACGGCGCGAGGGAATCGCGCAGGGCCTCGGACAGTGAGTCTGCCTTCAGGGACGAGGCCTGGGCTCGGCCCACGTCAGAGGCGACGATCAGCGCGGCGACGATCTGCCCCCAACGTTTGTCCGGCAGTCCCACGACGAGCGCATCCGACACAACATCCAGCGTGCGTAGAGCCCGCTCGACAGTCGGGGGAGCGACGAGCTCTCCGGCCGTGTTGATCATGCGGTGGGCGCGCCCCACCATGTGCAGCCAGCCGTGGGCATCCCGAGTTGCCAGGTCGCCGGTGCGCAGCCACTCCTCGCCGCTCACGACGCCGGGGCCTCGCACCCAGATTTCGCCCATCTCATCGACGCCGGCCCCGCGCTCGCCGCTGGCCATGACGCGCAGATCCACGTAGGGGAAGGGAACGCCCAGCGAACCGGCAGGAGCTGAGGAATCGGGGGTGGCGACCGTGCCCGCTCCGGAGGTCTCCGTCATGCCCCACACGTGAATGGGGGACAGGCCGACCGCACGCATCGCCTCCGCGAGGTCTGCAGTCATCGCGTCGCCGCCGATGAGGGGACGCACCCACGACGATAGGTCCCCGCCGCCGCGCTTGTGTTCGTCCAGCAGAGCGCGCACGATTGCGGGAACGGCGAACATCATGGTGATCCCGTAGCGCTCGATCGCGTCGATGACGGCGCGCGCGTCGAAAGATCCCGGGAAGCCGAGCGTGACCAGGGTGCCGCCGTGCGTCCACACGTCCATCGACGTGCCGTTGAAGCCTCCAATGTGGCTGGCGGGCGCGCACACGCCCACGACCGAGGATGTCGGCGCGTAATCAAAGCCCTCGCGGAAGTTCGTCGACCCCCACCACATGACCTCGTGGGTGAGCTCGACGGGGCGCGGTGTCCCGGTGGAACCAGACGTAAACAAGATGGCTGCGAGCTCGGTCCCGCAGCGGGCGGGGGAGCGCCCGATGGGCGCGGTGCGATCAGCCCAGGCCGCCAGATCCGCAAACGACGCGACCTGCGCGCCCGTCCCGGACAGTAAAGAAGCGTGGGCCGAAGAGGCCTCGTCGAGAAACGCCCACGAGACGCCCGCCTGCTCGCACATCGAGGCGAGCGCAGCCGAGGGCATACGCGGGGACAGTGGGACCGTCACCGCGCGCAGCCATGAAGCGGCGACGTGGGTGATGTAATGCCACGGCGAGTTCGCCCCGATGACGGCGATACGCGTCCCCTCGCCGATACCGGCCTCCTCGAAAGCGGCGGCAAGGCGAGCGACCGTGTCGGCTGCCTCGTGGACGCTCCACTGCTCGCCGGTGGCCGCGTTCACCAGGGACAGGTGGTTCGGATGACGACGCGCCGCCGCGAGGAGAGCACGCGCGGGCGAATAGTCGGGGGTCACGAGGCCGATGCGACCTTGGCGGCCATCGCCGCGTGACGCTCCGAGCGCTCCTTCAGGCGTGCCAGCACGGAGCCGGCCTCCTGCAGCGTCGAGCCAGAGTTCTCAATGTGGCGCAGCTGCTCCGGGATCTCGAAGCCGCGAGCACGCATGCCCTTGGCCCACAGCAGGCCCGCGCGGTACGAGGAACGCACGAGGGGACCCGCCATGACGCCCGCGAAGCCCATCTCCTCGGCCTCGGCGGCCAGCTCGACAAACTCCTCGGGGTGCACCCAGCGGTCGATCGGGTGGTGCAGGGGAGAGGGCCGCAGGTACTGCGTGAGCGTCAGGAGGTCACAGCCCGACGCGTGCAGGTCGCGCATCGCCGCGCTGATCTCCTCGCGCGTCTCGCCCATGCCCAGGATCAGGTTCGACTTGGTGACCATGCCGCCGTCGTGGGCGCGCTTGATCATCGCAAGCGAGCGATCGTAGTTGAAGGCGGGGCGGATCTTCTTGAAGATGCGCGGCACCGTCTCGAGGTTGTGCGCGAAGACCTGCGGGCCGGCCTCGATGACCATGTCGATCGATTCGGCCTGACCGCGGAAGTCATCGACGAGGAGCTCCACGCCCGTGCCCGGGTTTAGCTCGTGGATGAGGCGGCAGGTCTCGGCGTAGAGCCACGCGGCGCCGTCGGGCAGATCGTCTCGGGTCACGCCTGTGATCGTCACGTAGCGCAGGTCGAGGTCGCGCACGGACTCGGCGATACGACGCGGCTCGTCCTTGTCGTACTCCGTGGGGCGGCCCGTCGCGATATCGCAGAAGTCGCAGCGGCGGGTGCACAGCGCACCGCCGAGCAGGAAGGTCGCCTCGCGGTCCTGCCAGCACTCGTAGATGTTGGGGCAGCCGGCCTCGGCGCACACCGTGTGCAGACCCTTGGCGTGCGAGAGCGAGCGCATGTCCTGGTAGTTTTCGCCGGCCTTCGCGGTCGTGCGGATCCACTCGGGCTTCTTCTCGATCGGAGTTTGCGAGTTACGCACCTCGATGCGCAGGAGCTTGCGTCCTTCGGGATCGGGCAGGGTACTCATAGCGTTGACCTCGTCGTGTAGGAAACAGAAGTGGGAGTGATCGCCAGGCAGGGGGAGATGTGCTCCACCATGCGCGGGAGAAGTTCGGATGCGGCGGCGGAGACGGTCGTGTGGATGCCCTCCCACGACAGGGAGGTCACGTCGGCGTCCGTGAGGCCGCAGGGGATGATGCCCTCGAAGGCGTGAGCCGGGTCGATGTCGACGTTCAGGGCGATGCCGTGCAGGGTCGCGCCGCGCGCCACCTTCAGGCCGATCGCGCAGATCTTGCGGTCGCGGCGTCCCTCCTCGGTCAGCCACACGCCCGCGCGCCCCTCGACGCTGTGCACTGGCAGGTCCCAGGCCTCGCGCACGGTGTCGATCACCGAGGCCTCGACCGCGCGGATCCACTGCACGAGGTCGACGGGCTCGCGCAGGCGAACGACGGGGTAGACGACGACCTGTCCGGGGCCGTGCCACGTCGCGGAACCAGCACGATCGGTACGGATAACAGGGATCGTCGTGGAGGGAATATCTTCGGGCTTCGTGTGACGTCCCGCCGTCCACGTGGGCGTAAATTGAGAAACGATGAGTGTGTCCTCGCCGCCGGCGAGGACCTCCTCGTGCAGGGAGCGCTGGAGCGCGTCAACCTGCGTGTATTCGACCAACCCCTGGTCGAGTAGGCTCAAAATCTGCACCCTGTGATCATAGTCGCGGGCAGGGTCCCTTGCTAGATGGGGGTCCGGTATGCTTGACGCATGCAGTCTTCGTCTCACCTCAACGGCCGTACCACCACGGTCGATACGTCCGCATCGAAGTGGACTGTCGGCGACGTCATGGCCCTCATGGAGTCGTGGTACCCGGCGGCTACCGCCCAGTCGTGGGACCGCGTCGGGCTCATCGTCGGTGACCCGGCATCCCCCGTGCGTTCGATTCTCCTCGCGCTCGATCCCACCGCGGCTATTGCCGAGCAGGCCGTCGCGGGACCCGACGGGGACGGCGTCTCCTACGACATGGTGATCACTCACCACCCGCTGCTCCTGCGCGGCGCGTCCTTCCTGCCCGTGACCGACCCGAAGGGGAGTGTCGTCACGACGCTCATCCGCGCCGGTATCGCCCTGTTCAACGCGCACACCAACGCCGATGTGGCCTGCGACGGCGTTGCGACGGCACTCGCCGACCTGATCGGGCTGCGCGATACCGCGCCGCTGGAGCCGTGTGGAACCGACGCTGAGGGACACGAGATTGGCCTCGGGCGCGTCGGCACCGTCGACGAAACCACGCTCGGAGTCTTCGCAGACCACGTGGCATCCGTGCTGCCGGCGGGCCCCTCCGGTCTCTTCGTCGGCGGCGACGAGAACTCGACGGTTCGGCGCGTCGCAGTTCTGGGCGGCGCGGGGGATAGCGCGCTTGAGGCGGCTCGCGCCGCGGGAGTTGACGTGTACCTCACGGCGGACCTGCGCCATCACCCAGCCTCCGAGCACCTCGAGGGCGGAGCTCCCGCGCTTCTGTGCGGATCCCACTGGGCGACGGAGTCCCCGTGGCTTCCCGTTCTCGCACGTAAGATTCGCGAGGCGGCTCGCTGCGCCGATGTGGAACTTCGCGTGGAAGTCTCTACGATTGTCACCGAGCCATGGACCAGCCACCGAGTCACCCAGGGAGAACTAGCGTGAAAGCATCGCACACCGACCAGCTCGAGCTTCTCGAGCTCCAGAAGCTCGACCAGAAGGAGTCGGCGCTGCGCCACAAGCGCGATTCTCACCCCGCGCACGCGACGGTCCGCGAGTTCGCCGGCCGCGTTGCTGACCTCCAGCGCGCCGCGATCAGCCAGAGTGCCGTTATCGCGGACACGATGCGCGAGGTGACCCGCATCGAAGATGAGATCGCGAAGGTCACCGAGCGCCGGAAGCGCCAGCAGAGCCGCATCGACAACAACCAGGTGCCCCTGCGCGATATCTCGGCCATGGAACACGAGATCGCTCAGATGGATCGCCGCCTCGCCAAGCTCGAGAACGATCAAGTGGATGCCGAGGAACGCGTTGAGGCAGCCCGTGCGGCCCAGGATCAGATGAAGGCCGAGGCGCAGGCCATCGCCGCCGACATCGAGGCGCTCAAGGCCCAGTTCGAGGCCGACGTCGCCGACGCGGATGACGAGCTGCGCCGCGTCATCGCCGCCCGCCGCGAGCTCGCTGATCGCCTGCCCGCGGACCTCCTCGAGGAGTACGAGGATGCGCGTCGCCGTAACGGCGCTCTCGCCGTCATCGAGGTCCGTGATGGCTACGGCATCGGCGTCGCCGCCGACCTGAGCCCGATGGAACTCGAGCGCATTCGCCTCACGCCCGCCGACGAACTGTACCTGACCGAGGACACCGCACAGATCGTCGTGCGCACGGCGGCGAACACGCCGCGCTGAGGCTTAGGCCTCGATCCCGTAGGCGTCCGCCAGGTAGAATCCCTGCCTGCTCTTCGTGACCGTCACCCGCACCTGGGTGGCGGTCACGGGCTTTTCCAGGGTGATGATGCGCCGGTAGCCCACGCAGTGCACGCGAGCGATCTCCTGCTCAACGTCGCCGTCGACGCACGCGGTCACCACGGCCTCGTCGATGCGCTGCCCCTGGGCGATATCCTCCTCGAGGACGATCGCGCCAACCGTGCGAGGCTCGTCAAAGCGCAGGGTCACGACGTCGCCCTCGACCGTACGGGACGCCTCGATGCGACGCGAGCGGAAGTCCGCGATCTTCTCACCCAGGCGCGCAAGGACCGCGACGTCGGCGTCCGCGAGGAGGCCGTCGCGGTTCGGGGGAACGTTCAGGAGGAAGGTGGCATTACCGCCGACCGAGCCCTTCCAGATCGAGAACAGCTCGTCGACGCTGCGCACCTGGGAGTCTTCGATGTCGTGGTGGAACCAGCCCTTACGCGTGGACGTGTTGACCTCGGCGGGGTACCAGGCGAGGGGACCGGAATAGGAGGCCAATGCCTCGCGCGAGCCGAGATCCTCGTCGCCGGAGGCCACCTGACGGGAGAACTCGCCGTCGTCGGCCTTTTGGGACTTTTCGGCGGTGCGCTCGGCCTCGCGCAGGGAGGCGGGAACGACCGACCATTCGTTGGCTCGCACCGACCCCGCCTCGTTGCCGCACCAGCGCACGTCCGGGCCACACACGGAGATGACGGCCTCGGGCGCCAGCGCGCGGACAGTGTCATAGATGCGCTGCCAGTCGTAGACCTGCACCTTGCCGTTGGGGCCCTCGCCGCACGCGCCGTCCAGCCACACGGAGAAGACGGGGCCGTAGTGGGTGAGCAGCTCGATCAGCTGGTTGATGTAGAAGTCGTTGTAGGCGTCGCCCTGGCCGTAGGTCGGCTCGGTCATGTCCCAGGGGGACAGGTACACGCCGAACTTGAGGCCGTGACGCGCAGCCGCTTCGGACACCTCACGCACGAGGTCGCCGCGCCCGCCCTTCCACGGCGAGGAGGCCACCGAGTGCTTCGTGTAGGCAGACGGCCACAGGCAAAAGCCGTCGTGGTGCTTGCACGTGAGGATCACGCCGCTCATGCCGGCGCTCACCAGCGCGCGCATCCACTGATCGACGTCGACGTTGCCCGGGTTGAACAGGGCCGGATCCTCGTGGCCCTCGCCCCACTCGCGGTCCGTCATCGTGTTCATGCCAAAGTGGATGAACGCGTACATCTCCATTTTCTGCCACTGGAGCTGACGGTGGGTGGGCCGAATATTGGCCAGGTAGTCCTCGTTGATCATGCCTATGGTTTCCGCTTGATGGCCGATGTATCGGCCGGTCCTGCACCCTGCAGGTTCCGGAAAAAGGATAGCCTACCTGTCAGTGCGTGACCAACGTTACTGTGCGTGTCGATCCGCCCTTTTTCGTCTGATTTTCGGGGCCATATTCCACGTCGGTCACGTGGTGTTCGTTTCCCTTCGCGTCCCGCAGCGACAGCGAGTATGCGGCCTCCTCCAGGGCGTGCTCCGCCGCCGCCGTTTCCTCGGCCGCGTAGCCGCCGGAGGCGAGCAGCAGGCCGGTGATAGCGCCGCGCCAACGCTTCGCGTCGTGGGAGATCACCGAGCGCTCGCCGTCCGCCTCGCGCTCGACGCGCAGCTCCCAGACGCGCGCCCACGGGGCCTTGCATGCCGCGCGATACGGGCCGGATCGGCCATCGATGATAATGCGCTCCGACGCCTCGGAGGTCAGCGCCTCGTCAAGACGCGGTGCCCACCAGGTTGACAGCACACCGAGGCCCGGCAGCGACACACCCATTGCAAGACGATGGTCCGGAATGGCATCGCTGGGGGAGAGAACGCCGAAGAGGCCAGAGAAGATCGACACGTGCGCCGCGCCAGCGCTCGACCACGCGCCCGGCGCGCACTCCTCGATCGCCTCGTAGAGCACTCCGGTGAACAGCGACGAGGCCGGGGCACAGGGGGCAGAACCGAGCGCGGTGTTGACGGACAGGTCGATCCTCGCACCGACCTTGAGGACGGCGGCTGCTTCGGGGCCGTCCCCGAGAGCCGTGAGCGTGTCACACACGGTGCGACGGCTCGCCGCAAGGCCGGCGCGCGAGAGTGCGTTGACGTCCAAAGACGGGCCCTGCGCGGGCGCGTTCTTCCCCTCCGACGGGGGCAACCAGATCAGCATGGTGACCACCCTATCGCGGGGGCGCGGCCACGCGCGCTATGATCGATGCGGATCTGCCGGCCGGGCGGCCGCGCGCGGAAACGCTCGAGGAACGTCCGGGCTCCACAGGGCAGGGTGATGGCTAACAGCCACCCGGGGTAACCCGCGGGACAGTGCCACAGAAAACAAACCACCGGCGCTCATGCGGCGGTAAGGGTGAAAAGGTGAGGTAAGAGCTCACCAGCGGCGCGGGTGACCGCGTCGGCTAGGTAAACCCCACCCGGAGCAAGACCGAGCAGCAGGCAGGGCGGCCCGTCCAATGCCTGCGGGTAGGTCGCTGGAGGCCGTCGGTAACGGCGGTCCTAGATAGATGGTCGCCACCGCACGTCCGGCAACGGCGTGCGTGACAGAACCCGGCGTATAGGCCGACAGATCCAAGAAGGACCCCGACTCGCGTCGGGGTCCTTCTGCGTGCTTGGCGCGTCCGCGATCAGGCGCTGTGCTGCGCCGCGTAGTAGGCAGCGCCCACGATGCCGGCGGTGTTGAGCAGCTTCGCGGGGATCATCGGGGTCTTCAGATGAAGGAGCGGCATGAACTTCTCGTGGTTCTCGGACACGCCGCCGCCGACCACGAAGAGGTCGGGGTTGAGCAGGAACTCGACGTGACCGTAGTAGCGCTGGAGGCGCTGCGCCCACTGCTCCCAATCCAGGCCCTGGAGGGTCTTCTGGCCCGAGGATGCGTTCTTCTCCGCATCGGTGCCGTCGATCTCGAGGTGGCCGAGCTCGGTGTTGGTGAGGAGAGTGCCGTTGACGATGATCGCCGAGCCGATTCCGGTGCCCTGGGTGGTGAACACGATGACGCCGTCGCGGCCCTTGGCTGCGCCGTAGGCGACCTCGGCGATGCCCGCCGCGTCCGCGTCGTTGAGCGCGACGACGGCGCGGCCCAGGTAGCGCTCCATAAGTTCATCGACGTCGACGTTGACCCACGACTGGTCCAGGTTCGCCATGTAGGGAATGACGCCGTCAAAGACGGGGGCGGGGAAGGTCACGCCGATCGGAACGCCGATCTTGACGCCGAGCTGGTCGATGACCTCGCGGCATACTGCCGCGACCGCGTCGGGTGTCGCAGGGTTGGGGGTGGGGATTCGAACCTGATCTCCGATGTACTCTCCGGTTTCCAGATCAACGAGCGCGCCTTTGACGCCCGATCCGCCGATATCAATGCCGCATGCGACCTGAGCCATGACCCCTCCTCGGGTGATGAAATCCTGTTGTCCGCGGGCCCCTGAAGCCCGTGTACCCGAATTGTATGGGATGTCACGACGAATAGCGAAGCCCGCCTCAGACTGTGAGAGTCGGAGACGGGCCTCGAAGAAATCGTGTCACGGAAGGGTGAGAATCTCGGCCCCATCCTCGGTGACGACGATCGTGTGCTCGAACTGGGCCGTGCGCGAACGATCAGCGGTGACGATGGTCCAGTCGTCATCCCACTGCTCCCACTCGATTGTGCCGAGAGTCAGCATCGGCTCGATCGTGAAGACCATGCCGGGTTCCATGACCGTGTCGTAGGCAGGTGCCGCGTCGTAATGGGGGATGATCAGACCGGAGTGGAATGCCTCGCCGACGCCGTGTCCGGTGTAGTCGCGCACCACGCCGTAGTCGAAGCGCTTCGCGTAGGCCTCGATGACGCGACCGATCACGTTGATCTCGCGGCCCGGGCCAACGGCCTTGATGCCGCGCATCATGGCGTTCTTCGTGCGCTCGACGAGCAGGTGGGATTCCTCGTCGACGGTGCCGACCTCGAACATCGCGCAGGTGTCGCCGTGGACGCCGTCCTTGTATGCGGTGATGTCGATGTTGATGATGTCACCGTCTTCGAGCGGACGGTCGTCTGGAATGCCGTGGCAGATGACCTCGTTGATGGAGCTGCAGATGGACTTGGGGAAGCCCATGTAGCCCAGGCACGAGGGGTAGGCGTCGTGCGCGATCAGGAACTCGTGGCCGATGCGGTCGAGCTCCTCGGTGGTGACGCCGGGGGCAATCGCCGCGCCGACGGCCTCGATGGCACCCGCCGCAATACGTCCGGCCTCGCGGATCTTCGCGATGGTCTCGGGGCTCTTGATCTCCGAGGCGGTAACGCGCTCGGGGCCGTCGTGGAACATGTATTCGGGGCGCTCGATGTGCTCGGGAACCGCGCGCATCGGTGAGACGCGGCCGGGTTTGAGCGTGCCGAGGGGCGCGCGACGAGCGAGTGCGGATGCTTCCATGTGTTGTCCTCTTCTCAGCGGGTGGCGTCAGTCGTTCTTGTAGTTGTCGGGGCCTGGGAAGGAGCGCTCGCGCACAGCCTCCACGTAGTCGGACGCCGCCTCGCGCAGCGCCTGCCCGAGCTGGCCAAACGTGCGAACGAACGACGGCGTCCACTCGGAGTAGCCGGCCATATCGGACCAGACCAGCACCTGGCCGTCCGTGTTCGGGCCTGCGCCGATACCGATGGTCGGGATGCGCAGGCTCTGGGTCAGTTCGGTGGCGATTGAAGCAGGTACCATCTCGAAGACGACGGCGAAGGCGCCGGCCTTTTCGACGGCCTCGGCATCGCGGCGAAGCGCGTCGGCGCCGTCCCCTCGGCCCTGCATACGGGGCCCGCCCAGGGTGTTTTCCGACTGGGGCGTGTAGCCAAGGTGCGCGCACACTGGGATACCGGCAGAGACGAGGCCTGCGATGATATGGGCGCGGCTGAGCCCGCCCTCAAGCTTCACCGCGTGCGCTCCGGCCTTCATGAGGCGCGTTGCGGAGGCGAAGGCGTGCTCGAGCGTGTCCTCGTACGTGCCGAAGGGCAGATCGGCCACGATCATGGCGCGGGAGGTCGAGCGAGCGACGGCGGCGGTGGCGCGCTCCATGTCCTCCAGGGTGACGGGCAGCGTCGAGCTGTGGCCAAGGATTACGTTGCCAAGCGAATCGCCGACGAGCAGCATGTCCACGCCCGCGGCTTCAAGGATGGGCGCGGTGAGAGCGTCGTAGGCGGTGAGCATCGTGAGCGGAATGCCCTCTGCTTTGGCGCGCGCGATGTGCTGGATGCGCACGCGCTTAGCGGAAAACAGGGCTGGCGTCTGCGACGAGGCCGGGGCGCCGCCCTCCGGTTGCGTAATGTGGGACACGGAAATCCTTCGGTGAGCTAATGGAGCGCGAGAGCGCATTCACGTCTTACAGGGTAGCGCGCCCGTGGATCCGGTGAGCTGTGAGGATAGGCGAACGGGTAGGATGGTGGGCGGTGCGCGTGATGCGCGCAGGAATGACCCCAGATGGAAAGAAGAAGGAAGCAGGACATGGCTGGCAATGCCCCTGACCTTGATCCTCTTGACGAGGCAGCCGTCAACGCAGTTCGCGAGGCCGGCCTCGCCGATATCGAAGCCGCGGATTCGCTTGACGCGCTGAAGGTCGTCCGAGCTGCGATCCTTGGCGATCAGGCGCCGCTCGTGACCGCGAATCGCACGATCGGCTCCCTTGAGCCCGCGCAGCGTGGTCTCGCCGGTAAGAACCTCGGGCAGGCGCGCAAGGCGCTGACTGAAGCGCTCGAGGAGCGCAAGGCTGTCCTGGCCGCCGAGCACGAGGCTCGTATGCTCGTCGAGGAATCCGTTGACGTGACGCTGCCGACCACGCGTCGCCCGGCGGGTGCTCGCCACCCGCTCGAGACCCTGATGGAAGAGGTCGCTGACTTCTTCGTGGCGATGGGCTGGGATATCGCCGAGGGGCCGGAGATCGAGCACGAGTGGTTCAACTTCGACTCCCTGAACTTTGATATCGATCACCCCGCGCGCCAGATGCAGGACACTCTCTACATCGATGGCCGCAGCGTTGGTGCCGAGACCGAGGACGGCGCTCATCTCGTGATGCGCACGCACACCTCTCCGGTTCAGTCGCATGCGATGCTCTCCCGGGGCGTTCCGCTCTACGTGGCCTGCCCCGGTAAGGTTTTCCGCTCCGACGCGCTCGACGCGACCCACACGCCGGTGTTCCACCAGGTGGAGGGCCTCGCCGTCGATAAGGGGCTGACGATGGCTCACCTCAAGGGCGTTCTCGACCACTTCGCCAAGGCCATGTTCGGTCCCGAGGCGAAGACCCGACTGCGTCCCTCGTACTTCCCGTTCACCGAGCCCAGCGCTGAGATGGATCTGTGGTTCCCCCAGAAGAAGGGCGGACCCGGATGGATCGAGTGGGGTGGCTGCGGCATGGTCAACCCGAACGTGCTGCGCGCCAACGGCATCGATCCCGAGGTCTACTCGGGCTTCGCGTTCGGCATGGGTATCGAGCGCACGCTGATGCTGCGCCACGGCATCGCCGACATGCATGACATCGTTGAGGGAGACGTTCGTTTCTCCCAGCAGTTCGGAGTGAATGGAAGGGGTAACTGACATGCCTATGGTTCCGCTGAGCTGGCTGTCTGATCACGTTGACGTTCCCGAGGGCACGGACGCGCAGGCGCTCGCAGCCGCCCTCGTGAAGGTCGGCCTGGAAGAAGAAGAGATTCACCCCGCGCGCGTCACCGGCCCGCTCGTCGTGGGTCGCGTTCTGACCCGTGTGGAGGAGACGGCCTCGAACGGCAAGATCGTGAACTACTGCCGCGTGGACGTCGGCGAGCGCAACGACGCCCCCGGCACCGGCAAGGAGCCTTCGGATCTGCCGAGCCGCGGCATTATCTGCGGTGCCCACAACTTCGACGTCGACGACCTGGTCGTCGTGTCGCTGCCCGGTGCGATTCTGCCCGGCGACTTCCAGATCGCCGCGCGCAAGACCTACGGTCACGTCTCCGACGGCATGATCTGCTCCGCGCGCGAACTCGGACTGGGGGAGGACCACGACGGCATCATCGTGCTGCCGAAGTACTTCCCGGACCGTGAGATTCCCGCCGTCGGCACGGATATCGTCTCCTGGCTCGGCCTGGGCGAAGAGGTCCTCGAGATCAACGTGACCCCGGACCGCGGCTACTGCTTCTCCATGCGTGGCATCGCTCGGGAGTACTCGCACTCGACGGGCGCTTCCTTCCGCGACCCGGGCCTGCCGGGCGTGATCGCAGCTGTGCCGCCGGCCGCGAACGCCGACGGTTTCCCGGTTGTCTTCTCCGATGACGCCCCCATCCGTGGGCGCGCAGGCGCGGACCGTTTCGTTGCTCGCATCGTGCGAGGCACCAACCCCAACGCTCCGACCCCGCGCTGGATGGTCGAGCGTCTCGAGGCCGCCGGCATGCGCTCGGTGTCTCTCGCCGTCGACATCACGAACTATGTCATGCTCGATCTCGGTCAGCCGATGCACGCTTACGACCTGGGCGACCTGGCTGCCCCGATCGTCGTGCGCCGCGCACGCGCGGGCGAAACGCTGGTGACCCTGGACGAGGAAAAGCGCGAGCTCGACCCGCAGGATCTGCTCATCACCGACTCTCCCGAGGGAGAAGGAACGCGCATCATCGGCATCGCCGGTGTCATGGGCGGTGCCTACTCCGAGGTCGGCGAGGGCACGACCGACGTTCTTTTCGAGGCCGCTCACTTCGATTCGGTGTCCGTCGCCCGTAGCTCGCGTCGGCACAAGCTGCACTCGGAGGCCGCGAAGCGCTTTGAACGCGGCACGGACCCGCAGCTGCCCGCGGTGGCCGCCCAGCGCGCTGTCGAGCTTCTCCTCGAATACGGCGGAGGCACCGTCGACGAAGGTGTGACCGACGTGGATCAGCGCGGCGATGCCGTCGTTATCTCGCTGCCCGTCGGTGAAGTGGAGCGCCTGACGGGCGTGGCCCACAGCCCCGAACGTATCGCCGATCTGCTGCGCACGGTCGGCTGCGTCGTCGAAGGCCCCGACAACGGCGCGTTCACGGTGACGGCTCCCTCGTGGCGTCCCGACCTCACGCTGCCGGCTGACCTGGTCGAGGAAGTCGCACGTCTCGACGGCTACGACAACATTCCGGTTATCATGCCGGCCGCACCGGCGGGCCACGGCCTCACGACCGCGCAGAAGGCGCGCCGCCTGGCCGCCGCTACGCTGGCTGACGGGGGACTGGTCGAGGTCGAGTCCTACCCCTTCGTGTCCGACACCTGGGATCGTCAGGGTATTCCCGCCGACGATGAGCGTCGCGAGGCCCTGCGCCTGCGCAATCCCATGGCAGATGATGCCCCCTGGCTGCGCACCACGGTGCTCGATACGCTTCTCGACGTCGCTGGCCGTAACGTGTCGCGTTCCAATGCTGACGTCGCGATCTTCGAGGTCGCTAAGGCCGCCCGTCCCGCTGGGACCATTCCGGCCGATCTGCCCGGTGCTGAAGAGCGTCCCTCCGATGAGGTGCTTGCAGCCCTCGAGGCCGGTATCCCGCCCCAGCCCTGGCACATCGGTGGCGTCCTCACCGGTCAGGCCGTCCCGGCCGGCGTCCTCGCGAACGCTCGCGCTTACGACTGGGCTGACGCCCTCGAGTACGTGCGTCGCGTGGCCTCGGGGCTCGGCGTTCGTGTCGAGGTGACGCGCGCCTGGATGGACGAGGTGCCCGCGCACAAGGGTGCTCCGATGCCCGCTCCGGCGACGGATCCCGCTGCGGTCGCGCCGTTCCACCCCGGCCGTGTCGCGCGCGTCTTCGTGCGCGCTGGCCGAGACCTCGTGGATGTCGCTCTTGCCGGCGAGCTGTCGCCCGCCGCTTGCCGCGCGTTCGGCCTGCCGGCCCGTTCGTGCGCGTTCGAGATCGACATGGATGCGCTGATCTCTCAGATGAGTGAGCAGCCCATTCAGGTCAAGGGTGTTTCGACGTTCCCGCTGGCCAAGGAAGACATCGCCCTTGTCGTGCCCTCCGATATTCCCGCGTCACGCGTCGAGCAGATCGTGCGTCAGGGCGCGGGGCAGCTCGCCGAGTCCGTGACGCTCTTCGATATCTATGAGGGCGATCAGGTGCCCGAGGGCTACCGCTCTCTCGCCTTTGCGCTGCGTCTGCGCGCGGCAGACCACACGCTGACCGCGAAGGAATCCTCGCAGGTGCGTGAGCAGGTCGTCGCGAAGGCGTCCAAGGTCCTGGGGGCGTCGTTGCGCGCTTAAGGTCCACTAAGCGACAGGCCGGTCGAATCGGCGGTGTGGTACCCCACTCATTTGGGGCGTTGTGCCCATCGATTCGACCGGTCTTCGCTTTACGATGGATACATGCACATCCTTGTTACTGCATCATCAAAGCACGGGGCGACGGATGAGGTCGCCGATGCCATCGCGAAGCGCCTCGAGGCGGCGGGCTTGACCGTCGATCGCGTCGCGCCCGCTGACGTGACCGCGGTCGAACCTTACGACGCCGTGGTTGTCGGCTCTGCCGTCTACATTCTCCAGTGGATGCCCGAGGCACATGACTTTATGGAGCGTTTCAAGGATGATCTGCGCGACAAGCCGGTCTGGGCCTTCTCTGTCGGCATGAATGGCGTGCCGAAGCACTCGGAGCAAGACGGCAATCGTGTTGGCCCGCTTCTGACCCACGTGAACTGCCGCGAGCTGCGTACGTTCCCGGGGCGCTACAAGCCTGAGCTCCTTTCGCTGCGCGAGCGCTCGGTCGCGCGTCTGGCGGGCGTTGTGGAGGGCGACTTCCGTGACTGGGACGCCATCAACGCATGGGCTGACGGTATCGCGGCTCAGCTGCTCGCCTGAGAGCATTGATAACAAGCGGGTGAGGGACATCCCTCGCCCGCTTGCTTATTTATATGCATACGTGTGTATGATCATGCGTATGAGTGCAACACCCGCATTTCCGAGCACAAAGAGTGCGCGGCATGAGATGATCCGTGATCTCCTGGCGTCCGAGTCGATCGGTAGCCAGGAGGGACTGCGCGCTCGCCTAGCCGAGCGGGGGATTGATGTCACCCAGACCACCCTTTCGCGTGATCTGATGGACCTGCGTGCGACGAAGATCCGCGACGCGTCCGGCGCACTTATTTACACAGTGCCCGACCACGACGGCGGTCTTACCCACGACACTGAAGCCGCCAACGTCCGTCTGGCGCGCTGGTGTCAGCTTCTCCTCGTCACCTCCGTGAAGGTGGGAAACCAGCTCGTTCTGCGCACCCAGGTAGGTGCAGCCAACCTCCTCGCCTCATCGATTGACGCAGTGAGGCGCGACGAGATCGCCGGAACAATCGCCGGTGACGATACGATCCTCGTGATCTGCCGCAGCGAAGAAGGTGCGGCCGAGGTCGAACGATGCTTGCTGGCCCTTGCCGAACCCGGGGCACTCCCCGAAAACTAGCCCCGGCCTCGTTCTAACAGACGCCCCGGGCACCACGAACCCAACAATTGGAAGGAACCCACATGTCGAGCAAAGATCGCGTCGTCCTGGCGTATTCAGGCGGCCTGGACACCTCTGTCGCCATCGGATGGATCGGTGAGCAGACCGGCCGCGAGGTCGTCGCCGTCGCCGTTGATGTCGGCCAGGGTGGAGAGGACCTCGAGGTCATTCGTCAGCGTGCTCTCGACTGTGGAGCTGTGGAAGCGTACGTGGCGGATGCTCGCGACGAGTTCGCGGAAGAGTACTGCATGCCCGCGCTCAAGGCCAATGCTCTCTACGAAGGTAAGTATCCCCTCGTGTCGGCCCTGTCGCGTCCCGTCATCACCAAGCACCTGGTGAAGGCCGCTCGCGAGTTTGGTGCGACGACTGTCGCACACGGCTGCACGGGCAAGGGCAACGATCAGGTCCGTTTCGAGGTCTCGATTACCTCGATGGCGCCCGACATGGACTGCATCTCCCCGGTCCGTGACCTCGCCCTGACGCGCGACGTCGCGATCGAGTACGCCGAGAAGCACAACCTGCCGATTGAGACCACCAAGCACAACCCCTTCTCGATCGATCAGAACGTGTGGGGACGCGCCATCGAGACCGGTTTCCTCGAAGACCTGTGGAACGCCCCCACGAAGGACGTCTACAACTACACCGACGATCCGACCTACCCGCCGCTGCCGGACGAGGTCGTCATCACCTTCGAAAAGGGCATCCCGGTCGCCATCGATGGGCGCCGCGTGACGCCGCTCGAGGCCATCCAGGAAATGAACCGTCGTGCGGGTGCCCAGGGCATCGGCCGTATCGACATGGTCGAGGACCGCCTCGTCGGCATTAAGTCCCGCGAGATCTACGAGGCCCCCGGAGCCGTCGCCCTCATCGAAGCGCACCAGGCCCTCGAGTCGGTGACGCTCGAACGCATGCAGCGCCGTTACAAGCGCCAGTTGGAGCAGACCTGGGGAGAGCTCGTGTACGAGGCCCAGTGGTACTCGCCGCTGAAGAAGTCGATGGATGCCTTCATTGAGCACACGCAGGAATACGTGTCCGGCGACATTCGCATGGTGCTGCACGGCGGTCGCGCGACCGTCAACGGTCGCCGTTCCGAGTCTTCGCTGTATGACTTCAACCTTGCGACCTACGAGACCGGCGATACCTTCGATCAGTCCTCGTCGCGCGGATTTATCGACATCTACGGTCTGCAGTCGAAGCTCGCGGCCGCCCGAGATGTGCGTTTCGGCGTGAACATGGGTTACTGAACGATACGTTGAGGGCGTTCTCACAGAGAATGTCTCAGTTGGGTTTCAAGAGGCGGGAGCGGCGAGAATGCTGCTCCCGCCTCGCTTACTGTTTCGTGTATGACGTATGAGGCGAGCGCCGTGAGCGATGCCGTGGGGAGCGATCGTGAGGATGCCCTGCGCACGCGCATGATGCGCTACACAGTTGCTGCGATGTTCTTTGTCGGCTTTGCCGGCAAAGGCGTTCGTGGCATCTTCGGAGACATTGGCTCGCTTGTGCCAACGCTGATCTTGCTTGTGTCGTTCGTGGTGCTCTTCCGTACCTCCGGGCGCTCGCTGTCGCTGCGCCGCTTCCCAACCACCACGTGCCTCTTCGTTGCCTGGTGCGCTCTGTCGTGCGTATGGTCTGTGGCTCCTCTGCAAAGCGCGCAGTACGCGGTCTTATCGATTGCTCTCACACTTGTGTCGATCGCTGTGGCTGTCGCGCTGCCGCTCACCGAGCTCGTGGGCGCTCTCGTCCTCGCGTTTCAGTGGATCATCGGATCGTCATTCGTGCTCGAGGCCTTGGTTGCATTCTTCGGTCACGGCCCGCTTGCCCCTCCCATCATGTGGGGGAGAGGCCTGCTTCCCGCCTCCTACTACTGGGTGGACGGAAACCTCCTTCAGGGAGGACCAATTCAGGGCTTCCCAGGCAATAGAAATCCCCTTGCTTTTGTGGCACTCTTGCTGGCGGTGTGCCTGATTCTGCGATACATGCAGACACGTTCTGCGCCCCTGTCGACGGTTCTGTGGCTGCTCGCATGTGGCGTCGTCATGTTGTTGACCCAGTCGGCGACGGTCGCTCTGTCGACGGTCGGGTGCCTGGTTGTCATTGCGGGCCTGGTCGTGCAGCGGCGCGTTCCGGTGCATCTGCGCCTACGCGTTGTCGGCATCTTTGCGGGCGTCGGCGTTGCGACAGCAATCGCAGCGTTCTTCTGCCGCCACATGATCGCCGACGCTTTCGGGCGGAGCCCCGACATGAGCGGGCGTTCTGTCATCTGGCACGCGGTCGCGCCGCTTGTCGCGCAGCGCCCAATCGGTGGCTGGGGTTGGTTCATTGGGTGGCCCACGTGGATGGAGCCTTTTGCGTCGCTCGTTATTCGACCCGATGGGACGCCGACCAATCAGGCGCACAACGTGTACGTCGAGGCGGCTCTGACGACCGGCTTCGTGGGCGCGGCCATGATTACCGTCGCTATCGTCTGGACGCTCTACCGCGTCGTCAAGGTCGCGGTTGCCCACATCGACGACAACCTGTGGGACGTCATTCCGGCGGTCATCATCATCGCGATGTTCATTCAGTCGTTTACTGAGTCGCGCCTACTCTTCGAAGGCAACTGGATGCTGTTCGTCATGATCGCGACGTGGGTGAAGGTCCGCGGCGAGGTTCCCGTGGTGTGGCCGTCGGCGGCCCGCCAACATCTCGAATATTCTTGAAACATCCGTAGATCATCGTCGTCCCCGACCCAGGAGGATTCTCATGTCGAAGTCCGAAACGCATGTCTCGCTATGGGGTGGCCGTTTTTCCGGAGGGCCTTCGCAGGCGCTGGCTGCGCTGAGCGTGTCGACGCACTTCGACTTCCGCCTGGCGCACGTGGACATCGCGGGCTCGCATGCGCACGCTGACGAGCTGCATCGCGTTGGGCTGCTGAGCGACCAGGAGTGCGCCGACATGCATGATGCGTTGGCCCGCCTTGACGCAGATGTTGCCTCCGGCGCGTTTGTGCCCGCTGCTGACGATGAAGACGTCCACACTGCGCTCGAGCGTGGCCTCATCGAGCGAGCCGGAGCGACGCTGGGCGGCAAGCTCCGCGCTGGCCGTTCCCGTAACGATCAGATCGCCACGCTCATCCGTGTCTACCTGCGCGAGGAGGCGCGTCACCTGGTCGGTCGCGTTCTTGATATCGCTCAGGCTCTCGTCGGGCAGGCCGTGCGCGCCGGCGACGCCGTCATGCCGGGCCGCACCCACATGCAGCACGCGCAGCCCGTCCTTGTTGCACATCACCTGCTGGCGCACGTGTGGCCGCTACTGCGTGACGTCGCGCGTCTGCGCGACTGGGATAAGCGCGCAGCTATCTGCCCGTACGGCTCCGGTGCTCTCGCCGGCAATACGCTCGGTATGGATCCGCGTCGCATCGCGGCCGCCCTTGGCTTTACGGACTCCGTCGAAAACTCGATTGACGGCACGGCCGCTCGCGACGTGGTCGCGGAGTTCGCGTTCGTGTGCGCCCAGATCGGCATCGACATTTCGCGCCTGTCGGAGGAAATCGTCATCTGGAATACGAAGGAGTTCGGCTACGTGACGCTGGACGACTCATACTCCACGGGCTCGTCGATTATGCCGCAGAAGAAGAACCCCGACGTCGCGGAGCTCGCCCGCGGCAAGGCCGGCCGCCTCATCGGCGATCTGACCGGTTTGCTCGCTGTCCTGAAGGGCATTCCGCTTGCCTATGACCGTGATCTTCAGGAAGACAAGGAACCGGTGTTCGACCAGATCGACACCCTCGACGTCCTGTGCCCGGCTGTCGCCGGCATGGTCGACACGATGACGATTTATCTCGATCGCCTCGAAGAGCTTGCCCCCCAGGGCTTCTCGCTCGCCACAGACATTGCCGAGTGGCTCGTCAAGCAGGGAGTTCCGTTCCGCGATGCGCACGAGATCTCGGGCGCGTGCGTGCGCCTGGCCGAGGCCAGGGGAGTGGAGCTCGCCGAGCTGACCGATGAGGAACTCGCCCAGGCCTCGTCGGCCCTGACGCCCGAGGTCCGCTCGGTGCTCACCGTCGAAGGTTCGGTGGGTGCCCGCCGCGGGCGTGGCGGCACTGCCCCCGAGCGCGTCCGCGAGCAGATCGCCGAGGCCAAGGCGGGCCTTGCCGATGCGCGCGAGTGGGCGGCAACGGCGCTGCGCTAACACCCGCAGACGCAAGCCGATACACTATGACGGTATTCATCCGTTCAATCCGCAAGGAAGGACAACTTTCGTGACAGACATTCTGGACGAACTGCAGTGGCGTGGGCTGCTCGCGCAGCACACCGACCTCGAGGCGCTCCGCGAGCACCTGAACGCCGGACCTGTCACCTTCTATTGCGGCTATGATCCGACGGCGCCCTCGCTGCACCACGGACACCTCGTTCAGCTGATCGTCATGCGTCACCTGCAGCTCGCCGGCCATCGTCCGCTCGCTCTCGTGGGCGGCGCGACCGGACAGATCGGCGACCCGCGCCAGAGCGGCGAGCGCCAGCTGCAGTCGACCGACGTCGTGAAGGGATGGGCGGACCGCCTGCATTCGCAGATCTCGAAGTTCCTTGACTTTGAGGGCCCCGCTGCCGCCACGATGGTGAACAATCTCGACTGGACGCAGGAAATGAGCGCCATCGACCTGCTGCGCACGATCGGCAAGTACTTCCGTGTGGGCACCATGCTCAACAAGGACATCGTTGCGCGCCGTATTGCCTCCGACGAGGGCATCTCCTACACGGAGTTCTCCTACCAGGTGCTCCAGGCCAACGACTTCCTCGAACTCTACCGTCGCAACGGCTGCACGCTCGAGACCGGTGGTAACGACCAGTGGGGAAACATGGTGGGCGGCGTCGACCTGATCCGTAAGGTCGAGGGCGTCGATACCCACGTCATGACGACCCCGATCATCACCAAGGCCGACGGTACGAAGTTCGGCAAGTCCGAGGGTGGTGCCATCTGGCTCGATCCGGAGATGATGACCCCCTACGCCTTCTACCAGTTCTGGCTCCAGGTTGCGGATGACGACGTCGTGCGCTTCCTGAAGATCTTCACGTTCAAGTCGCACGAGGAGATCGAGGCGCTCGCCGTTGAGGTTGCCGAGCGTCCGCATCAGCGTGCCGCGCAGAAGGCGCTGGCGGCCTCCGTCACCGAGCTCGTGCACGGCGCCGATCAGCTCCAGCGTGTTCTCGCCGCGACCGATGCCCTATGGGGTGGCGGCGACATCCGTGATCTTGACGAGGCAACGCTCGCCGCTGCGACCGCAGATCTGCCGCGCGCAACTCTCACCTTCGGCGAGTCGACTGTGGCCGACGCTCTCGTCGCACTCGGGTTTGAGAAGGGCAAGACCGCGGCGCGCCGTACGATCTCGTCCGGCGGTGCCTCCATCAACAACGTCAAGGTCGAGGATCCCGAGGCTGTTCTGCGCGAAGAAGACGTTCTCGCCGGTGGACTGGCTCTCATTCGTAAGGGCCGCAAGAACCTTGCTGTTCTCGAACTGAGTTAATCCCTCTGGGAAAGAGGGTGCCCGATAACGATCGGGCACCCTCTTTTCGTTGTGTTTGGTGGGTTTGTGGGGTGTGTGTTGGGGGTCACGGTGTTTT
>CAUTDS010000032.1:0-24148 GCA_963537175.1 uncultured Actinomycetes bacterium
CGCTGTTCCGTTGGAAGCTTCACGGTAACGGCACGTCCATTAATCCCGGCGACGTCGTCCTTCCGAATGAACGACTCTCGTGGCCGCGCACCGCTGGCATTGGCGCCCAGCACGTGGTCGCAATGTTTGGTGCCACGTTCCTTGTTCCGTTGTTGACAGGTTTTCCCCCGTCAACAACGCTTTTTTTCACCGCAATCGGCACCCTGCTGTTCTTCCTGATTACGGCGGGCCGTCTGCCCTCGTACCTGGGTTCCTCGTTCGCGCTGATCGCACCGATCCAGGCGGTGTCGGGAACCCTGGGCCCCTCCTACTCGCTCGGCGGCATCATTGCGGTGGGCGCGACGCTCGCGCTCGTCGGCCTGATCGTCCACTTTGCGGGCGTGCGTTGGATTGACGCTGCCATGCCGCCCGTGGTGACGGGTGCGATCGTCGCACTCATCGGCTTGAACCTGGCGCCCGCAGCGTGGAACTGGGTCAAGCAGGGTCCGGTCACGGCAGTCGTGACGATCGTGGCGATCTGCCTCGTGACTGTCCTCTTCAAGGGTATCCTCGGCCGCCTCTCGATCCTCATCGGCGTGCTGGCCGGCTACCTGGTGGCAATCTACCGGGGCGAGGTCGATTTCTCGAGCGTCGGCCAGGCGGCTTGGATCGGCTTCCCTGAGTTCCACACCCCCGCCTTCTCCGTCTCGACCCTCGGCCTGTTCCTGCCGGTCGTGTTCATCCTGATTGCCGAGAACGTCGGCCACGTGAAGTCCGTGTCCGCGATGACTGGTGAGAACATGGACGACCTGACGGGCCGCGCGCTCGTCGCGGACGGCATCTCCACGATGCTGGCCGGCAGCGGCGGTGGTTCGGGTACGACCACCTACGCCGAGAACATCGGCGTTATGGCGGCGACCCGCGTGTACTCGACGGCGGCGTACATCATCGCGGCCGGTGTTGCTCTGGTCCTGTCGATGCTGCCGAAGTTCGGCGCCCTCATCGCGACAATCCCCCCGGGTGTGCTTGGCGGCGCGGGCACGGTCCTGTACGGCATGATCGGTATGCTGGGCGTTCGCATCTGGGTGCAGAACCGCGTCGACTTCTCCAACCCGGTGAACCTGAACACCGCCGCGGTCGCCCTGATCGTCGCGATCGCGAACTTCACGTGGACCATCGGCACGATTTCGTTCGAGGGTATCGCACTGGGCACGGCTGCCGCCCTGCTGATCTACCACAGCATGCACCTCATCTCGAAGCTGTGCGGCACGAACCTGGAGGCGGCGACGCCCGCGTCCGCACCGTCGGGTTCGGAGCTGGAGGGCGAGGCGTATTCGAAGCGCCACCGCTCCCCCGCGCCGCGGGCTGACGCCTGATCTGACGCGTTCATTGACGAGGCCGGGGCTCGGCCACTCGCTCACCGCTCGGTGAGGGGTGGGTCGGGCCCCGGCCTCGTTCATCCCCATAATTCCGCACGTAATTCCCCGAGCTCGCCACGATCCTCGTCAGCACAATGCCCGGAATTCCAACGTTTTCAGGCACACCTACAAAGTGACCGGATGAGAATTGCGTGCGACTTTTTAGAGGAGGATGCCGGCTCCGAGGGCAGCAACGGCGATGAGTGGCAGGAGCCCCTGCTTGATCGCGGCGGAGCGCTTGTCGGGGGACGTGACGAAGAGCAGGAGGGCGGCGGCCAGCATGGAGCCGGTCCCGAAGAGGGCGAGAGTCAGACCGACAGGGCGCAATGCCAGGTAGTAGAAGGCGATGCCAGCGAAGGCCTCGATGGCGAGGAAGAAGTTGTAGAAGCCCTGATTGAAGGCCATTTCCTTGGTGACCTCGGCGGATGCGCGGTCCATGCCGAAGACGGACAGGGCGCGCGTGGTCCACGCGAAGGACTCGATGTAGAAGATGAAGACGTGGAGGGCGGCGGCCAGGAAGGCTGCGATCATTCCGACGAGGAGCATGGGGGCCTTTCAGAAACGTTTGATGAGTTGTCCTTTAACCTACGCCCAATCCCGTCGATTCCTTGTCGGCAGGGCGGCGCTTATGCTCACAACTGAAGGAGTGGCTCCTCACAGGGCCGCGATACGGCAACGATGCGATTCATTCTGCGCGCCCGCCGCACCGAGCGCCGGGCCCCTCAGTGCTTCTCACCACGGACTTTTACCGCTCGCTGCCCGAGTCCCCATCACCGCGCAGCTCGTCGAGCATGCCCGCCGTGATGATGCCCGAGGGCAGGGCGACGACGGCGACACCCATGAGCGAGGAGATCATAGCGATGGCGCGCCCAATGTCGGAGGAGGGGTAGAGGTCGCCGTAGCCGACGGTCGTCAGGGAGACGACCGCCCAGTACACGGCATCGAAAAAGGTATTGAAGGTTTCCGGCTCGACGTTAAAGATGACGAGGGCGCTGACGAGGATGTAGCCGATGGCCAGGCAGAGGACGGCGAGCAGCGCCTCCCGCTGTTTCTCAAACACGGCGGCGATGGCGGAGGCGCTCTTCGAGTAGCGAATGAGCTTGAACGCCCGCAGCGCGCGAAACAGGCGGAGGACTCTCAGCGTGCGCAGCGCGTCGTTGAGGGTGTTGAAGACAGGCAGGATCGACAGCAGGTCGATAATCGCCATGGGGGTGAAGGGGTAGATCAGGAACGACAGCGTGCCCTTGCCGAGCTTCAGATCCGCAGTCGCCCATCGCGCCAGGTAGTCGGCGATGAACACGAGGACGCAGGCGTACTCGATTGTCTCAAGGACGGGGCTGGACCCCTTGAAGCACAGGGGAAGCAGACTGGCAATGATGAGCACGGTCATGACACGCCCGCACCACATCGCGGCTCCCCCATCACCGTCCAGCAGAGCGTAGAGACGTTTGCGCACCTTTGACACTCCTCATCGATATGCGCGTCACGCGCCGAGAAAACGCGCCCGCCACTGGGCGCTGACTTGCGCCGAGCGAGAGCTCCGGAGCCCGCCACTCGCCGACACCACGCACTGTAGCACCGCGCCGAGGCCCACCGACCACGCCCACACTCACACCTTTCGGGCCGCTCGAAAACCACACAACAACGCCCCATCTCGTCAAATTCTCAACAAGTTCCCCTCATAAACGCCATACATATCAATTATTTACGTGTAAGGTAGCGAACATGGCAACATGTGCACCCTCGCTATTCACAGCGCTGATCAATACGGAAATGGGCGCGTGGAACGCGGTCGATTCCGCCCTTTCCGAGGCGGGAAACGCGCTAACACTCGGCCGTTTCCTGGTCCTGCGCACGGTCCGCGACACCCCCGCGTGTCGCATCCAGGAGGTCGCGGCGAGCCAGGGAATCACCCTGGGAGCGGCCTCGCGCCTCGTGGATCGCCTCCACCGCGACGGGCTGCTACACCGCACCCCGTGCGAGCACGACCGGCGAGCGACCATCCTGACGGTGACGGACCAGGGCCTGGCGCACCTCGAGGAGGCCTGCATGATCGTCGAGAAGGAGCAGGAGCGCCTGTTCGCCCCGCTTTCCGCAGCCCAGCGCGGGGAGCTGACGCGCAGCCTCGCGCTCATCGCCGAGGCCACCAAGGAGCGCGCATGATTCGCTTCGACCACGTCTCTAAGACCTACCCTGGCGGCACGCGAGCCGTCGAGGACTTTTCCCTCACCGTCGAGCAGGGCTCGACGACCGTGTTTCTGGGCACCTCGGGCTGCGGCAAGACCACGCTCATGCGGATGGTGAACGCGATGGTCACCCCGACCTCGGGCACGGTGTTCGTGCGAGGCCACGACGTCGCCTCCGAGGACCCCGTGCGACTGCGCCGCTCGATCGGCTACGTCCTGCAGGAGGGCGGCCTCTTCCCTCACCAAAGCATCGCGGACAACATCGCGACCGTCCCGCGCCTGGAGGGCGCCACGAAGCAGGCCTCCCACGAGCGCGCGCTCGAGCTCCTCGAGTTAGTGGGTCTGGGTCACGAGATGGCCGATCGCTACCCCGCCCAGCTGTCGGGTGGCCAGCGTCAGCGCGTGGGCGTAGCCCGGGCGCTCGCCAACCGCGCGGACATTCTGCTGATGGATGAGCCTTTCGGCGCGCTGGATCCGATCGTGCGCGCGGAGTTGCAGCGCGAGCTGAAGGAGATCCAGCGCGCGCTGGGCACGACGATCCTCTTCGTGACGCACGACGTGGACGAGGCGTTCACGCTGGGCGACCAGGTCGCCGTCCTCTCGACGGGTGGCCACATCGAGCAGGTGGGGACGCCCACCGAGCTCCTTTCCTCTCCCGCGTCACCCTTCGTCGCAGAGTTTGTGGGGGCCTCGCGCGCCGCGCGCCCGGTGCGTGTCGCCGGCCCGGGCGGCCTGGTCGTCGACGACGCCGGCACCCCCGTGGGCACACTCACCCGCGACGAGGCCGGGGAGCGTCCGTGACCTGGCTGTCCTCGAACTGGGGAGTGATTGGCTCCCTGACGCTCGCACACCTGTGGATCGCCCTGCCCGCGATCGCACTGTCGGTGCTGTTTTCCGTGCCGATCGCGCGCTGGGCGGCATTCTCGCGCCGTGGCGGCTGGGTCCTGTCCGTCCTGTCGGCACTCTACGCGGTGCCGTCGCTGCCGCTCCTGATTGTTATTCCGGTGATCGTCGGGGTGGCGCTGCGCTCACCCGCCAACATGATTATCGTCCTGACGCTGTATGGCGTGGCAGTGCTGGTGCGCCAGGCCGCAGAGGGCTTCCGCGCGATCCCTCGCGCGACGCTGCAGGCCGCGAACGCGTGCGGTTATCCCCTCTGGCGGCGTTTCGTCGAGGTGGAGCTCCCCCTGGCGACGCCCGTCATCGTCGCGGGTACGCGCGTGGTCGCCACGTCGACGGTGTCGCTCGTGACGGTGGGCGCGTTCATCGGGGTGCGCTCACTGGGAACGCTGTTCACTGACGGTTTTCAGCGCGGCCTCATCGCCGAGGTCGTGGCCGGCCTGGTCGCGACGGTCCTCCTCGCGATCGTCGTCGATGCGCTGATCCAGGGCATCGGCTGGACCCTCACCCCATGGACGAGGAGGGGGCAGGCATGAACATCTTCTGTGACGCCCTGACATGGCTGACGATGCCCGCCCACTGGCTGGGCGAGTCCGGAATCCTCGTGAGGGCCACCGAGCACCTGGGCCTCACTCTCCTGATCGTGGCGCTCGCTGCGCTCATCGCGCTGCCGCTGGGCACGTGGATCGGGCACACGGGCAGGGGCCGGTGGCTGGTGAGCGCGACGGGCGCGGCCCGCGCAGTGCCGACCCTCGGCGTTCTGACGCTGGCAGGCCTGTGGCTGGGTATCGGACTGGCGGCGCCCACGCTGGCGCTCCTCGTCCTCGCGATTCCGCCGCTCCTGTCGGCGACCTACTCAGGCATCGCCTCGACACCGCGCGCGACCGTGGACGCGGCGCGAGCGATCGGACTCACCGAGCCCCAGGTTCTCGCGCAGGTTGAGGCCCCGCACGCGGCCGGCCTCGTCGCGGCGGGCGTGCGGTCGGCGACGCTCCAGGTGATCGCGACGACGACGCTCGCGGCCTACACGGCGAACTACGGTCTCGGCCGTTTCCTCTACGAGGGGCTGAAGACTCGCGACTACGCGGAGATGATCGGGGGTGCGATCATCGTCGTCGCCCTCGCGCTTACAACTGACGCGCTCCTGGCGCTGGTCGCGCGACACCTTCGGGCCCACACCCATTCTTTCTCAGACAATGAGGACAACTCACTCAAGGAGTCACTATGAAACGCACGATGATGACGATGGCCGCCATCGCCGCTTCCGCCCTGGCGCTGGCCGCCTGCGGTTCCGCAGAGTCAGTCGGCGGGAACGCGAGCACCGAAAGGTCGGAGAATGGCCAGACGGCGCTCGTCGTGGGGTCGCAGGACTACTACTCGAACGAGATCATCGCGGAGGCCTACGCGCAGGCGCTCGAGGGTGCCGGGTTTGCGGTCGACCGCCAGATGCGGATCGGCCAGCGCGAGGTCTACATGCCCGAGCTTGAGGCCGGATCGATCGACGTCTTCCCCGAGTACACGGGCAACCTGCTGCAGTACCTGGATCAGAATGCGACCGCACGTTCCTCAGACGAGGTGTACGACGCACTACGCAGCACCCTTCCCAAGGGGCTCCGCGCCCTCGATCAGGCGCCGGCAACCGACCAGGATTCCTACGTGGTGACGGCCGACTTCGCGCAAGCCCACTCACTGACGTCGATCGGCGACCTCGCGGGCGCGGGCACGCTGACCCTGGGCGGTAATTCGGAGCTGCGCACGCGCCCCTACGGCCCAACGGGGCTGTCCGACCTGTACGGCGTGACCGTCAACTTCACCCCGATTGAGGATTCGGGCGGCCCTCTCACGGTCAAGGCCCTGAAGGACGGCGACATCCAGCTGGCGAATATCTATTCCTCGGATCCGGCGCTTGCGGACGGGACGCTGAGGGTCCTGGACGATCCGAAGGGCCTGTTCCTGGCCTCGCACGTGGTGCCCCTGGCCTCGTCGCGCGTGAACGATGACGCCGCCGCGGTCATCAACCGGGTGAGCGCCGCGATGGATGCCGAGGACCTGGTGGAGATGAACCGGGCGTCGACGGCGGACCAGAAGTCCGCTTCCCAGATTGCCCACGAGTGGCTCATTTCCGAGGGTTTGCTCCCCTAATTTCCACGTATCAACTCGACGAGGCCGGGGCCGGGTGTGTGCGCATGCTCGACCCCGGCCTCGTCGCATGAATACTTGGTCACAACGAGCTCACTTTTATGTGATCCACACCATTATTTGACCTGCTTTTTACATTTGTAACCAAAATGTAATGCGCACATGATGGACATCTTTCATGAATTCCACGCGGCACGGGTTAATCTCAGACCATACCTGAGGGCGCCGCCCCCAGTTCCACCCATCAACCAGGAGGAAGAATCCATGAACCTGAAGAAGGCATGGCTCGTCATCCCCGCGGCTGCCGCGCTCGCTCTGACCGCCTGCGCCGGCGGGGGCAACACCGCCTCATCCGGCTCCGGCGACAAGGTCGTCACGACCAACGGCAACGAGCCCCAGAACCCGCTCCTGCCGGGCCTGACCAACGAAAACGGCGGCGGCAGGATCCTGACCGTCCTGTTCAGCCAGCTCGTCCGCTACGAGACCGACGGCACGGCCGTCCTCGACGTCGCCGAGTCCATCGAGCCCAACGAGGACGCGTCCGAGTGGACCATCAAGCTCCACAACGACCGCAAGTTCTCCGACGGCACCCCCGTCCAGGCCCACAACTTCATCAAGGCTTGGAACCTCATCACCTCCAAGAACCAGCAGCAGGCTGCGTTCTTCAGCATCTTCGAGGGCACCGACGACGAGGGCAACGGTGAGATCACCGGCCTGACCGAGATCGACGACTACACCTTCACCGCGAAGCTGAAGAACCCCACCTCGGACTTCATGTCGCGCCTGGGCTACGTCGCCTACGCGCCGCTCCCGGATTCCACGCTGGCTGATCCCGATGCCGGCGGCCAGGCCCCCGTGGGCAACGGCCCCTACAAGATGGCTTCGGCCGACGCGTGGGAGCACAACGTCAAGTTCAGCACCGTTCCCAACGAGAACTACGTGGGTGACACCAAGGCTCAGAATGACGGCGTGACCTTCGTCTTCTACACGAGCCTCGACGCTGGCTACCAGGACCTGTCCTCCGACTCCCTCGACATCCTCGACAGCGTGCCGGCCTCCGTCTTCCAGACCTTCGAGTCCGAGCTGCCGGGCCGCACCGTGAACCAGCCCTACGCTGGCATCCAGTACTTCACGATCCCGCAGTACCTCCCCCACTTCTCCGGCGAGGAAGGCCAGCTGCGCCGCCAGGCCATCTCGATGGCCGTCGATCGTGACACCATCACGAAGACCATCTTCAACGGCACCCGTACCCCCGCCAAGGACTTCACCGCTCCGACCCTCGAGGGCTTCGACGCCAACATCTCCGGCAACGATGTCCTGACCTACAACCCCGACAAGGCCAAGGAACTGTGGGCGAAGGCCGACGCCATCTCCCCGTGGGAGGGCACCTTCACCATCGCCTACAACTCCGACGGCGGCCACAAGGAATGGGTCGATGCGACCGCCAACTCCATCAAGAACACCCTGGGCATCGCCGCTGAAGGCAACCCCTTCGCCGACTTCAAGTCCCTGCTCGACGCAGAGGACAAGGGCGAGATGACCGGCGCGTTCCGTAACGGCTGGCAGGGCGACTACCCGGCGCTGTACAACTTCCTGCAGCCCCAGTTCGCCACCGGTGCCGACGCCAACAAGGGCGGCTACTCCAACAGCGAGTTCGACTCCCTGATGGTCCAGGCGTCCTCCGCCACCAGCACCGCCGAGGCCGCGAAGACCCTGAACCAGTCACAGACGATCCTGTTCAAGGACCTGCCGGCCGTGCCGCTGTGGTACCCCAACGTCAGCGGCGCATGGTCCAACAACGTCGACAACGTCAAGTTCGACTGGAAGGGCCAGCCCGTGCTGTACAAGGTCACCAAGAAGTGATCGCACGAGGTTAACCTCTCCCGCGGGGCGGGCGGCTTACGCCGCCCGCCCCGCGGGCATCTTCTCAACAGCCACAAACTTGTCGACGCAGCTCAGCATCGCACTGCGCTCCCGCATTGACGCGGGACACACTTTCATCTCAAAACAGCATCACGGGGTTGATACGGCATACAAATTCAGAGACTGATGCGCCATTTGCCCATTCTTTACCCTATGATGAGACCATAGTCGACCTCGCCCGCGAGGCACCGCCAGGGATCGGAACCTCCCCTCCCACGACACGAACACTAAAGGATTGTCCATGCTCCGCTACATCGGACGGCGACTCCTCCAGACCATCCCGGTCTTCTTCGGAGCCACCTTTCTGATCTTCGCGATGGTCTACCTGATGCCAGGTGACCCCGTCGCCGCACTCGGTGGCGACCGCGGCCTCTCCGAGGCCGCCGCCGCGCAGATCCGCGCCCAGTACAACCTGGACAAGCCCTTCTGGATGCAGTACCTGCTGTACCTCAAGGGAGTCTTCACACTCGACTTCGGCACCGCGTTCAACGGCCAGAAGGTCACGTCCATCATGGCGACCGCCTTCCCGACGACCGCGAGACTCGCCATCTACGCCCTCGCCATCGAGACCATCCTCGGCATCGGCCTGGGCGTCATCGCGGGCATGCGCCGCGGCAAGTGGTTCGACTCCACCATCCTCGTGGTCTCCCTCCTGCTGATCTCCGTCCCCACCTTCGTGCTCGGCTTCGTCCTCCAGTACGTCCTGGGCGTCCAGCTCGCGATCCTGCCGACCACAGCCTCGGCCTCCGTCGACCTGCGGAGCCTCACCATGCCGGCCATGGTGCTCGGCGGCGTCTCCCTGGCCTACGTCATCCGACTGACCCGCCAGTCCGTCTCCGAAAACGTCTCCGCGGACTACGTGCGCACCGCGCGCGCCAAGGGCCTCTCCGGCGGCGTCGTCATGACGCGCCACATCCTGCGCAACTCCCTCATCCCCGTCGCCACGTTCATCGGCGGCGACCTCGGCGCCCTCATGGGCGGCGCGATCATCACCGAGGGTATCTTCAACATCCACGGCGTCGGCGGCACCCTGTGGAGCGCCATCATCAAGGGCGAACCCCAGACCGTCGTGTCGGTGACAACAGTGCTCGTGTTGGTCTACATCATCGCGAACCTGATCGTCGACCTCCTGTACGCCGTGCTCGACCCGAGGATCCGCTATGAGTGACCAGATTCCTTCCGCCAACATCGCCCGCACCCGCGCGGGCCAGGACCACTACGTCTCCGACATCGACGAGACCGGCCTCGGCGCCGTCGATGCGGTCGCCGACGAGGGTGCCCCCTCGTCCATGTGGGGCGAGGCCTGGAAGCGCCTGCGCCGCCGCCCGACCTTCTGGATCGCAGCATTCATCATCGCGCTCGCCGCGCTCCTCGCGCTCTTCCCGTCGCTCTTCACCGCGACCGACCCGAAGTTCTGCGAGCTCTCCTCGTCCCTGGCCGGTCCCTCCGCCGGGCACCCCTTCGGCTTCGACAAGCAGGGCTGCGACATCTACGCCCGCGTCGTCTACGGCGCCCGCGCCTCCGTGTCCGTCGGCATCCTTACCACCCTCGCGGTCGTGCTGATCGGCGGCACCATCGGCGCACTCGCCGGCTACTTCGGCGGCTGGTTCGACGCGCTGCTCTCGCGCGTCACCGACGTGTTCTTCGCGATCCCGCTGCTCCTCGCCGCGATCGTGTTCATGCAGATGTTCAAGGGCTCGCGCTCCATCATGATGGTCGTCATCGTCCTGTCCATGTTCGGCTGGACCTCCATCGCGCGTATCACCCGCGGTTCGGTCCTGTCTGCCAAGAACGAAGAGTTCGTCACCGCGGCCCGCGCGACCGGCGCTTCCCGCGCACGCATCCTGCTGAGCCACATCATCCCGAACTCGATGGCCCCGATCATCGTGTACGCGACCGTCGCGCTGGGCACCTTCATCGTGTCCGAGGCCTCCCTGTCCTTCATGGGCATCGGCCTGCCGACATCGGTCGTCTCCTGGGGCGCTGACATCTCGTCCGCTCAGACGTCCCTGCGCACCAACCCGATGGTCCTGTTCTACCCGGGCGCGGCCCTGGCCCTGACCGTCCTCAGCTTCATCATGATGGGTGACGCCGTGCGCGAAGCCCTCGACCCGAAGGCACGCAAGTGAGCGAAACGAACACCCCCCAGCTCTCCGAGAAGGAGATGGAAGAGATCGTCGAACGAGCCGTCGCCCCCAGCGCGGCCCCGGCCTCGTCCGACATCCACCCGGACGACGCGCAGCCCCTGCTCAAGATCACGGACCTGGAGGTCACCTTCACCTCCTCGACCGGCGTCGTCCCCGCCGTGCGCGGCGCGAACCTGACCATCTACCCCGGCCAGACCGTCGCCATCGTCGGCGAGTCCGGCTCCGGTAAGTCCACGACCGCCGCCGCCGTCATCGGCTTGCTGCCCGGAACCGGCAAGGTCGCAGGCGGAAAGATCGAGTTCGACGGCCGCGACATCACCCACCTGTCCACCAAGCAGTGGGTGGAGCTGCGCGGATCCGGCATCGGCCTCGTCCCCCAGGACCCGATGAGTAACCTCAACCCCGTGCTCCGCGTGGGCACGCAGGTCAAGGAGGCTCTCCTCGCGAACAACGTCGTGCCCCGCTCCGAGGCCGGCCAGCGCGTCACCGCCCTCCTCGAGGAAGCCGGCCTGCCCGACGCCGAACGCCGCGCCAAGCAGTACCCGCACGAGTTCTCCGGCGGCATGCGCCAGCGCGCCCTCATCGCCATCGGCATGGCCGCACACCCCAAGCTGCTGATCGCCGACGAGCCGACCTCCGCCCTGGACGTCACCGTCCAGCGCCGCATCCTCGACCACCTCGGCAAGCTCACCAGCGAGATGGGCACCGCCGTGCTGTTCATCACGCACGACCTCGGCCTGGCCGCCGAGCGCGCCGAGCAGCTCGTCGTCATGCACCGCGGCCGCATCGTCGAATCCGGCCCCGCCCTGGAGATCCTCCAGCACCCCCAGCACCCCTACACGAAGCGCCTCGTGTCCGCCGCGCCCTCCCTGGCCTCGGCGCGCATCGAGTCCGCTCACAAGCAGGGCATCTCGGTCACCGAGGAAGAGCTCGTCGGCGCCGGCAAGGGTGCGACCTCGACCGAAGCGATCATCCGCGTCGAAAACCTCACCAAGGAATTCGACATCCGCGGCGCCAAGAAGGGCCAGGACACCTTCCTGGCCGTCGACGACGTGTCCTTCGAGCTGCGCCGCGGCACGACCCTCGCGGTCGTCGGCGAATCCGGCTCCGGCAAGTCCACCGCCGCGAACATGGTGCTCCAGCTCCTCAAGCCCACCAAGGGCAAGGTCTACTTCGACGGTGAGGACACCTCGCAGATGAGCGAGGCGGAGCTCTTCCGCCTGCGCCGCCGCCTCCAGGCCGTGTTCCAGAACCCCTACGGTTCGCTGGATCCCATGTTCTCGATCTACCGCCTGATCGAGGAGCCCCTGAAGATCCACGGCTACGGCACCCTGGAGTACGCGCGCGCCGAAATCAAGCGCGCGGAGGCCACCGGCCGCGAGCCCGAGGAGTGGATGCGCGTCCTCGTCGAGGCCGCCGACGCGAAGCGTTCGCTGACGGCCGCCGAGAAGCGCGAGTTCAACCCGAAGAAGCTACGCATCGCGCGCGCTTCCGAGCTGCTCGACATGGTGGCTCTGCCGCGTAGCGCCATGCGCCGCTACCCGAACGAGCTCTCCGGCGGCCAGCGCCAGCGCGTGGCCGTGGCCCGCGCCCTCGCGCTCAACCCGGAGGTCATCGTCCTGGACGAGGCCGTGTCCGCGCTCGACGTGCTGGTGCAGAACCAGATCCTGTACCTGCTCAACGACCTGCAGGCGCAGCTGGGCCTGTCCTACCTGTTCATCACGCACGACCTGGCCGTTGTCCGCCAGATCGCCGACGACGTGATCGTCATGGAGAAGGGCAAGCTCGTCGAGGCCAACACGACTGACGAGCTGTTCAACAACCCCGTCCAGGATTACACGCGCGAGCTGATCGAGGCCGTCCCCGGCCGCAACATCCAGCTCAACCTGTGAGCAACTGACACGCAAGTGTGGGGCCCGAGGCGCTGAGGCGCTTCGGGCCCCTCGCTTTTTGCTGTATCTAGGTTCCGTGCGGTGAGTGTTATGGCGCCACGGGTGTTGCGGGCGCCGGGTGTGCTGTCCTGTGGGCCGGGCTGCTTGTGGCCCCACGGGTGCTCCGGGCGCCGGAGGGCCCGGCCGCCCGCGAGGCTAGGCATCCTCACGTCGTTCGGCGCCGCGCCTCGAAGCCCGCCCGTGCCCTCCGGTCCCTCCGGCGCCCTCCGCACCGGCGGGGCGGCCGAAATCCGCGATTGAGCTTGTTGTTCGCGGGTATTGCACTACTCGGGGAGGCATCGCACTGCCTTGTTGCTAGTGCAATGCTGCGCTATCTAGTGCATTGCCTGCGTATTCGGTGCAACGCGTCGTCGACGTGAAACCGGTGGCACCATTACGGCCTCGACTTCGAGCTGAGGTGAAACCGCCATCGCCTTTGCTCGCTCGCATGTGCGTCGGGTTGAAACCGCCATCGCCTTTGCGGGTGAGGAATGGGCGTTTTTGATGCGTTTTTTGGGCGCAGAGGTGATGGCGGTTTCAGCGGTTGCTGTTGAGGGGCGAGCAGAGGTGATGCCGGTTTCACCGCCTCCATATTTCTGCGTGCTGTGCGCGAACTTTTTCGCGGACATGCTGCTGGAGGCACCGTGCCGGGCGAACTTTGTCGCGCCGTGGGCACGGTAGTCACGTATCTCGGGTGGGGTGAGCCCATTATTCCGAGTGTTAACCCGACAGATCGCACGTTCACCCGCTGACCCGCACGTTAACCCCTTGATACGCACGTAAACCCCTTAACATGCACGTGGGCGGCGCTGCCCACATGCATCTCATCGGGTTAACGTGCGGAATGAGCGGCCCACGCGCATCTCATCGGGCCCACGTGCGTTACTTGATCGATGCGGCGTTGCAGCGTCGCGTGCTCACCGCGGTCCTGGCAGCTGGACCCATCTACTGGCGCCCTTAACCCGCTCATGCTCAGCTAAACCCTATTGGTGGCATGGTGGGCAGCCCGCCCAGGCCACCACCTATCGGGTTAACGTGCGCAGTGACGGGCACGCGGACAGCCACAGCCACAGCGACAGCCACAGCGACCAACCAAAGCAATTTCGCATGCAATTCCCCTGTTCACCTGTCACACATTGAAATAGCATCATTGCAATTCCAACGTTTCCGGACACCACAGAGAACTAGCTCAGGGGAATTGCATGCGGCTTTCGGGGGCAGGACACCACACGCGCGCACCTCATCGACCGACTGACTGAGGAATTGCATGCGCGAACGAGCCAACCCGGACAACAGACCACCCAACACCCCTGACATTTGTCATGGCACCACCTGCATCAAAGGGCACTTCCGGCCCCATTAATACGAGCGCAGACTAGGAGCCATGAACGCACAAGCAACGCCCGCCCTCCAGGCGACGAACATCCACCAGTCTTTCGGCCACGTCGACGCGCTGCGCGGCGTGAACCTCACCCTCATGCCCGGCGAGATCGTGGCGCTCCTCGGCGTCAACGGCGCGGGCAAGAGCACCTTCCTGGACATCGTCCTCGGCCTGGCCACCCCCACGCAGGGCGACATCAGCGTCTACGGCATGAGCCCGCGCGAGGCCGTGCGCCGCTCCCTCGTGAGCGCGATGCTCCAGACCGGATCGATGCCGCGCGACGGAAAGGTCCGCAACACGATCGACCTGGTCGCCGCAATGCACGCCAACCCGATCCCCACCGACGAGCTCCTCGAACGCACGGACCTCACCAAGCTCGCCAAGCGCCCCCTCGACAAGCTGTCCGGCGGAGAGCGCCAGCGCGTGCGCCTCGCCCTCGCGCTGGCCGGCAACCCTGACTTCCTGATCCTCGACGAGCCGACCGCCGGCATGGATGCTCTGGCCCGCCGCGCGTTCTGGGAGACGATGCGTGCCGAGGCCTCGGAGGGCCGAACCCTCCTCTTCGCTACGCACTACCTGACCGAGGCCCGCAAGGATGCCGACCGCATCGTCATCATCGACGCCGGGAAGGTCCTCCTGGACGCTCCCACCGAGCAGGTCGTCGCCGACAACGAGGACCTCGAGGACGTCTTCGAGCGCATCACGTCCCACGCCGACGCCGAGTGAGCGCGACGCACACCCGCCCCGACGAGCCGGCCCCAGCCTCGTCCCGAGGCCGACGCCGAGGCCCCGGTCCCACGAACGCAGACACGACACACGAAGAAGGCATCATGACCACCCAGGCACCTACGCGACCCACCGACCGACCGATCCCCTCCCCCTTCACGGGAGCGGGCAAGCTGTGGCTCTCGACGTTCCGCTCGCACATCCTCAACCCGTGGAACATGGCGTTTGCCCTGCTGCTCCCCATGTTCATGTACGCGATGTTCGGCATGACCGATGTTGCGCGCGCGACCCAGACCGGGCGCGGAAATCTGGCAGCCGCGATGATCGCGATGATGACGACGTACGGCGTCATCCTGGTCGGAGGCTCGCTCGGCGCGACGCTGTCCGTTGAGCGCACGACCGGCATCTCGCGCATGTACGCGCTAACACCCATCCAGCCGTGGGTGATCCTCCTGGTGCGTCTCACGGCGCTCGTGGCGCTGAGCGCGTTTATCACGCTCATCACCTTCAGCTTTGGCCTGGCGACCGGCGCGCAGATGACGCCGGGGGCATGGGTGGCCAGCGCAGCGGTCGTCGTCGCGCTCTCGGCTCTGGGTGCGCTCATCGGACTGGCCTGCGGCTACACGATCAAGGGCGAGAACGCCTACAGCGCCTCCGCGTTCGTCATGCTGATGGGTGCGTTCGTGTCCGGCATGTTCATCCCGCTGGACCAGCTGCCGCCCTTCGTCGCGCAGATCGCGCCCTTCACGCCCCTGTACGGTGCCGTTCAGGCAATCTACGCGGTCGCCGGAACCGTGACGATGCCGACCGCCGCGTGGCTCAACATCGCTGGGTGGGCGGTCATCACGGCGGGCATCGCCTGGTGGGGCGCGTCCCACGACACGGGTCGATAGGCTAGTGCCATGAAGGAGCGCTTGATCTCCCTGGCGTGGGCGGCCCCGTGGATGCTGTTCATGGGCTTCCCCCTGGCCTACGCCCTGGAGTTGACGGATTCGTCCCAGCGCGCGGGCATCATCGGGCTGTGCGCCCTCCTCGCGGTCGCTAACTCGGCGGCCTGGCTAACCAATCCTCTGCCCGCGCGCAACTCATTCACGAGGCCGTTCATCCTCTCCCACGCAGCGCTGGCGGCGGCGACGGCCGTCTACCTCGTCTACGCGACCGCCGTCGGATTCCCGTACGCGTTCATGCTGACGTCGTATCTGCTGGTCGCATGGATCTTCCAGGCGCCGAGTAGATACATTGCCGCGGGCGTCGTGCCGATCGTCGCCATCGCGGGCGTGGCCGCCTACGCGGAGGGGGAGTCACTATGGACGGTTTGGTACCTGGCCCTCCTCATCGGTTTCGTCGGTATGGCCCGCTGGGGCATGGAGCGTGCGGCCCACGAGCGCCTGCGCCGCCAGGACGCGATTCAGCGGGCGAAGGCCGCCGAGCGGGCGCGCCTGAGCACGGACCTGCACGACATCCTCGGGCATTCGCTGACGGGCGTCACGATGGTGTCTGAGCTAGCGGGTCGCCTCCTGGACGCGGGGCGTGTGGAGGAAGCGCGCGAGCAGCTGCGCGCGATCACCACGCAGTCGAACGAGGCCTTGGCTGACGTCCGCCGCATCGTGGCGGCCACGCGGGCCCTGTCCCCCATCGAGGAACTCAACGAGGCGCGCTCACTGCTGGAGGTCGCGCGCATCGACGCTGACATCACGAACGAGGGCGAGCCGCCGTCGGGGCCTCGTTCGGCCGCGGCCGCCCACGTGATCCGCGAGGGGGTCACGAACGCGCTCCTGCACGCGCGCCCCTCGTGGGTTCGCATTCGCCTCTCCCCTGGCAGCGTGACCGTCACGAACGACGGATACACGGCCGCCTACGCCGCGTCGAGCGCGGGCTCGGGATCGGGCCTGGCGGGCCTGTCCGAGCTGATCGGTGACGAGGGCACGCTCACCTGGGGCGCGTCGGGTTCCACGTGGACGCTCGCGTTGGATTTCGAGGCCACACCCGACGCCCACTCGTCCTGACTATCCCGCTGTGCTCTCCCTCGACGAGGCCGCGCTCCCTTCCCCGGTCTTGCGCGGTCCCGGGAGAGGGGGTCCGCCTCGTCCTGAAGGGCGGGCACACGCGAGTGATGATCCTGCGACCTGCGCTAGCCTGGTACCCCAAGCGCAGGTAGACAGGAGGGTGACGTGGCGATACGGGTACTCGTGGCCGACGACCAGGCGATGATTCGCGGCGCCCTGGCGGGGCTGCTGGACCTGGAGAGCGACATTGAGGTCGTCGCCCAGGCTTCCGACGGGGCCCGCGCCCTCGAGGAGCTGGCGCGCCTGGCATCAGCGGACGGCCCAGCCCGCGCAAACGCCCCCGTCGACGTCGCCATCATCGACGTCGAGATGCCGCACATGGATGGCATCACTGCCACGCAGGCGATTTGCTCCCGCTTCCCGGGCGTGCGCGTGCTGATCGTGACGACCTTCGGACGCCCGGGATACCTGCAGCGTGCCCTCGACGCAGGCGCTACGGGCTTCATGGTCAAAGACGCGCCGGTCGAGGCTTTGGCGCACGGTGTGCGCACGGTGGCCGCGGGAGGCCGCGCCATTGACCAATCCGTGGCCTTAGAGGCTCTGTCAACTGGCTCTTCGCCCCTGACGGAGCGCGAGGCCGACGTGTTGCGCGAGGTCGAGGACGGCGGCACGATCGCCGACATCGCCCACTCGCTGGGGCTCAGCCAGGGGACGGTGCGCAACCACGTGTCCTCGGCGATGCTGAAGATGGACGCGCGCACGCGCGCCGAGGCCGCATCCCTGGCCCGCGCGGCCGGCTGGCTGTAGCCAGGGCACGCGAGTGGTATCAGAGTGATACCATGTCGATATGGCTATGACACTTCGACTCGACGAGGAACACGCGCGCAAGCTCGACGAGCTCGCCCAGCGTTCCGGCACGTCAAAACACGATGCTGTGCTGCGCGCCATCGATGAGGAATTCAACCGCATGACCCACCGCCAGCGCGTTACCGACGCACTCAACCAAACCGTTGAGCACTGGGGGGACGCACTTGAGCGACTCGGTCAGTAACACCATGCCGCGGGAGTTTCTCTCACTTGAGGACCTCCTGGATATCATCACCGCACTCAAAATCGGTCCTGTCCGAGATCTCGGCCTCCTCAATGCGGCAGCACTACGCCCCCAAACAACACTGATGGGCCAGGATGCCTACCCGTCCACCGCCGCCAAGGCCGCGGCCTTACTCGAATCGCTCACGAAAAACCACGCGCTGATCGACGGAAACAAGCGCCTTGCGTGGGCCGCCTGTTCCGTTTTCTTGTCCCTTAACACAGCCGTCATCCACGAGTCAGTCTCCAACGATGACGTGTACGAGCTCGTTATCGCCGTCGCCTCCTCTCACGTGACGCTTGAGCAAGTCTGCGCCACATTGTCGGAATGGACAGCTACGCGCCCATAAAGCGCGAGTTGCGCGCCATGAAGGACAGCAGGCGCACGCCCGCGTAGGTGCCGAGCGTGTTCATGATGACGTCGTCGATGTCGACGACACGGTAGGTGCAGGGAACGACGCCGAAGAGGCCCGTGTACTGGGTCAGCTCGATGAGGCAGGAGAGTGCGCAGCCGATCACCACCCACACCAGGACACGGCGGTGCGGGATCGAGCGAGCCAGGCGAGACCCGTCAGCGGGCGCACCCTCGGGGGCGCGGCGCATGCGCCGGATGCGCCAAGTGGTCTCCGCGAGGGCACCCAGCGGCACAAACAGAGCAATATTGAGCAGGATCGACAGAGCGTACAGGGTCCCGCGCAGGTTCTCCCCGTCGCGGAACTGGTCGGCGACGGCCACGAACGACCCGAACGGCGTGTAGTTATCCCAGTGGATGATCGCAGCGCACGCGGCCACCGGGTCGGAGGGCAGCGGCAGCAGCGTGAATATCAGCAGGCCCGCGAGGTACAGGAACCAGGCGAGAGGCAGGACGCGCGGGAACCTCCACATCGACGAGGAGGGGGCCGCCACCACTGGAATCTCCGCCGTCGTCGGGGTGTCCGGGTGCTCCTCGCGAGGCAGGAGCGCACCCGTACGCTTCGAACGCCGGTAGATGAGAGGCAGTGCTTGAGCGACGGTCAGGTCAGCGCGGCTCACCCGCCCGGCGCTCTGGGCGGAGTCGGTCGAGGCCTCGGCACGATCCGCAGTGACACTGGGGTTCCCGCGACGCCCGAGCATCCACCACAGCACGCACGCGATCGCGCAGACGGCGGCGTAAAGCCCCAGATCAAGCGCCCAGTTAATCGCCGTGTACATGTCACCCCTCTCCTTGAGGGGAACATTACCGGCGTTATCGGGCAATGTTGCAGACGTGCGCCCAGTTCCACACACGATGGACACATTGTGAGAAAACGGCTGGGAATCCGCTGAAGATTACTGGTCAGAATTGCACGTTGCAGCGGCACATGGCGCAGGGGCAGCTCCCCACGCGTCACCCGGAACAGATTGACAGCTGCTCGGCGAGCGCGTCCTGCTCCGCCCGGGTGACGCTCAACCCGTACGCGTTCTTAACGGCGATCTGGCGTTTCACATAGTCGCAACGGAACTCGGTGTTGGGCGGCAGCCACTGGTCCGCGGACGATGCCGACTTGTCCTCATTCGCCTGCCCATCCACCGCGAGCAGGTTCTCCGGGTCGTTGGCGAATTCCTGGCGGCGCTGTGCATCCCACTGCCAAGCCCCCGAGCGCCACGCGTCCGCGAGGGCGACGACGTGGTCGATCTGCACCAGGGCCGAGGTCTTGTCCCCCCTCTGGAACTCGATCGTGGTCCCCGTGTAGGGCTCAGCAAGGGTGCCCGATAAGACCACACAGTCGTGCGTGCCGGGCTTGAACGTCGGGCGTGCCAGGTCGCGGGCAAGGATGTCGTTTCTAGTGTCGCAGCCATTGTGGTCGGTGTCAGCCCACCGCTGCCCGAAGGTCTCGCGGCCATACGCTGGCGCTGCGGGGTCGTCGACTGACTCTCGGACCGTGAGCTCACGCAGCTGGCGGGCCGCCTCGCTATCCGGCAGGGAGGACAGCGCCTGCCCGCTGCGCAGCGGCGGCCACCCCAGGCGTGATCGCAGACCCAGCAGATCCCAGCCGACGCCGGGCGCAAACGCCCACACGAGGGCCGCGAGAATCGCCAGCAGGATAACCGTGTCCCCGATGCTCCTGCGCCGCTTGCGCGCCATCTCCCTCTCCTTTCTCTCACAACGCCCACGCAATGAGGGCACCCCGACCACCCGGGGTGCCCTCATGATGCACCCACCCACCGGCATCTGCGTCCCGGCGGTGGGCGCCTGTGGATAACTAGGCGCGCTTACGCGAAAGCACCAGCTGGCGCACGAAATAAATCGCCACGATGAGAAGCGTCAGCGCACCCATAGAGACCAGCTGAGCCCGGCCCTCGTCGCTCATGAGCATGAGGACACCAATCCCACCCAGGCCCGCGAGAACCAGCCACGGCAGCCACGGCCACCCGGGCATACGAATCACCAGGGAGCCCGAGCGCTCCAGCGAAGGGTGCAGGCGCATCAGCGAGATGATGATGAACGTCCACACAATCAGCAGAACCATGCCGATAGCGTTGATGAGCATCGTCAGAATCGAACCAGGCAGGTACCAGTTGCCCAGGACGGCCAGCAGCGCCAGCACAACGACGAGGCCGACCGCGCGCTTCGGGGTCCGGCCGGCCTCGATATCGCCCTGGAGCTCGGCGGCCAGGAGCGCCTCGTCGTCCTCGAGGGCAGCCTCAACGACGGAGCGTGCGCGAGCCTTGTTGGAGGCCGAAGCGCCCAGCAGCCAGCGCGGGCCCATGTCGCGCGCAGACAGCGAGTAGGCCATGCGGGAGGAGGCGTAAATGTTCGCGGAGAATGCCGAGATCAGCGCCATGAAGATGATGACGTTCATGAGCGTCCCGACCGCGGGGACTCCCGCCATCTCGAGAACGGCGGCGAAGGCATTCGTATTCATCGCTTCGCTGTCCCACGGCAGCAGCGCGATTAGCAGGATGACGGAGCCGACGTAGAACACGAGGATGCGGGTGACGACCGAGCGGATGGCGCTCGTCATCGCGGCGCGAGGATCCTCGGCCTCGGCGGCGGCGATCGTGACGATCTCCAGGCCGCCAAAGGACGTGATGACGGCCAGGAGAGCCACGGCAACGCCGGACAGCCCGTTCGGCATGAATCCGTTGTGTCCCAGGACGTTCTGCAGGACGCCCTCGTGGCCCGGCAGCGGACCGACGATCGCCGTGCGCGCAACCAGGAAAACACCCACGCCCAGGAAGGCGATGATCGCGACGATCTTCACCATCGACAGCCAGGCCTCAATTTCGCCGTACTGCCCGGCCGCCAGCAGGTTAATGCCGCCAATAACAACGACAATTACGAGGGCAACCACCCACTGCGGAACCGCGGGGAACCAGCCGACGAAGAACGTCGCCGCGCCCGTCACCTCCAGGCCCGACACCATGATGAGCATGACCCAATACAGCCACCCGATCGTGAACCCGGCCCACCGGCCGATCCCGGCCTCGGCGTAGGACGAGAAAGAACCCGTCGACGGCAAGGAGGAGGCCAGCTCCGCGAGCGCCAGCATGACCGACACGACGATAATCGCGGCCAGCGCATAGGACACGATGACGGCGGGTCCGGCCTGATGGATCGCGGAACCCGTGCCCAGGAAGAAGCCAGCGCCGATGGCGAGGCCCAGGGCCATCATGGACAGGTGCCATGTCTTGAAACGCTTACGCTCCGAGGCGACCGCCGCTACGGGAGACGGAGATGCGGGTGTTGATTCGGGAGTCACACCGCCATACTAACGCTTGCCCCCACGCAGAGCTTTTAACTGCGAATATGTGAGAGTGATGGTCCACTCGCGAGTCTGGGGGAGCCTCCAGCGGCGCCAATGCGCCATTCCCGTGAACACGAGGCCCACGATGATGGACGCGCCCATGCCAAGGACCGGCTGGCCCATGTGCCAGAAGATGACGGTGACCAGCGAGCACGCGAACGCGGGGGTCGCGTAGAGGTTGTTGCCGCCGAAGACACGCGGGACCAGGCCTGCGGAGATGTCGCGGACCATACCGCCACCGATCGCCGTCATGATGCCCATGAGGATCGCCGGCATGACCGCAAACCCCGCGTCGAGGGTCTTGATCGCGCCGGTCGCACTCCAGCAGCCCAGCACCATGCCGTCGGCGATCACGAGGAGCACCGACCACACGCGCGAATCCATGCGGAAGGCCATCGCGATGAGAGCGCCGATGATCGCGAACCCCAGGTAGTAGGGGTCCGTGATGGCGACGGGCGCACCGGTACGCGTGGTGAGGAGCAGGTCACGGATCATACCGCCCGCGAGCGCCGTCATGATCGCGAGAATGCAGAAGCCAACGGCGTCGAAGTTGCGTTCTCGGGCAACTTTGCCGCCGAGGATGCCGTTGAGGAGAACGCCCATGAGGTCGATGGCTCGGAAGACCTCGGGCAGGGAGTTGTTCAGCGCGTCGAGCAGGTGCATGGCGATCCGGAGGAGTCGATGAGTGTCGTTGTTCATATGCTACAGGGTTTATCAGCCTGTCAGCGAGGGCCGCGACCGTCCCGTCTCACGCGGCCACCGGGTGCGACAATATCCCCATGACTGCTCTCTTCGCCGGGCTCACGACCCTGGACGTCCTGCACCGACTCGACCACGTGCCGGACCCTTCACTGAAGGTCACGTCGACGAACTTCACGATGGCCGCAGGAGGTCCCGCAACGAACGCGGCCGTCACGTACGCGGCGCTGTGCGCGGCCTCGCGCGCGCTCTCTGGTCCTGCCGACGAGGCCGGGGCCGCCTCGGGCGTTCCCCTGCCCTCGCCGGACGCGCCGACTCTGTTGACAGCCCTCGGCGAGGGCCCGGTGTCAGCCTTCCTCGCGGCCGACCTGGCGGCCGCGGGCGTGCGAGTCGTGGACGCAACGGCTCCTGCCACGTCCCCCGCTCCCGATGCGGACGAGCGCGCCACCGCTGCGGGCGAGCGCGGGAGCGCCCCGGCCTCGTCCCGCGCGTCACGAGAGCCCGCCGTGTCCTCGATCATCGAGCACCCGAGCGGTCGAATGGTGGCTTCTACGAACGCGCGGCTCGACGCGGACGCGGAGCGGATCGCGGGCGACCTACCCGAGCGCGTCGGTGCGGTCCTCATCGACGGGCACAACCCGGCGCTCGCGCACGCGGCCCTCACCCTGGGCGTGCCCGAGGTCGACGGGGAGGCCCCGTTCGCCCCGCTCGAGGCGAGACCTCCGCACCCGCGCATCCTGGACGGCGGCTCGTGGAAGGACTGGCTCACTCCCCTGCTGGGCTTCGTCGACATCGCGGTCGTGTCGGAGGATTTCGCGCCTCCGCTGATGGCACGCCCGCATGGCTCGCAGGTCGCCGAGTTCCTGCGAGGCTTCGGCATCACGCGCACCGTGCGCACGCGCGGGGATCGCTCCGTGCAGTACTGGTGGGACGGCTCGAGCGGCGAGGTTCCCGTCGAAGCCATCCCGGACGCGTCCACGCTAGGGGCGGGCGACGCCTTCCACGGGGCTTTCGCGTGGGCGATCGAGCGCGGCGGGGACGCGGATCCGGAGCGCCTCATCCGCTTCGCGTCGGCAGTAGCCGCGGTGTCGGTATCTTCTTTCGGAACGAGGCAGTGGCTGGGTTCCGCGGCTCTCGCGGAGCTGGTGCGCGGCTGGTAGGTGGCCGGCGTCGGCGAGGATTCGCCCGGCACAGTTCCTTTGGGGCATATCCGCGACAGAATTCGCCCGGCACGAGCCACATCCAGCCTCCCGAGCGAAAAAGTTCGCCCAGCACGGGCCTTCACACGCTCTTCCGCGAAAAAGTTCGCCCAGCACGCCATAGAACGCCGATTTTGGGCCATTTTTCGTGCGCCGGGCGAACTTTTTCGCGCACGGGACACAGCCACGTGGCGACTTTGAAACCAATGACACCTCTGCGGCCGCTGATGCAGGCCACCGTGAAACCGCCATCACCACTGCTCACACCTCAACAGCAACCATTGAAACCGACAACACCTCTGCAACCACAAAACGCACCGAAAACGCCCATTTCTCACCCGCAAAGGCGATGACGGTTTCAACTGGCCCACCTCGCCGGCCCGCAAAGGCGACACGGGTTTCATACAACCGCACAACTGACTTGCGCGCGCCGACTACGCCGCCAGCAGACTCCTATGCACCCGCCCCTCAGAAAACTCGCACGTAATTCAATCGAACCAACCCATCAACAACACCCAGAAACGTTGAAATAACAACAAACACAATTCAAATCCTGAAACAGCCCCAGGGGAATTACGTGCGACATTGATGCCGACCGGGCGCCGCCGGCGTGAAGGGCGCCGGAAGAACGGCAGGGCCTGGCTGCGGCACCCGTGGG
>CAUTDS010000033.1:0-23858 GCA_963537175.1 uncultured Actinomycetes bacterium
CCTGCCGGCCACGTCCGCCCTGGTCGGGGCCGTCATGCTCCGCCAGATCCCCGGCATCTTCGAGCTGATCGGCCTTGTCCTGGTGTCGGTCGCGGTGTGGCTGGCCTCGCGGGAGTGAGGGTTTTCGGCGGGGCGGTTTCCTGGATTTCTGTGCCTGTGAGTGCTTGTCAGCCCCCACAGGCGTGTGTCAGCGGGGTCTGGCGCCTGCCGACGTGCCGGCGACGGCATTCGCTCACCTTGTTTTGTTACAAACGTCGTCAAATCACCCTGTTTTTCAAGGGGGTTTAACGCTCATTGTTACAAACGTCGTCAATCCGAGCCCGAAATCGGCTTTTTCTGGCGTTTTAGCCCGCAGATTGACGACGTTTGTAACATCCGGGGTCGGAGACGCGTTGAAAATGCTGCAGATTGACGACGTTTGTAACAACAGCCGGGAGCGTGAGCCTTTCGAGGGGTTCCTATGAGTGTCGTGGTGGCTGAGCGGAGGAACCGGATGCTGGATGTTGTGGTGCTCTTGCTGATTTCGTGTGAGTGGTGGTGGATGAGGGGCTTTGTGGGGTGTGCCGCGCCATGCCGGTGCGCGAGGCCCGGGTGGCACCGCAACATGGTGGATGGGTATTGAAGCCTCTCAGTCGAGGCTGAGGCGGCGCGGCGTGTGTTTGCCGCCGCGGGCGATCACCCAGAACGCGAACCACGCGCCGACGGAGCCGACGATCATCACGAGCACCATCGGCACGGCGCTGTCGCCACCTGACGTCGCCAGGGGAGCGGCAATGCCGTTCGCGATCGACTGGAACACGCCCATCACGGACGATGCCGTGCCTGCATGCTCGCGCGCCTCGCTCATGGCCTGCGCGCCCGAGTTGCCGAAAATAAACGCGTTCGCCGTCATGACCAGCGCGAAGCCCACGCACGTGAGGATCAGCGGCAGGTCGAGGAGGAACGTCGAGATCGCCAGTGCCACCACGCCGGTCGCCGCGATCGTGAGGCCTGCGATGATGAGCGTGCGCGGCGTGAAGTGCGAGATCAGGCGCACGTTGACCAGCGCGAAGCCGGTCGACAGCAGCGCGTTAAACGCGAACACCCACGCGAAGGCCATGGGAGACAGGCCCAACGGCCCCTGCAGCACGTAGGTGGCGTTCGAGATGTAGCCGAACATGCAGAAGCTCGAGAAGGCGTTGGTCAGCATGAAGCCCACGAAGGGACGGATGCGCACGACCTGGACGAGGCCCTGGAAGAACCGCGGAATACCGCCGGGGTGGCGGCGCTCCTCGGGCAGGGACTCGGGCACGACGAACCACGCGAGGGCCGCCATGAGCAGCGTGAAGGCGGCGAGCGCCCAGAAGACGACCCTCCACGTCGCGTGCGTGATGATGAAGGCGCCGAGGACCGGGGCGAGCATCGGTGCGAAGCCGACGATCGCCTGGAGGAGACTCATGGCGCGAGCCAGCGTCTTGCCGTGTGCGACGTCGACGAGGATCGCGCGGCCCACCGAGGAGGCGACGCCGCCGCCGAGGCCCTGGAAGACTCGGCCCACGAGGAGCACCCAGATGTTGGGTGTCAGCACGCAGATGATGGATCCGACGAGGGCGATGATGCCGCCCGCGACGATGGGGCGGCGGCGCCCGATCTGGTCCGAGATGGCGCCGCCTAGGACCTGGCCGGTCGCGTAGCCGACGAAGAAGGTCGTGAGCGTGAAGCCGAGCATCGTCGAGTTCGTCGCCAGGTCCGCCGTGATCTGCGGGAATGCGGCCGAGTACATGTCGGTCGCCATCGGCGGCACGGCGTTCTGCACGGCCAGCGTGATCAGCAGGGCAACTGTGAGTGCCCCGCCGACGATGCCGCTGCGGTCCTGGGTGTCGTTAGTCGTCATGATGCGATTGTGCACCCGCGCGGGCGCCTAATAGACGTATCGGTTGATTCTTTGATGCATCTCGCACGTTTAAGTCTCCCGACCTGCGCGGATGCGGTGCCACCGGGGTCGGCTCGTTGAGGGTCAGCCGGGTCTGCGCGGCACTCACTCCCTGGTGGCGCTTACTCCCCGTCCGCGCGTGCCTCCAGCGCGTCCGCCGCGGCCTCGATCTCCTCACGCGTCGGGCACGAAGCCGGGCCGACCACCGTCGTGGACAGGGCGCCTGCGCAGTTGGCGAGCAGAAGCGCCCTCTCCAGGGGGATCCCCTGTGCGAGAGAGGCCGCCAGGACGCCCGAGTGTGCGTCGCCCGCGCCGTTCGTGTCGATCGCCTCGACCCGAGGCGTCGGGACATGGATTGCGCCTTCATCGTCGGCAGCCGTGGCGCTCGTCGAGGGGCGCACAAAGTATGCGCCCTCGGCGCCTGCGCGCACGAGAACGGGGCGATGCAGCAGGCCGAGCATCGCGCGCGCCGCTTCGTGAGGCTCACGGCACCGGTCGCAGACGCTCGAATCCCCTCTCTGCTGACCAATCTCCTGAGCCTCCCTGTGGTTCATCGACACGATGACGCCGTCGGAGGGGAGAGCGGACGGGATCCCGATGACTGGGGAGACGTCCAGGACGACCCGCACGCCCTTGGGCAGGACGCGCAGCGCCGCCTCCGCGGCCTCCCTGTTCGCGGGGTGGTCCATGAGGTATCCGTCAATGTAGAGCACGTCGCCCGGGTGCATCGTGCGCACGAAGTCTGCCCACGCGCTCTCGGGTGCCATCGTCTCGGCACCCTTCGTGGAGATGAAGGTACGCTCGCCCGTGCGGTCCGTGAACGCGATGCAGAACCCGTTGTCAATGCCCGCGACGTGTGGCCCGAGGTCCGTGATCCCCTCGCGCGTCAGTGCCGCTTGGATGAGCGAGGAGTAGGGGCCGTCGCCAATTGGGCTGAGGGAGACGGCCTCGCCCCCCATACGCCGCGCGGCTACTAGGGCGTTGAAGCCGCCGCCCACGTGCATTCCCTCGTCGATGGCCCACACGTCGCCGCCGGGGGAGGGCAGAGCCTCGCCGCGCACGGCGAGGTCCACGAGGATCTGCCCCATGAGGACCACCCGGCCCGCAGGGGAGGTGGGCGACGAGGAAGGGGCTGGCTCCTCCGGAGACGTGTCGGCATCGGGATCGGTAGCTGGCGAAGCACTCGTGGGAGACTCCTCCTGGTGCCCGACAAGCGCCTGATTGCGCAGCTCCAGGAGATCCCCGGCGACGCTGGACAGGCCGAGGTGGGAGACCTCCTCGATCATCGAGAGGCTGTCTGCGGGCAGAACCTGAACACCGAGGGCAGCGCCCAGGATCGCGCCCGCGATCGCGCCGATCGTGTCCGTATCGCCGCCGATGTTGGCGGCGTCCAGCAGCGCCTGCGGGGAGGGGTCTCGTGCGAGCAGCGCGAAGGCCATGGGGATCGCGTGAGATGACGCCACGGACGTGCCCACCTGCTCGACGAGGCATTCCAGGGACGAGGACGCCGGGTTGATGGCCAGCTGCATAGCTCTGCGTGTCGCCGCCACGACGTCTGGGTCGGGGGTCCACGCGCCACGCTCGGGGAGGGAATCGACGTAGGTGAGGGCCTTCCACAGCAGAGACCTCAGGTCCAGGGAAGGCGAGCGAGCGGCGTCGATCCCTATAGATACGGCCGCCGCCACGAGGGCAGCCGACTGGAAGCCCTGTCGCGTCGCGTGCGTGACCCGGCATGACGACCACACGGCCTCGGCGAAGGCCTCCGGATCCTCCGTCGAGACCGCAATACCGATCGGGGTGACGCGCATCGCCGCGCCGTTCGTGGTGCCCGCCCCGCCCACCGTCAGCGGGTCCTCGCCCGCGCGTACGCGCTCGAGGGCCGCCTTGGTGGAGGGGCCCAGCAAGTCGAGCGACCCGCGCTCGATCATTGAATCCTCCCAGGCCAGCAGGGCGTGGGCGAACTCGACCGCATTGAGGGCCACGCGACCCGAGGACGAGCCCCGGCCTCGTATTAAGAGGGACGCAATCAACAGCGCCTGTTCCGTGTCATCCGTGACTGACCCCGCCGGCATCCCCGGCGCGTAGGGCTGGGAGGCGTCCCCGTCCACGAGTCCGGTAATGCGCCCGTACACCGCGCGGATCTGCTGCGGGGACATCTCCTGCGTCGGCATGCCCAGCGCGTCTCCGAGCGCCAGGCCCGCCAAAGCGCCATACGCCCGAGAAAAACGAGGATCCATGCTGCACCTCCGAACGCGGGCGCGCGCCCGCGGATAGCGTGAACGCCCCGGAACGTTCCGAGGCGACCAGTAGGCCCAGGGGGACTCGAACCCCCAACCTACGGATTAAAAGTCCGCTGCTCTACCATTGAGCTATAGGCCCAGCAGCCCCATTGTAGGAGGAAGAAGTCCCCATGGCCCAATCGAAGATGCCGCGACGCCCCGCCATGCTCGACGCCGCCAGGGCTGACGCCATCGTCGGCGACGAAGACCCCGCGGCCACCGCGGCCGTCGCCCACACCGCCGCCTGGGCCCTCATGGGCGTGGGCGACGAGACCTTCACCGACGCCGACGTCGCGCGCCTGCGCGAGACTGTGCGCACCGGCGGGGTCGACACGATCGCGCACGTGTGGTCGCGTAGCCCCGAGTTCACGCTCCCCGGCGCGCTGTGGCGCGTCTACCTGCTGCACGAGTGGTACCACCGCGACCCGCTGCTGGTAGCCGAGCGCTACGCCGAGGGCTCGCGCGCGCCCATCATCCAGGGTCTCGAGGCCCCCGTCGAGCTGCGGCCCCTGAGCCTCATCATGGAGGAGGTCGACTCCCTGCTGCGCGGCGACCTGACCGATGACGACCTCGAGTACGTGCTCGGTGAGGCCTCGCGCGCCATGCGCGTACTCGCCGCCGGCGAGGCCGGGGCCCTGTGGATCGAAGACCCCGCGGACCCGCTCGCCCACCGCGTCACGATGCGCCACTCCGCGCTGTTGGTCACCGCCGACGAGCTCGACGTCGCCGCGCGCGAGGCGGCCGTCGGCACCCTCGACTGACCTCTCTTTCGTAGCGTCGGCGCTGATCCCGGCGCGCCCTGGACAGCCTCGTGGAAGGCCTCGTGGGAGGCACGAACAGAGGTGACGTGGCGCGCCCACCAGGGCATGGGCGCGCGCGGGCGACTACCCTTGTCCCTATGCGTCCGATGCCAGCCCCACGCCCCCAGCGACTCGTTCGCTCCGCGGGTGCGCTCGTCTGGCGTTTCACGGACCCCGCGCGCGTCGCCGTCCCCGGCGAGCCCATCGACCCCGCGGACATCGAAGTCCTCATGGTCCACCGGCCGCGCTACCACGACTGGTCCTGGCCCAAGGGCAAGACCGAAAACGGTGAGTCCCTCGTCGCCGCCGCCGTGCGCGAAGTCGAGGAGGAAACCGGCCAGATCATTGCGCTCGGCGCGCCCCTGACGACCCAGCGCTACCGCCTGGGCGGCGGGCAAACCAAGGAGGTCCACTACTGGGTGGGCACCCTCGTTCCCGCAGGCCACGGCTCCGAGCGCCTGCGCGCCCCCGTCGCGCGCGCCCCGCGCACCGAAATCGACCAGACCGTGTGGGCCTCGCCCGAGCGCGCCGCCGACATGCTCACGCGCCGAGGCGACCGCCGCCTCCTCGCCGACATCGTCGCTCGCGCGCGCGAAGGTCGCCTCGTGACGACCACGCTCCTCGTCCTGCGTCCCGGACAAGGCCTCGCCCCGCGCCTCGACGAGGCCGGGGACGCCCACGCGTCCGCCTCTCCTTCCGCTTCTTCCGGAGGCACCGCGGCGCCCGCTGAGGCAGCGGCTCCTTCCAAGCCTCGCCCCGCGCCGACCCCCGCGATGGTGGCGTCCGCCGCGGCCAGGAGGGCCGCCCAGGTGGAGCAGGCCTCGGCAAGGAAGAACGAGAGCGCGCCGGAACCCGTCGACCCGCCGCTTAGCCGATTCGGCGTGCGTCAGGCCTTCGACCTCATCGATCTGCTCTCCAGCTTCGGCGTGGCGCGCGCGTTCGCGTCGCCGGCGGCCCGCTCGCGCCAGACCCTCACGCCGTGGGCGTCGATGGGCGGGGGATCTGTGACCCTCGTCGAGTCGCTCGACCTCACAGCCTCTGGCTCGGACGCGCAGGTCGATGCCGAGGCGCGCCTCGGACGCGTCCGCGCCTTTGCGGCGCAGCGCCTGCGCGAGCACGCGGCCCCCACCGTTCTGTCCGTCGCCGGCCCTGCGCGGGCTGCGATCATCGAGGAGATCCGCGCCTTCGCGTCGGCTCCCGTTGCCGGCGCTAAGGCCCCGCGCCTGGCCCACGCCCAGGTCCTCGTCGCCCACGTCGAACACGGCCCCGACGGGCTCGTCGTCGCCGCCCTCGAAACCCATGGCGTCACCACGAAGGACCCCACCGTGCACGCGCGCAAGGCCTCCAAGAAGCACTGAGGCGGCCCGGATGTCGCTGCGGCGCAACGCCTAACGGCATGACCTACTTCTTGGAATCCTTGACGGACCCAACGAGAGGCTCGCCATCTGCGGAGATCGCGAAACATGCGATCGTGCGCTCGCCCGTCGCCCAGCTCTCCTCCGACGGATACAGCTCCGTTGTGTCGAGCTCGGATTCTTCGTACGACCGACCCACGTAGCCCTCGAACGCGTCGATGCAGGTGTCGCGCGCGTAGTCGGACAGGTCCTCCTCGGGGATTCGCTGCTTCGCGCTGAGCTCCACCGTATAGAAAATTTCTGCCTGGTGTGGCTTCGCGCAGTCGGTGACCTGGAGACCAGAGATCTCCTCAGACTCGGCGTTCTGCACGCACTGGCCGGCCTGCGGCTCCGCGGGGGCAGCCTGACGTCCCGGCGGCAGCGCCGAGCAGGCGGACAGAGTCATGGACAGGGCCACGACGGACGACGCGAGCGCAAGAGTACGCGTAGAAACGTGGAACATGATGCTCCTTGAGTTAGGGAATGTGATGCACGCCGGATGGTGACGCCGACTGTTCGGTAGGACTTCGGCGTCGTCGATGACGCTATACAAGGCGCAGGTCGCAGGGGTAAAAGCGATGGTGGCTCGGTATCAGCTGAACCGCGCCAGTCAGGTCATGCAGACGGGGACGCCCGTGCTCATTAATAAGAGTTCTGTGCCGATTGATTCAGCTTCGATCCATCTTCAGCGAAAAGGTAGCAGGCGATGGTGTGGTCGCCCTCGGACCAACTCTCATCCCCCGGAACTAGCCAGCCGTAGTTGAGCGTCGTTTCGTCAAGAAGTGCGCCGACGTAGGGCTCGAAGGATGCGAAGCATAGTCCAAGGCTTCGGCTCTCCAAGTCGTCCTCAGAGGGAAGGTCATCGTCCGTAAGCTCTGCTACGTAGTACACCTCGTTGTCATGTGGGGTTGAACAGTCGACGGCCATCACCTGCGTATCTCCCTCAGTCCAGTCCTGGAAGCACTGGCCCACCTCGAGATCGGCGAAGGAAATGGTCCCAGTGGCTGGCTTCGACGGGGTGGTGGGATTTCTCCCGCTGGACGAGGTGCGCGCCGGGTTGGGTGATGAGCTGCGAGGCCCGTAGCTGGGCAAGCATGCGGACAGTCCCAGGCTCAGGATGGCTGTCGAAACTCCGAGGATTACCGCAGGGCGCACGGTGCGGGATGTGAAAGAGTGAGGGGACATGATTCTCCTGGATGGGGGCGTACTGGTCGAGGAAGACTCGCGATACGCACTATAACAATCGAAATACCGGACGGTAAAAGTATCGGGTGGTGCCCGGCCTCAGCCAAGCACCACCCGCAACAGTTGGAGAAGAGTCGCCCTACAGGCCCGACTCCTTCACCGACGAGGTGAGCTTCGAATGATCCAACGGACGCGCCAGGCACACGATCGAACGATCGTTTTGTGCCCATGAATCCTTCGTCGGGATCATCCACGTCGCGTCGAGAGATGAGGTCAGGTAATCCGACCCCACGTACCCGTCGAACGCGGAAATGCACTCGGTCTCGGCCTGCCGGTTGAGCGCCTCGGCGCCCGGGAAATCCCCGTCCGGCGCGGATGTGACAGCGAAGACCTCAGCGTCGTGCTCGCGCGTGCAGCTGGTCTTCTCGAGCGTCGTCGCCGTGGTCGCGCTCTTATCCTCGGGCAGGAGGATGCACTGGCCGACCCGCATGTGCATGACGGACGAATCCGAGCATGCCGCGAGCGGGGCAGCGAGAAGAGCGGCGACCGCAGCCGTCGCGACGAGGCGACCGCGCATCAGTGAACTCCCAGAGGCAGCGCCACGATGAGGTACACGATGCCCGCCACCAGTGCGGCGGCCGGCAGGGTGAGGAACCATGCGATGACGATGTTGCCCGCGACGCCCCAGCGGACTGCCGAGAAACGCTTCGTGCATCCCACGCCCATGATCGCCGTCGACACGACCTGCGTCGTCGAGATGGGGGCGTGAATGACGTAGGAGCACAGGTACAGGATCGAGGAGGACACGGCCTCGGCCGTGAAGCCGCGAGCCGGATCCAGGTCGATGATCTTACGGCCGATCGTGCGCATAATGCGGCCGCCGCCGGCCATTGTGCCCAGCGAAATCGCCAGTGCACCAGAGATCTTTACCCACAGCGGCACGTTCATCTCACCCGTGACGGGATCGAGGATGTTGTGGGTTTCGCCGTAGCCGCCGGCCAGCAGCGCCATGACGATAATGCCCATCGTCTTTTGCGCGTCCTGGATACCGTGGCCCAGGGCCATGGCCGCCGAGGAGAAGCGCTGCCCGGCGCGGAAGCGGCGCATCGTGCGGTGATACTGCGCGTGACGCAGCACCCGCAGCACGATCTTCATGGCAATGTAGCCAATGACGAAGCCGATGATGGGGGAGGCGAACATCGGGATCACGACGTGGCTCATGATGCCCCACCAGTACACGACCGTGCCGCTCATGAGGCCCGCGCCCACCATGCCGCCGATGAGGGCGTGCGAGGAAGACGAGGGGAGTCCGAACCACCAGGTGATCAGGTTCCAGATACAGGCGCCCAGCAGGGCGGCCAGGATGATGACCAGGCCCTTTTGCTGCATTTCCGGCAGGGGAGACTCGGCGTAGTCGCTGATCGAAATGATGCCCTTACCGACCGTCTTGGCGACGGCCGTGCCCATCATGGCGCCGATGACGTTCATCGTCGCGGCCATCAGGAGCGCCGCGCGAGGAGTCCACGCGCGCGTCGACACTGAGGTCGCGATCGCGTTCGCCGCGTCGTGGAAGCCGTTTGTGTAGCTGAAGAACAGCGCGACGGCGATGACGACGCAGACGAGGATCAGATTCAGATCCACGGCTCAGGATTCCTTCAGTGCGAGGGACTCGATGACGTTGGCCAGCTCCTCGAACGCGTCGGCGCAGGACTCGAGGCCCTGGACGATGTCCTTGAGCTTGATGATCGTGACCGGGTCGAGGCCCGAGTCGAACAGGGCCGTCAGGGTACGGCGGTAGGCCAGGTCGCCCTCGTTCTCGAGGCGGTTGACTTCGATCCAGTAGTCGCGCATGTCCACGGGCGACTTGAGCTTGGGCATGTTCTCGGCGGTCAGGTCCGCGCAGTGCTTGATGACCGCGATCTGCTCGTTGAGCAGGGAGACCAGGGAGGAGGGGATGTCGGCAATGCCGTAGACGACCAGGAGGTCGCCGGCCTCGTCGATGAAGTCGAGGCAGTCGTCCAGGTGGGACGCCAGTGACTGCAGGTCCTCGCGGTCGAAAGGCGTGATGAACGAGGAGTTGATGCGCTGAACGATCGCGTGGTTCAGCTCGTCGCCGCGGTGCTCAACCTCGTGGAGCTGATCGCGCAGGGCGATGCGCTCTTCGGGGGAGGCGGCGTAGATGTGCGAGAGGAACTCGACGGCCTGCACGAGCTGGCGGGCCTGAGAGGTCAGATCTTCAAAAAAGTCAGGGCCTTGGGTCTTAGAACGGAGTCCCATGGTGTATTCGGTCCTTCCAATGGTGAACAGCACTGTTGTGCTACCTGTAATCGTCGGTCATGGGGCGGTGAGACTTCAAGTTCAGATATGGATTTGTGACCCCATATTGGGTGTTCTATCTCACGACGATGGGTGAATGGACGACTTCCGTCGCATTGACGAGGTCGGGGCGCAGTGGGGCGTTCATCAAGAGCCTTGTGGGTGGGTTGAAGGTCCCTATCGGCCGGGCGGTGTGTGACTTGTTCGACTACGATTGAGGTGTGACCGGGACCAAGCGCCCGTAAACGCGGGTGAGGGGTCCGGCATGATTGATTCTGTCAATCGAGGGCGCAACTGCGGCCTCGACAATCCGAAATGCCTCAGGAGGCAAAATGTCCGTGACCGAACAGGACGTGCGTGCAGCCGCTCCGGCGAACGCTCCCGAAGATGTCATCAAGTGGGTTGCTGAAATTGCTGAGCTGACCACGCCTGACGCCATCGAGTTCTCCGACGGCTCCCAGGAGGAGTGGGATCGCCTGACCTCTCAGATGGTCGAGAGCGGCATGTTCACCAAGCTCAACGAGGAGAAGCGCCCCAACTCGTTCCTGGCTCGCTCCAAGCCGTCCGACGTTGCGCGTGTTGAGTCCCGTACCTTCATCTGCTGTGAGAAGGAAGAGGACGCCGGCCCGACGAACCACTGGGCCGACCCCAAGGAAATGAAGGCCATCCTGCACGAGAAGTTCAAGGGTGCCATGAAGGGCCGCACCATGTACGTGGTGCCCTTCTCCATGGGCCCCCTGGGCGGCCCCATCTCCCAGCTCGGTATTGAGATCACCGACTCCCCCTACGTTGTCGTCAACATGCGCATCATGACCCGCATGGGTGCTGCTGCCATGGACCTCATCAACGAGGGCCGCGTGTGGGTTCCCGCCGTTCACTCCGTCGGCGCTCCCCTCGAGCCCGGTCAGGAAGACTCCACCTGGCCCTGCAACGACGAGAAGTACATCACCCACTTCCCCGAGACCAACGAGATCTGGTCCTTCGGTTCGGGCTACGGCGGCAACGCCCTGCTCGGCAAGAAGTGCTTCGCCCTGCGTATCGCCTCGACGATGGCAAAGCGTGACGGCTGGATGGCCGAGCACATGCTCGTCCTGCGCCTGACCCGCGAGTCCACCGGCCAGCAGTTCCACGTCACCGCCGCCTTCCCGAGCGCCTGTGGCAAGACCAACCTCGCCATGCTCCAGCCCACGATCCCCGGCTACAAGGTCGAGACCGTCGGCGACGACATCGCGTGGATGCGTCCCGGTGAGGATGGCCGCCTGCGCGCCATCAACCCCGAGGCTGGCTTCTTCGGCGTTGCCCCCGGCACCTCCTACAAGACCAACCCCATGGCCATGGAGACCGCCAAGGCCAACTCCATCTTCACGAACGTCGCCCTGACCGACGACGGCGACGTGTGGTGGGAAGGCATCGACGGCGACGTTCCGGCGCACCTGATCGACTGGCACGGCAACGACTGGACCCCCGAGTCCGGCGAGAAGGCTGCTCACCCGAACAGCCGCTTCACCGTCCCCGCCTCGCAGTGCCCGATCATCTGCCCCGACTGGGAAGCCCCCGAGGGTGTCGCGGTTGACGCCATCCTCTTCGGCGGCCGCCGCGCCACCAACGTCCCGCTGGTCGCCGAGCAGTACGAGCCCGCCCACGGCGTGTTCATCGGCGCCTCCGTGGCCTCCGAGGTCACCGCTGCCGCCCTGGACGCCAAGGTCGGATCCCTGCGCCACGACCCCTTCGCCATGCTGCCCTTCTGCGGCTACAACATGGCCGACTACTGGGGCCACTGGCTGGAGATGCAGGACAAGCTGGGCGAGAAGTTCCCGAAGGTCTACCAGGTCAACTGGTTCCGTAAGGACGAAGACGGCAACTTCATGTGGCCCGGCTACGGTGACAACGCCCGCGTTCTGGACTGGATCGTTCGCCGCGCCGCTGGCGAGGTCGAGGCCATCGACGGTGTGACCGGTCGTTACCCGAAGTTCGAGGACTTCAACCTGGATGGCCTGGACATCGACGAGGCCGTGTGGGCGAAGCTCTTCGCGATTGACCCCGACGCCTGGGCCGCCGAGATGGACGACACGGAGGAGTACTTCTCGCAGTTCGGCGACAAGCTCCCCGCCGCCATCACCGAGCAGCTGGCCAAGTTCCGCGAGCGCATCGCCGCCGCGAAGCAGGCCTGATTGACGCGGATCTGAGGGCGAGCCCCGGAGGAAACTCCGGGGCTCGCCCCTTTTTCTCCCGGGGATGACCGCTGATACTCCGAGGATAAACTACGAGAGATAGCCAGCCCTTGCCTCGTCGATGACGATGCGAAAACTGACCGGGTTGTGTCAACGAGGAGTCGGCGGGCTACACTGGAACAGCATCCGACCGCGCACGCAAGGAGAGCCCGTGCCCAACTACTTGACGAACGATGAGCTGGCCCACGCGAAGGGCCTGCTCGATCGCATGACCACCATCTACCAGCACACCGTCGTGGGGCAGGAAGGTCTGCGCCGCGCGCTCACCGCCTCGCTGCTCGCCGGCGGCCATGTCCTGGTTGAATCCGTACCCGGCCTGGCGAAGACGACGGCCGCACAGACCCTCGCGTCCGCGGTGTCCGGAACGTTCCACCGCATCCAGTGCACGCCCGACCTGATGCCTAACGACATCGTCGGCTCCCAGATCTGGAACCAGGAGCGCGGCGAGATGGTCACCCAGCTGGGTCCCGTCCACGCCAACATGGTCCTCCTCGACGAGATCAACCGTTCCTCGGCGAAGACCCAGTCCGCCATGCTCGAGGCCATGCAGGAACGCCAGACCACGATCGGCGGCGTCAACCACAAGCTGCCCAACCCCTTCATGGTCATGGCCACCCAGAACCCCATCGAAGAAGAAGGCACCTACGTGCTGCCCGAGGCTCAGATGGACCGATTCCTCCTCAAGGAGGTCATCACCTACCCGACGCCCGTCGAGGAGCTCGAGGTTCTCACCCGCATCGACTCCGGCCAGATGACCTCGCAGGCCTCGGTCGCACCCATCACCCTCGACGACGTGCGCACCCTGCAGGAAGCGCGCCGACGCGTGTTCGTGCACGAGACCCTCAAGGCCTACATCGTCGATATCGTCAACACCACGCGTGGCGCCGGCCCGAACCCGCTGCCCGGATGGAACAAGCACGTGCGCGTGGGCGCCTCCCCTCGTGGTGGGATCGCCCTCATGCAGATCGCGCAGGCTATCGCCCTCATGGGGGGACGAAACCACGTCATGCCCGACGACATCAAGGAAATGCGCTACGGCATCCTGCGCCACCGCATCATCCGCACCTTCGACGCGCTGGCGGACAACGTCTCCATCGAGGGCCTCATCGACGCCGTGTTCAACGCGGTGCCCGTGCCGTAACGATTCACCCGCCCGCCGCCAACGCCCTCGAGGAACGCAATGCCTGTACGCTCGCGCGAAATCCACGCGCTCTCCACGCGCATCCAGCTGCCCGTCATGCGCAAGCTGCTGTCCATCATGGATGGACAGCACTCCGCGCTGCGGCAGGGACGCGGCTGGGAGTTCATGGACCTGGCTCCCTATCAGCCGGGCGATGATGTGCGCGAAATCGACTGGGCGGCGACGGCTCGCACCGGTTCGCCGGTCATCAAGAGGCACGAGGCCACGGCGAACCTGCAGGTTATGCTCGTCGTCGACACGGGCCGCGAAATGGGTGCTCTCGCCCCGTCGGGTGAGACCAAGGAAGAGGTTGCGCTCACCGCATGCGAGGCGATCGCATGGCTGAGCGTGGCGCGCGGAGACCAGATCGGCCTCGTCGCCGGCGATACCGAGCGCGTGCGCTTCATGCCCGCCCGATCGGGGAACGCCCACGCCGAAACGATCATGCGCCGTATCGAGGAGGACATCACCCTGTCCTCGCCGCACTCGGACGTGCCCAAGCTCCTCGCTCGAGCGCGGACGGTGACCCGACGCCGCAGCCTCATCGTCATCGTCACAGACTCCACCCAGCCGGAGCCGACGCGCCTGTCCGATGACCTCATCAAGTCCCTGTCCGTGCGCCACCAGGTCATGGTGGTGAGCATCCAGGACGTCGACCCGACCTCTCTTGAGGAGGGCACGAACGTGGTCGACGTGACCGAAGGGCCTCTCCCGGACTTCCTGCTGCGCGACTCGCAGCTGGCTGGGGAAGCCGCCAATCTCGTGGCGATGCGCCGACAGGCGGTCGCCCAAATGCTCGATAAGCGTGGGGTGATCCGCGTGGACGTGGGCTCCAGCGAGGAAGTTCCGCGCGCACTCATGCGAGCCCTCGAAAGGGGAGCACATGTCCGGTGATCTCACCAGCAACCTGAACGATCCCGCGCTGTACCCGAACTGGATGTGGATCCTGGGGACGGTGCTCGTCGTCGCCGTCCTGGGTTGGATCGTCTACAGCATCTGGCGCTGGTGGACGTCGCGCATCGGCGAGGTCATGGAACTTCAGACGATCACGGATGCCCGCCGCAAGAAGTACCTCACGTACATCGATCAGATTGCCGACCGCTATGCTGACGGTGACCTGGATGCGCGCGGTGTTCACCTGGCGCTCGCGGGCCTCATGCGTGCCCTGGGTACCGAGCGAACGGGCCGAGACCTCGAGGTCGCGACCGTGTCTGAGGTGCGCGAGCTCGTCCCCGTGTGGCCGGGCCTGGCCGACGTCCTGCAGGCCTGCGAAGTTCCCAGTTTCTCGGGTGATGACATTCCGCGGGGGCAGCCCTCTCACGAGGCCGTCACCAACGTCTTGACCATGGCCGTGGAGGCGGTAAACGTATGAGGTTCTGGTGGTTGATCCCCGTCGTCCTGGCGGTCGTTGCGATCGCGACGACTGTCGGCTGGATGCTCGCACGTCGCGCCGGCGTGCGCTCGGGAAAGAAGGGGTGGGTTGCCAACACCGGCTACCTGCGGGGCCTGCCGAAGTACCAGGCGCTCGTGCGTCGCACGCGCGCCTCGCTGGCGATGGCCTTCGTGTGCTTCCTGATCGCCGTTATCGCGACCTCGGTGTCGGCGGGCGCGCCCGTCGACCGTTACGTCAAGCACGATAAGTCCGCGAGCCGCGACATCGTCCTGTGCCTGGACGCGTCCGGATCGATGCTGCCTTACGACTCAAAGATCGGCGAGGCCTTCCGGCAAATCATCTCCCACTTCGAGGGCGAGAGGATCTCGCTGCAGCTGTGGGACGCCTACTCGATGACGATGTTCCCACTCACTGATGACTACGACATGGCCACCGACGTTCTCCAGGAGATGTCGGACACGATCGACACCGGCCTGATCCAGTTTGGTGGAAAGCTATCTGGAACGCCGGAACTCTTCGAATACCTGTCGCCCGTCATGGACGAGAACCAGGAGGTCTCCTCGATCGTTGGCGACGGTCTGGCCTCGTGCATCATGGGTTTCGACCATAATGACAAGCAGCGCTCGCGCACCATCTTGCTGGCCACCGACAACGAGGTGTACGGCAACGGCGTCTACGACCTGAGCGAGGCGATCGAGTTCGCGAAGAGCCAGGGAGTAACGGTCACCGCCCTGTATCCGGGATCGGATATTGCCCTGGGCTCCGAGGCCCTACAGCTGCGTGATGAGGTCCGTAAGACCGGCGGCGACTTCTATGATGCCTCGTCTCCGTCGGCGGTGGATAGCGTGGTGCACCAGATCGAGGCCGAACAGAAAGAAGAACTCGACTCCGCTGGAAAGATGCTGGAGACGGACCGCCCCACGGCTGCCCTCGGGTGGACACTCCTCGGCGTCGTATCCCTGCTCGGTCTGCTGGCGTTCGGGAGGCTCTGACATGATTTTTCGCCCCGTCTTTCACTTGGCCCTCCTGGGCATCATCGCCGTGCTCGGCGCGATCTTCGTGTTCCTGTCGGCCAAGCGAGCCACCCGCCGCCACATCATGGACGTCCTACGTCGTCTTCTCATCGTCGTCACAGTCATCATCATGGGCGCAGGCCCGTCGATCCCCGGCGAGGCCCAGGAAGTAACCTCGACCCTCGAGGTCTACTTCGTCATCGACCGCACCGGCTCCATGGCCGCCGAGGACTGGGACGGCAACAAGCCCCGCATCGACGGCGTGCGCAACGACGTCGCGATCATGATGAACATCCTCACCGGCTCGCGCTTCTCCATCATGTCTTGGGACTCGAAGGTTCACACGGACCTGCCGCTGACCTCCGACGCCTCCGCGGTCGTCTCGTACATGGATTCCTTTGATCGCGAGCTCTCCAGCTCCTCCCAGGGATCGTCGGTGAATCGACCCGCCCGAGACCTCGCCAAGCTCCTGAAGAAGAACAAGGAACGCCACCCCCAGAACGTGCGTGCCCTCTTCGTCTTCTCCGACGGCGAGACCTCCAACCAGAACCACTGGACCAGCGCGCCCGCAGGTGAGGCCAGCGACTGGGATGCCGTCAAGGAGTACATCGACGGCGGCCTCGTCCTCGGCTACGGCACCGAGAAAGGTGGCCCCATGAAGGTCCTGCGCCTAGGCGACAGCGGCTCCCAGAGCGGCGGCGAACCCGAGTACATCCACGACTCCTCGCAGCCCGATAACCCGATCGCCATTTCGAAGATTGACGAGGCCGCCCTCGCGGATGTCGCCTCACGCGTGGGCGTCGACTACGTGCACTCGCCCGACAAGTCGGCGATCGAATCGCACGCGCGTTCCGTGCTCGACAAGGCGTCGACGCTCGCCGAGTCACGCAACCTGAAAGACACGTACCGCTACATCATCTGGCCTTTCGCGCTCCTACTCGGGGGCCTCCTCGCGTGGGAGGGCGCTACGCTGGCGCTGCGCGCCCAACAGTTGAGGAACTCCCATGCCATCTGAGAACTCGCAGCCTGAAGCAGACCTCCTCCCCTTTGGCGCGCCCCAGGTCGATCCCGTCGATCCGTCCGTTCGTGCGAAGCTCACCAAGGCCTCGTCGGGTAAGCAGAAGATCCAGCGCAGCCCGCGGGCGCTGCGCCCCCTGTGGTACTCCATCCCGATCCTCGTCATCGTGCTGACCGTCGCCGCGTACCTGATCGGCCTGTCGCTCTGGTCGCGCTCGTCCCTGAACCACTGGAAAGCGCAGGAGTACGACGTCGCACTGGCGGGCTACGAAGGTCAGATGGCGTGGACGCAGATCGGCATCGAGCGCTGGGTCGCGCACTACAACCGCGGCACCACTCTCGTGCGTCAGGGCCAGACGGATGAGGGCGTGACGGAGCTGCGTACCGCCTTCGACCTCGTCCCCAAGGCCACCGAGGTCAAGCCCGGCCGACTCGAGCCCTTCTCCTACGAATGCCGCGTTCGCGTCAACCTTGCGATCGGCATCGAGATTCAGGGCGACGCGCAGGCAGCCGCCGGCGCGTACGCTGATGCCGCGACGACATACCAGGAAGCCGAAGATACGGTCGCCCCCTGTCAGACGGCCTCCAACTCCAGCCAGAACCAGTCCGGCGACCAGAACCAGTCCGACAACAAGGACCAGTCGGGCAACCAGAATCAGTCCGGCGATCAGCAGCAGTCTGGCAACAAGTCCGATAACCCCGCCGACCAGAACAAGGAACGCGTCGAGGACAAGAAGCAGAAGGCTGAGGAGCAGTCCGAGGGGCAGGGCGACCAGCAGCAGGACCAGCAGCAGGATCAGCAGCAGGACCAGCAGGACAAGGGATCGAAGGATCAGCAGACGAACCCGAGTCCCAGCCCGAGCCCCACGCAGGACCCCTACGAGGGTGAGACCCCGGAGGAGAAGCAGCGCCGCGAGGAGCTGCAGCAGAAGAACGATCAGCGCAACAAGGACCAGCGCGACAAGAAGGATGACCGCCGCAGCGGCAACCCGAACGGCGCCTGGTAAGGGCTGCGACCCTGTCTCACTTTCGCTGTGACGTGCACCCATAAAACACCACGGTGGCCCGGCGGGCCTCCAAACACCGATAGGCTTGAATCGTGAAGGTTCTTCTCGTTGGTAACGGGGGTCGCGAACACGCGATCGCCCGTGCGCTTGTACGAACGTCCACCCCTGAGCATCCCGTGTCGCTGGTCGTCCAGGCGGGCAATCCCGCCCTGGAGCAGCTGGGTCGCTCCCTGACCATGGATCCCCTGGATCCGAAGGACGTCGTCCGTCGCGCTACGTCTGAGAACGTCGACCTCGTGGTCGTCGGCCCCGAGGCTCCGCTCGTCGCGGGCGTCGCGGACGCTGTCCTGGACTACGGAATCCCCGTTTTCGGCCCGACGAAGGACGCGGCGCGCCTCGAGGCCTCCAAGTCTTTCGCGAAGCAGGTCATGGCCGATGCGGGCGTGGCGACGGCTCGCGCCTTCACGTGCACCACGATGGACGAGGTCGAGGCCGCGTTCGACGACCTGGGTGCCCCCTACGTCGTGAAGGATGACGCGCTCGCCGCCGGTAAGGGCGTCGTCGTGACCACCGACCGCGCCCAGGCCTCGGAGCACGCGCGTGCCTGCCTGTCGCGCGACGGGGGAGCGGTCGTCATCGAGGACTACCTCGACGGCCCCGAGGTCTCCCTGTTCTGTTTCGCCGACGGTGCTACCGTCGTGCCGCTGCAGCCCGCGCAGGACTTCAAGCGCGTGGGCGACGGCAACGAGGGCCCGAACACGGGCGGCATGGGCGCCTACAGCCCCCTCCCGTGGCTCCCCGAAGAGGCCACGCAACGCATCGTTGACGAGGTGGCTCAGCCCGTCATCACCGAGATGGCGCGTTGCGGCACCCCCTTCCGCGGCCTCCTGTACTGCGGCCTCGCGATGACCTCGAAGGGCATCCGCGTCGTGGAGTTCAACGTGCGTTTCGGCGATCCGGAGACCCAGGCGGTCCTCGAGCGCCTCGACTCCCCGCTGGCCCCCATCCTGTACGCGGCCGCGACCGGCACTCTGGCGAAGGTCCCCGCTCCCGTGTGGAGTGAGGATGCTGCCGTCACGGTCGTCATGGCGTCGGGCGGCTACCCGGGCCCCACGGATACCGGACATGAGATCACCGGTATCGAAGCGGCCGAGGAGCTCGACGGCGTCCACGTCATCCACGCCGGCACCTCCGAGGAGATCACCGACGACCCGACCGACGTCGCGGCGGGATGCTGCGGCTTCGAGCCGACCTACGCGCTGGTGAACTCCGGCGGCCGAGTCCTTGACGTCGTCGCCCGCGCGGCCACGCTCGACGAGGCCCGTGCGCTGGCCTACCGGGGCGTCGACCTTATCCACTTCGACGGGGAACACCACCGCAGCGACATCGCGACGTGGCCCGCCGACCTGGTCGTCACCCTCGACTGAGAACCCACTGAGGAGCATCATGACCGCCACCCTCCACGGCTGGACCCCGCTGAGCGCGGGCAAGGTTCGCGACATCTACGCTCCCGACGAGGCAGTGGTCGGCCCCGCGCCGCAGACCGCCACCCCGGCGGGCCGCCCGCGCCACGCGAAGGCGGGGCCGGAGGCGCTCCTCATGGTGACCTCGGACCGCATCAGCGCCTACGACTACGTGCTGCCCACGCTGATCCCCGGCAAGGGCGCGGTCCTCAACCAGCTCGCCATCTGGTGGATGGGCCAGCTGCGTCCCCTCGTGGAAAACCACCTGCTGGCCGTGGGTACGAAGGCCCCGGCCGAGGCCTCGCGCGCCCTGGAGGGTGCCCAGCCCACGCGCTTCACGGTGCCCGCCGAGGTGGACGGGCGCGCGGTCGTGTGCCGCAGCCTGCACATGATCCCCATCGAGTGCGTCGTGCGAGGCTACCTGACCGGCTCCGGCCTGGCCGAGTACCGCGAGTCCGGCTCCGTGTGCGGCATCAAGCTGCCCGAGGGGCTGACCGAGGCCTCGCGCCTCGAAGAACCGATCTTCACGCCCGCCGCGAAGGCCGAACTGGGCGAGCACGACGAGAACATCACCTTCGAGCAGACCGTCGAGCGCATCGGCGAGGAGCTCGCGACCGCGATCCGCGACCTGTCGATCGCCCTGTACCGGGCCGCCCGCGACATTGCCGCCGAGCGCGGCATCATCATCGCGGACACCAAGTTTGAGTTCGGCATCGACGTGACCACGGGTGCGCTCGTGCTCGCGGACGAGATCCTCACGCCGGACTCCTCCCGATTCTGGCCCGCCGACCAGTGGGTGGAGGGCCAGGTCGTGCCTAGCTTCGACAAGCAGTACGTGCGCGACTGGCTGGTCTCCGAACAGTCCGGCTGGGACCGCTCCTCGGGCGCCAACCCGCCGGCACTGCCCGAATCCGTGGCCGCCGCGACCGCCGCGCGCTACGTCGAGGCCTACCGCCGACTCACTGGGTCGGACCCCATCCTGTAAACAGACTTGCCCGCCGGGCAAGATGCACGGCGGGATCCTCACCAACAACACAAGGAGGAACGCCGTGGGGCGAATCATCGTGGAAGTGATGCCGAAGCCGGAGATCCTGGATCCCCAGGGTAAGGCTGTCGGTTCGGCGCTGCCCAGGCTCGGAATCACGAGCTTCGAGGCCGTGCGCCAGGGTAAGTGCTTCCACCTGAGCGTGGACGGTCCCGTCACCGACGAGCTCCTGGACCAGGCTCGCAAGGCCGCCGAAGAGGTCCTGTCTAACCCGATCATCGAGGACGTCGTGCGCGTCGAGGCCATTGACGAGGCCGACGCCCGTTACTCGGGAGGCGTGCAGTGACCCGCGTCGGAGTCGTCACCTTCCCCGGCACCCTCGACGACCGCGATGCCGCCCGCGCGGTTGAGATCGCCGGTGCCGAGGCTGTGTCCCTGTGGCACAAGGATGCCGACCTGCACGGCGTCGACGCGGTCGTTATCCCCGGCGGCTTCTCCTACGGCGACTACCTGCGCTGCGGCGCGATCGCGGCGACCGCCCCCGTCATGAGCGAGATCGTGCGCGAGGCCGGGCGAGGCCTGCCCGTCCTGGGCATCTGCAACGGCTTCCAGGTCCTGTGCGAGTCGCACCTGCTGCCCGGAGCGCTCATCCGTAACGACCACCAGAAGTTCCTGTGCCGCGACCAGGTGCTGCGCATCGAGAACGCGGACACCGCGTGGACGCGCGCCTACAGCGCCGGCGACACCATCACGGTTCCCCTCAAGAACGGCGAAGGCAACTTCCAGGCGTCCCCCGCCGAGCTCGAACGGCTCGAGGGCGAAGGCCGCGTCGTGTTCCGCTACGTCGACTTCAACCCCAACGGAAGCGCCAACGACATCGCGGGCGTCACCAACGCCGCGGGCAACGTCGTCGGCCTCATGCCCCACCCCGAGCACGCGACCGAGGCCGGCTTCGGCCCGCTCTCCCTCGGACCCGACGGCGCCAGCCACCACGGCGGCACCGACGGCCTGGGCATCTTCCGTTCCGTCCTCGCATCCCTCGTCGGCTGACGACGCCACCGCGCCCTCACGCGTGAGGGAGCCCCGGCCTCGTCCCAGACCTTTCGAATGGAAACACGAATGACCTCCGAAAACACCCGCGAGCTGCCCGACACCGTCGAGAACGCCGCCGCGACCCCCGGCCAGGACATGCCCTGGAAGGAACTCGGCCTCAAAGAGGACGAATACCAGCGCATCTGCGACATCCTCGGGCGCCGACCCACCAACGCCGAGCTCGCCATGTACTCCGTCATGTGGTCCGAGCACTGCTCCTACAAGTCCTCCAAGAAGCACCTCGCCGAGCAGTTCGGCGCGCGCACGACCGACGCGATGAGGAAGCACCTCCTCGTCGGCATGGGCCAGAACGCCGGCGTTGTCGACATCGGCGGTGGCTGGGCCGTCACCTTCAAGGTGGAGTCCCACAACCACCCGTCCTTCGTCGAGCCCTACCAGGGCGCAGCCACCGGCGTGGGCGGCATCGTCCGAGACATCATCTCCATGGGTGCGCGCCCGATCGCCGTCATGGACCAGCTGCGCTTCGGCGCCGTCGACCACCCCGACACGGCGCGCGTCGTCCACGGCGTCGTCTCCGGCGTCGGCGGCTACGGCAACTGCCTGGGCCTGCCCAACATCGGCGGCGAAACCGAGTTCGACCCCTCCTACCAGGGCAACCCCCTCGTCAACGCGCTGTGCATCGGCAAGCTGCGCCACGACGACATCCACCTGGCCAACGCGACCGGTGAAGGCAACCTCGTCGTCCTCTTCGGCGCGCGCACCGGCGGCGACGGCATCGGCGGCGCCTCCATCCTCGCCTCCGAGACCTTCGAAGACGGCATGCCCGCCAAGCGCCCCTCCGTCCAGGTGGGCGACCCCTTCATGGAGAAGGTCCTCATCGAGTGCTGCCTCGACCTGTTCGAGGCCGGCGTCGTCCAGGGCATCCAGGACCTCGGTGCCGCGGGCATCTCGTGCGCGACCTCTGAGCTGGCCTCCAACGGCGACTCCGGCATGCACGTCGACCTCGAGAACGTGCTCCTGCGCGACCCCACGCTCACCGCGGGCGAGATCCTCATGAGCGAGTCCCAGGAACGCATGATGGCGATTGTGACCCCGCAGGATCGCGAGCGCTTCTTCGAGATCATCGACAAGTGGGACGTCGAAGCCGCGGTCATCGGCCACCTGACCGGCGACGGACGCCTCACGATCGACCACCACGGTCACCGCATCGTCGACGTCGACCCGAAGACCGTCGCCCACGAGGGCCCCGTCTACGACCGCCCCTACGCTCGCCCCGCGTGGCAGGACGAGCTGCAGGCCGCCACCTCCGAGGATCTCTCACGCCCCGCCACGCGTGAGGAACTGATCGCCGACGTGCGCGCCGTGCTCTCCGACGTCAACCAGGCCTCCAAGGCGTGGGTCACCGACCAGTACGACCGCTACGTGCAGGGCAACACCGCCCTCGCCCAGCCCGACGACGCGGGTGTCATCCGCATCGACGAGGCCACTGGGCTGGGTGTCGCGCTCTCGACCGACGCGAACGGCTGGTACACCAAGCTCGACCCGGCAGCGGGAGCCCGCCAGGCCCTCGCCGAGTCCTACCGTAACGTCGCCGTCGTCGGCGCCGAGCCCGTCGCCATCACGGACTGCCTGAACTTCGGCAACCCCGAAGACACGGACGCCATGTGGCAGCTCGTGACCGCCATGACCGCGCTCGCGGACGGCTGCATCGAGCTCGAGATCCCCGTGACCGGCGGCAACGTGTCGCTGTACAACTCGTCCGGCACCGAGAAGGGCCTGCCGAACTCGTCGATCAACCCGACGCCCGTCATCGGCATGCTCGGCATCCTCCCCGACGTCACGCGAGCCAACCCCTCCGGCTTCACCGAAGAGGGCCTCGCCGTCATCCTCCTGGGCACCACCCGCGAGGAGTTCGACGGCTCCGCGTGGGCGCGCATCGCCCGCTCGCGCCTGGGTGGCCTCCCGCCCGAGGTCGACCTGAAGGCCGAGGTCGCCCTCGGTAACGTCGTGCGCGCGCTGAGCGCCGCCGACGGCCCGGATGGCCGACCCCTCGTGCGCGCCGCACACGACCTGTCCAACGGCGGCCTCGTGCAGTCCCTCGTGGACTCCGCGCTGCGCTTCGGCATCGGCGGCGTCTTCGACGTGGCCGGGGCCGCCCGCCGCGACTGCGTCGGCGACCACGAGATGCTCCTGTCCGAATCCCAGGCCCGCGCCTTCGTCGCGGTGCCCGAGGCGGCCGTCAAGGCCGTGTTCGCGGCCGCCGAGGCCGAGGGCGTTGACGCCGTGCGCATCGGTACCACGGGCGGCGACATGCTCGCGATCAGCGGCGTGGACCTGCTCGCCGCCGAGGGCGAGGGCTGCGGCTGGATCGCCTCGATCGACGAGCTGCGCGAGCTGAGCGAAACGGGACGCAAGTACTTCTGAGCGTCTGCGTTGTAGCGCTGGGGGCGCGGGCCTGAGGGCTCGCGCCCCCGTGCTGTGGTGTGTCTGATTCCCGCCTGATCTGCTGTTGTTGCGTGTGGCGCCGCTGGTGTTCCGGGCGCCGGAGGGCCCGGCCGCCCGCGAGGCTAGGCGGCCTCACTTCGTTCGGCGCCGTGCCTCGAAGCCCGCCCGTGCCCTCCGGTCCCTCC
>CAUTDS010000034.1:0-23483 GCA_963537175.1 uncultured Actinomycetes bacterium
CGCGCTCGATCCGCACGGTGTTCTGGCGCATCATGTTCTTCTACATCGGCGCGATTGCCGTGATCGGCACGCTGCTGCCGTACACGGATCCGAGTCTGCTGAGCGCGGCCGATGATTCGGCGAACAACATCGCACAGTCGCCCTTCACGCTCGTGTTTGCGCGCATGGGAATCGGCGCGGCGGCCGCCGTCATGAACGCGGTCATCCTGACTTCGATCCTGTCCGCCGGTAACTCGGGCCTGTACGCTGCCTCGCGCATGCTGCACTCGATGGCTCTCAAGCGTCAGGCGCCCGCGATCTTCGCGCGCGTCACCAAGGGCGGCGTGCCCGCCTACGCGATGGCTGTGACGACGGTGACCGCGGCGTTCGGCTTCCTCACGCAGCTGGTCTTCAATGACGCATACATCTGGCTGGTGAACATCGTCGGTATTTCCGGCATCATCATGTGGCTGGGCATCGCGGTGAGCCACATTCGCTTCCGCCGCGCGTATCTGCTGCAGGGGTACCGCCTCGAGGATCTGCCATATCGGTCGCCGTTGTTCCCGGCCGGTCCCATCATCGCTTTCGTCATGTGCCTGGTCGTCATGGCCGGACAGAACTATGAAGCGGTGCTTCACGGCCAGGTCTGGGAGGTCGCCTCCTCCTACATCGGCCTGCCGCTGTTCGGCGTGGTCTGGTGGGGCTACCACGTGGCGCGCAAGGATCGGGTCGTGCCGCTGGCTGAGATGGACGTGGCCCCCGTCGAGATCGAACCCGTCACGCACTGACATCGACGAGGCCGGGGCGCGGTGGGCGGGCACGCCCGGGTGCGCCGCTTGTCACCCCTGGGCGCTGCCCGGCGTGGCGGTGCGTGAGGGGCGTGGCGCTTCATAGGATGGGCGCATGATCAACACGCGACGCATTCTTGCCGTGACCTCCCTGTCGGCCCTCGTCCTGGGCATTGCCGCCTGCTCACCGAAGGGCACTCAGCCCGAGGCGGGGTCCACGGCCTCGTCCAATTCTTCGAGCGCTTCCACCTCGCAGAGTGGTATGCCCGTCCAGAGCGGCGCCGGCCCCCAGAGCGGCGTGCCCGATGATGGCAACCAGGCCCCCGAGGTGAATGTCGCCGACAACGATCAGCGCTGCGATCTGACGAACCTGCAGCCCGCCATCGACTCCCAGCAGGAGGCGGGCGGCACCACCTACGTGGAAATTGGCTTCACGAACGAGGGGCCCTCGTGCTGGATTAACGGCTTCCCGCAGATCATCTTCTCCGGTGGCGGCTCCGTCATCTCGACCGCCGTGCGCGACGGTGAGGACCCCGGCAACGTCTACACGATTGCCGAGGGCGGCCGCGTGGGTGTGACCTTGACGGCGGAGTCGACGGATGGGGTCGACGGATGTAACCCCGCCGATTCTGAGCTGGTCGACATCATGCCCGAGGCCGGCACCGGTGCGACGAGCCTGCAGCTGACCCTGCGCGTGTGTCAGGAGATGCCGTCGGTGTCGGTGAGCCCCTTCGAGCCGCGTTCCTGAACGCGCGGGCCTAGCTGATTCGTGAGGCGGGTGGCGAGACGGATGATGTTTCGCCACCCGCCTGCGTCTATTGGCGCGGCGTTTGCTTTCTCAACGAAGGTCGCGGTCATTTCTGGTGACGGAATATGAGATTTGGGCGTGTGCTGCTAGGCTGAACCAGCTGGAAGAAGTCGCGCATCCGCAGCGTCATATCGAGGCGACGGTGTCGGTGCGCGTGGCCCCTTCTTCGCCGGTGCGCGCGACTAGATCGCGCGTATCCGTGATAACTGAGATCTTTAAGGAGACACTCCCATGGGTATGCGTTCCACGACGCAGGCATTCCAGTTCGACGTTCCGTTCGAGCAGCTGTTCCAGCTCGCCGCCCCGGCCGCGCAGTCGGTTCCGAAGGCGACTGTGACGCTCGCCGACCCCAATAGCCGCGTCGTTACTTTCGATACCCCGATGGGCATGATGTCCTGGGGCGAGAATATCGTTGTGGGCTTCATTCCCTCCGAGGGTCGCACCGTCGTCGAGGTCACCTGCACGACCAAGGGCCTGCCCAACCTCATGCAGGACAGCCGTAACCGCAAGCTGATCGCGCAGTACGTGACCGCTCTGTCCAACCTCGCGCAGACGACCGCCGTGGAGGTCGAGCGCTCCTGACGGCGCGCACTCGCACGACTCGGCCCCGGCCTCGTTCATGACGACGAGGCCGGGGCCGAGCTTCGTGCAGTAGACGTACCGTTTGCGGTGGGGGAGAGCGCACGCGATAGGCTGGGCGCGTGAGTGCCCTCGGGCGCCGTACAGCAGGAGAGGATCTGCATGAACAAGTTCGCGCCACCCACGGATGGGGACAACGTAGCTGCCGGGACCGTACCCGTCGCTCCGGCGCGTCCCGCGCAGCCGGTACCCGGGCCGAATGCCGTGTGGAATCAAGGGGTGCCCGTACCGGCTCCTGCGGGGCACCCCGGTCCTCAGATGACGAGGCCCAACTACGGCACCTTCAACGCGGTTGCTGACAACGATGGGAGATCGCTTGGGTGCGGACTCATCTGGGGTATCGGGTTGACATGCGCTGCGCTTAATATATCGGTGGGTATCAAGGGCGACGGGTGGTTCTACATGGCGGCTGTGATCATCGGCGCCGTTGTCTGCCTGTTGCTGGGAGTGACGGAAGCAAGCTGGTCGCGCTGCCTTGTCAGCATCGTATCGACATCCGATGGAACGATCGTCGTGCGTCCCAGCGGCACCAGGATGTTCCTGCGTGTCTTTGGAGCCCTCCTTGCTGCCGTGGCTGGAGTGTGTTTCTTCTACTCGCAACTGTTCAGGGTGGATACCGATATCAGGAGTTTCGCTCGTGGTGGCATGCTGACGGCCGTCGTCGTCGTTCTCTACTTGCTGAGCAAGATCGGTGGGCCTCAGAGTCGCGAGTGCATCGTTGTCAGCCAGCAGCGCGTGGATCTGCGGGGCAACGGCGGCATCCACTACTCGATCCCGTGGAGCGACCAACCCAAGGTGATTGGGCAACGTAACGGCCGCAAGAGCCTGCTGATCAGTGCGGGGCAGGACATCGAATGCCTCGTCGTGTTCACAAGCCTGCGGATCCGGCCGTCGTGCGTGCGGAGCCTGCTCGCCTACTACCAGACGACGCCGGGTGCGCTCGACCGCCTTTCCGCCCCCGAGGCGAGCGAAGAAGCGAAGGTGGCGCTCGGCTGGCGCAAGCGTTGAACCCGTCCTGCTCGCCTGAGTGTGCGACTCGGCCCCGGCCTCGTTCATGACGACGAGGCCGGGGCCGAGCCTTGTGTGCAGCGCGCGGGCACTGCTCCCTCCCCGGCTGTGCCCGTGCCGGGGAGGGTGGACGTTACTGTCCGGAGGTGTCTGTGAGCGTCCAGCGCTGCGACTTGGAGGAGTCGGAGCACTGCGAGATGACCGCCTGCGTGGCATTGCGCGTCGTGTCGCCCGGGATTGTCAGGCACAGGCCGGACGCGCGGTTTTCGAGCTGGCCGTACTCGTTGAGATCCCACATCTGGGATTCCAGAGCCGGGTAGCAGGTCCACATGTGTGCGACCGTGCCCTCCTCGGTGTAACCGCCCAGGACGTCGACGCAGCGGTCGCCAATGCGGATGTGCCCGTCGCCCTCGTAGATGACAGTCTGCGCGGCGCTATTTCCGGAGCAGTTGCTGTTCCACACGGGGGTGCCGTCGGCGCCTGTCGGATCCTGGGAGGTCAGGCACTGGCCGAGGCCGTTGCGCAGCTGGCCGACCATCGTCGCGGGCACCAGGGCCGCATCTTCCACGTCGGATGCAGCGGCATTGTCGGACGTGTCCACTGCTTGGGGAGCGAGGGCCGCGCGATCAGCGTAGGTGGCGGGGGAGAAGACCACCATGTCCCACGAGGACAGGCGACCCACGTTGAACGTGAGGGTCGTGCGGCCCTGCTCATCCGTGCCCGTCGTGAAGTCGAGGGGCGTCGGGCGGCCGCCGTCGTCGTCCGGGCTGACGGCGAAGATCGAAGCGGGGAGCTGCTCGCCGTCCTCCAGGTGGTAGGTGACGGTCGTGTTGTCGAAGGGCAGGATCTGCTTGGCGGCGTTACGCCAGTACTCGTCGTTGCCCTCGTTGTCGTTGGTGCGCAGGTTGATCAGGTGCAGGGCCGTGCCCGCGCTGGACGTCATCGTGTTCGCCCAGATCGTGTTCGCGGCTCCGTCCGTCGAAGTCGGCAGGCCCACCCCGTTCGTCGAGACCTCGACCTGGCGCTCCTTGCGCGTCAGGTTGTCGCCGAAGAGCAGGTTCTCGTAGGCGGTGGAGATGTTGTAGTAGTTCTTCATCCACGCCTGGAGCTCCGCGGACATGGAGCGAGAGGAGCTGGGGAAGAACTCGTTGTCGAGCATACGACCGTAGTCGCCGAGCTCCAGGTGGTGCGCGCCGTTCGCCGCAAACGCCGCGTCCGCGAGCTTGACGGAGTCCGCGTTGAACTCACGGAAGGTGATGCAGTCGATGTTGACGGGCGAGTAATTCTTGTCGGTGGGCACCCAGTAGGTGATCGTGTGGACGCCGGGCGTGAGTTCGACGGTCTCCGTCATGTCCTTCCACGTGTAGTAGCTGCCCGTCGCGTCGAAGTGAACGTACTTGATGAGCTTTTGCTGCCCGGTCTTACCCATGTCGAGGATCATCTGGTGGAAGGCGGGATCGGCATCCTGCCTGGCGTAGCGCGTCGTAAACGTAAACGTACCACCCTGGCCGGCGTCGATGGTGAAGGTGACGGCGGAGCCGCCCGCGGAGAGGTTGCCCGCGTAGGCGCCGCCCGACGCGGATTCGTCGCCGGAGAGGATCTGGGCGCCGCCGCTGACGCTTGCCTGGTCAGACTCAGCCTCGATACGCGTCCCCTCGTCCGGAGTCACGCCCGGATGGATCTTCTTCTTGGAATCCTTCGGGTCGGGCACCCAGGCCGTCGGGTCGTAGTTGTTCGCGTAGGCGGCCACGATCTGCGGCTTGTTGCCCGCCGTGTTGCGAGCGCTCTGCAGGTAGGAAGCGACCTGCGCGTTCGTCTCGTTGTGGTCCCACAGCTCGGTGTACATGTAGGCAGCAGACGCCTTGTTGATCTTCTCGCTTCCTGCACCGTCGGGCAGGTTAATGCCCACCTCGCCGCCGACGTTCTTGTGCGTGTCGTCAACGAGGGCCGCCAGACCATCGGTCAGGTCAACGGGATTGCCGGCGGCATCCTTCTTGGAGGTTTGCCCGAGCGTGTCGATGTGCGTACCGTCGAATTTGAATGTGGTCTTCTGCGTCGCGTATTGCCCGGTGATGTACTTACGCCAGTCCTCGTTGTTCACATTCATCATGAACTGGTGACTCTTGGGCTTGTCCACGCCCTTGGGGGTCGGTACCCACCACTGCTCGCCGAGGTCGCGAACCCAATAGGAGCCGTTGTCCTCACGCAGGCGCCACTCCTCTTTGATGGCGTTCGTGTCGTAGTTGTCGTTGGCCGCGTACGCCATCGAGTAGGCGAGTGAGCCCATGTTGGCGTTCTTCGCATCGGTGATGTAGTCGGTGATCGTCTTCTTCGACGCGTAGTTGTCCCTGTACCACAGCGGCCACTCGTTCTCGAGGTCGCCGGTGGCGACGGGCTGCTCGTGGCGGTACTGCCAGTCGTAGTACTGCAGCGCGTTGATGTGGTAATCCTGGCTGAGCTTGTCGATGTAGTCCTGAGGGTTCTGGAAGAGGAACGCCTCGTAGGTGGTGTGTCCGTCCGTGCCCTCGGGGGCGGTGGGCTTGAAGTGGGAGAGGAAACCCATGCGCGGGAAGCGCGTCCAGCTGGTGGAAGCGTCGATGGCGGTCTCCGCGTGCGTGCCGTCCCCGCCGGTCGCGGTGACGAGGTATCCCTGGTTGTTCTCGCTCGGTGTCGTGTAGGCCCAGGTGGCCTTGCCGTTCGTCACGGTGGCGTCGCCCGAGGCTACCTCGACGCCGAGGTGGCTGAGGGAGAAGTGGACGGTTCCCCCGGTCGAGGCCTCGGCCGTGATCGTCGCCTGTGTGCCCGGTTCGTGCGTGGACTTGTCCGTGTATGCGCGGGTGACGTGCGCCGTGCCCGTGGCGGTGGCCGGCGTGCTGCTCGGCAGGGGCAGGGCGGTGGCGACGACCGCGGTGCCCAGCGCGATGGCGGCGGGGATGGTCAGGGGATGTCGTGTCTCCATGACGTGTGTGTCCTCGAAATTGTTGACGTGACTGCCCGGTGGGGGAGTCATGCGCGTGAAACTGCGCCCATTCAACGGTAAAGCGATTTTTCAGTAAATTAACCGACAATATGGTCACGCTGAGTGAAAACGTCCCGCAGTGCGGACAAGCAAAATCGTGGGTTGGTTGAATTTCTGAGTATTTACCAGGTGTTGTGTGCTCGTGAGCTGCTGCTTTGGTTGTTTGGATGCGCGAAAGCCTGTCGTTATTTTCTGAAAGTGTCTAACGGGAAGGCCTTGGGGGAGTATTCTGAAAAGTTTGGTTTTGTGAGTCCGTTTTACTTGCCCCGTGCTCATTGACGAGGCCGGGGCCGGGGTGGGTGGAAATCGGGAGCGTATTGCCTCCTAGCTGGTCGCTTATACAGTAAGCTAAGGTGTGTGCGTCGCCACCATTAGCTGGTGTGTATGCGCAGAACGGATGAGATGAGCGGGGCGCAGTGGTACCTCGCATCAGGGAAAGCGGGCGTTATGGGTGTGTTTGATTGGTTACGCCGTGAGCTCACTCCTCAGCAGAACTATCCGACGCAATACGGTCAGCGTCCCTCCGGGATTGTCGTTCCTCAGCTGAGTCGTCCGCTCCAGAATGGGCAGAGTGCTTTAGGGGCTGCAGCATCATCCCCTACCTATTTCGGAGCACACAATGGGCCAAACGTGGGGCCCGACGGGTGGTTCATGCCAAAATACAGCGGCCGCGACATCTGTGACTGGGGGAGTGACATTTCTGCGCTCAAGCGATCGGGGGATCTGTCCAGGGCGCTCGTCATCGCTCGTGGCTGTATGGACGCGATGATAGCCGCTGCTCGCCTGAACCCGGTGAATGTTGCGGAATATTACGTCACTCAGGTCGCGATCATTCAACACAAGCAAAAGGATTATTCGGGCGAAGTCGAGACGATCGAGCGCTGGTTGGCGCTGGGGCTGCCGGCTCCCCGCGAAGATTTTCGACTGGAGCTACGCAAGCGCCTGGCGAAGGCGCACGAGATGCTCGCAAAGCAGCGTGGCGAAGACTCGAGTCAATACAACGCCCAGTGGAAGCACTTCGTGGAGCTTGAGAAAGCGGCAAAGGCAGCGCAGAAGGGTTCGGCTCCCATGTCGGCGACAGGCCGGTCCGCTGCGTCGCCGGATGTTTCGTACGCGCGTCCCAAGTCTCGCCAGCGTTCTAGCTGGGTGGCGCCGACCGAGGTCCTTGCGCTTCCGTCTTTTGTGGCCGTTGACTTCGAGACCGCAAACAGGCAAGGAGGCGAGTCTGCCTGTCAGATTGCGCTGGTGAAAGTCTCAGGAGGGCGGGTTGTTGAACGGGCGAGCACTCTGATTAAACCGCCGCCGGGCTTTGATCGCTTTGAATTCACCTATCTGCATGGGATCTCTGCGCGCGACGTGCGCAGGTCTCCGATGTGGCCAGATATTGCTGCCTGGGTGGCCGGCTTCCATGCCGGACTTCCGGTGTACGCGCATAATGCGGCATTCGATGCTCGGGTGTGGCGGGAACTCGATGCCTTCTTCGGGACGCGCACCCTCCCGCAGAGCTTCTTCTGTTCCTATCGAACAGCGCAGCACATGGTCCCTGGCCTGGAAAACTACAAGCTGCCGACCGTCACGAAGGCTCTGGTGCCGGGGTTTAAGCTCAATCATCACCGCGCGGATTCCGATGCGGAGGCTTGCGCTCTCGTGGTCGCGGCCCTGCAATCCAGGCGGTGACATCCGCTCCCCAAAGGGGATTACTGCTTGTCGGTGTCGGTGTCGGTGTTGGTGTCAGTGTTGGAGTCGGCTTCCGTGCTTGCAGGGGTGACCGTCGGGGCGTCCGCTTCCTCTTCGGAATCGCTGAGATTCTCGCTGATGCCAGGCTCAACGGTGCTGGCAGGGGCGCTGGACACGACAGTATTTTGAGCGCCTGCCGAGCGGATCGTCTCGCGGATCAGCCACGCGAAGAAGGCGGCGAAGAAGTGGAACGGCATCCATGAAGTTACAAGCCACCAGTCGGACCCGCTGCCGGCAATGCCCGCCGCCAGTCGTCCGAACCACCACAGGATGGGTACGTAGGTGAGGACCGTAACCGAGATGACGATAGGCTTCCATAACCCGGCGCGGTCGAGAAAATCTGGGGAGATAGACGCCAACACCTGGAAGAAGGTGAAGAAGCCCAGCAGACAGATGAAAGTCAACAGAACGAAGCCGCTTGAGAAGGAGAATACGAGCAAGACCAGGAGGCCCAATTGGAGCGCCAGGTAACGAACGATGAACGTAAGAATCCCTCGCGGGTCCCGCATATCAATCATGCTCCCATCTTAACGGGGTTCTCAGGCGTGATCTCCGGCCCCTCAAGACCCTAGAATCACGCGATTCTAGCCCGCCCGGCTTCTAATCCCGACCCTGGCCTCGTTGATCAATGAACGAACGCTGTTAGCGGGCCCGATCTAAGGCTCTACACTGTTTTTTACACGCCACAAAAGAGCAAGGTCGCTCAATGCAGCGCAGGATCAGGCGAGCGCGGCGTTGAGCGGGAAAGCGAGGATAAACGATGTCGTCCACCAACCAATACCTGGAGTTCGTGCTCGACCTGCTGGGTGAGCTGGACAACGTGGCGCACCGCAAGATGATGGGCGAATACGTCCTCTACTACCGGGGTAGGGTCGTGGGCGGCATCTACGACGACCGCTTCCTGCTCAAGGTCACGCCCACCTCCGAACGCCTCCTGCCCGACGCCCCACGCGCCACCCCCTACGAAGGTGGGAAGGAGATGCTCCTCGTCGAAATCGAGGACCGCGACGCGCTGTGCGACGTGGTCTCGGCCATGTGGGAGGAGCTACCCGCACCGAAGAAGAAAAAGTAGACGTGCCCCCGGCCTCGTTGATGGATGGACGAGGCCAGGGCCGAGTTGTGTGTCCTGCCTGGCGGCAGGGCAGATGCCCCGTCCCAGAACGCATACCGACGCAGCACTACAGTAGAAGCATGGCTAACACCGACTCCCAGCCCCTCACCCTGCGCCGCGTCCTCCTCGTCATTGCAACGGGCGTCGGCGCTGGATTCCTCTCTGGGCTTTTCGGGGTGGGAGGCGGCCTCGTCATCGTGCCCGCCCTCATGGCGGTCCTGGGCATGGACCAGCGCCGCGCCTCGGCCACGTCGCTCGCCGCCATCATCGTCACCGCCGCCGTCGGCTCGGGCACCTACGCCCTGCACGGCGAGGTCTCCTGGGCGGGCGCCGCCCTCCTCGTCGTCGGCGCGCTTGCGGGCTCCCAGATCGGCGTGTGGCTCCTTCGCCGTCTCCCCGCACCCGCCCTGCCCTGGATCCTCATCGGCTTCACGGTCTTCGTCATCGTCTCCCAATACCTGCACCTCCCCACACGCGAGGGAACCGTATCGCTGACCCCGGCCTCGTGCGCCCTCATGATCCTGGTGGGCCTGTGCGCCGGCATCCTCTCTGGCCTGGTCGGCGTGGGCGGCGGATCCGTCATCGTGCCCGGCATGGAACTCGCCGTCGGCGCGGGAGACCTGATCGCGCGCGGCACGTCCCTCCTCGTCATGATCCCCACCGGCATCGCCGGCACCGTCACCAACCTGCGCCACCGTATGGTCGACCTGCGCGTCGGCCTCATCGTCGGCGCGTCCGCGGCGGCCACGGCCCCCGTCGGGCGCCTCGTCGCCACGCTCGTGTCCCCGAGCGTCGGCGCGATCCTCTTCAACATCTTCCTGCTGACCATCATCGCCTCGACGATCCTGAAGATGCGCAAGAAGGCGCGTACCCGAGACTGAACGATTCCATAGGCTCTGGTAGGACGTTGACCATCACGCACCGTGTGGCTGAGTATGGAGAACGCACGTTAAGTCGATAATCGGAGCGCAAACCCTCTTAGTCGCACGTTAACCCGCTAAATGGAGCGTGGGCAGGCCTGCCTCTGAACGGAATAGCGGGTTAACGTGCGGAATAGCGGGTTAACGTGCGAGTTTCCCCGTGTGATCAGGGAAGGCGTCTGCCGAACTAGCCACTACCGTGGTCGCCTAGAAATTTCGCATGCAATTCCCAGGGCCTCGGTCATTGGGGTGGCGAGAAAACCGCGTGATTTCAATGATCTAATTTCAAAAATGGAAGTACTTAGGACGGAATTGCATGCGAAATTGGGGGAGGGAAGAGACACTGTCGAGAACCCCAGGCGCGACAGTGGCGCTGGCAGACAACACAACCGGCCACTGCCTCGTACAAATGAAACCGGCCCCGGCCTCGTAGATACGAGACCGGGGCCGAAGCGTCAGCGCGCCTGAAGCGGATCACTCGTCGGCGGCGCTGGGGTGCGTCATGTCGGCGGGAACGACCCACGCGTCGAACTCCTCGGCCGTCAGGAAGCCGAGCTCGAGGGCGGACTCGCGCAGTGACAGACCCTTGTGATGCGCGTTCTTCGCGATCTTCGAGGCCTTGTCGTAGCCGATGTGGCGGTTCAGGGCCGTCACCTGCATGAGGTTGATGTCCAGGTTGCGCTGGATCTTCTCGTAGTTGGGCTCGATGCCGTACGCGCAGTTCGTATCGAAGGACACGCAGGCGTCGCCCAGCAGGCGGATGGACTCCAGGACGTTCCACGCCATGACGGGCTTGAAGACGTTGAGCTGGAAGTTGCCCTGCGAGCCAGCGAAGCCGACCGTCGCGTCGTTGCCGAACACCTGGGTGGCGACCATGGTCATGGCCTCGCACTGGGTCGGGTTGACCTTGCCCGGCATGATGGACGAGCCCGGCTCGTTCTCGGGGATGATCAGCTCGCCGATGCCGTTACGCGGGCCGGAGGCGTACCAGCGCACGTCGTTCGCGATCTTCATGAGGGCGTCGGCCAGGACGCGCAGAGCGCCCGAGACCAGCACCAGCGCGTCGTGCGCGCCCAGGGCTGCGAACAGGTTGTCGGCCTGCGTGAACTCGATGCCGGTCTCCTCGGAGATCTTCTTGGCGGTGAGCTCGCCGAACTTGGGGTGAGCGTTCAGGCCGGTGCCCACGGCGGTGCCGCCAATGGCCAGCTCGCGCGCACGGGTGTCGGCGTACTCGATGCCGTCAAGGGCAAAGTCGATCTGAGCAACCCAGCCGGAGATGACCTGGCCCAGGCGAATCGGGGTCGCGTCCTGCAGGTGGGTGCGGCCCACCATGATGACGTCCTCGAACTCCTTGGCCTTCTTGTCCAGGGTGTCACGCAGCTGGCGGACGCGCGGGTACATGTCGTGCAGCTCGGAGACGACCGCGATGTGCATGGCGGTGGGGAACGTGTCGTTCGAGGACTGGCCGCGGTTCACGTGATCGTTGGGGTGCACGGGGGACTTGGTTCCCATGGTGCCGCCCGCAATCTCGATGGCGCGGTTGGAGATGACCTCGTTGGCGTTCATGTTCGACTGCGTGCCCGAACCGGTCTGGAAGACGACCAGCGGGAAGTTGTCGTCGAGCTTGCCGGAGATGACCTCGTCGCCGGCCTGCGCGATGTAGTTCGCGATGTCGGCGGGCAGCTCGCCCAGCTCGGCGTTGGCCAGGGCCGCAGACTTCTTCAGGATGCCAAGGGCGCGCACCATCGGGCGTCCCCACACGAAGGTGTTGCGTCCAATGTCGAAGTTGTGCAGCGAACGCTCGGTCTGAGCGCCCCAGTAACGGTTCGCGGGGACCTCAACGGCTCCCATCGAGTCGGTTTCGGTACGGGTTTCTTGTGCCACAGGTGGCTCCTTCGCGTAGGGCTTACGTACCCCTCTAGGATAGCGCCGAGCTCGCTGTGAGGCGTGGGGCACTCGTCCTAGTCACGTCCTAATCGCGCGCGCGGGCCTCGAGATTGACACGGTGCAGGAGCCACCAGGCGCACGCGCACGACAGCGCGACCAGCGAGAGCGCCAGCAGGAAGGGCGACAGGGGCATCCAGCCGTACAGGGCCGTGGCGCTCACTGGGGCCACGATCCACGTGATCGCGCCGGTTGCGTTGATGACGCCGGCGATGCCGCCCTGCTCGCGCGCGCTCACCGCCAGGGATGCGCCCGCCGAGTAGCCGGGGGAGGCCATGCCCGAGGCGATTCCCATCGCGAACGTCGACGCGGCCAGCGCCCACAGCGACGGCGCGATCGTCAGGCACGCGAGGGACACGAGGGCGAGCGTCATGCCGGCGCGCAGCAGTCTGCGCGGACTCCACCCCAGACGAGGCACGACGATCAGCTGCATGAGCATGGCGCCAGCAGCGTTGGCCAGCAGCATGAGGGCGGTGACGGAAACGGCGGGCGCGGGATCGAGTCCGCCGCGGTCTTGGACGAGGAACCCCATGGTGATCTGAACGACGCCGTTCGCAAAGTAGATGCCGAACACCGAAGCGATCCACGGGGCGATGCGCCGGTCGGTCCACCGAACGCGCGGGGGCAGGTCGGCGGTGGCCTTCGCCCCGCTCGCGTTATTGTTCGCCGCTTCAGTCGACGAGGCCGGGGCCGCCTGCTCGGGCTCCGTGTCCTTGGCCGTCAGGTGGGGCAGGCGCCTCCTCGGGCGCGTGGATGCTCCGTCGCGGGGGAGCCAGATGAGGGCGATGGCCAGGGCGATGAGGACAAAGACCGGGGTGGCGTGCACGGGGCCGAAGATCCACCAGGCGCCCAGCGCCGAGGAAACGAGGGAGCCGACCATGACGGACAAGTTGATCGCGCCGGAGAACGCGGACGTGCCGCGCACCCGCGAGGCCTCGTCGGGGGTCACCTCGGCGACGAGGGCCTGGCCCGTCGGCGGGATCGCGGCGACGGCAGCGCCGAAGAAGGGGCCGCGCGCAGCCATGATGGCGCCCGCTGCAAGGAAAGCGCCGATGTAACCGGCAGCCCGCGCCCACACGGCCGCCGAAAAAAGTGTGCCCGCCGTAAGCGCCAAGAACAGTGCCAGCAGGATGACGCGCCTGCGTCCCCAAGCGATCGAACGGCGCCCCCAGAACTGGCTGAGCGCCGTCACCGCGGCGGCCGCCAAGGAAACGGCCGCGCCCACAATCCACTCGGGCAGATCAAGGGCGCGCGACAGGGGAGCGATCGACACGTTGAGCATGTTCTGCGCCGTGTACGTAAACAGCGCGATCGCCACGAGCGCGCGCAGCGTCGGATTCGTCAGCAAAGGTGATGAGGGCACAATGCATCCTACGACGAAGGCCCCGCGCGATGCGCGGGGCCTTGCCGGACAGACGTCACAACGGGGAAACGCTTAGCGCTGCACCCAGGTGCTCACCTTCCAGCGAGCATCGCCGGAACGCTCACGCCACTCGGCATCGCTGCGCTCTTCGTCCCTGCGCCACAGCGCCGGATCCAGCGGCGGCGCGTACACGAAGGTCGACCCCTCGGGAGCGCTCGCGGCCACGTCCAGCTCCAGGTCGGTCACCACGGCCTCGTCGAGGAGTGGAAGGGTCTCGGCGTAGAGCTGAGCTCCGCCCGTGATCCAGATGTAGGGGGCGTCCGTTCGCGAGGTTTCCTCGCGCGCGATCTGAAGCGCCTCGTCGACGGAAGACACAACGAGAGCGCCCTCGGCCTCGTACCCGGGGGTGCGGGTGATGACGATGTTCGTGCGGCCCGGCAGGGCGCGCCCGAGAGCCTCCCACGAACGGCGGCCCATGATGATCGGGCAGCCCATCGTGGACTCCTTGAAGTGCCGGAAATCAGCGGGAACATGCCAGGACATGGCCGTGCCCGTCCCAATGATCCCGTTGCAATCCTGCGCCCAAATCGCTCCCAGCTTCGTCATACCGCGACCGGAGCCTTGATCGTGGGGTGATGCTGGTAGTCCGTCACCGAAATATCGTCGAAGGAGTACTCGAACATCGAGGGAGCCTTCGCGAGCTCCAGGTGCGGGAACGGGTACGGCTCGCGGCTCAGCTGCTCGGTCACCTGCTCCGTGTGGTTGGAGTAGATGTGGCAGTCTCCGCCCGTCCACATGAAGTCGCCGACCTCCAGGCCCGCCTGCTGGGCGAACATGTGGGTGAGCAGCGAGTAGGACGCGATGTTGAAGGGCACACCCAGGAACATGTCCGCGCTGCGCTGGTAGAGCTGCAGCGACAGGCGGCCGTCGGCCACGTACAGCTGGAAGAACGCGTGGCAGGGCTCGAGCGCCATCTCAGGCAGATCACCGACGTTCCACGCGGACACCACCATGCGGCGCGAATCCGGGTTCGTCTTCAGGGTCTCGAGGACCTGGGAGATCTGGTCGATGTGGCGACCATCCCCGGCATTCCACGAACGCCACTGGACGCCGTACACCGGGCCCAGCTCGCCGTCCTCGTCCGCCCACTCGTTCCAGATGCGGATGCCGTTGTCCTGGAGCCAGGACACGTTCGACGACCCCGACAGGAACCACAGGAGTTCGCCGACGACCGACTTGAAGTGCACGCGCTTCGTCGTGATCAGCGGGAAGCCCTTCGACAAGTCGTAGCGCAGCTGCGCCCCGAACATGGAACGCGTGCCCGTGCCGGTTCGGTCACCCTTGGGGGTGCCCTCACGCATAATGCGCGCCAGCAGGTCCTCGTACTGGCGGTCGACGACGCTCACGTCAGTTGATCCGCTCGTTCGTCCACGTGTGCGAGGCCGGCAGAGCCTGGTCGACGACCGAGTGCTCGATCGTGCAGTTGCGCTTGATTGCGGCATCGGCGCGACGCTTGAGATCCTCGATCTCTTCCTCAGACAGGGCAGACATGTCCTGGACCAGCTCGACGTCCACGTGCGTGAAACGATCATTCTGCTGGTCGTAGTCGCCGGAGACGCCGACGAACTGCTCGAAATCGTCGCCCAGGCGAGCCGCCATGCGGGCATCCGAGCTCATCGCGTTGCAGCCCGCGATCGCGAGCTTGAGCAGGTCGCCGGGGGAGAAGAGGCCGGGGCCGTGACCGATGCGGATCTCGGCGCCGTCCTGGTTGCGGGCGACGTACTGACGCACGCCCGTACGCTGCATGTACAGAGACTTAGGGGTATCACTCATGGCACCTATTGTGGCGCGAAAAGACCCCGCCCGCCCGTGCAACATGCGCCGGGCGGGCGGGTTTCCTCGCAGAGCGTAGCGAAGGTTTACCGATGCTCCTCCAGCCACTGCGTGGCCAGCGCCTGCTCACGCTCCACGACGCGGCCCAGGTGAGCCACGGCCTCCTTCTCGATGCGACCGCCCAACAGCGGCACACGCACCGACACGTTGCCGGTCACCACGCGAACACTGCCCCCCTCGGTGCCCGCCAGCGTGGACGTGGCCTCGACGGACACCGGGGCGCCGTCGACGGTCACGGACGTGCGCGAGGTCGCCTCGGCCTCGTTCGTTGTCCACTCCTCGGTGAAAGCGATGCGCAGATCAGACTTGACAAAGCGCGCGGCCGCCGCCGGAATCAGCTCCGGGCGCACGGTGCCCGCGAATGACACGCGCTCACCCTCCACCGACACGGTGGAGGAACCCTCCACGACAAACTGGCCGAAGCGTCGCTCCAGGTAGGCGGGGGTCAGGTACATGGCGACGACCTCGTCGACCGTACCCGGATAAGAAATAGACTGCGTGAATTGCATGGCTCTCCTGACGAAAGAAGCGGCGCCGAAGCGTGTCCCGGCGCTCATTTACAACTAAGGTCCGCCCTCGCGGCCCCTCTCCCTTTAGAGTAGATGCATGCGTAGTCTCATGCAGTTAGCTGAAGAAGCCTCTTCGACGCCGTTGTCGGAGCAGGACATCGATTGGCTGCACCTCCTCCTCGCGGACTGGCAGGTGCTCGCCGACCTGGCGGCCGCCGACCTGGTTCTGTGGCTGCCCGCCGACGACGGACGCTTCATCGCGGCCGCCCATTGCCGTCCCGCGACCTCGACGACCGTCCACGTGGACGACATCATCGGCCTCCACCTGCCCGCCGCCCGCGAAATCGACCTGCGGCGCGCCCTGCAGACCGGGCAGGTCGTGCGCTCGCCCGCTGCCCGATGGGCCGGCACCTACTCGATGATGGAAACCTGCGTGCCCGTGTGCCACGATGGGCGCATCATCGCCGTCGTCACCCGCGAGGCCAACCTGTCGAGTCCGCGTCTGTCCCTCGGGTTCGAGGGGTGGACAGTTGCTGCGGCCGACACCCTGTGCCAGATGATGGCGCGCGGCGAATATCCCTACGACTCGACCCCGCAGGTCACCTCCCACGGCGTCCCGCGAGTCCTTGACGGCGCCGTCCTGCTGGATGCGGAGGGCCGCGTCCAGCACGCGACCCCCAACGCCGTGTCGTGCCTGCGTCGCCTCGGCATCCGCACGCACGTGACCGGCAAGGTCCTGGCTCAGGAGATCACCGAGGTCATCGGCGATGGCACCCTCATCGAGGAATCCATGGCGGTCGTCGTGATGGGCCGCGCCTCCTGGCGCGTCGAGATCGCCGCGCGCGCATCCACCGTCAGCATGCGCGCCCTGCCCCTCGTCAACGGGCGTAAGCGCCTGGGCGCCGTCATTCTGACGCGCGACGTGTCCGAGGTCCACCGCCACGAGCAGGAACTCATGACGAAGGACGCGACGATCCGCGAGATCCACCATCGCGTCAAGAACAACCTGCAGACCGTGTCCGCCCTGCTGCGCCTCCAGTCGCGTCGCTCCTCCGAGGAGGCGGTCAAGGTGGCGCTCGCGGAGGCCGAGCGCCGCGTGCAGGCCATCGCGACCGTGCATGCCGCCCTGTCGCAGAACGTGGATGAGTCAGTCGACTTCGACGAGGTCGCACGCACGATCGTGCGCATGGCCGGCGCGATCGCGTCTACGGACCACGCCGTCGAAGTCATCACGACCGGCAGCTTTGGCACCATTCAAGCCGATCAGGCCCAGGCCCTGGCGACCGTCCTCAACGAGCTGGTCGCCAACTCGGTCGAGCACGGCCTTGCGGACCGCGACGGTCTCATCGAGGTGCGCGCCGAGCGCGAGGGAACGGCCATGACTGTGACCGTCGCAGACGATGGCGTGGGCTTCGTGCCGGGCACACCCATGAGCGGCCTGGGCACGCAGATCGTGCATCAGATGGTGCGCGGTGAGCTGAAGGGCTCGATCGAGTGGACGCCTCGCGAGGGCGGCGGCACGCTCGTGACGCTCCACGCCAACCTGGACCCCGCCTGATCATGGCCCTGTGCGGGCGGCGTGAATGATCAACGAACGAGGCCGGGGATCCAGCGTGGATCCTCGGCCTTGATCGTTGGTGCGGCTCGCGCGGGCGCGGTGGCGTGTTAGCAGCCTGCGCGGCGTGCGCGCGCGGCGCGGCGCTTGAGGGCGCGGCGTTCTTCTTCACTCATGCCGCCCCACACGCCGGAGTCCTGGTTGTTGTCGATGGCCCACTGCAGGCAGATGCCCACGACCTCGCACTCGCGGCACACGGCCTTGGCCTCGGCGACCTGCGTAATAGCCGGACCCGTGTTCCCGATGGGGAAGAAAAGTTCCGGGTCTACGGTCAGGCATGCTGCCTTACTGCGCCAATCCATGATCTGTCTTTCGCTCCTCGCGTTCTGTGCGCCTGGGTCTCTTGTGCTCTTTTTCAGTGTCCGCTAGGCCATCTTAGTCGTGCAAGGTTGAGTCAACAGTGAAATGGGGATGTCACTATGTGTCTGCTCACGACCTGCCAATAAGGTGGGACTTAGGTATTAACTGACCCTACGGTCAGTTGGACAGTGGTTACGGTATCACCCTCGCTGATCACGCCGCAGGTCGACTCCCACCGTCGTGCCGTCAGAGCGAGTGCGGGCGTGTGGCTGTGTTGAATTAATGCGCGAATAACGTTGTGTGTGGGGTTGAGCGCGAGGACCCTGTGCTTGTCCCATCTGGTGATACGAGTCCACGCGTCTTCGGGAATTACGTCAGAGATCTTTGGCGTTTCCCACCCGAGGTGGGCGTGGATGGCCTCGACGACCCGGGCGTCGTCCCTGCGTCCGATGATGATCCACGGCAGTGAGCGAGCCCAGGTGGGGGCGCTGTAGGTGGGGCCGATCAAGATGGGAGAGCGCGTATTTCTGACCAAGGATGCGACCTGCGACGGGGAGGGAATGTGCCAATTCCCCTCGGCAGCCAGGTAATCGCCGTGCAGGCGAACGGCCTGCCGGGGGATGCAGGCGAGGCGCGGCTTGTCTCCCGGTCGCACGACGAGCGCCTGTCCCTCTCCGAGCACGCGCAGCTCCCCGGGCGCGATCCCGGCGTGAACGGCCTCGTCCGCGTCCCTGGCGCGCACGATGCGCGTCGAGAATGCACCCAGTGCCGCGCTCGATGGGGTGAATCTGCCGGAGAAGGCGGCGACGATGACGATGCCGGCGCGCCTGGCTGTGGCCAGGAGCGAGGTCCACAGCCCCTCCGCTTGAGGAGCAGCAAGCACGTGAGACAGATATGAGCGCAGCTGCGGGGCATCCGTGATCGCCAGGACCGAGGGCCCGTGTTCGCAGATGCCTTCAAGCAGATCGATGACGCCGGGTGCGTCCACAGGCAGCTGGGAGGTCGCGCCTTCGACGCTCTCCTCGCCGATGACGTGGAGAGGGTGACGGGTGCGGTGCGCGATTCGCGTCGCGAGGGACAGCGTCCATTGCGCGGCGATATGTGCCTCGTGTGCGCTGGTCTGGATCTGGATGCTTCCTCCGTCCCAGACGATGGGGCCGTGACGTGTGATGCCTTCCTTCAGTCCGAGAGGCACAGCGCCGCCAGGGAGCGCATCTAGGGCCTCGTTCCCCTGCGCGGCGAGATCGGGAAGCGGATGTGCGGCGGCGTCGACGTCCTCCCAGCTCAGCGCCTCGGGCAGGGGCGGCGCCCACAGGGGGTCGGTTCTCGTGCGAGGCCACGTGGCGTTGGAGCGCTTCACCACCGACGCTATGTCGGCAAGGTAGGTCAGCTGGATCGTGCCCACGTCCGCCAGAACAGCGCGGCCGGGTATGCGTGGCAGCGAGGCGGCGCGTCCGTCCCCGAGGATGTCCGTGGAGTCTGAGGCGCTCACGCAGCGCAGACACAACCGAATGTCCATGTTTGCACGCATCTGTGCGCTCACCGCGCCCGAGGGGCGTTGGGTGGCCGCGATGAGATGCAAGCCGAGGCTGCGTCCCTGCGCGGCGAGGCGGAGCAAGACCTCCATCGAATCGGGATGGGCCTGGGCGAGAATGCGAAACTCGTCGATCGCTATGACGAGACGAGGCGGGGGAGCGGTCACGCTGGCAGGATCCTCCTCGTGAGCGCTCTCCCACGTGGCGAGGTCAGGGAAGCCGAGCTTCCCGAGTGTTTCCTCGCGTCGCTGGAGTATCGACGCGATCCCGTCCAGCGCTCGGGTCGTGGCCCCGGCGTCAAGGTCGGTGAGGAGTGCCTGAGTGTGTGGGAGCGCCTCGAGGCGGGCGAAGGTAGCCCCGCCCTTGTAGTCGATGAGGATAAAGCGGACCCGCTCGGGGCTGTAGCAGTGCGCGATAGCGGCAAGCCACCCGAGAAGTGCCTCAGACTTTCCCGATCCGGTGCACCCGGCGACGAGGGCGTGGGGGCCGTCGGCGACCAAGTCCAGGTCGACGGGCCCCTCCTCCCCGACACCGATCCGCACGCTGAGCCCACCGCCGCGTCCCCTCGCCGTCGAGGGGTCCCAGTCAAGCCGCGTCGGCAGGCTGTCGCTCGCGTCTGCCCGCGTGACGGTCCACCACCAGTGCGAGCTCACGGGCTCGTCATCGGTGACGCACACCTGAGTGCACCAGACAGGAAGGAGCGACAGCGAGCACGCGTATCCGATGTGGAGGGTTGGACGGGTGGCGTCGCGCGTGCAGTGCGGGCAGGAATCGCGGTCGCTGACGTGGATATCCACACCCGCGTGCCCAATCAGCACGGGAGCGGCGCTGTTCCACCACACGCGCGCCCCGCCGAGCTGAGCGGCGACCTGGCCGGCGCACCACAGCGCGCACTGCGACGCGTGGGCGCCGACGATCCCGATCGCCTCGCACTCGCCCGGCTCTCTACCGTCAGCGGAGGATGACAGCCGCAGGCGTCGCCCCAGCCGCGTGGGCCTACCCGGCCACACGGCAGCCCTCACAGCCCGTGGGGGAGAGGACGAGGCCGGAAGCGCTGCAAGGATGAGGGCGAGCGCCCCGCCGTCCCAGCCCAGCCGGCGCCGGCGCGCCCGCCACGACAAGGCAACCGAGGCGGCGATCGCGGCCAGCACAGCGCCCGCGCAGGCCGGTGCGAGCACGGATGGTAGAGAGATGGTCGATCGCAGCCTCCACAGAACAAACCCGGCCATGACGATTACGGAGACCAGGGGAGCGCCCCGCAGGAGAGAAGAACCCGTTAGCGATCCCCGGCCTCGTCCGGAAGCCGAGGGCCACGCCAGGCGCCGAGGCCGGGCTCGTACCTCGAAGACGTCCTCCCCCAGGCGGACGCGGGCACCCGCAGGGAGCGGCCACGCCTCCCGATACCGGCGCCACAGCGGGACTCGCGAGCGCACGCGCACGGGGGAGGCTCCAGGCAACACACGCAACACGGCCCGACCGTCCCGCGTCGACAAGCGGAGGTGCTCCCTGGCGACGGAGGCGCACGTCAGCGGAACAACCCCCGCGCGCCCGACCGTGCCGGGAGCAACCACCACGCCGACGTCAGGGCCGGCGACGCAGGCCAGGTGAACGTCTGCGCGCAAGGCTGATCGGGCGAGGCAACCGGAATCCTTCATGCCTCAACGATCCCGCCGCGCTCGCGGCCGATCAAGCCGCGCGAGAAGCCCTGTGGATAACCCGAGATGCGAGGAAACGCCTGTGGATAACTGCGCCACACGCCCGTGTGGCTATGGCCACCTCCGCCGTCCAAGCGCCACGCCCGCCGGTCCGCCAGCCCTCTCAAATGCAAGAATGGTCCTCATGGCTGACTCCACGTTCGAGACGACCCGCGACCGCTACAACGACCTCGTTGACCGCATCAACGCGGCCCGCGCCGCCTACTACGACCGTGATTCGCCGACCCTCGCGGACGCGGACTACGACCGCATGTACCGCGAGGTTGAGGAGATTGAGGAACGCTACCCGCAGCTGCGCGGGGCCGACTCGCCCACGATGAGCGTGGGCGGCAGCGTCGACTCCGGGTTCTCCGAGGTGCGCCACCTGGCCCAGATGATGTCCCTCGACGACGTGTTCTCCCTCGAGGAGCTCGCCGGCTGGGAGATCCGCATGGCCGAGGCTACCGGCATCTCCGACCTCGAGATGACGACCGAGGTGAAGGTTGACGGCCTGTCCATCAACCTCCTGTACGAGAACGGTCGCCTCGTGCGCGCCGCGACCCGAGGCGACGGCTACGTCGGCGAAGACGTCACCGCCAACGCGCGAACCATCGCCTCGATCCCGCAGACCCTGACCGGCACCGTCCCCGCCCGCATCGAGGTGCGCGGCGAGGTCTACTTCCCGGTCGCCGACTTCGCCGCCTTCAACGAGGCCCGCGTCGAGGCCGGGGAAAAGACTTTCGTCAACGCGCGCAACGCGGCCGCCGGATCTCTGCGCCAAAAGGACCCGGCAGAGACCGCCAAGCGCCCCCTCGCGATGGTCGCCCACGGTATCGGCTTCGTCGAGGCCGGGGAGGACTTCACCGAGCCGACCACCCAGATGGGCTGGTACGAGCAGCTGCGCGACTGGGGTCTGCCCGTCTCGCCCTACACGCGCCTGCTGACGGGCCGGGAGGCTATCGAAGAGCGGATCGCCGAGATCGGCGCGGATCGACACGGCCTCGTCCACGAGATCGACGGCGTCGTCGTCAAAATCAACGACCTGGACCTGCAGCGTTCTCTCGGCTCGACCTCGCGCACGCCGCGCTGGGCGGCCGCCTACAAGTTCCCGCCCGAGGAGGTCCACACGCGCCTGCTCGACATCCGCGTCCAGGTCGGCCGCACGGGCCGCGTGACCCCCTACGGCGTCATGGAATCCGTGCTGGTCGCCGGCTCGAACGTCGCGCGCGCGACCCTGCACAACGCCCAGGAGGTCGCCCGCAAGGGCGTTCTCATCGGCGACCTCGTCGTCCTGCGCAAGGCGGGCGACGTCATCCCCGAGATCGTCGCCCCCGTCGAGGACGCGCGCAACGGCTCCGAGCGTCCCTTCGTGATGCCCACCGAGTGCCCCTCCTGCGGGACCACGCTCGTCCAGGAGAAGGAAGGTGACGTCGACCTGCGCTGCCCGAACAAGGGGGCGTGCCCCGCGCAGATCACCGAGCGCCTCGCCCACGTTGGTGCACGCTCCGCCCTGGACGTGGAAGGCCTCGGCGACGAGTCAGCGCTCGCCATGACCCAGCCCGAAAACGACCGTGACGAGGTGGCCGCCGCCTTGGTCGCCGGCCACAGCGTCACCCTGGAGGACGGCACCGTCCTCACCCTAGAGGGCGGCCGCGAGCTGCCCCACGGCGAGCAGATCACCCGCGCCGAGGAACTCCTGCCCGCCCCGCAGGCCCCCGCCCTGCGCACCGAGGCAGCGCTCTTCGACCTGCGCGCCGAGGATCTGCGCGACGTCATGGTGTGGAAGCCCGTCAAGAAGAAGGGCGAGGAAACCGGGGATTGGAAGCAGGTTCGCTACTTCTGGACGAAGGCCTACAAGCCCCGCAAGCTGCGCGGTCAGACCGTCTTCGAGCCGATCGAGCCCAGCGCCTCCAAGGGCACCGAGAAGATGCTCGCCGAGCTGGACAAAGCCAAGAGCCAGCCCCTCGCGCGCGTCCTCGTCGCCCTGTCCATCCGTCACGTCGGTCCCACGGCGGCCCGCGCGCTCGCAGAGAAGTTCCTGTCGATGGACGCCCTGCGCGCCGCCTCGGTCGAGGAGCTTTCCGCCGTCGAGGGCGTGGGCGAGGAAATCGGACGCTCTCTTCGTGACTGGTTCACGGTCGACTGGCACCTGGAGGTGCTTGAGGCGTGGGCGCGCGCGGGCGTGCGCATGGCCGACGAGGCCCCCGAGCCGGCCTCGGATGTGCTCGCTGGTCTGACGATCGTCGTCTCGGGCGCGATGCCCGGATACGACCGCGAGGGCGCCAAGGAGGCGATCACGTCGCGCGGCGGCAAGGCGGCGGGCTCGGTCTCGAAGAAGACCTCGCTCGTGGTCGCTGGCCCGGGCGCGGGATCGAAGGCCGCAAAGGCCGAGGCCCTGGGCGTCCCCGTCATTACCGAGCAGCAGTTCGCCGACCTCCTCGAGGGAGGCCTGGCGGCCGTCGGCCTGTGACGAGGTCGGGGCTCAGACGAAGGGCTCGAAGGGACCCAGCAGCACCTCGCCGACGCGGGTGATCATCGAGCGCTTCTCCCACTCGTCGATCGTCAGGCGGCGGGCCGTCGTCAGGTCGTTCGCGAAAATCTCCTCCATGCGCGCGGCCAGC
>CAUTDS010000035.1:0-20299 GCA_963537175.1 uncultured Actinomycetes bacterium
CCACGACCGCTACGCCTACGAGTCCATCGAGATGGCGCTGCACGACTCCGAGATCATTCGCACCATGGGCTGCGGCATCGCCGGTCTGTCCATCGTTGCCGACTCGCTGGCCGCCATCAAGTACGCGAAGGTCTACCCGATCCGCGACGAGACCGGCCTGGTCGTCGACTACCGCACCGAGGGCGACTTCCCGACCTACGGCAACGACGATGACCGCGCCGACGACATCGCCGCGACCGTCGTCCACACCGTCATGGACAAGATCCGCGCGATCCCCATGTACCGCGACGCGATCCCGACCCAGTCGGTCCTGACGATCACCTCGAACGTCGTTTACGGCAAGGCCACCGGTTCCTTCCCGTCGGGCCACCAGAAGGGCACCCCCTTCGCCCCCGGCGCGAACCCGGAGAACGGCATCGACACGCACGGCATGGTCGCCTCCATGCTGTCGGTCGGCAAGCTGGACTACAACGACGCACTCGACGGCATCTCGCTGACGAACACGATCACCCCGCAGGGCTTGGGCCGCTCCAAGGAAGAGCAGATCCAGAACCTGGTCGGCATCCTCGACGCCGGCTTCGTTCCGGACGATTCCTGCGCCTACGACGGCACCAAGGGCTACTGATCCACCATTGGCGGGGATCGATGCGCAACCCGTGTTGATCCCCGCCACCCACCACTCGTGGGTGAGCCGCACCGCGACCCACCCAAGCCGGCACCGCCGGAGTTTCACAAAAGGAGAAATGTTATGGCAACCAAGACCTACGAAGAGCGCCTCGCTGACATGAAGGCTGCCCGCGAAGAGCGCGGCGACAAGGAAGGCCTCTACCACGCGAACATCAACGTTCTCGAGGAGTCCACGCTGAAGGACGCCATGGAGCACCCCGAGAAGTACCCGAACCTGACCGTTCGCGTTTCCGGCTACGCCGTTAACTTCGTCAAGCTCACCCGTGAGCAGCAGCTGGACGTTCTGTCCCGCACCTTCCACCACTCGGCCTGATAGCTGATTGGAGTGGGGCGTCGGGCAACGCTCGGCGCCCCACTACTATGCCTGCCCCTCGTCGGCGCGCACCGCTGACGATCCACGACCTAGTTCCCATCACGGCCACCGCGCCCACTCAACCGCGAAGAAGGAGTCATGTCGCAGCCCCTCGCTCTCCCCACATTCCGTGAGCAGGATTTCCAAGCCCCCCAATCCCGTACCGTCGGCGCTGGCGTCGAAGGTCTCGAGGAGATCACGGACCTGGAGCGCTCCGAGCGCCTGCGCCGCATGCGTGAGGGCACGCTGGGTTCCATTCACTCCTGGGAACTCGTCACCGCCGTTGACGGCCCCGGAACGCGCATGACAGTCTTCCTCAACGGCTGCCCGCTGCGCTGCCTGTACTGTCACAACCCTGACACGTTCCTCATGAAGGACGGCGCTCCTGTGTCCGACACGGAGCTGCTCTCTCGCATTGCCCGATACCGCCGTATTTTCCGTACGACGAAGGGCGGTATCACCCTGTCCGGCGGCGAGGTCCTCATGCAGCCCCAGTTCGCCAAGCGCATCCTCATGGGTGCCAAGGAGATGGGCGTGCACACCTGTATCGACACCTCCGGTTTCCTGGGCGCGAACTGCGACGACGAGATGCTCGATGCCATCGACCTGGTGCTCCTGGACGTCAAGAGCGGCAACGAGGAGACCTACAAGAAGGCGACGGGCCGTTCCCTGGCTCCCACGATCGAGTTCGGCGACCGCATCGCGGCCCGCGGCGGTGCCACCCGCATCTGGATCCGCTTCGTGCTGGTTCCGGGCCTGACCGACGACCCGGAGAACGTCCGCCAGGTCGGCGAGATCGTATCGCGTTGGAAGGACGTCATCGATCGCATCGAGGTTCTCCCCTTCCACCAGCTTGGCAAGGACAAGTGGCACTCGCTGGGCCTGGAGTACCACCTGGAGGACACGAAGGCCCCCACGCCGGAGGCCACCGAGGAGGTCCGCAACTACTTCCGTTCGCTGGGCTTCCAGGTCCACTGACCTCTATGAACTCACCGGGACCCCGGGAGGACGCGGCTTAGGCTCGCTCCCCCGGGGTCCACGTGTGTCCGCCGGAGCCCCACCCGCACTCGGCGATGGCCTGCTGGGCCTGCGCTGCGTAGGGCTCGGCGAGGCGGTCAACGTAGAGCATGCCCTGCAGGTGGTCATATTCGTGCTGGAAGATGCGCGCAAGCCAGCCGCGGGCGCTCACCTCGATGGTGTTGCCGTCCACGTCGTAGCCGCGCAGGACCGCTCCGAGAGCGCGGCGCAGCGGGTAGCCGTAGCCGGGGACGGACAGGCAGCCCTCGGACTCGCGCGCCATGTCGGGTTCCTCGGGCAGGATGGCTCCCGCCCCCTCGGTGTCCCACACGAGGTCGAGCGTGGGGTTGACGACGACGCCACTCAGGGACGTATTGAAGCCGCGCACGGGCCCCTCGTCGAGCTGGAGGACGTCACGGTAGTAGGAATCGAAGGAGCCGGTGCCGCCGTATCTCCACACGAAGACCTGGGAGCCGACGCCCACCTGGGGCGCGGCGAGGCCGACGCCGGGTGCAGCGTGCATCGTTTCGATCATGTCGGCGACGAGGTCGCGCAGCTCCGAATTGAAGGACTCAACTGGGGCTGCGGCCCGGTGCAGGACCGGCTCGCCAGTGATGCAGATCGGCAGGATACTCATGCGTGATCTCCCGTGTGTGCGATGACTCCGACGCCCGCCGCTTCGATCGCGCGCGGTGTCGTGGGGTCTAGGTCTTTGATGACACGGGCGGGGTTGCCAACAGCGATACAGTTGGCGGGGATATCACGGGTGACAACGGCGCCGGCTCCGATGATCGAGTTTTCGCCGACGGTGACGCCCGGGCACACGACGACGGAGCCACCCAGCCACACGTTGTCTTCGAGGGTGATCGGAGCAGCAGACTCCCATTTCGCTCGACGAGGCCCGGGCTCGGTCGGGTGGATCGCGGTGTAGAGCGAGCAGTTGGGGCCGATGAGCACGTCCGCCCCGATGACGACCGGGGCGACGTCGAGCACGGTCAGTCCGTAGTTGACCCAGGAGCCATCGCCGATGGAGATGTTGTGCCCGTAGTCGACGCGCAGCGGAGGCCGGATGTCGACGCCCTCCCCCACCTGGCCGAGGACCTGGGCGAGCAGATAGGCGGCGATGTCCGGGTCGCTAGTATGTGCCTGCTCGTAGAGGCTCAGGAGGCGAACCGCGCGCTTCGTGAGCGCGGAAAGTCCATCGTCCGCGACGTAGTAGTCGCCAGCTTCCAGGCGCTGGGCGGGCGTGCGCCCGTCGTCGCGGAATCGGGGGTCGTCGAAGTTCTTTCCCGGGAAAATGGTCATGCGACCAGGGTAGTCGAGGCCCTCTCGAGGCGGGGGGCGCGGCGCGCGTCCAGGTGGCCGAGGAGAGCGTGGAGCTGGGAGATGTCGGCGGCGGGGTCCTCGGGATGCCACTGCACGCCGATAACGGGAGCGTCGATCGACTCGACCGCCTCGATCGTGCCGTCAGGGGCGTAGGCACTGACCTGGAGGCCCTGCGCGAGGCGTGCCACGCGCTGGTGGTGCGCCGACGAAATGATCAGCTCGGAGTCGGTGAGCACGGGGGCCAGGGCGCGCTCGAGGTTTGTGCCCTCGCCGACGCGAACGCTGTGGCGGATGAAGCGGTGATCGGACAGGATCCGGTTGTTCGTGTGAGTGCCGTCCGCGCCCTCAATGTGCTGCTCGAGCGTGCCACCAAGCGCCGTGTTGATGATCTGCATGCCGCGGCAAACTCCCAGGAGCGGGGTACCCGTGCGCACGGCATAGTCGACCAAGGCAATCTGTCCGCGGTCGGCGCGGTACCAGTGACGCCCCTCGGCCTCGTAGCCCTGGGTCGCGCCGTACAGGCTCGGGTGGACGTCCTCGCCGCCCATGATGATGATGGCGTCGGCGTGCTGGGCACGCAAGGCGGCACCCTCGGCGCCGTCTTCCTGCGCGTATTCGCGGATGACGTTCCAGGTAGGCAGCGCAGCCTCGAGAAGACGATCCCACAGGCGCATGCAGATGTTGTTGTATGCCTCGTCCCCCGGGCGTGCCGGCAGGACGTTGGAAATCAACAACGTCGGCTTCGTGTGGTTCGTCATGGTTTCTATCATTGCAGTCTCGAGGCCCGCACGCCGGGTGCGTTCACGGGGTGGCCAATTGTGACAGCGTGGATCCGCTCTCCGAACGGCTCGAGTACGCCGCCGCCCCACGCGCAACGAGGCCGGGGCGAATCCGCGCGTTCACGGACCGCAGCCCCGGCCTCGTTCGTCGATGGTCAGTTCTCGTTCGCGAAACGGTCCACGCGAGCGAGCAGCTCGGCCTTCTCGTCATCTGAGATCCAGGCGATCTCGATGGAGTTGCGGGCGATGCGCTCCAGGTCCGCACGGTCGAGATCAAAACGCTCGGCGAGCGCCAGGTAGTTGTCGCCGACGTATCCGCCGAAGTAGGCGGGGTCGTCGGAGTTGACGCTCACCTTGACGCCCGCGGCGGTCAGCTCGACGATCTCCTTGCCCTTCATCTCTTCAGTGACGAAGGAGTTGGACAGGGGGCACGAGGTCAGGCCGATGCCATGATCACGGGCGTAGGCGACCAGCTCGGGGTCCTCGACGATGTTCGTGCCGTGGTCGAGGCGCTCGGCACCCAGCTCAGTCAGGGCCGCGCGGATGTTGTCGATCGAGCCAACCTGGTCGATGTCGCAGTGCATCGTCACGTGCAGGCCGGCCTCGCGGGCCAGGGCAAAGACCTCGGCAAACTTCGTGGGCGGGTTGTCGCGCTCGTCGGAGTCAAGCCCGACGCCGATGAACATGTCCTTGTAGGGCAGCGCAGCCTGGAGCGTCTCGAGCGCGGACTGCGCGCTCATGTCACGCAGGAAGCACAGGATGAGATCGGCGGACAGGCCGGCCTCGCGGGCCTCGACGACGGCGCGGTGGTAGCCGCGGATGACCGTCTCGATGGCGATGCCGCGAGAGGTGTGGGCCTGGGGGTCGAAGAAGCACTCGGCGCGCACGACGCCGTTGGCGCGGGCACGCTCAAAATAGGCGGCGGCCAGGTCGTGGAAGTCGTCCTCGTCCTGGAGGACGTCCATCGCCGGGTAGTAGACGGCCAGGAAGGACGTGAGGTCGTTGAACTGGTAGGTGGCGCGCACCTCCTCGACCGTGGACTGGCCGATGTCGACACCGTTCTTTCGGGCCAGGGCCAGCTTCAGATCGGGCTCGAGGGTGCCTTCCAGGTGCAGGTGCAGCTCGGCCTTGGGCAGTCCGAAGGCGAAGTAGCGGGTCACGTCGGTGCTCATATGTCCTCCACAGATAACGGGGCGGGTGTCGCGGAACAATTGTCCCACTCCACCCGCCCCGCGGCGAAGGAGGTCACATAGCGAACGGACCGCCGAGGCGGTTCTCGTTCGCTGGGCGGCCAACCGCCTCAGGCCAGCGCGCCCATCGGATCCCACGCCGGCAGGTGCAGCGGTTCCTCGGTGATGACCGCGCGCAGGTCGGCGGGCAGGTCGTCGACGTGCACGGCCACCTCAAACACGTTGGCGTCGAACCAGGCGGCGTCCATCGTAAAGAAGCCCTTTTCTCCAGGCTCCTCGCCCCAGGAGTTCTCCACGCGGAAGCGGCGGGCGTTGCCCTCGTCGTCGATGTCGACGCCGGTGAAGAGCATCGCGTGGTTCATCGCGGACTCGCCGGTGTTGACGCGCTGCTCCTTCGAGGTGGAGAAGTCCACGCCGAACAGGTTGTCGAAGTCGTAAAGGCCGTCGACGAACAGGCCGGACGCGCGGTCGGACTGCTGACCGCAGTCGGCGCCGAACCAGACGGCGCGCCCCGAGGCCAGGATGGAGGCCGTGATCTCGCGGATCTGCTCGACGGGGGTGTTCACGTAGAGGATCGGGCGGCCGCCGACCACGTTGCCCATGTGGTCGACCGTGAGGGTGTGTCCCTTGGGGTGCTCGGCGCGCGGGTCGTCCACGAGGCACACGTACTGCGTGAGGTCGACGTCGACGTAGCGGGAGTAGAACTCGCGCGGCGTGAGGACGCCGTCGCGGTGGAACTCACCCTTGTCGTCACGCCACTCCCACTCGAAGGAGGCTGGGGGCTCGCCCAGGCAGATGACGAGGATGCGCCACACGTCGGCCAGCGCGGCCTCCTTGACCTCGAGGATCTCCTCCTCCGAGGCGCCGGCCTCGACGAGGGAACGCAGCTCGAGGGCAGTGCGGCGCAGGACGACCTTGAGGCGGTCATTCATGGGGGCGGTGTGGCCGGAGGACTCGGTCTCGGGCATCGCGACCTTGGGGACGAGGCCGTGCTTGAGGTACAGGGACACCGCCATGTCCCACTGGCCACCGTCGGAGAGGACATCACCGAGCAGGAACTGCAGAAGTCGGCCGTCGAGTTCCTCGGTCTTCGCGGTCGCGATGACGTCGGTGAGGAAGAAGTTGGCGCGCTCGAACTTATCCCAGAACAGCACGTAGTTCTGCGAGAATTCGAAGTCCTTGAGGCCCAGGCGGGTGCGCGCAGTCGAGCGCAGCAGGTTCAGGGAGGAGAAGAGCCAGCAGCGGCCGGACTTCTTCTGCGACGTCACCTTCCAGTCGTCCACCTTGTGGGATACGACCGTGGGGGTGGCGACCACCTTGGCGCGGTCGAAGGCGACGGGCTCAACGCCGGCGTGGGACACGGCGTTGCGTGCGACCGCGCGGGCGGAGTCTGAGGATGCGTGTAGGGAGGCGACGAATTCGTCGGTGATCTCGTGTGCCATGGGCCGAGGCGTTCCTTTCAATCGAGAGTCATTCTCTATAAGGATACGCGCTCACAGTGACCCAGACGACTCAACTCCGTTTACAATAAGTGTCGTCCATGTTCAGTGATTGCGAAGGAGCATCAATGTTGGATCGTGGCCCGTCGGGGCGCGAGATCGCTCTTCAGGCCGGGGACTACGAGGCGCGGATCGTTACCGTCGGCGCCGGATTGGCTGGTCTGCGCTACCGCGGGCACGAGCTGGTCGTCCCCCACGGCGTGCGCGAGTGTCCCCCGGGCTATCTCGGCAAGGTGCTCATGCCATGGCCGAACCGCGTCGCAGGAGGCTCCTACTCGTGGGAGGGCACGTCCTACGACCTCCCCGTCGATGAACCCACATTCGGGACGTCCCTGCACGGCTTCGTCGCCTTCCAGGAATGGGACATTGCCGAGGCCGACTCCTCCTCGCTCCTCCTGCGCACCCTCATCGCCGCGCGCTATTCCTATCCGTGGACGCTTCTTGCATCCGCGCGCTACAGCCTGGATGCGGACGCTGGCCTGACCATCGAGCTGTCCGCGACGAACATCGGCGAGGGCACTGCCCCCTACGGCGTCGGCTTCCACCCCTACCTGGCCGTCGACGATACGCGCGCGGACGATTTGGAGCTGGCGAACCCCGCGTCGATCATCTACGAGGCCGACGCCTCCATGATCCCGGTCGCCTCCCACGACGTGGCAGACTTCGGCTTGGACTTCCGCTCCCCCGCCGTCATCGGAACCAGCCAACTGGACCACGCCTTTGCGGGCCTGCCCGAGGGCACCTGGGCCGTGACGCTGCGCGACCCCGCCTCCGGTGTGGGCGTCTCCCTATCCTCGGACGCGCGCTGGCTGCAGGTCTACTCGGCCGACTACATCGGCCGCGTAGGCGTGGCCGTCGAGCCGATGAGCTGCCCGCCCAACGCCTTCAACTCGGGCACGGACATAGTGGCGCTGGGCGCGGGACAGACCCACACACTCAGCGCACGGATCGCCGGCTTCGAGAGCTGAGACACCCTAGTATTTCCCCGCGGCGGCGCGGATCAGCGTCAGAGCGACAGCTCCGGCCGTGGAGGAACGCAGGACGTTGTCTCCCAGCCCGATCGCGGAGGCACCCGCCTCCACGAGCTGCGCGGTTTCCTCCGCTCCGATGCCGCCCTCGGGGCCCACGATGAGCGCGATCCGTTCGGGCATCGCCCCGTCCTCACTGGACTCCTGGATGCGTGCCAACGCGGCTCCGAGCGAATCCGCGGCCTCCTCGTGGCAGACGAAGGCCACCCCGGCCTGGCCCGTCAGGGAGGCAACCCAGGAGGCGAGCTCACGGCTGTCCATGACGTCCTCAACGACCGGGACGTATGCGCGGCGCGACTGCTTGGCGGCCGCGCGGGCCACGCCCTCCCACTTCGCGCGCCCCTTCTCGGCCTTCGGACCCTTCCACTGGACGATGGCGCGCTGGGAGGCCCACGGGATCACCCTGTCGACGCCGATCTCCGTGCAAATCTCGACGGCGGCCTCGTCGCGCCCACCCTTAGCGAGCGCCTGAACGAGGATGACCTCGGGACTCGGGGCTTCCTCCTGCGCGAGCGCACGCACGATGAGGGACAGCGAGGCCTTGTCGCTCCCGCTCACCTCGCAGGTCGCTCGCAGGCCACGCCCGTCGACGACGTCAACCCACTCCCCCGCGCCAATGCGGCGCACCGAGGCTGCGTGACGCCCTTCGGCTCCCCCGAGGGTCGCACTGTCCCCCACGGACAGGGACTCAAGGGCCGGGGTTAGGTCCGAGCCGAGGAAAACGGGCAGCGTCACGGTGCATCACCCCATGAAAGTGTCGCGGAGCTTGTCAAAGAACGAGGACTGCTGACGATGGGGCTCCACGCGCACCTCGCCGCGGACCTTCGCCAGCTCCTCAAGCAGCTCGCGCGACTTGTCGTCGAGCTTCTTGGGGATCTGAACGTCCACGTGCACGTGCATCGAGCCGCGGCCCGAACGCTGCAGGTGACCGACGCCCAAGCCCTCCAGGACGATGTCGTCGTTGGGCTGGGTACCCGGGTTGATCGTCACGGTCTTCTTGCCGTCGAGGGTCTCCAGCTCGAACTCGGTGCCCAGCGCCGCAGTGGTCATCGGGATCGTGATCCACGTATGCAGGTCGTCGCCTCGGCGATCGAACACAGGGTGCTTCTTCTCGCGGATCAGCAGATACAGGTCACCGTTCGGGCCGCCGCCGGGGCCGACCTCGGCCTCGCCGCTGACGCGGATCTGGGTCCCCTCGGAGGCGCCCGCCGGGATGTTGATGTTGAGGGTGCGGCGCGTGCGCACGCGACCCGCTCCCGAGCACTCGGCGCACGGGGTGGCAATCGTGTTGCCGTATCCCTGACACGACGGGCAGGGAGCCTGCGTCTGCATGCGACCGAAGAGGGAGTTCTGAATCTGGGTGACAAAGCCCGAGCCATGGCAGGTGGTGCACTGCGTGGGCGACGTTCCCGGCTGACACATCGAGCCGTTGCAGGCGTCGCACAGAACGTAGGTGTCGAAGGAGACCTCCTTGGCGGCACCGAACGCGGCGTCCTCCAAGGTGATGTCGACGGTCACCTGCTTGTCCTTGCCACGACGCACTCGGGAAGCCGGGCCCGCAGCGGACGCGCCGAATCCACCGCTGAACATAGCCTCGAAGATGTCGGAGAATCCGCCGAAGCCGGCACCCGCGCCACCGCCGCGCAGCGCGTCGGGGCCGCCGATGTCGTACATCTGGCGCTTCTCGGGATCCGAGAGCGTCTCGTAGGCAACGGACAGCTCCTTAAAGGCTTCCTCGGAGTCGGCTCCCGCGTAGTCGGGGTGGAGCTTACGCGCGAGCTTGCGGTAGGCCTTCTTAATCTCGTCCTGGCTGGCGTCACGGGCGACACCGAGAACCTCGTAGTAGTCTCTCACGGCTGCTCTTTCTTCTCGTGGGGGATGTTCATCAACGTCTGTGGGGCGGTTTAGTCGCCGTGCTGGGCGGCGAGGTATCGCGACAGGTAGGCGGCGACTGCTCTCACGGAGCTCATGGTTCGCGCATAGTCCATGCGCATGGGGCCAACGATGCCGAGGTGCGCTGAGCCGACGGAGTCGTCGGCGCCAGCACGGTACGTGCCCGTGACGACGGCAGCTTCCGCCAGGCCGTCGTGGGGATTCTCAGCGCCGATGCTCACGTGAACGTCGTCGCCCGGGTCAGTCTCGGCGAACAGGCGCATGAGGACGACCTGCTCCTCGAGGGCATCCAGGACCGGAGCAATGTCACGGAAGTCGAGAGCTCCACGGGCCAGGTTCGCGGCACCCGCGACGACGATCTTCGACTCACTCTGGCCGCTCAGGACGTCCGTCAGAGCCGCGCCGATCGCGGCGACCGTTCCAACCAGCTCGGGCCGCGCCGAGGCCGTGGCTTCGTCGACGCAGGACTGCGCGGTTCCAGAAGTCGCGCCGTCGCAGTGGTGGCGCAGGTGCTCGCGCGCCTCGCGCAGCTGAGCATCGTCGAGGGGCGCGTGAAGGGTGAGGCTGCGTTCCCCGACCTCTCCGTCCGTGGTGATGACCACGACGAGGACTCGGCCGGGGGCCAAAGCGATGACCTCGAGGTGCTTGAGGACGCGCACGCGCGCTCCCGGGTACTGCACGAGGGCAACCTGGTGCGTCACCTGGGCGAGGAGACGAACGGAACGCTCCACGACGTCGTCGATATCGACGGACTCGGCCAGGAAGGTCTCGAGCGCGTGGCGCTCAGGTCCGCTCATCGGCTTGAGTTCGGCGAGACGATCGACGAACACGCGGTAGCCGCGGTCGGTCGGCACGCGCCCGGCCGAGGTGTGGGGCTGATAGATGAGACCGGCTTCCTCCAGCACCGCCATGTCGTTGCGAATGGTCGCGGATGAGACGCCGAGCCCTCCGGCGGCGATGGCCTTTGAGCCAACAGGTTCGCGGGTGGCCACGTACTGGGTGACGATGGCTCGCAGAACGTCGAGCCTGCGGTTCTGTGCACTGTTGCGCGTCATGCCATCTCCTCCCGTTCTGGCACTCCTACTTCCTGAGTGCCAATGCTACTCCTCGCAGCCAATTGGGGGCGACATGAGGGACGAGCCAGGTGTGCGCCCAGCGCGAACCTCACACTCGGTCGACGCGACTCATTGCGCCCAGGGCACGGTCACGAAGTCGATGAGCTCCTCGACCCTCCCGAGCAACGCCGGCTCAAGGTCACGGTAGGTGCGCACGGTGGACAGGATCCGCTTCCATCCCATGGCGATGTCACGCTGATCGGCGTGCGGCCAGCCGAGGGCCTCAAGAGTGCCATGCTTGATATCGATGCCGCGCGGCACGTCGGGCCAGCGCTCGAGGCCGACGCGGGCGGGCTTGACTGCCTGCCAGATGTCGATGAACGGGTGGCCGAGGACGAGGACCGCGCCCGGCCAGCGCGCCGATACGGCCTCGGCGATGCGGGACTCCTTGGATCCGGGGACCATGTGGTCGACGAGGACGCCCGCGCGCGCGGTGTCCGTCGGGTCGAAAACCTCCAGGATCGCCTCAAGGTTGTCGACGCCTTCGAGGAGCTGCACGGCGATCCCGGCCTCGGCCAAATCCTCGCCCCACACGTGCTGGACGAGCTCCGCGTCGTGGCGCCCCTCGACCCAGATGCGCGAGCGCTTGGCGACCTTGGGTCCGCTCGACGCGGGAGCGAAAGATCCGGAGTTGGTGATGCGCCGCCCCGACGCGCTTACCTGGGTCCCCGTCGAGGCCTGGGCAGGAGCCGGGCGCGGAGGCAGCGCCTCGATGGGGCGCCCCTCGAGCCAGAAGCCGGGGCCGAGGGGGAAGGAGCGACGCACGCCCCGACGATCCTCAAGTTCGACGAGATGGATACCACCGGACTTCTCCACACGCGTCACTGCACCAACCCAGCCCGAGGCCACGTCTTCGAGGACCATGCCGATCTCAACGTGGACGGCCTGCGAACGCGGGCGCCGCGCTCCCGGCCCGTCGCGATGCGGGTCGTGGGCAAAAATGTTGCGGCCGTAGGGGTCTGAGCTATTCACCCGGCATACTCTAGCGGCACGAGTTTCAGTGCAGGCTCACGACACGAATGAGCATCGACACGAGCGCGGCCAGGATCCACGACGAAACCGATCCGATGAGGAATTCCTCTGCCTTCTCACCCGTCGAATCCTGCGAGATCTCGGGGAATCGAATAACTCCCTTGGCGGCGACGACTGCCGCGATCGCAACCTCCGCGCCGGCACCGGCCAGAACGATGATGAGCAGACGTTCGAGCGGTCCGATCCAGCGTCCGCCACGCAGAGCCGTCACTTCCTCCTCGTCCGGCTGCGCCCCCAAGACGGGCAGCGCACCGGAAATAACCTCGGGCTCCGCGGCCTCATCCGCGTCACCATCAGTGTCCTCCTCGTCAGCCACCGGCATCGCTGGCAGAACTGGGGCATTAATCCACCCGGGAACAGGGGTGGAGGCGCGGCCGCGCGCGCACTGCAGGATCGCCGTGATCAGGTGATTGACGGGACCCGTGACAAGGAAAAGCACCGCGATGATCAGGTCGATGGGACGCCCAGAACGCAGCGACAGCAGGGGGAAGTTCAACGGATCCAGGCTCAGCAGGGCAACGAAGCCGACGGACGCCAACGCCCAGCGAGCGAGAACGCCGCGTGCCGACGGATCGACGAGGTCCCAAGCGAACCACACAAGCGCTAGCGTCGCGCCGATCGCGTTCGCGACGGCGCTCACGCCCAGGATGAACCAGGAGTAGCAGATCACCGCAAGGAGCAGCGTCAGAAAGAGCGACAGGCGTCGCGACCAGCGGCGCGGGTCAGAGGTGAGAAGTACGGTCAGCTCCGAGGCGGCGATGCCCAGGAGAAGAACTTCATGCACGAGCAGCCTCCGCGATGATCAGTGAAGACTGAATGAGCCCCGCCCCCGTGCCTCGGGCAAAATCAGAAATGGCTTGCTGCGACAGCTTCTCGGCGCGGGCGATCTCCACCTGCGTCTTACCCAGCAGCAGCGAGGCTGTGATACGGCGATGACGCGCCGACAGCTTGAGAATCGAATGATCGCGCAGGCTCAGCATCGCGTTGATGCAGGTCTGGCAGTGCGAAGAAAAGTCGGATTCGACGGACGCGTGCGCCATGAACCACGTGCGAATAAAGGGGTTCGAGGCATCCTGCACATCGTGCGCACGGTTGATCGCGGCCCGGGCCGCCCACCACGCTGATCCGTCCTGAAGAGCCGCCAAGTCCGCACCGCGACCACGGGCCGGAGCCTGGCGATGCACGCCCGACGCGAACTCCTCAATCCGACCGGCACCAATGCCGAAACGCAGCTGGAGCTGCGGGGGAAGAAGAAGCTGCGCGCGCAGCGTCAGGAGGAGAGCGTCCTCGAGCGTGTAGGCAACCGCCTGGAACTCGTCCCCCACCGTCGGGTACGGAGCCTGCAGCAGCGCCAGCCCCTCACTGGCTCGCTCCAAGGCCGCTTCAAAGATTCTCTGAGCGTCTGCACGATTGGTCAACGTACGAGAGCCCACGATGTCAGCAATGACAGCGTATCGCAGAGTCACAATACCACACTTTTCCTTGTATCTACCCCTCCACAAGCCCTCTCAAGGAGACGACTAGCAGACAGCACGGCTTCACATGACATACCTAGGCAAACATATTTCAACCATGATGTCAACAGTATTGCCACGTAATCCAAGCTTGTCACATTCAGGGCAACCTATTACTTATGAACACCTCATAAAACTATCCATAGTTACGCTTGTATTAAGATAAATACAAGTAATACTGCGGCAATTAAGGGAGAAATAATCCGTTTACCACCGCATGCAGATTACGGAAAATCACCAGGAAGAACGACTCAATACCCCATCAATTCGCGGGTCACGTAGTCAGCGAGCAGCCGTCCACGCAGCGTCAGAATCACACGCCCCCTCAGGGCGGCGGCACCGTCAATGAGGCCATCCGCAATGAGCGCGGCGACGCACCCACCCGAGGCCACGCCGGCATCCAACACAGCCCCGGCCTCGTCGCCCTGACGAGTGCCGGGCAAGCCGGCCAACTCGATCCCCTCAGACGTGCGCACGCCCAGCATGACGCGCTCGAGCTCGCGCGTATCCTCGTCCAGGATTTCCCCGGCGTAAGCGGGGGAACGCCCATCGCGCAGTCGAGCGGCGTACGCAGCGGGGTTCTTGACGTTCCACCAGCGCGTGCGGCCCACGTGGGAATGCGCGCCGGGCCCCAGGCCCCACCAGTCCCAGTCGCGCCAATAGGCAAGGTTGTGTGCCGAGGCGTGCGCGTAGAACGTGGACGGGCGTCCCGAGGCCGCATCCGCGTCGGTCACACGCGCGAAGTTCGAGATCTCGTACCAGGCATAGCCCGCCTCGCCGAGGAGGGCGTCGGCCAGCTCGTACTTGGCGGCCTCGTCGTCCGGGTCCGGGGTCGGCAGCTCTCCCCTGGCCACCTGCGCCCCCATCTTGGTTCCCTCCTCAACAACGAGGGCGTAGGCGCTGATGTGGTCGGTCTCATAGGACAGCGCGGCACGCAGGGACGTCTCCCAGTCGGCAAGGCTCTCCCCCGGCGTGCCGTATATGAGGTCGACGGACGTCGACAGGCCCGCTTCCTTCGCCCACTGGACGACGAGGGGCACCCGCTCGGGCATGTGGGTGCGGTCGAGCGTCGCGAGGATCGCGGGGACCGCAGACTGCATGCCGAAGGAGACACGCGTAAAACCCGCGTCGGCCAGCTGCACGAGCCCCTCGCGCGTCACCGTGTCGGGATTGGCCTCGAGAGTCACCTCGGCGCCGGGCGCAATACCGATGCGCTCACGCAGGCCCGTCAGGATCTCGACGAGCTCGGCAGTGTCGAGCATCGTCGGGGTACCTCCGCCAAAAAACACGGTCTGAGCCTTCCGCGCGGGCAGCCCGGACTCGGCCATGACGCGAGCAGCCAGCGAGGCCTCGGCCAGGACTGACGGAGCATAGTCCCCCACCTGCGCACCCGGGCCGAATCCCACCGTGTACGTGTTGAAGTCGCAGTAGCCGCAGCGCACGCGACAAAACGGCACGTGCACGTACAGGGAGAGCGGACGACGAACCTCCGCCTCGACGAGGCCGGGGTCCAGAGCGCCGTCGTCTGGCCAACGCTGGCCGTCTGGCTGCGCGGGGCTCACAAGCGCGCTCCCACCAGAGCGGGGGTGGCGCCGGGCTCCATGCCGCTCTCAGCCACGGGGGCGGCGAATGCCGACAATGTCGTGGGCGTGACGGCCCGCATCGATACCTCGCGTCTCAAAGTGCGTGACGACACGCCCCTCAAAGCGCGGGGCGAATCCACCGCGCTGCGGCTGCGGATCCTCCGGGTCCGGACGCTGCCCCGCATACGGGTTCTCGAAGAGCTCGCAGGCCTCGACGACGTCGCGCATCTGCCAGGCGTAGTCATCCCAGTCAGTGGCCAGGCGCCAGGCCCCGCGATCGCGCAGCAGGCGCGCAACCTCGAGGGCGAAGGAATCGGAGACGAGGCGACGCTTACGATGCCGGGCCTTACGCCACGGGTCAGGGAAGAAGGTCCAGACCTCGTCCAGGCACGCGTCCTCAAGCATGATCGGCAGCGCCTGAGCGGCGTCGGCCTCGATGACGCGAATGTTGTCCACGTCAGCCTCGACCGCCTTGGAGACGAGCTTGGCGATACCCGGAACCCAGACCTCAAGGGCCAGGAAGTCGCGCTCAGGATGAGCGGCCGCCGCAGCGACGATCTGTTCGCCCGTGCCCGAACCGATCTCGAGGGTCACGGGTGCGCTGCGTCCAAAGAGCTCGTCCAGATCGATCGTGAAATCCTGCGCGACCGTCGTGTAGCCAACGCCGCGACGCGGCTCCACCACGTAGCGGTGCGCGTGGGCCTCCCACGTGCGCACAAGGTTCGCGGGCAGCTCGCGCGTGCGCCGCGTGAACGACTTCGTGCGGCTCATGAAGACCGTGCCCTCGGGCGCCTCGCCCGGACGGCGATCCGCTCGCTGGCCGACGGGAGCGCGGCCCTCCACGGCCTCGTTCATCTGATCCCCGCTCACTTCTTGCCCGTCGGAACGTCGGAGGTCAGAGCCGCGATGAAGGCTTCCTGCGGCACGTCGACACGGCCGATGGACTTCATGCGCTTCTTGCCTTCCTTCTGCTTCTCGAGCAGCTTACGCTTACGGCTGATATCGCCGCCGTAGCACTTGGCGAGCATGTCCTTGCGCAGGGCCTTGATGGTCTCGCGAGCGATGACGCGCGCTCCGACAGCTGCCTGGACCGGAATCTCGAACTGCTGGCGGGGAATGAGTTCCTTCAGGCGCTTCGTCATGCGCTGACCGTAGTTGTAGGCGCCATCGCGGTGAACGATCGCGCTGAACGCGTCGACGCGGTCGCCGTTGAGCAGGATGTCAACCTTGACGAGGTCGGCGCTCTGCTCGCCGCTCTCCTGGTAGTCCAGCGAGGCGTAGCCACGCGTGCGGGACTTGAGCTGATCGAAGAAGTCGAAGACGATCTCGGCGAGGGGCAGCTGGTAGTGCAGCTCCACGCGGTCCTCGCTCAGGTAGTCCATGCCCTGCATGGAGCCGCGACGCTCCTGGCACAGCTCCATGATGGTGCCCGTGAACTCGGTGGGCGTCAGGATCGTCGCGTTGACGACGGGCTCGCGTACTTCGGAAATCTTGCCTTCGGGGAACTCGCTCGGGTTGTCGACGCGCACCTCGGTGCCGTCCTCCGTGACAACGCGGTAGACGACGTTCGGGGCGGTCGCGATAAGGTCAAGGTTGAACTCGCGCTCCAGACGCTCGCGGATGATCTCCAGGTGGAGCAGTCCGAGGAAGCCGCAGCGGAAGCCGAAGCCGAGGGCCGCGGAGGATTCGGGCTCGAAGGTCAGCGCCGCATCGTTGAGCTGGAGGCGCTCGAGGGCGTCGCGCAGGTCCGGGAAATCCGAGCCGTCGACCGGGTAGATGCCGGAGAAGACCATCGGGTTCGGGTCGCGGTAACCCTCAAGAGGCTCGGTCGCGCCGCGCACCTGGCTGGTGACGGTGTCGCCGACGCGGGACTGACGCACATCCTTCACTCCCGTGATCAGGTAGCCGACCTCGCCGGCGCCGATGCCCTCTTCAGGCTTCGGCTCGGGCGAGATGACGCCCAGCTCCAGGAGCTCGTGGGTGGCGCCCGTCGACATCATGCGCACGCGCTGACGGGTCGACAGGACGCCGTCCACGACGCGCACGTACGTGACGACGCCGCGGTACGTGTCGTACACGGAGTCGAAGATCATCGCGCGCGTCGGAGCGTCGGGGGTGCCCTCAGGGGCGGGGACGACCTCGACGATGCGGTCGAGGAGGGCCTCGACGCCCTCGCCGGTCTTGCCGGAGACCTTCAGGACCTCGCTCTCGTCACAGCCGATCAACTGAGCGACCTCGTGCGCGTACTTCTCGGGCTGCGCGCCCGGCAGGTCGATCTTGTTGAGGACCGGGATGATCGCGAGGTCATTCTCGAGTGCCAGGTACAGGTTCGCGAGCGTCTGGGCCTCGATGCCCTGCGCGGCATCAATGAGGAGGACCGCACCCTCGCACGCGGCCAGGGAGCGGGAGACCTCGTACGTGAAGTCCACGTGACCGGGCGTGTCGATCATGTTGAGCGCGTAGGGGGTGCCCTCGTATGCCCACGGCATGCGCACCGCCTGACTCTTGATCGTGATGCCGCGCTCGCGCTCGATGTCCATGCGATCGAGGTACTGGTCGCGCATCTCGCGCGCCTCGACGACGCCGGTCAGCTGGAGCATGCGGTCCGCGAGCGTCGACTTCCCATGATCAATATGGGCGATGATGCAGAAGTTCCGGATCTGCCCCTGCGGGGTGTGGGCCGGGCGAATCTGCGCCTGCTGCTCGGGCGTGGGGATGGGCACGTGAACCTCCGTGAAGTCGTTAACCTCCTTATCGTCCCATTGTCGTAGGCGTTTGTGCCAGTTCAGGCGCGGGAAGTCGCGCACAGTGGCCACGCCTCACGCCTTTCACTCCCCTCCCCCGCGCTCCGACTCGGCGAGGAGGGACGCGGCCTCGCTGAAGTCGCACTCTTCCCAGTCATCGGGGTGGTCGTCCCGGAGCTTGCGGGCAATCGACATGGCCCGACCCTCATCTCCGCGCAGCGTCGCGAGGGTCAGCAGGATCGTGCGGACACGGGCAGTCATCGGGTCACGATCCCCCAGGTACCTGCGGCAGTCCTCGGCCAGAACCGTCCAGAGGTCCTCGCCCGCGTCCCGATCCCCGCCCATCCAGGTGTTGCGCGCGATCTCGTTGCGCAGCCGCAGGACGCGCCAGTCGCCATGATCCGCGACGGTCAGCAGAGCATCCATGTTGCGCTCGTAGAGGGCAATGGCCTCGTCGTAGCAGCGATCAGCTGAGAGGACCTCGGCGAGATTATCCCGCACCGTCAGCAGCGTCATGTCGGCTTCCTCGCGCTGCCCCTCCATCTCGGCGAGGAGCTCGCGATACACGCGCGCAGCCTTCTTCCATTTGCCCGTGTGCTTCCACGGCATCGCCGAGTTGTTGCGGATGGCGATGGAGATCTCAGGGGCAAGATCGGGGCAGAGTTTCATGTCGGCCAGGAGAGCAGAAAACTTGCGGATCGCCATATCGTGCTGGCCGAGGATGGCGAGCCAGTAGGCCTCCGAATTACGCAGCATGAGAATGATCGGATGGCAGCGCTCCAGGTATCTTTCTCCCAAACGAGCCGCTTCGCCGGCCAGCTTCCTACACTGTCCGTAAGATCCGAGAGCCGCATACCAGTCGATGCACAGCTTGGCGGCCTCAAGACGCAGCTCGGCGGGCGCACCCTCTTGTCGATAGGCCTCGAGGCTGTACTCGAGCGCCTTGTCTACCTTGCCCGCAGCCCCGCAGCGCACTGACTCATGAATCGAGGACCGTGCACGCGTCGCAGCCTCGCCGTTCCCCTCGGACGTACCACCCCCTGCCAGCGCATCCAGAGATACAACCGGTCCGTGCATCGTTGCAGTCAACATCATCGTCGCCTTTCTCTTGTCGCGTGTTCACCTGCGAACAACGACAGAGTGACACGGGCTGATATGCACTGTCACGTGCCATCACGAAGCCTGTGGATAACTCGCGACCGCTGCAGGGGCCTGTGGATAAAACATGCTCCCCAACAGCTGCCGTATGCTGGTCCCATGAACTCAATCGTCAGGGGCATCATCAACTTCCTCATCGGCGTCATCTCCGGCGCCACAGAGGAAGCGCAGAAGAACACCGCGACCACCAAGACGGGGCAGCGCCAGTCGAGCAAGAAGTCGACTCCCCAGCCGCGTTCATCCACCTCCTCGTCGACGCACTCGGGCTCCCAGAGCCACTACGAGGACCCGGCGACCTCGAATCGCCCTAAGACCTCGATCCGCGAAGCGAGCATCGCCGACGCGCTTGCCCACGCCTCGTACACGCCCGTGATGGACGGCGATGCGGATCCCGGCGAGGTCGTGTGGACTTGGGTTCCCTACCAGGAGGACGCTTCCGTCGGCAAGGATCGCCCGGCCGTCGTCATCGGCGCGCAAGGCGAGGGCGTGTACCTCCTGCAGCTGACCAGCAAGGATCACACGCGCGACGCCGCCCAGGAAGCTGCCGCCGGACGCTACTGGCTCGACATCGGCGCGGGAGACTGGGACTCGAAGGGACGCCCTTCCGAGGTGCGCCTCGACCGCGCCCTGTGGGTCAAGGCCACCGACGTGCGCCGCGAGGGCTCGATCCTGCCCAAGGCAACCTGGCAGCTCATCGTCGACGCCCTCGAGGATCACTACCGCACGCACGGCGACTGACACCTCCAACACGTGACCGACCTTACGAGGCACGAGAACGCCTAGGGATATGACGAAAAGGCCCCACCCTGGTATGATCGGTCGTTGGACTCCCGGCCTGGTCGGGCAGGGGGTCTGGTTAGGACCGTTTGCGGGTGTCCCCACGCCTAAGTCCCGGTCTTGACACAGCCCTCACCGACCCTGTCAGACATACATCAAGGAGAAATCCGACTGTGGCAAACATTAAGTCCCAGAAGAAGCGCATCCTGACCAACGAGAAGCGCCGCGTTCGTAACCAGTCCGTGAAGTCCGAGCTGAAGACCCTGGTCCGTCAGACCCGCGAGGCCGTTGAGGCCGGCGACAAGGAGAAGGCTCTCGCTGCACTGCGCGTTGCTTCGCGCAAGCTGGACGTCGCCGTCTCCAAGGGCGTCATCCACAAGAACCAGGCTGCGAACCGCAAGTCCAAGCTTGCTCGTCGCGTTGCCTCGCTCGGTGACTGAGCGCGAACGATAGTTTGACGTGAAGCGGGCCGCCCACTGGGCGGCCCGCTTTCGTATACCCACTCCCCCGCGCGTGTGCACGCATGGTCGCTCAACCCACCCCCATTACCCGGGTTATAGGACACTACGTGTTGCCGGTGGCGTGACTTTTTGGCTTTCTGGTGC